>OMIN01000127.1 GCA_900299145.1 Betaproteobacteria bacterium | reverse complement strand
TTGCGTCATCACCGATCTGATGATGCCGGGGATGGACGGCTTCGAGTTGACGCGCAGCCTGCGCGGACGTGCCGAGCTGGCTTCCACAAAAATCATGATTTTGTCGGCCAAGAGTTATGATTTCGACCGCCGCCGCGCCAAGGAAATGGGCGCGGATGGTTATCTCACCAAACCGATCAATCGCGAGACCTTTCTCAAGTCGATCAACGAGATTGTCTCGGACCGTGTCGCGGTGCATTTCTGGGGCGTTCACGGCACGCTGCCGGTGCCGGGCGAAAACTATTCGCGTTACGGCGGCAATACTTCGTGTGTCAGTGTCGATGTGGGCGGCGAGCCGCTTTATGTGTTCGACTGCGGCTCGGGCGTTAAAGGCTTATCCGATCACATTATGAAAACGCCCGCGCAGCGCTTTTCCGGGCGTATTTTCATTTCGCACACGCACTGGGATCACATCAACACGGTGCCGTTTTTCACGCCACTGTACTTGCGCGGCAACCAGATCGAAGTTTTTGGGCCGTATCAGGGTGATCTCACCATCGAGCGGGCCATCAGCGCGCAGATGGAAAGCGTCTATTTCCCGGTAACCGTGCGCGAATTCGGTGCTCGGCTGATGTTCCGTGACCTGCGCGAGGAATCGCTGGAATTCGGCCCGGTGCGCGTGGACACCATGTTGTTGCGTCACCCTGGCTATTGTCTGGGCTACAAGCTCACCTGCCGCAATCGTACTGTTTGCTACATCACCGACAACGAGTTGTATCTGCCCAACCACCCGCAGCACGACGCACGTTATGTACAGAACCTTGCCAACTTTGTGCGCGGCGCGGATGTGCTGATTACCGATGCCACCTATCGCGATAAAGAGTATCCCTCCAAGGTGGACTGGGGGCATTCCTGTGTGAGCCAGGTGGCCGACCTCGCCGCGCGCGCGGAAGTGAAGCGCTTGCATCTGTTCCATCACGATCCGGATCAAAACGACGATGCCATTGACGCCAAGCTCGACGAGGCTCGCGAGGCGCTGGTCAAGCTGGGATCGAAAGTGATTTGTGAGGCGCCCGCCGAGGGCACTGATCTGGTGCTATAGCGCCGGGGCTCCGGCGAACGTACGGCACATCAAACGCAAGTACGGTAAAGTCGCTTTGTCATGGATTTCAGTTTCCTCAACCAGCCCGCGTTTTCCGGCGGCGGCGTTTATCTCGATTGGGTGATTTCCGGCATAAAGTGGACGCTACTGGTGTCCATTCTCGGCTGGATCATCGCATTTAGCGTGGGCTCCGTGCTGGGGGTATTGCGCACCGTACCGGTGGCGTGGCTGCGCGTGCCGGCGACAATGTACGTCGAACTCTTTCGCAACGTGCCACTGCTCGTGCAGATGTTCATCTGGTATTTCGTGGTGCCGGAAATCGTGCCGCAGGCCTTGGGCGACTGGCTGAAAACCAAAATGCCGATGCCGGAATTCTGGAATGCCGTGCTGTGCCTGGGCTTTTATACCGCCTCGCGCGTGGCCGAGCAGGTGCGTTCCGGCATTCAATCCATTCCCAAGGGGCAGACCAACGCCGCGCTGGCGATGGGGCTGACGTTGCCTCAAGCCTATCGCCACGTGCTGTTGCCGATGAGCTACCGCATCATCATCCCGCCGATGACCACCGAGTTTCTGACCATATTCAAGAATTCTTCCGTGGCGCTCACCATCGGCGTGCTGGAACTCACCGCGCAGGCACGGCAGATTTCCGAATACACTTTCCGCACGTTTGAAATCTTCATTATTGCCACCGTGATTTACGCGCTAATCACGCTGACCGTGACGTTTTCAATGCGCTGGCTGGAGAACAAAACGCGCGTGCCAGGTTATATCGGCGGCGCCGGGAAATAGCCATGTTCACGGGCTTTGACTTCGAAGTTATCCAGAAATCATTGCCCTACCTGTGGGAGGGCATGCAATTTTCACTGGGGCTGACTCTGCTGGCGATGCTGGGCGGCATTTTTCTCGGCACGCTGCTGGCGCTGATGCGCCTGTCGTCGTTCAAAATGCTGAGCTATCCGGCGGGCGCCTATGTGAATCTGGTGCGCTCGATTCCGCTGATTCTGGTGATTTTCTGGTTTTATTTTCTGATTCCGCTGGCGATGAAAAAAATCACCGGCAATCCGTACGCCTCCGGCATCGGGCCGTTCTACTCCGCGCTGATTGCCTTCACCATGTTCGAGGCCGCGTATTACTGCGAAATCATCCGCGCCGGCATCCAGAGCGTGCCGCGCGGGCAAGTCAGTGCCGCCTACGCACTGGGCTTGAATTACCGGCAGGCAACCACGCTGGTGATACTGCCGCAGGCGTTTCGCAACATGATCCCGATCCTGCTGACCACCAGCATTATTCTGTTTCAGGATACTTCGCTGGTGTACGTGGTGGGCCTCACCGATTTCATGGGCGCCGCCGGCAAGATCGCGCGCCGCGACGGGCGGCTGGTGGAAATGTATCTGTTTGCCGCGCTGGTGTACTTCCTGATTTGCTACTCCGGCTCGACTTTCGTGCGGCGGCTGCAGGCGCGTTACAACGTGGGACGGTAACGGAAACCGAAACGATCACTCAAGCAAGTCCAAAAGCAAGGTAGCTTTCATGATCGAAATGAAAAACGTCAGCAAATGGTACGGCACGTTCCAGGTGCTGAAAAACTGCACCACGCGCGTCGACAAGGGCGAGGTCGTGGTTGTGTGCGGGCCGTCGGGGTCGGGGAAATCCACGCTGATCAAAACCGTCAACGCGCTGGAGCCGTTTCAGCAGGGCGAAATCACCGTGGAAGGTATTTCCGTCGGCGCGCCGGGCACCGATTTGCCGAAACTGCGTTCACGCATCGGCATGGTGTTCCAGAATTTCGAGCTGTTCCCGCACATGAAAATCGTCGACAACATCAATCTGGCGCAGATCAAGGTGCTGGGCCGCACGGCCGATGCCGCGACCGCCAAATCGATGGCGTTGTTAAAACGCGTGGGCCTTGATGCGCATGCGCAAAAACATCCGGGGCAACTTTCCGGCGGGCAGCAGCAGCGCGTCGCCATCGCGCGCGCGCTGGCGATGGACCCAATTGCCATGCTGTTCGACGAACCGACTTCCGCGCTCGATCCGGAAATGATCAACGAAGTGCTCGACGTAATGACCGAGCTCGCCAGGGAAGGCATGACCATGATGGTGGTCACGCACGAAATGGGTTTTGCCAGCCGCGTCGCGCACCGCGTGGTGTTCATGGACGCCGGCGAAATCGTTGAAGACGCGAAGAAAGAAGATTTCTTCGGCAAGCCGCGCTCGGAGCGGGCGCAACATTTTCTCTCGAAAATCCTGCACCACTAAATGCAGGCCGAATCGCAGGCCGGAACGCGAAGCGGTTCCGGCAGCAATTGCCAATAGGCCAAGTTTGCGTCGGAACCGCGTCGTGTTCCGACTTACCGGCTATCCAAAAATTAAGCAGAACAGGGCGTGCGAGTTGACGTACACTCGCCGCTTTTTCGGCGCACCCTGCGCCAAACGAAATAAAATACCCATATGAAACAAATAGTTATGATACTTTCATGCGGCGCGTGTTTCGCCAGTTCGATGGCGAATGCGGCTGAGTCCGCTGCAAGCTACCCCTCCAAGCCCGTACGCGCCATCGTCGGCTACGCACCCGGCGGTGGCAGCGACATTATGGGCCGCATCATGGCGCAGGAGCTCACCAAGTCACTGGGCCAGCAGATGATCGTGGAAAACCGTGCAGGCGCGGCGCAGAACGTCGCGGCGGAACTCATCGCGCGCTCCCCCGCCGACGGCTACACGCTATTCATGAGCTCGGCTGCGCTGGGTGTGAATATCAGCCTGTATCCCAAGCTCAACTATCACCCGGTGAGGGATTTCGCGCCTGCGGGGCTGTTCGCCATCAGCCCCAACCTGCTGCTCACGCACCCGTCGCTGCCACCGAAAACGGTAAAGGAATTCATCGCCTTCGCCAAACAAAACCCCGGCAAAATGAACTACTCCTCGTCAGGCAGCGGCAGCACGCAACATCTGTCCGGTGAAATGCTCAAGGTGATGGCTGGCATCGGCATCACCCACGTGCCGTACCGCGGCACTGCGCCGTCCATCACCGCATTGCTGTCAGGCGAAGTGGAATTTTCCATCTCCAACATTCCTGCTGCGCTGACTTACGTGCAAAGCAACCGTCTGCGCGCGCTTGCCATCACCAGCGCCAAACGCTCGGCGCTGCTGCCCAACCTGCCGACGATGGCTGAAGCCGGCGTGCCGAAATTTGAAACCTCCACCTGGTACGGCCTGCTCGCGCCTGCAGCCACCCCGCGCGACATCGTAATGAAACTCAATGGCGCGGTGAACACCATCGTGAAAAACCCGGATTTCAGCAAGCGCCTCGCACAACTCGGTGCAGATCCCGTGGCAGAATCACCGGATTTTTTTGCAAAATTCTTGCAAGCGGAAATCGAGCGCTGGGCGCCGGTGGTCAAGGCTTCGGGAGCAAAACCGGAGTAGTTCCTGGAGCGGAACAACTTGTAGGGCGGGAGAAGCGGAGCGTATCCCGCCGCCGTGGTGGTTTGCTACATGGCAGGCGGGATACGCTGCGCTCCTCCCGCCCTACGCGTGCTGGGCTTCTCCTGACCGCGTGCTTCGCTTCCCCCACTTTTGCTTATGAGTTGCGAAGCCATGCGCGTACCTTTAGGTATAAAAATCCAAGCGTCAGAAAAATAACAAATTCGACACCGATTACGATTTTAAGAAAGTGTGGAGACTCGAGAAATCCTGGCCACCAGACGTAAAGAAAGGTGCCTGGAGCCATGCACATCCCGATGAACTTCATTGTGTCGCTGGAGTGGGCGAATATGGATGTTACGATGAGACCACAGTAAGAGACTACCGGTGAAAGAACAATTGAAAGCAGTAAGAGTTTATGGGGTGTACCAATTTTCATCGATAGTCACCCAACTAGACCTGTATATCCAAAACGCAGCACAATATTCCGATCCGATGTCGTAGTTATTTTAATAAAAACAAATAGATACGAAATATTTCCACAGATTCGACTCGAATAAAATTTGGACGAAATGCTACAGCTTCTACTTGCACAACCGTTGGCCAGTTAGCCTCGAGTCAACAACCTCCCGGACAGTATCCCCGTAGATTTGCCCCCAGCCCACACCGGCGCACCATTGACGATAACCGTGTGAACGCCCTTCGCAGGCGCGCTGCCGTTTTTAAAATCAGCAGCATCGATAATCGTGTTCGGGTCAAACAACGTGATGTCCGCATGTGCGCCCGCCTGCAGCACGCCACGGCCTGACAAACCAAAGCGCTTCGCGGGGAAGCCCGTCATTTTGTAAACCGCCGTTTCCAGCGAAAACAGTTTCAGGTCGCGCGCGTAGTGGCCGAGCACGCGCGGGAAGGTGCCCCACAGTCGTGGATGCGGTTTGGCGTCGTGCGGCAGGCCGTCGGAGCCGATCATGGTTTCGTCGAAACTCAAAATGCGTTGCACGTCTTTTTCGTCGAGCATGAAGTAGATCGCGCCTGCCGGGCGGATTTTCTCCACAGCTTCTTTCTGGCTCACACCGAGGCGCCGTGCGACTTCGTCCAGATCAACGCCGGAGAATTCCGGGTGGGGTTTTGACCACGTGACGATGATGCGCGTGGATTGCGCGAGCCGGTCGTCACGCAGCACGGTGCTGGAGGCGATGTACGGGTAGCAATCGAGGCACACCTGCTGCGCGCGCATTTTCTTTTCAATCAGCGCCAGCGTTTCCGTCGAGCGGCCGTGGTTTTTGACGCCCACGGTTTTGTGATGCGAAATCACCACGGGCACGTTCAGCGCCTTGCCGATGGCGCAGGTTTCCTCAATCGAATCGAGTACGGCGTCGTCTTCGTTGCGCATGTGCGTGACGTACAGCCCGCCGAATTCGCCCACCGGGCGGCACACTTCGATAATCTCGTCCGTGGGCGCGGATGCGGCGGGCGGATACGCCGTGCCGGTGGACACGCCAATCGCGCCGGAGGCCATCGATTCGCGCGCCATTTCACGCATTTTGGCGATTTCGCCCGGCGTGGCGGCACGGTCGAGACGATCCATGGTCGCCACGCGAAACGTAGTGTGGCCCACCAGGCACGCGGCATTCAGCGCTGCCGGTTTGGCAGCCAGCTCCTCGCGATACGCGCCGAACGACGGAAAGCGAAACCATGCGCCGTCGCCATCCAGCAAATCCAGCGGCGGTGTTTTTTGGCCATCCTTGGGCGAATGCGCGAGGCTGATGCCGCAGTTGCCGGCAATTACCGTGGTCACACCCTGGCTGGCCTTAGGTGTCATCGCCGGGTCGGAAAACAACAGCCTGTCGTCGTGCGTGTGCACGTCGATGAAACCGGGGGCTGCGATCAAGCCACCGGCGTCGATGACTTGCGCCGCGCCTGCATTTTTTAAACTGCCAATGTCAGCGATCTTGCCGTCGCGCACGGCGATGTCGGCTTCGAAACGCGGCGCGCGTGTACCGTCGATAACGGTGGCGTTGCGGATCAGCAGGTCGTAGTTATTGTTCATGGTTCAATCCAGTTTTGCGCCCGACTTCTTCACCACCTCACCCCACTTCACCGCCTCTGCCTTCACGAACGCCGCAAACTCGGCCACGCTGCCCCCCACCGGCTCGGCGTCAATGGCGGCATAGCGCTCTTTCAACTGCGGTGACTGCAACGCGCGGTTGGTCTCGGCATTCAACTTGTTGATGATGTCGCGCGGCGTGTTGAGCGGCGCGACGAGCCCACCCCACGCGGTGGTCACGTAACCCGCCACGCCCGCCTCAGCGATGGTCGGCAGATCGGGGAACACCGGCGAGCGTTTCGGCCCGCTGACACCCAGCCCGCGCAGCTTGCCGGATTTCACACTGGGCGAAATCGACGTCAGGTTGTCGAACATCACCTGCACCTGCCCGGCAATCAAATCCTGAATGCCCTGCGGGCTGCCCTTGTAAGGCACATGCACCATTTGCGTACCGGTCATGATCTTGAACAATTCACCGCCGAGATGGCCGGTGGTGCCGTTGCCGCCAGAGGCATTCAGCAGCTTGCCGGGGTTTCTCTTGGCGTGGTCGATGAGGTCACGCACGTTTTTCACCGGCAGCGACGGGTGCACGGCCAGCAGGTTGTGCGTGGACAGAAACTGGCCGATGAGCGCCAAGTCCTTGTCCGGGTCATAAGGCTGTTTGGGCAGCAGCGTTTTGTTAATGGCGAGCGTCACCACGTTGGCGTAGCCGATGGTGTAGCCGTCAGGGTTGGCGCGCACCACCATTTCCGTGCCGATGGTTTGCGCGGCGCCGGGCCGGTTGTCGATGACGATCTGCTGGCCCATTTGCTTGACCAGCTCCAGCGCCAGCACCCGCGTGACGATGTCGGGCGAGCCGCCCACCGCGCTGGAAATGACCAGCCGTATCGGGCGGTCGGGATAGGCCGCGCCGGCATTTGTGGCGCAGACGGCGCTGGCGACGGTAAAGGCCACACAAAAGGCCGCCCGAAAGGCCACCCGAAAGGCCACCCAAACGGCTTGTCGGTAAGTATTTGTTTTCATTCAATTATTCCCAGACATTTTTTCTGCCCTACAGGTCTGCCGGTGGCCACGGCATCATTGCGGATCACGGCGCATTGCGCGCGCGTTCACAAATCTTGCACGCATAGTCTTCCAGCGCTTTCGCGGTGACCCCGACGGCCTTGTGCTGACGCCGGTTGTATTCCTCCGGCTCGAGTTCGGTGCGGAAAGAATCGTTGAGCCGGTTGATCATGTTGAACAAGCCGCACATCATTGACACCTCGACGATCTCGGCCTCGTTGCAATGCTTGCGCAGCTCATCCCACACGGCGTCGTCATGCTTGGCGGTGTTCAGTGTCATGGCCGCCGACCATGCCATCACGGCTTTTTCCTTGGCGGTGAAAAGCGGGCTGGCAAGATAGTCGTCCGCCTGTAGCGCCTCGAATTCCGCGTCGGTGAGTCCCAGTGCTTGACCAAGCACTTTGTTGTGCTGCGTTCAATAGTTGCAGTTGTTGATGGTCGATGTCTTCAGGCACGCCAGATTGCGCAGCCGAACATCGGACACCGCGCCGGCGGTAGGCTGGCGCACGGCGGCCACCAGCGGCAGGAACCAGCGCGCCACCAGCGGGCTGTGTGACAGGATGCGTTGCAGATTGGCGGTGCGGCCGAGCAGGATATTGCTGGCTTCGAAAAGGTCTTTGGTGGGGCCGGTGGCGGCTTCGTCGGTGATGCCAGGCAGGCGTTGGCTCATTTTGGGGGTCCGGGTTGCGTGGGTGTGTATGGAGAAGTGCGGGGAACTGCAGCCTAGCGCAAGCCAGTGCGGAATAGCACGCGTTAGCGCGAGTGGCCGGGCCATTATAGCTTTCGTGGCATTTGTGGTATCTGCCCTTTCCATGCCCGGATGGGTGCGCTAATATGGTTGCAACCACAACGCCGCTGGAGTTGTAAGATCATGATAATTAAAGATATTTTGAATCTGAAGGGCGGCACGATCTACAGCATTGCGCCACAGGGGCGGCTGGCAGACGCGGTGGCCACCATGGTGGAAAACGACATCGGCTCCCTGGTGGTGATGAACGCCGGTAGCGCCAGCATGGCCGGCATGCTGACGTTTCGAGAGGTGCTGCGCGGCCTGAATGCGCAGCATGGGAATCTGGGCGATCTGCCGGTGAGCGCGGTGATGGTGCATGATCCGCTGGTATGCGCGCCGGAAGACACCTCCGAATCGGTACGCGATCGCATGACGCAACAGCATGTTCGCTACGTGCCGGTTGTGGAAGGCGGGCGATTGCTGGGCGTAATCTCGTTTCACGACATTGCCAAGGCGGCGATCAAGGAAGCCAGTTTTGAAAACCGGTTGCTAAAACGCTACATCAAGAATTGGCCGGAGCAGGAGGCGCCCCGATAAGCGTCACGGCGGTAGGAAGTTGCCGCAGGTTCGGGTTAAAATCCTCATGATTACAACAGTTTACGGTTAGTTTCTGTTGATCTCCGTTAACCTTGGGATGACTAAAGAAGCGTGCTCCGTGGCCAGCAATAGCGCTGGCCAGCGCACGCGCGCATCCCGGGCTTTTAGCTTGCCGGTGTATCCATGCTGAGCTGGCTGAAAGGGGGGGAGAAAGTCGATCACCCCCTGGCGGATCCCAAGGATTCGAAAAAGTTCGTCGATGGGCTTCCCAAGGATCCGTGGAAGATGCTGGAGGAATCGGGCTATTGGCTGGGTTCCATTGCTGAAACCGAAGGGTTCAAGCTTGACCGCCGGTTCGAGCTCGTGGGCATGCTCGACATTGCGACGCGCAAGGCGCAGGAGCGTTTGCTTGAAACCTACGTGACGTTGCCTGATACAGACCGCATTCAGGAAAAGCGTACCTGGAAGGTGGTGACGGATTTCTGGACGCATCTGGGCTGCGCCTATCTGGGATGTGTCGATCAGGCCAAAGACATCAAGAACGTCCCGGGCAGTGTAAAGCCGCATCTGCCGGTGATCGCGGCGCGCACCACGCGTGCGCTGCGTCACCAGATGAAATGGGTGCTGATGCGCTATGGCGTGGTGCGTCCGGCGTTGTGGGAGGAGTTCGCGCGCTGTGCTTTGCTCGCCGAAGCGGCCGGCGTGGTCGACAAGCAGATCGCGCTCTATCCGGACAGCGCCGATACCAGTTCACAAAGCTACGAATTTTTGCGTGCGATGATGCTGTGGGCGGCCTCGCCCAGCGGACTGTCGCCCGTAGAGCAGGATGTCGCCGAGCGGCTGGTTGCGCAATTCACATCGAAGTTCCGCTATGACAGTAAGCCCTGGGAAGGGTGTGACTATTGCTTTGACCTTGCGGGGGGGCGGCCGCCATTGAGGCTGATGCGCTCGACCCCGGTGACGGAAATGACGCGCTACTTCGACGTCAATGAAGCGCGGCCCGCGGTGCAGGCCCTGGCAGCGATGGTAGGTACCACGGGACGATTGCCGCCGGGTGTTGGCGGGCCTGCCGCCGATGGCGTGATGGTAGTGCGCGTGCTGAAGCACTTGGGGTTTAACTGGGCAAAGGAAATGCCCGCGCGCGCGCATGAGCGGCGGCGCACGGCGATGCGGCTGCACGTGGTGCACGGTTATCAGAATGTGCTGGGGGCGATTGAGCCCGGCATCGGCGAAGGGCTGGATTTTTCCGATACGTTGTCTTACGACTCGTGGGTGGCCGAGGACGTGAGTGCTGGCGGCTATGGCGTCATCGTGCCGGCGGGCAAGGGAGAATGGCTGCGCGTGGGCGTGATACTTGCGCTGCGCGGCGAGATGGATGCGGCGTGGAGCCTTGGCATTATCCGCCGCGTCAAGGGTGACGAACACCGCCAGCACCGCATTGGCATTCAGCTGATATCAAAATCGCCGCTATCGGTGCATGTACGGTCAATTTCGGGGCTGGAGCAGGGGAGCAAGCGCCAGCATGCCATTTTGCTCAGTCCACGCGCCTCGCCCAGCGGCAGTCTGCATGTCGTGGCGCGCCACGATCTCTTGGGGGGGCGGGAGCCGATCGAGGCCATGTACGGCAAGCCGGCGGTCACGCATGTGCTGGAGCCGGGCGGCGTGATCGAAAGTGGATACGACTTTGACTGGCTGCGCTACAAGCTGGTGGAACCGCTGGTGTGACAATCAGATTCGGCCCCAAATGAACGGCGGTTACAGCCGCGGAGTGGGTGACAGGGAGACAGTATGCTGAAATGGCTGGGAGGCGCGGCGAAGGACGCCGACGCGGCTGCGCACCTCGCAAGCGTCAAGGAAATGCTCGCCACGTTGCCGGCGGAAGATGCCGTGCGCGCAACGCAGGACGCCGTGCTGTGGCTTGACTCGGCGGTGGCTGAAACCGAATTCACGGTTGCGCATTGTTACGATGTTGTCGATCAGATCGACGCCGGATTGAAGCGTCACAGCTTGCGCCTGATCGACCAGTATCTGGCGCTCAAGCCACAGGCGAAATTCCAGGAAGGGCTCCTGTCACGGGCGGCCATGAGTTACTGGACGGCGCTGGGCAACGCGTATCTTGCCTGCATCGAGCGGACAACTGATCCCAAGCAGACCAAAAGCGCGGCGTTGGCAAAGCACATGCCGCAATGGGTGGCACGAGCGATGCGCGCGCAGGTGATGCAAATCAAGTGGATCCTGATGCGATACGGCTACGTGGGAGACAGTTACTGGACAACCGTCGCGCAACTTTACGACAAGGCGCAGTCCGGCGGCTATGCGGATGAGGTGGTGGATATCTATGGCGGAGCCTATGGCAAGGGCACGGTGCGGCAGGAGTTTTTGCGTACGCTGATGCTCGGCGTGTCTTCCACCGGCGGTTTGTCACCGGTGCGCCAGAATATCGCGGAGCGGGCGATTGCCCATTATTCGCGTTCGTTTGTGTCGTCATCCGAGCCGCAGCCGGGCTGTAATTTCTTTTTTGATCTGAACGGCGGCATGTCGCCGGCACGCATGCTGGCGCAGCCGCCACGTGATGCGCGGCTTTTTCATTTCGGCGCCGGGCCGGCGCTGGATGAAGTGCAAAAAGCGCTGGAAACGATTGAAGAAACCGGCGTGCTGCCTTCTCAATTGAATCTGAATGCAGGCACGCGCAATGACGAAGTGACCGACACGTTGCTGCATCTCGCGTTTAATTGGGACAAAGACCTGCCGGCGCGCGACTCCGAGCGGCGCAAGGTGGCGTCCACGCTGCAAGTACTGCATGGTTTTGATGGCGTGCTGACCGCGGGTGGTGTCGATGCGACGGCCAGTGCTCCCGGGACGGGACTCCAGGAAACCTGGGTGGTCGAAAACGCAAGCGCCGAAGGCTACGGCATGATCGTGCCGGAACGCCGCGGTGAATGGTTGCAGGTGGGCGTTGTGCTGGGGCTGTTGCCGGAGAGTGAAAATCCGCAATGGGGCGCGGGCATTGTTCGCCGCGTGGAGACCGATGTGCACGGGCAGCGGCGGGTCGGCATTCAGGTCATCAGCCGCGCGATTTTGCCGGGCACCATGTGTACCTGTGGTCCGGCCGGCGAACGTGGCGCGCCGCATAACGTGGTGATGCTGGATCCGAAGCCGTCGCGCAGCGGTTACATGCAGATATTACTGCGGCCGGAATCATTCACCCTGCGCGATGCGTTGGAAGTGACGCGCACCGTGGATGCGCAGACCTTTATGGTAATGCCGTCGGGGCTGGTTGAATCGGGCCCGGACTTTGACCGCGTGCGCTTCAAGTCCGAGGTCACGGAAATCGTTTGAGGCGGCGCTAAAACAGCATGAGGCCACGCGGCTAGCAGTTTTTTAGTACGGCGGTCAGCCACGCGCCGATGTCGCGCACTTCTTCAAGGCATACTGAATGGGGCATCGGGTATTCGCGCCACTCGACTTTGTAGCCCGCGGCCAGCAGCCGATCGTATGACGCTTTACCCATGGCATACGGTATCACCGGGTCTTGCGTGCCATGCGCAATCAGCACGGGCGTTTGGGAATTGGCGGGCGCGGCTTCGGCGGCAAAACTGTCGGCACACGGCAGATAGCTTGACAGCGCCATTACACCGGCAAGCGTTTCCGGATAACGCAAACCGGTTTGCAGTGAAATGGCGCCGCCTTGTGAGAACCCCGCTAATACTATGTTTTTAAAGGGGATATTTCTTGCGTGTTCACGGGCAATGAGTTCGCCGATTTGAGCCTGCGATTGGCGCACGCCCATTTCATCAGCGCGTTTGGTATTGCCTTCAAGATCACCAAAAGAAACGTCGTACCACGCGCGCATCACGTAGCCGTTGTTGATGGTCACCGGAATTTTCGGCGCATGTGGAAACACAAAGCGTATTGCCGGTGCGCCCGACAGATCCAGTTCATTGACGATGGGCACGAAGTCGTTGCCATCCGCGCCCAGGCCGTGCATCCAGATGACAGCCGCCGAGGGATTGGGGCCGGTTTCGAGTTCGATGGTTTCTAACATGAGCGTGAGGCGTGAGGGGTAAGGAGTGAGGTGGACAGGTGAAGGTAAGGCGCCTCTACGCCTCACTTCTCACGCTTCACGATTTTCGAATCGCCGACTTTGGCCGAAACGCCTTGACCACGGCATCATTGGTTTCGATGTACGGTCCGCCGATGAGATCAATGCAATACGGTACGGCGGCGAAGATGCCGTTGACCACGGATTTGCCTGTGTCGTCTTTCAGGCCTTCCAGCGTTTCCTTGATGGCCTTGGGCTGGCCCGGCAGATTGATTATCAGTGCTTGCTTGCGTATCACAGCGACCTGCCGGGACAGTATCGCGGTAGGCACGAACTTCAAGCTCACCTGCCGCATTTGCTCGCCAAAGCCCGGCATTTCCTTGTCGGCGACAGCCAGCGTGGCTTCCGGCGTGACGTCGCGCATTGCAGGGCCGGTGCCGCCGGTGGTAAGCACAAGGTGGCATTTTTCACCGTCGACGAGTTCCTTCAACGTGGCCTC
The DNA here is from genome assembly GCA_900299145.1 of Betaproteobacteria bacterium. Classification (GTDB taxonomy): domain Bacteria; phylum Pseudomonadota; class Gammaproteobacteria; order Burkholderiales; family SG8-41; genus UBA5216. The sequence continues at coordinate 96,391 of OMIN01000127.1, read as the reverse complement.
AATTTGCGGGCGCTCGTCGGGAATCAGCCGTGTCACCATGCGCCACTTCGAGGTGAGCGCCTGCGTGAACCAGTCTTTGAGCGCGGGGATGCCCTGATCTTCATAGACCCCTTGCGACGCGCGGTCGCTGATGGAAACCAGGCCGATCAATAGTTCGTCATTCATGGTGCGTCATTCGTAAAGTTTACGGGGAAATTATATCGCGCAGCCGCTGGAATATCGCCCGATAGCTTTTGGGGGGCTGGTTCTGCGCGCGTTCGCGCGACACATTGCGAATCAGCGCGCGCAGTTGCTGGAGATCCGCTCGCGGATATTCGGCGGCAAAGTCTTGCAGGGCTTCCGCGTCATCGATCAACCGGTCGCGCCAGCGCTCGATGAGATGCAGACGCGCGGTCTCCTCGACCGACACCGACTTCCAGCCCTCGATTTTTGCGCGTATCGGCGCAGCGTCGACATTGCGCATGAGTTTGCCGATGTATTGCAGTTGGCGGCGGCGGCCACCATGCGCCGTGATGCGTTGCGCGGCCTCAACCGCCTCGCGCAGCGTTTCGGGCAAATCAATCTGCGCCAATTGGCTGCGATTGAGCGCCACCAGTTCGGCGCCCAGCGCCTGCAGTGCGTGCGCGTCAGCCTTGCGGCGCGATTTGCTGGGGCCATCGGCGGCGTTGTAGGAAGGCTCTTCCGGCGCGGCGTTTTCGACAATACCCATGGCGGTTCGCGGAGGGATTCAACAGGGATTCAACCTGCTATGATAGCGCCCTTTTTCGTTGTTCCGGCCAATGTCTTGCGTCGGCAGTGGATTACCGATTCAAAAAGTCTTCCAGGAAAGTTTTTTGCCCATGTCCAAAACCGGCTTTACCCACGACAGCGCCACGCTGATGTCGCTGACGCGCGATGTGCTCGCCTATGCCCGCGAACGCGGCGCCACTGCCGCCGACGCCGAAGTAAGCGAGGGCTATGGTCAAACCGTCACCGTGCGGCTGGGTGAAGTGGAAACCATCGAATACAACCGCGACAAGGGTATCGGCGTATCCGTCTATCTGGGGCGTCAGCGCGGGCATGCCAGCACGTCGGATTTTTCAACGAAGGCGCTGCGCGATACGGTCGACGCGGCGCTTTCCATTGCGCGCTTTACCGCCGCCGACGATTGCGCGGGACTCGCCGATGCGGATCTGCTGGCGAAGGAATTTCCCGAACTGCAACTGTGGCATTCGTGGGGGCTGCCGGTGGAGCGCGCGATAGAACTCGCCACTGCCTGCGAAGAGGCGGCGTTCGCGGTGGACAAGAAAATTACAAATTCCGAAGGCGCCACGGTGTCCACGCAGGAATCGCACTTCGCTTATGGCAACACGCACGGATTTCTTGCCGGCTATCCCTCGTCGCGCCACAGCTACAGCTGCGCGGTGATTGCAGGCCACGGAGAAGATGATCGCGATGGCATGCAGCGCGACGACTGGTATGACGTCGCGCGCGATGCCGCTGATCTGGCGACGCCGCAATCGGTGGGCAAACGCGCGGCGGAACGTGCATTGCGCCGGCTCGATGCGCGCAAAATTGCCACCACGCAGGCGCCGGTGCTGTTTGATGCGACGGTCGCGTCCAGCCTGATGAGCCATTTTGTATCGGCGGTGAGCGGTGGCAGCCTGTATCGCAAATCTTCCTTCCTGCTGGATTCGCTGGGCAAGCCGGTGTTCGCGCCGCTCGTGCGCATGAGCGACCTGCCGCACGTGCTGAAGGGGTTGGGCAGCGGTGCGTTCGATGCCGAGGGGGTTGCCACGTGCAAGCGTGACGTGGTGCAAGACGGCGTGGTGCAGGGCTATTTTCTCGGCAGCTACTCGGCGCGCAAGCTGGGCATGCGCTCCACCGGCAACGCGGGCGGCAATCACAATCTGATTCTGCATGACACCGGTGAAGACTTTGCCGCGCTGCTCAAAAAGTTGCATCGCGGGCTGCTGGTTACCGAACTCATGGGGCAGGGCGTCAATCCGGTTACCGGCGATTATTCGCGAGGTGCCGCAGGCTACTGGGTCGAGAACGGCGAGATCGCTTACCCCGTGCAGGAAATCACCATCGCTGGCAACTTGAAGGACATGTACCGCGGCATCGCAGCCATCGGCAACGATGTGTTGCGGCACGGCTCGCGCCAATGCGGCTCGATATTGATCGACCGCATGACCATCGCCGGCGATTGATGACGGTTCTGACGCAGGGGTGTATCGTAAGTATCTGTTTTTATTGGTTTTTTTTTGGTTTCGCTTAATGCCTCGTTCACGCGTGTTTTGAATGGTCTGCTGGACGTGGCGCTGCTGCTGCCGTGGTGTTGCGCGGTGGCGTGGGTTTGCTGGCGGCAGCGCGCCATTCTGGCAAACGGCGTTGCGTTGTTACCTGACCAATGCAAATTGGCGCAATCCGTGGGGGTGCGGGATATCGGTCGTGTGCGTGTTGTGGTGACGCCGCAAGTGCCCGTGCCGCTGCCAGCGTTTGCCGCCCGTCTCGCGCGCCGTGCGGGATGGATGCGGCCTGCCATTGCGGGCATGACGCTGGGTCACGGCATTGTGCTACGCGCTGATTGTGCGGATGATCGCCGTTTGCTGGCGCATGAGCTGACCCATGTCGCGCAGTATGAACGCCTTGGTGTCACGCGTTTTTTGCGGCAGTACTTGCGTGAGGGCGTGTGGCCGGGTTATCCGCGCGGTTCGCTGGAAATCGAAGCAAAAGCAGCCGAAAATCGGGATTCTATGGGAGGGCAGGATGTGATACCGTACATGCCTATTCCATCCGCAAAAACGCGGTTCGACAGTCAGGTTTAACAATGAAACAGCAGGTTACGGGGTTGGTGTTTTTGCTGGTGCTGTTGGTGCAGGTACAGTGGCCCGCGCTGGCGCAATCGGCGCAAATTGGTTACGTCGACGGCCGGCGGTTGGAAAATGACACGCGGCGGGCCTACGACATTGCCGAAACCTTGCGCAAAGAGTTCAGCAGCCGCGAAGCCGAAGTGCGCGGCATGGAGGCAAAGGTCAAGGGTTTACAGGCGCAGTTGCCCGGTGTGCCCGCGGGGCGCGAACGCGAATTAAAAGAACGCGAGTTTCAGACGCAGATGCAGCGGCTGGATCAAATGGGCCGTGCATTCGTGGATGATCTGGAGCGGCGTAAGGCCGAGGAGCGGCGCAAGTATTCCGTGGATGTCACCGCCATCGTCAACAAAATTGCCGAGGCGCAAAAGCTTGATCTGGTGGTGCAGGAAGCGGTATTTGCTGGCAAGTCGGTGGACATTACCGAGCAGGTCATCAAGGCGCTCGGTGGCCCCGCGCCCAAACCGGCGGGCAAGTAGGGCGTCGGCGCGGCGCGGGTTTCCCTGAGAAATTTTAAAGCGTGCGGCGTGCTCATGGTTTCCCACTGGCTCCACGCACTAGTCCCCTCATAGATGGCGTGATTTCCTTATGTTCTCATCCTCCAAAGACACCATTGCCACGCTTGATCCGCAACTGTGGCAGGCGCTAGAAAGTGAACGCCAGCGCCAGCACGATCACATTGAGCTGATCGCCTCGGAAAACTACGCCAGCCCGCGTGTGCTGGCGGCGCAGGGGTCGGTGCTGACCAACAAGTACGCGGAAGGATATCCGGGCAAGCGTTACTACGGTGGGTGTGAGTTCGTCGACGTTGCCGAGCAACTGGCGATCGACCGCGCGAAGAAGCTGTTTCACGCGGGCTACGCCAACGTGCAGCCGCATTCCGGCGCGCAGGCGAACTTTGCGGTGTTCAAGGCGGTGTTGCATCCGGGCGACGTGATCCTTGGCATGGCGCTTGACAGCGGCGGACATCTCACACACGGTTCACCGGTGAACGTCAGCGGGCGTTATTTCGATGCTGCCACTTACGGCCTGAATCCGGACACCGAGGAAGTCGATTACGACGAAGTCGAAGAACTTGCCATGGTGCGCAAGCCCAAAATGATTGTCACCGGCGCTTCAGCGTATTCATTGCAGTTTGACTGGAAGCGTTTTCGCGCCATTGCCGACAAATGCGGCGCGTTGCTGATGGCGGATGTAGCGCATTACGCCGGGCTCATCGCAGCAGGAGTCTACCCCAGCCCGGTGGGCATCGCCGATTTTGTTACCAGTACCACGCACAAAACGTTGCGCGGCCCGCGTGGTGGCCTGATACTGGCCGATGCCAAGCACGAAAAAATTCTGAACAGCGCAGTATTCCCCGGCACCCAAGGTGGTCCGCTGATGCACGTAATTGCCGCCAAGGCGGTGGCGTTTCAGGAAGCGCTGACCACGGAGTTTCGCACCTACCAGCATCAGGTGCTCGACAACGCGCGCGTGATGGCCAAGGTGCTGCACGAGCGCGGGCTTCGCATTGTGTCGGGCCGCACCGAGTGCCACATGTTCCTGGTGGATTTGCGCAGCAAGCACGTCACCGGCGTGGAGGCCGAAACCGCGCTCGGCAAGGCGTGCATGACCATCAACAAGAATGCCATTCCGAAAGATCCGCAGCGTCCCACGGTCACCAGTGGTATCCGCGTTGGTTCACCAGCGATGACCACGCGCGGATTTCGCGAACTCGAAGCGGAGAAGGTCGCGCATCTCATTGCCGACGTGCTCGACGCGCCCAACGATGACCGGAATTTGCAGCGCGTTGCGGGCGAAGTCAAGAAGCTGTGCGATGCGTTCCCGGTCTATGGTGCGTGACTTGGTATTCGACGACGCGGGTAAACGCCTCACGCCTCACCCCTCACGCCTCACGATCAAATGAAGTGCCCCTTCTGCAAACATGAATCGACGCAGGTGATTGATTCGCGCTTGAGCGACGCGGGTGACAGTATTCGCCGCCGCCGCCGCTGCGAGTCGTGCAATAAGCGGTTTACCACCTATGAAACGGTGGAGTTGCGTATGCCGCAAGTAGCAAAGCAGGACGGCAGCCGCACCGAATTTGATCTCGAAAAGCTGCGTACCGGCTTCATGCGCGCGCTGCACAAGCGCCCGGTGCCCACACCGCTGGTGGACGAGGCTATTGCCACCATCACGCAGAACATTCTCGCGCTGGGCGAGCGTGAAGTGCCGGCGCGGCGCATCGGCGAAATGGTGATGCGAGAGCTGCACCGGCTGGACCAGGTGGCGTACATCCGCTTTGCCTCGGTGTATCGCAGCTTTCAGGGCATTGACGATTTTCAGGATGCCATCAAGGAAGTGCAAAAGCCCGGCGTCGGAAAGAAGTAACCCGCCGGCGAGCGCTTTTGCCAAGCAAGTCGCGCTCTATCCAGCCATGACGTCATGAATTTTCTGCCGGAAGACTCTACCCATATGGCGCACGCGCTCGAGCTGGCGCGCCGCGGGCTTTATACGACGACGCCCAATCCGCGCGTAGGTTGCGTGCTAACGCGTGATGGCGTGGTGATAGGCGAAGGTTGGCACGAACGCGCCGGTGAGCCGCATGCGGAGGTGCATGCATTACGCGCGGCCAGCGAGCGGGGCATGGATGCGCGAGGCACGACTGCATATGTCACGCTCGAACCGTGTGCGCACTTCGGTCGCACGCCGCCGTGTTGCGAATCGCTGATCAAGGCTGGTGTGGCGCGAGTCGTCGTGGCGATGGAGGATCCCAATCCGCTGGTGGCGGGGCAGGGGCTGGCACGGTTGCGCGCGGCGGGCGTCGCGGTAGATTGCGGCTTGATGGAAAACGAAGCACATGAACTTAACATCGGTTTCGTTTCGCGCATGACGCGCGGCCGGCCGTGGTTGCGTATGAAGGTGGCGGCAAGCCTCGATGGAAAAACCGCTCTGTTGAATGGCCAGAGCCAGTGGATCACCGGCCCGGATGCGCGCCGCGACGGCCACGCGTGGCGTGCGCGGGCTTGCGCGATTTTGACGGGCATCGGTACCGTAAAAGACGATAATCCGCAACTGACCGTGCGCGACGTGGAAACACCGCGCCAGCCCGTGCGGGTGGTGGTCGACAGCCGGCTTGAAACGCCGCTCGACGCGAAAGTGCTGGGCCCGGTCACGTTGATTGCGGCGGCAGTGGACGCCGGCGCACCGCGAAGGGCGCTGGAGGCTCGTGGCGCCGAAGTGGTGGTGCTGCCCAACGCGTCGGGCAAGGTGGAATTGGCGGATTTGTTGAGAGAGCTGGGGCGGCGTGGCATGAATGAAGTGCACGCCGAAGCCGGTTACAAATTGAATGGCTCATTGCTGAATGAAGGGTTGGTGGACGAATTGCTGATTTATCTCGCGCCCAGTTTGATGGGTGAGGCTGCACATGGCATGTTCAATCTGCCGGAACTGAAATCGCTCTGTGAACAACGCAAGCTCGACTTCACCGACGTGTGTCGCGTCGGTACGGACATTCGCGTGCTGGCGCGGGTGGTGAATGCGGTTGGCGCGGGGCAGGTATAATGTTCACGGGAATTGTGACGGCAGTGGGCAACATTGCATCGGTTACGCCGACGGCTGGTGGCGTGCGCATTGCCGTGGCTGCCGGGGATTTGAATCTGAGCGATGGCCAAATCGGCGAAAGCATCGCGGTTGACGGTGTTTGCCTGACCGCGGTGGAGATTTCCCGTGTGGGGTTTTCGGCGGACGTGTCGGCGGAGACCCTGCGCTGCACGGCAGGTTTCACCGTCGGGGCGCGGGGGAATCTGGAGCGCGCGCTGTGCCTGGGTGACCGCCTCGGCGGGCATCTGGTGAGCGGGCATGTGGATGGAGTCGGCGCATTGGTGAGCGCGCGGCCCGCCGGCGACAACCGTGTGCTGATGTTTGAAGCGCCGCCTGAAGTGGCGCGTTATATTGCCGTTAAAGGATCGATCGCCATCAACGGCGTGAGTCTTACCGTGAACGAAGTCAAACAGAATCAGTTTTCAGTGAACATCATCCCGCACACGCTGACGGCCACCAACCTGGGTGTGCTGGCGGCGGGCGCGCGCGTCAATCTTGAGGCCGACACCGTGGCGCGCTACGTCGAGCGGCTCAATACATTCGGAGCACAGTCATGAATTCACCCGCGGCAGCCGTGTCAATCAGTTCTCCCGCTGAAATAATCGCCGATATTCGCGCCGGGCGCATGGTGGTGCTGGTCGATGAAGAAGACCGGGAGAACGAAGGCGATCTGCTGATCGCCGCCGAGCACGCCACTGCTGAAGCCATCAATTTCATGGCGCGTTACGGGCGCGGGCTGATTTGCCTGACGCTCACCGAAGACCGTTGCCGCCAGTTGAATCTGCCATTGATGGTGTCGAACAATCGTTCGCCAATGGGTACCAACTTTACAGTGTCGATCGAGGCGGCCGAGGGCGTTACCACCGGCATTTCAGCGGCAGACCGCGCCACCACCGTGCGTGCGGCGATACGGCCCGATGCCAGTTCAAGGGATCTCGTTCAGCCCGGACATATTTTCCCGTTGATGGCGCAGGAAGGCGGTGTATTGGTGCGCGCGGGCCATACCGAAGCCGGTTGCGACCTGGCGCGGCTCGCGGGCTTGCAGCCGGCGGCGGGGATTTGCGAAATTCTGAAGGATGACGGCGAGATGGCACGGCTGCCCGATCTGATTCCGTTTGCCGCGAAGCATGGCCTGAAAATCGGCACCATCACGGATCTCATTCAGCATCGCGGGCGCACCGAGTCGCTGGTGGTGCGCGCGGCCGAGCGCAGCATTGAAACCGTCCATGGCGAATTTCAGCTGTACGCCTACAGCGACCGCATCGGCCGCGAAACACATCTCGCGCTGGTGCGCGGCAAGATCGAAGCCACCAGGGAAGCGCTGGTACGTGTGCACGAGCCGGTGTCAGTGATCGATCTGCTGGATGCCCGCAGCACCACGCACTCGTGGAACTGCAATGACGCGCTGGCGGCTATTGCCAAAGCTGGCTGTGGCGTGCTGTTGCTGCTGCACCGTCAGGAAACGGCGGAAGAATTGCTCGCGCGTGCCCGTCCGCCCAGCGCAGATCGCGCCCCGCAAAAAATCACCTTGCGTAACTACGGCATCGGCGCACAAATCCTGCGCGATCTGGGCGTGAAAAAAATGCGCCTGATGGCGCTGCCGCGCCGTATGCCCAGCATGGCGGGTTTTGATCTGGAGGTGACGGGTTATGAGCAGCCGCCTCAGCAGGGGTAGCCGGAGAACATGCGTTAACGCCTTTGAAGAATCTAGAGAATATGACCAAAATTGAACCCAATCACCAGGGGGCCGGTCTGCACATCGGCATCGTGGTGGGCCGTTTTAACCAGAATATCGGCGACGGTTTGCTCGCCAGTTGCAACAAGGCGCTGTTGGGCTACGGCGTCGACGCCGGGGACATCACGGTGGTCACGGTGCCGGGTGCACTGGAAATTCCACTGGTGCTGCAAAGCATGGCACTGTCGGAGGACTACGACGCGCTGATCGCGCTGGGCGCCGTAATTCGCGGCGAGACATATCACTTTGAAATCGTGTCGAACGAATCCTGCGCAGGCATCACGCGCGTGCAGCTCGACACCGGCATACCCATCGCCAACGGCATCCTCACCACCGAAGACGACGATCAGGCGCTCGCGCGCATGGCGCAAAAAGGGGCGGATTGCGCGCTGGCCGCAGTGGAAATGGTGAATTTGCTTCGTAAAATTAAGTGAACAAAATCAAATATTTACGTGTATTCTGTTCTGTGAGGCATGGCGCGTGAAGACGTCCCGTTATCGAGCGCGCGAATTTGCACTGCAAGGGTTGTATCGCTGGCTGCTGGCGCGTCATACGCCGGCCGAAATTGCGCAGGACATCGTACTGTTTCGCGGCTTCGACAAATGCGACGCGCTGTATTTTCGCGATCTGCTCGAAGGTGCTATTCACGACGCCGGCACGATTGAAAGCGCGCTCGTGCCGTGCCTGGACCGGCCGCTGGATCAGGTGTCTCCGGTGGAGCGCGCCGTGCTGATGATTGCCGGCTGCGAATTTTCGCGGCACCCGGAGGTGCCGTACCGTGTGGTTATCAATGAGGCGGTCGAACTGGCCAAAGCCTTCGGCGGCGCCGATGGCCACAAGTACGTCAACGGCGTGCTCGACAAACTGGCGGCGGCGTTGCGCGCGCCCGAAGTCGCGGCGGCACGCGCGGCACGCGAGGCGAATGCAGCCAGCGCCGTTCGATAAAATACGGCATGGGCGCCTGACCACGGCGGGGCGCGATGGAGCAAGACATGGATGACCGAATCAAGAAACGTATTTATCTTTTTTACGCGGCCGGCGTGGTGAATCTGCTGATCGGCTGCTACGTGCTGTTTTTTGCCCGCGGTTTCATCCCGGACGACAAATTCCAGATGATTGTGCTGTTTTTTCTGGGTTTCGCCGCGCTGGATTTCTGGATGCCGGTGTTGATCAAAAAGAAATGGGCGGCCGATCAGGCCAAGCTCGAAGAACAGCGCAAGGCGCTGGCCGCGCAGCAAAAATAACAAGCGCAACTTGCGTCAGGCGCGATGACCCCCGAATTCAGCCTGATCGCCCGCCACTTCACGCATCGCACCCGGCACACGCTGCTGGGCGTGGGTGACGACGCGGCGTTGATCCAGCCCCGGCGCGGGCACGTGCTGGCGATTTCGGCGGACATGCTGGTCGAAGGCCGGCATTTTTTCAAAGGCGCCGATCCGCAAGCGCTCGGCCATAAAACGCTGGCGGTGAATCTTTCCGACCTTGCGGCGATGGGCGCCACGCCACGCTGGGCCACGCTGGCGCTGGCTTTGCCCAAACTGGACGACGCATGGCTCGCCGCATTTTCGCGCGGCTTCATGCGCCTGGCGCGTGCCCACGGTGTCGATCTCATCGGTGGTGACACCACGCGCGGGCCGCTTAACTTGTGCGTGCAGATCATGGGCGAAGTGCCGGCCGCGAAGGCGCTGCGGCGCGATGGCGCACGCGCGGGCGACGACATCTGGGTGTCGGGGACGCTGGGCGATGCGGCGCTGGCCGTTGCCGCGCGCAATGCAAAAATTATTCTTAAAAAACAAATGCTTACGGGGATGTCGCGGCGGCTTGATACACCCACGCCGCGCGTTACCCTCGGTACAGCATTGCGCGGTGTCGCGCACAGCGCCCTTGATGTTTCTGATGGCTTGCTCGCCGATCTTGGCCACATTTGCGAGCGCTCCCATGTGGCGGCAGTGGTTCAATTCGACGCGCTGCCACGATCACCACTCATGCGCGCGTTGGTGGCCGATCGCGCCGCGCATCGTGCCGTGCAGGGGGCATTGCTTGCGGGCGGCGATGACTACGAACTGTGTTTCACTGCACCACCGTCACGGCGCGCAGCGGTGGCGCTCGCGGGTCAGCGTTCGCGAACACGCGTTACACGCATCGGGCGCATCGTGCACACGCCCGCCGGTGCAACCACCGTCGCGGTTGTGGATGCACAAGGCATGCCGCTTAACATCACGCATCGCGGGTTTGATCACTTTGGCTGATGCCGTGCCGCGGTCTGCAAGGAGGCCCACCCGGCAATTCGTTTACGCGCACCCGGCGCACTTCGTGGCTTTCGCCGGCGGCACCGGCCTTGCACCTTTTGCGCCGGGGACGTTTGGCACGCTGCTGGCGTTTCCGCTGTACTGGGTGCTCAACGCCACTTCGGATGGTGTTACGCAACTATCTGTTTTAATTGGGATTTTTTTGTTGGGCGCCTGGGCGTGCCAGCGCACCGGTGCGGCGCTGGGCGTGGCCGACCACGGCGGCATGGTGTGGGACGAGACCGTGGCGTTCATGCTGGTGTTGATGTTTACGCCCGCCGGCTGGCTGTGGCAGGTTGCGGCGTTCGCGCTGTTTCGGTTGTTTGATATTGTGAAGCCACCGCCGATCCGGCATTTTGACCGCACGCTGAAAAACGGATTCGGCGTAATGTTCGACGATCTGCTGGCGGCGGGTTACACGCTGCTGGCGCTGGCGCTGGCGAAAGCGCTGATCGAGCTGTTATGACAATCATGACGACTCAGCCGGTTGGAGCGGAGCGGTCTTGAGGTATGGCACAATCGGGCGTCATCCGCCCACGGCGTAGTCTGCCGGCGTAAATTGCCATTAAAAACCGCGACAAGAAACATCGACCAAACGCAATTCAGGGAGCAATTCATGATTTTTCCAGACGTAGAAGACGCACAGAATATTTTCGACCTGCGCGACATGGCCAAGGCGCGCCTGCCCAAGTGGCTATTTGAATTCGTCGACCGCGGCACTGAAGAAGAAGTCGCGCTGCGCAACAACCGCGAGGCGTTCGAGCGGATACAGTTCCGGCCGCGCATGCTGGTGGATGTTTCCAACCGCAAGCTCGACACCACGCTCTTCGGCAAGACGCACAAGATGCCCATCGGCATCGCGCCCACGGGTGCTGCCGGCATGATGTGGTACAAGGGCGAGCTGGAGCTCGCGCGCGCGGCACGGGACGCGGGCGTGCCGTTTTCGCTCGCTACCGGCTCCATCACCAGCATGGAAGAAATCGCCGGTGATGTCGGCGGCACGCTGTGGATGCAGCTTTACATGTGGGCCGACCGCAAGCTGTCGCACCAACTGGTGCGGCGCGCGTCGGCGGCGGGCTTTGAGGCGCTGCTGGTGACCGTGGACGGCGCAGTGGCGGGTAACCGCGAATACAATCGCCGCAACGGTTTCTCGGTGCCGTTCAAATACAACAGCAAGAACACGCTCGATGTGATTTCGCACCCGCGCTGGATGCTTGGCGTGCTGGCGCGTTACATCGCCAATGGCGGCATGCCTGAACGCGTGAATTTCCCCGACGAATTGAAGGGCAAGATCACCACGGCCTATGGCGGCAACAAGGAAACCCGCAGTGATTCGCTCAACTGGGATGATCTGAAAGCGCTGCGCGACATCTGGCCCGGCAAGCTGCTGGTGAAGGGCCTGCTGCACCCGGATGATTGCGAGAAATCGGTGGAACATGGCGCTGACGGCGTTATTGTTTCCAACCACGGCGGGCGCAACTGCGACGCCGCGCCTTCGCCGATAGAAGTGCTGCCGGAAATCGCCAAGGCCGTGGGCCACAAGACGACCATTGTGTTTGACAGCGGCGTGCGGCGCGGCAGCGACGTGGTGAAGGCCATCGCGCTCGGCGCCAAATTCGTGCTGATCGGCAGAAGCACGCTCTACGGCACGGCGGCGGCGGGCTACGACGGTGCCAAACGCGCTCTGGATCTTTATCGCGGCGAAATCAGCCGCGGCATTGCCAATATTTCCTGCAACACGATTGCCGAAATTGGCCCGCAGCATATTGCCTATGGGCACGCGCAGGCGGCTTGATCTCGAAGCTGCCGGGTTGTGAAAAGTCGCTGGTTAAGCGCCGCGCGTGAATCCACGCTAACAGGGTTCGCCGCGACGCTGATTTTGTTCGCCGTGGGCGCGGCGCAGGCTCAGACCTACCCGCAGCGCAATGTGCAAATCGTTGTCCCCTATACCAGCGGTACCGGCGCGGATTTGATTGCGCGTGCGTTCGGCCCGCGTCTGGCAGATCGCTGGAAGGTTGGCGTGATCACCGACAACCGGCCCGGCGCCACCGGCAACATCGGCGCCGACTTCGTCGCCAAGGCGGCACCCGATGGCCATGTGCTGCTGATGACGGCCACCTCATTCGGTACCACGCCCGCGCTGTCCGGCAAGCTGCCGTTTGATCCGGTAACGAGCTTCGCGCCGGTGATCCAGATTGCCGCCAGCGAAATGACCTTTGCCGTGCATCCGCAATTGCCGGTGCAATCGATGCAAGGCTTTATACAGCTTGCCCGTCAGCGGGCGGGGCAACTGCTGTATTCCTCGCCCGGCAATGGCGGCCCGCAGCATCTGGCGGTGGAACTTATCAAGCTGGAAACCGGCATCAGCATCGTTCATGTGCCGTACAAAGGCTCGTCGGGCGCGCTGGTGGATCTTATCGGTGGGCATGTGCAGGCGACCGTCGCGGGCATGCAAACCCTCCTGCCGCAGGCCCGTGCCGGCAAGGTGCGTCTGCTGGCGGTGATGGGTGAAAAGCGCGCGGCGGCGTTCCCTGATGTGCCGACGATGATCGAGGAAAAGTTGCCGAATCTGGTGGTAGAAACATGGTACGGGTTGTTCGCCCCGGCAGCCACGCCGCAGGGGGTGGTGGCCTGGCTCAACGCCGAATTCAACGCACTGCTGCAACAATCCGACGTGCGAGAAGCGCTTGCCCGGCAGGGCATGAACGCAGTGGGCGGCACGCCGGAACGATTTGGCGCGATGGTCAAGAGTGAACTCACGCTCTGGGCGCGCGTGGTGGCGGCGGCAAAAATCAGATCGGATTAGTTTTCGATAGTTTTATCGACGGGGAGCAACCTTGGAAGTCTTGATTATCGGCGCCGGCATCGGCGGCCTCACCCTGGGGCTTGCGCTGCACCGCGCGGGCATCGCCTGCAAGATCTTCGAATCCGCGCGGGAACTCAAACCCTTGGGCGTGGGCATCAACATATTGCCGCACGCCTCGCGCGAATTGATCGCGCTGGGCCTCGAAGACGCGCTGCGCAGGGTCGCGGTCATCACGCGCGAGTACTGCTTCTACAACCGTTACGGGCAATACATTTACAGTGAACCTGCGGGTTTGCATGCCGGCTACGACGTGCCGCAGTTTTCCATCCACCGCGGCGATTTACAGATGGCGCTGCTACACGCGTTTATCGAGCGCGCGGGCAGCCACTGCCTGACGACCGACGCGCGCTGCACCGGCGTGGAGACTGACCGAGCGGGCAAGGGCATCGCGCACTTTGTGTCATCGACGACCGGCGAAGCGCTGCCGCCACAAACCGGCGACATCGTGGTCAGCGCCGAGGGCATTCACTCCACCGTGCGCAAACAGTTTTACCCGAACGAAGGCCCGCCCAAATATTCCGGCATCAACATGTGGCGCGGCGTGACGCGCTGGAAGCCCATGCTTTCAGGCGCCAGCATGGTGCGCATCGGCTGGCACCAGCCGGCAAAGCTGCTGCTGTATCCGATCCGCAATGCCATCGACGCCGAAGGCCGCCAGCTCGTCAACTGGGTGATCGATATCGAAACACCTGAATACGCCAAGAACGACTGGAACCGCCCCGGCAACCTTGACGATTTCATTCACACGGTGGCCGACTGGCACTTTGACTGGCTCGACGTGCCGCATTTCATCCGCAGCGCCGACGCCATCCTCGAATACCCGATGGTCGATCAGGACCCGCTGCCGCGCTGGAACCACGGGCGTGTGACGCTCTTGGGCGATGCCGCTCACCCGATGTATCCGCGCGGCGCCAATGGCGCGGCGCAATCCATACTGGATGCCACGACACTGGCGGTAGCCTTACAACAGAATCGCGATCCGCTGGCCGCACTCGCCGCCTATGAAGCCAAACGCCTGCCCGCCACGCGTGACGTGGTGCTCGCCAACCGCAGCGCCCCGCCCGACGCCATCCTGCACGAAGTGTACAAGCGCACCGGCGACAAGCCGTTCAAGAACATTGATGACGTAATCAGCCGCGAGGAAATCGCGGCGCTGTCGGAGCGATATAAGCGGGTGGCGGGGTATGACAGGGAGCGGTTGCGGGCGCGGTGAGTGTGCGATCAGCGTAGAGCGGCGAAGCAAGCAGCAGGGTCAAATGTGCTTTGAGGTGGTATAAATTACTTAATAAAAACAAATACTTACATGATGTTTGCATGAGGTTTTGTAGGGCGCATTAACCGAAGGGCAATGCGCCGTATGAGGACCACCAGGTAAGACATGCGGCGCAATGGGCTTCGCTTATTGGCGCCCTACGGAGTGCGGGTCAACCGCGTTATTCAGTTTCGCTGTAAACGAATAATTACCCGCTCGAATACGCTTCAATATTTTATTCCGCGATGGCCCGTATTCAAGATTTCCGTTGGCAAGCATCGAGAGACATCTGTGCTTACCGTACACATGCCATAAAGGTTCTTCCGGTTTTGCTTCCGCCGTAGGTCTTACGATTAGCTCCGAGCCAAAGTCAAAAGTGAAGTGCGTTTCACGCTTTTTCGCTACTACCTCAACTTGTTTGATCTGCTGCCCATCAAGATTTGTGGCAGCGCGCCGCAAGTATGCACGTCGTTGTTCCGAATGAAAGGCTAGTTTCTTGTCTTGGAATAGTTCCCACTCTCCCATCTCTATCCAAATCAGGAAATCGCCCTCAACAAAAACTGCTCGTTGTCGCATCGAGCGCAACGGTGCATTGGGAGTGCCCTCGCGAATGCGCAGGCGAGGTTCGCCAAAGTGAAGACTAATCCACGAACCATACTCAGCCGTTACTAGCCAACAAGGAAGGCTCCTTAGCGGGCGAAAATAACTGTTTAAAATGAACTGTGGTGAAGGCATCTGCGTAGCTCGAATGCGTGCTGACCTATCCCGCTAACCGCACATGCACCCCTTCCCAAGCCGACTTACCCATCGCATCGGTAAGTTGCACGCTGCGTAACCCGTCAAAGCCAGTCGCCGCCGGCACCTGGCCTTCAAGCAGTGCTTTGCTGAAATCGACCACACACGCTTCATGCGCGTTGATCGCGGGGTATTTTTGTGAGCGCGTCGTTCCGTCATTCAAATGCACGTGCATTTCGCCGCCCTCGCGGCTGCGTGTCAGGCCCCGGCCAGTGATACGGCCCTTGCTGCCGTAGATCACAAAATCGTTGTGCGGGTTGGGCGTGGACTGATTGACGTTTACCTGCGCCAGTGCGCCATTGGCAAAGCGGAAGGTGGTGAGTGAAGTAGTTTCCATCACGTGCGGCGCGGTGTCGAACATGGCCGACACCTGCACGATTTCCGAGCCGAGGATAAAACGCAGGATGTCGTAAACGTGCGTGCCGACATTCATGCTGGTGCCGAGGCCCGCCTGCGCTGGATCCTGCCGCCAGGTGGCGGCCACGCTCGCCGCGCCCACGCCCGCGCTG
Source organism: Betaproteobacteria bacterium (assembly GCA_900299145.1). Taxonomy (GTDB): domain Bacteria; phylum Pseudomonadota; class Gammaproteobacteria; order Burkholderiales; family SG8-41; genus UBA5216. The sequence goes on along the minus strand of OMIN01000127.1, from coordinate 80,512 downwards.
GCTTCCAGTTGCACCATCAGCACCTTGCCGATTTCGCCGCTTTGCACGACACGCCGCGTCTCAATGAAACACGGCATCTGCCGGTTATGAAAATTCACACCGAGTGTGACGCCGGCTTTTTCGCATTCGCGTACGATGCGCTCGGCGTCCACCGCGCTGGTGGCCATGGGCTTGTCGCAAAACACATGCTTGCCGGCACGTGCGGCGGCGATGGCCTGCTCGGCGTGTTGTGAATTCGGCGTGTGGATGGCTATGACGGTGACTTCGGGGTTTTTCAGCAGATCGTCGTAGCTGGTGTAAGCATGTTTCGCGTTGAATTTTTTGGCGAAGGTGTTGGCGCGCTCCTGCGAGCGGCTGACCACGCCGATGAGGCGATTGCCTTCATACGCGTTGATGGCCGGCAGCACGCGGTCGTCCGCGATTCTGCCGGTGCCGATGAGTCCCCATCCGTTTACTTTGGTCATGGTCGAAATGTACCGTTGTCGTTGTTGTTGAAATTCATTTTGGTGGCGGAAAAATTCGAGATTGATACTGAACTTTCCATACTACTCGTCATTCCAGCTAAAGCTGGAATCCAGTGTGTGTTGATACGCGAAGCGTCTGAAATTTGATCCTGCGGATAGGGTTACGACCTGGATTCCAGCTTTCGCTGGAATGACGGTGGGAGGTGTACTGTTTTCCGATTGCCATACTTCCAATGTCTCGCTTGTCTTGAACAAACCCGTCAGCGCGCAAAACGATCCGTGAATTCCGGCACGCTTGCTTGCTGAAACTTCGCGTGATCCAGACACAGATCCAGTATGCGCTGCCGTTGTTCGGGCGAATAATAGCGTTCGAGTCTATGCGTTAACTTATTGATTAATAAAGGTATTCCTTCTGTGCGCCGCAACGGGTGCCCGGCCGGATTTTCACGCTCCACCAGTCCGGTTCCGCTGCCATCCTTGAACACGACTTCGATGCCGTTCGGGTTGGCGCGGATTGTCTTGTCGTTGTACCGCGCGGTATAGGCGGGGGTTTCTTCAACGGTCATCAGCGCACGCAGTTGGTCGATACGCGGATCGGCGGCGACATCATCTTCGTAATCAGCAGCGGTGAGCCGGCCACGCAGCAGCGATACCGCGATGGCGTATTGCAAACAATGATCGCGATCGGCCGGGTTGCGCAGCGGGCCTTTTTTGTCGATGGTTTCCAGTGTGCGCTGATGCGTGAACAATTTAATTGCCGCGATTTGATCCAACCGCTCGCGCACCTGCGGCGATACCGCCAGCGCGCATTCAATCGACGACTGCGCATGGATTACCACCGGCCCCATGATTTTAAAAATCACGTTTTCCATCACCAACGCGCCGAACTCGCCGCCGCGTTTGAATTCCGCGCCATTCATGCGCGTTTTGTTAAAGCCCCACTTCGGGTGGCTCAGCACCTGCGGATAACCGGGTTCGCCCTTTACCGCCATCAGCGCCAGACGTACGGCGTTGCTCGCGCATTCGGCCGCCGCCCAGCTCTTGCGTGGCCCGGTGTTGGAGCCGAAGCGATGCACGCACAGCGGCGGATCGAAAAATGCGAGCGAGGTTGCCGCCATGATCTGCTCGCGTGTGCCGCCCAGCAACTTAGCGGCCACCGCCGCGCAAGCGATTTTTACCAGCAGCACATGATCGATGCCGTAAGGGTTCAAGCCTTGCCCCAAACCCAGCACCCCCTGAATTTCGTGCGCCTTGATCATGGCTTCGAGCGCCGTGCGCAGCGTCAGCGGAGGCTTACCTTCGGCCACGCGGGCGCGGCTGACGTAATCTGCTACCGCGAGTATCGCACCCACGTCGTCGGACGGATGCGTGGTTTGCGGCGCCACCCAGGTGTCGCTGAAATCCGTCCAGCGCACCATGGCACCGATGCTGAACGTGGCGGTGACCGGATCCAGCTGATACCCCGTGCCAGGCACGCGCGCGCCGTTTTTCATCTCCGCGCCCGGCGCCGGCGGCCCCACCAGCCGCATGCACACGGCGTGTTCCAGCGCATCCAGCGCGCACGCCATGCTGTCGATGAGGCAGTAGCGCGCGATTTCGAAGGCGCGCTCGTTTTGAATGACATAGCTGTCGACGTAGTCGGCAATATTGATCAGCAGCGGGTCGTAGGGCAGGGCTTCGGGTGTGTGTGTCATGGCGCCTGGGGTTTTCTTGTTACTGGTTCTTTGGTGATTTATTCGCGGCTATCGTGCGCGCGGGTAAAATAAATGGGCGTTCTCATTGTCATTCAGCAGCTCGTTGCTGAGTGCGTCAACACAATATGGAAGGAGCATCATGGGCGCCACGGCAACCATCGCGGATTTTATCGTCAACACGCGGGCAACGGATTTCCCGGCGGGCAGCAGCGAGAAGGCCACCAAGGTGATCGCCGATACGTTCGCTGTCATATTGGCTGGCGTCAGTTCCGAAGTCGCCGAGCCACTGCAAAAATATCTGGAAAGCCTGCGCGAATCAGGCGCATCGCCCATCCTAGGCACCGGGCGCACGGCGTCGCCTGAAACTGCCGCGCTGATCAACGGCACTTACGGCCACTCGCTGGATTACGACGACGTGTTGTCGATGATGCCCGCGCACCCAAGTGCGGTGATTCTGTCCGCGCTGATAGCGGCGAGCGACGGTTCCCCGAGTGGGGCAAAAGTAAGTGGCAGGGATTTCATCGAAGCCTATATTACCGGCGTCGAAGTCGGCGGCAAGCTCGGCGTGGGCATGACCAATGATCACTATCAGCGCGGCTATCACGCGACCGGTACGCTGGCGTTGTTTTCGGGGCTGGCTTCGCTGTGCAAACTTTACAAACTGGATGCCGCCACCATTCAGCAGGCCATGGGCATCGCCGGTTCGATGGCGAGCGGCCTGCGGCGCAACTTCGGCACCATGACCAAGCCGTTGCACACGGGACTGGCGGCGCGTAGTGCGCTCACCGCATTTCGCCTCGCGCAAGCAGGTTTCACCGCCGCACCCGACATCATGGAAGCGAAGGCGGGCTTCTTTTCGACCTATGGCACGGCGGATTCCAACCCGGACATCACCGCCAGCGGTTTGGGTAAACCCTTCGTCATCAGCGACCCCGGCATCGCCATCAAGAAGTTCCCCTGCTGCTACGCCACGCATCGCGGTATGGACGGCGTGCTTACGCTGCGTGAACGGCTGGGCTTTGACGCCGACAGCGTCGAGAAGGTGATCTGCCGCATGCCGCCCGGCGGAATGCACGTGCTGATTTACCCGCGCCCGGTGACTGGCCTCGAAGGCAAATTCAGCATGCCCTACGCCGTGGCTGCAGCCGTGTTGGATGGTAAATTTTCGCTTTGGAGCTTCAGCGACGAAGCCGTGCGCCGGCCCGAAATCGCCGCACTCTACGACAAGGTGGATACGCACGAAACGCCCGCGTGCCGTGGGGATGACCCGAATTTCGACAAGAAAAGCTCCGGCAGCCGCGGCTTCGTTGAAGTCGAAGTGAAACTCAAGGATGGCCGCCGCGATCAAATCCGCATCGACGTGCCGCCAGGCCACCCATCGCGCGCGCTGACGTGGGACGAACTGCACGACAAATTTCTCGATTGCGCCAAACAGGCGCCGCGCATTTCAACCGCCGCTGCAGAAGCGGCTTTCGCCGATATCAAAAATCTTCAGGCGGTGGCGGATATCAATACGATTGTGGGGCGGTTGCATTAAGAAGAAATGCAATGAAAGCGTGACAATGCAGCCAGGTATCAGCGAAGACTGATTTGGCCCAATCGCAGATATTCCTAACTATCTGATTTTATTGAATTTCTATCTTCTTCTCGGTCGCAACCTTCCGCCACTTGGCGATTTCATTCATCACGTGCCGCGTGAATTCTTCCGGCGTGGACGATTGCACGCCACCGCCCAGTTCGACGAAACGCTTGCGGATATCCGCCTCATTCAGCGCCGCGCGCATTTCGCGGTTTAGCCGCGTGATGCGTTCCGGCGGCGTGCCGCGCGGTGCGCCAAAGCCTGAGAACGAGGTGACATCATAGCCTGGCAGCGTCTGCGCTACGGTGGGGAGGTTGGGCAGCAACGGTGCACGCTCAACAGAAGTCCCCGCCAGCGCGCGCATGCGCCCCGCCTGTATATGCTGGAACACGCCGGTCAAGGTGTCGAATACCACGTCGATGCGTCCGCCCATCAGCGCGACCATGTGTTCCGTGCCGCCCTTGAACGGCACATGCGTCATGTCCACGCCCGCCATGGCATTGAACAGTTCCGTGCCCAGATGAAACACCGAGCCGATGCCCACCGAGGCGTAATTCAGTTTGCCCGGTGATTTTTTTGCGATGGCGATGAGGTCGCTGACATTCTGCATGGTCGCGTCGGGCTTCACCACGACCACGAAGGGGTAGGTCACCGCGTTGCTGATGTAAGCGAAATCGCGCGCGGCGTCGAACGGCAGCTTTTTCATGACCGCCGCTTGCGACGTCATCGCGCCGGTGACCAGCAGGATCGTGTAGCCGTCGGGTGTCGCACGCGCCACGTATTCCGTGCCGAGCATGCTGCCTGCACCAGGGCGATTCTCCACAATTACCTGCTGGCCCATGCGGTCGGTGAGCTTCTGCGCGATGGAACGCGCAATGATGTCGGTGTTGCCGCCAGCGGCAAAGCCGGTGACGATGCGCAGCGGGCGCACGGGATAGGCAGCAGGGGTTTGCTCTGCTGCTTGCGCCCCCGAAGGCAACAGGGCGAGTAAGAACGGAATTGCGAACAGCGCTGGCGGCATGGCCGTCACCTCACGAGAGTTTTGGTGGCGGTAGTGTAACGCGCGGGTAACGCGCGGCGTCAATCTGTTGCGCCGCCCGTCCGTGCCGGCGCGTCGTGCACGATCACGCCGTCGATGGCGTCAAACGCATTTTGCCAGCAGGCTTCGTCAAGCCGGCGCTGCATGTCCTCGTAGCCCGCACGCCAGCGCGTACGAACGCCCGCTGGCGTGAAATCGATGTCCTTGCTTTGGTCTTCGCCTTTGATTTTGGGCGCAAGCAGCGGCACCACATGCATCACCGTGGCACAGCCGTAGGCCAGCAGCTCGCGTACGGCCGGATTGCCGCGCTCCTCTGGTGTGATGTGTGCCGCCAAACCGCGAATGATGTGGCGCAGCCGGTGTATCTGCTGCTGGCGTGCGATATGGCTGTTGGCGCGGCTCGCGTATTGAATGTCTTTCTGGCGGGCCAGCACATTGGCCAGTGTTTCCGGCTCCGCATCTGTCGGTTGCCACATGTTCGCCGAGAAAATCAGCGAGTCTCGGCGTGGTTTGTCGTCGAGCACGGCTTCGATGGGCGTGTTGGAATAAATGCCGCCATCCCAATAGGACGCGCCGCCAATGCGCACCGCCGGAAACGCCGGCGGCAGCGCACCGGAGGCCATCACATGTTCGGGGCCAAGCGTTTCGTCGCGGCTGTCGAAGTAACGCATGTCGCCGCTGCTGACATTGACCGCGCCCAGCGTGAGGCGCATGCGCTTGGCGTTGATGGCGTCGAAATCGACCAGCTCCCCCAGCGTTTTGCGCAGCGGCGCCGTGCTGTAAAAACCCGCTTGATCCACGCCCAGCGCCGCATGCATGCCCCATGCCGCCCACGGGTTGGGTTTAAAAAAGCCGGAGACGCCGCGTGTAAAGGTGTTCAGGTTTGCCAGCGCCGTGGCGGCTGGTATGGCGGCGGTGCTCCAACCTTTAAAGACGCCGCCCACGCCCAAGCCGCCGGGTACACCGAAAGCAAAGCTGCCGTGTGTGCCCTGCACCATTTCCCAAAACTGTTTCAGCCGCGCGAGCCGCTCACCGGGCGCATTGCCGGCGATAATGGCGCCGTTGATCGCGCCGATCGAGGTGCCGATCACCCAGTCCGGCTCGATGCCTGCTTCGTGCAGGGCCTCGTATACACCGGCTTGATAGGCGCCGAGCGCGCCGCCGCCCTGCAGCACCAGCACCACCTGGCCAGCGTAATCGAAGGGGCGTGACGCGTGTCCGGAAGCTGGTGCGGATGGATCGCTGGCGCCGGTCGTGGTCATGTTTGCTCCTTGTCGGTTATGCCTTCCAGTGCGGCATCAAGGTTCAGTCGTGGCTAAACGGCGTAACTTACAGCGCCACGGTTGCGCGTTCAGCGGCCGGAACTAGACATCCAACGTGCCGGCCCATACAGCGTGCGCCCCGGCCGCGCCGCCGTCATCGCGCCGTTTTCAAACACCACCTGGCCGTTGACGATGACCTGTGCAAAGCCTTCCGCATATTGGTGCGGCTTTTCAAAGGTTGCGGCGTCGCGCACGGTGGCGGGGTCGAATACCACAATGTCGGCTTTCATGCCGGGCCGCAGCAGCCCGCGGTCGCTCAAGCCCACGCGCGCGGCGGGCATGGCGGACATTTTACGCACGGCTTCTTCCAGTGACAGAACGCTTTTTTCGCGCACGTATACGCCCAGAACGCGCGCGAAGGTGCCGTAACTTCTGGGGTGTGGCACGGCGAGGCCGAACACCGGCACTTCGCCGTCGGAGGCGATCATCACCGCCGGATGGCGCATCACGCGCACCACGTCTTCCTCGCTGGCCGCGTGAAACACGCCGCGGCAGCCGCCCTGTTCTTCCAGCCACATCACCACTTCGGCGGCGTTTTCCGGCGTGGATTCCATGCCGCGCAGTTGGGCGATCTCTGCAAGGTTTTTGCCCGCAAGCGACATGTCGAACGGGCAGGTGGAAGTCACCACGTTGCGCGGATCACCGCCGCCGCGTTCGTTGCGGATGAGATCAGCGATTTCCGTTTTCACTTTTGCGCGCGTCGCCGTATTGGCGAGGCGCTTTAACATTTCCGCGCGGCCGCCTTCGAGCGACCATGCCGGCATCAGCGCGCCCTGTATCGAGGTAGCCGAAGCGGTGTAGGGATACAAATCCGCCGTGACATCGACGCCGCGCGCACGGGCTTCGTCGATCAACTTCAGGGTCTCGGTGCTGCGGCCCCAGTTGGCCTTGCCGATCATTTTGTGATGCGACACATGCGTGGGCACGCGGCCCTGCTCGCCGATGGCGATGGTTTCGCGCACGCTGTCAGCAACGCCGCGCGCTTCGTCACGCATGTGCGAGGTGTGCACGCCACCGCCCATTTGAGCCACCACTTTTTGCAACTCGGCCACTTCCGCCAGCGGCGTAAAACGGCCGGGCACGTAAAACAAACCGGTGCTCAAGCCGAATGCGCCATCCAGCATGCCTTGCCGCACCAGCGCGCGCATTTGATTCAGTTCATCCGCCGTCGCTTCGCGATTCGCCAGACCCAACACGCGCTGGCGCACGGAACCCTGTCCGATGAAGGTGCCGATGTTGATCGACTTTGGCGTGGCGTCGAGTTTGTCGAGAAACGGTTTTAACGGCACCGGCGAGCCGCCATCGGGGCCTTCCAGCAGCGTGGTCACGCCTTGACGAATGTAGTTGTCTGCCGTCGGCGCCTGAAAAATGCCGCGTATCGCGTGCGTGTGAATGTCGACGAATCCCGGCGCCACCACCGCACCCTTGACATCGATCACGCGCACGGCGGGTTCGTTGATGGATGATGCGATGCGCGCAATACCGTCACCCTTTATGGCGACGTCACCGCGAAACCACGGCGCGCCGGTGCCGTCGACAATGCGTGCGTTACGCAGCAGCAGGTCGTATTGTGAGCCTTGCTGCGCCACGGTGGCGGACGCAGCAATCGAAAGTGCCAGCGCGGCAATATAACGTAAGTATTTGTTTTTCTTCACTTTTCGTAAGGTAATTTTTTAACCGTCTACCTTCGCGCCGGACAGCTTGATAATGCGCGCGTACTTCTCGATTTCGCGATTGATGTGCGCTGCGAAGTCGGCCTGACTGTTACCTACCGGCTCTGCGCCTTCGCGCTGCATGAAATTTTTCATGTCCTGGGATTGCAGGCTCTTCAATGCTTCGGCGTGCAACTGGCTGAGAATAGTCTGTGGTGTGCCTGTGGGCGCCCACAGCGCAAACCAGTTGTCGATGTCAAAGCCCGCATACATCGAATCGAGTGTCGGCAGTTCCGGGAACACGGAAGACTTGCGCTTGGTGGTGATGGCGAGCGCGCGCATTTTGCCGGTGGCCACGTGCGGCCGCGCGCTGGTTACCGCCGGAAAGCCGATCTCGGTTTCGCCGCTGATCAGCGCCAGCGTGGAAGCGCCCGCGCCCTTGTAGGCGACGTGCGTGAATTTCACGCCAGACATTTGCGCCAGGAGCTCCCCCGTCAGATGGCTGGTGGTGCCGGTGCCGTTGGAGCCATAGATCAGCGTGTCCTTGCGTGACTTGGCGAGCTTCAGCAATTCCGTCACGTTGCGCGCGGGCACCGATGGATGCACCACCAGCACAATTGGTGAGGAAGCGACAATGGTGATGGGCGCGAGATCGCGCTTGAGGTCATAGGCCATTTTCGGATACAGCGTGACGTTGACCGTGGCCGAGGCGCTGTTCATCAGCAGCGTGTAGCCGTCGGGCGCGGCCTTGGCGACAATTTCAGCGCCGATGTTGCCGCCTGCGCCGGCGCGGTTTTCCACCAGCACCGGCTGGCCCCAGGCCGCGTTGTAGCGTGCGCCCACCAGCCGCGCCAGCAAATCGGTCGCGCCGCCGGGCACGAAGGGTACGATCATGCGTATGGGTTTACTGGGGTACTGCTGGGCGTGCAAGTGCGCGGTGGGCGTGAGCAGTAGCGTCGCCATTACAGTCAGTCGCGGGTTCATTGGGTTGTCCTCGTGTCGTGTTGATTTTTATAACGGCTTAACGCCAGTTTCCTTTGCCAGCAGCGCCATCTCCTTGAGATAGCCTTCAAGAAATTGGCGGAACTCCGACGGCGTACTGCCAATGGGCGTGTGGCCGCCAAGCTCCATGGTCTCGCGCATTCTGGGGCTGGTTAGCGCCTTTACCACTTCGGCGTGCATTCGCTCGACGATCACGCGCGGCGGGGCGGCGGGCGCGAACATCGCGTGCCACGCCGGGTCATAGACAAAGCCCGGCATGCCGGCTTCAGACAATGTTGGCACGTCGGGCAGGCCTTGCCAGCGCTTCGCGCCACTGGTGGCGAGCGCGCGCAGGCGACCGCCCTTGATGTGTTGCACCACGGTTAACGCGGAGGCGAACGCGAGTTGTATTTCGTTGCTAATCACTGCGGTGATCACCGGCGCCAGCCCCTTGTAAGGTACATGCACGAACTTCGCGCCGGCACGCTTGTTGATGAGCTCACCCAGCAAATGCTGGCTGTTACCCACGCCGCCGGAGCCATAGTGAATTTGCGCGCGGCCGCTGCGAGACAACTCAAGCAGCTCCTTGAATGTCTGTGCCGGCACCTGTGGGTGGATGACCACGTTGTAACCGCCGGAGCGCACCACCAGCGTCACCGGTGCGTAATCGCGCAGCATGTCGAACGGCGGCTTTTCCATCACCAGCTGGTTGTTGGCGAGCGAGTTCGAGGTGTAGATCATGGTGTAGCCATCGGGGGCGCTTTTCGCCACCAGCTCACCGGCGATCAATCCGTTCGCACCGCCCCGGTTGTCGATCACAAACTGCTGGCCCATCTGCCGCGACAATTGTTCGCCCAGCGCTCGCATCACCGTGTCCATGGTGCCGCCCGCGGGTTGCGGGACGACCATGCGGATGGGGCGGGTGGGGTAGGTTTGGGCTTGGGCAAGCCCCATACACGATATCAGCAACACTAACGTTGCCCACTTCATTACCCCTGTCGTTCCCGCGCAGGCGGGAACCCATAACACACGTGTATCGCAGTCATCGTATGGATTCCCGCCTGCGCGGGAATGACGGCTTGGTGTTCCAAATTTTTCGGTCAAAGCAAACTCTTCAGTCAACGCAATCACCGTTCACGTGAAATCGGGTTTTTACCGCTCCACCCATCCCGGCAATTTCTTGCAGCGCTCCATCCACTTGATCACCGCCGGGTAAGGCTCCAGCGCGACTTTCGCTTCGGGCGCCGTTTCGATGTACGGAAAACACGCCGGCTCGGCGATGGTCGGCCGGCCCATCGCCAGCCAGTCGTTTTTCTGCAAATGCTTTTCCATCACATCAAGCGCGACCCGGCCGAAGGCCTGCCCGTCTTCGAGCGGGCCCAGCGTCCAGCGGCCTTGCAGCACGCCACGCCGCGCATACTGAAAGCCGCATTGAATCTCGGTGGCGGCGAGCGCCATCCACTGCATGACTTCAGCCAAACCTGCTGCATCCGTGGGCAGCCACTGCTCACCGCCATGCTTGCGCGCAATGTAAACCAGACACGCAGCCGAATCCCAAAATACCTTGCCGCCATCTTCAAGCGCAGGTACTTCGCCGCGCGGATTGATTTTCAGAAACTCCGCGCTTTTGTGCTGCTTGTTTTTCAAATCAATGATGACGACTTCGTGCGGCACTTTTAAGAGCCCCAGCAAAATGCGCAGCTTGTAGGAATTGCCCGAAATCGTGCCTAGGTAGACTTTCATTTGAATCTCCATAAGTATTTGTTTTAATTGAATAATTTCATGCGCCGCACAAGAACGGCAACGCTTCGCCAATTGAAGTGTTGAGCACTGCGTCGGCAATATCGTCGAACTGCGTGGCTTGCGCATTCAGAATCACCAGCTTCGCCCCCGCGCGTTTGGCGAGCGGCACCGCGCCCGCGACCGGATACACCTGCAACGTGCTGCCCACCGCGATCAGTACGTCCGCTTCGCGCGCCACCTGCAGCGCGCGGTCGATGACTTCGGGGATCAGCGCCTGGCCGAAAGAAATGGTGTCGCTTTTGAGGATGCCGCCGCATTCGGTGCACGCCGGGTCTTCCTCGCCCGCGTGCAGGCGCTCGAACACCACCTGCATGTCGTCGCGCCAGCCGCACGACATGCACATCGCGCGATGCAGATTGCCGTGAACCTCAATCACTTTCTCAGCGGGCACACCGGCTTTTTGATGCAGGCCATCGACATTTTGTGTAATCAATGCATGCAGCTTGCCGCGCTTCTCAAGATCTGCCAGCGCGCGGTGACCATTGTTGGGCTTTGCCTGATACGCCGGGTTGTTCAAGCGGCTTTGCCACGAGAGTTTGCGCACTTCCGGGTCGTTCATGTAGTAGCGGATGTCCGACATGCGCTCGGCCAGCGGATTTTTCGTCCACACGCCCTGCGGCCCGCGATAATCGGGGATGCCCGAATCGGTGGAAATGCCCGCGCCGGTGAGTGCAACCACGCGCTGGGCGCCGGCAAGCCAGCCGCGTACCTGGTCTATGGGAGTCGTCATGACTGCTACCCTACCTTTTCTTTGTTTCGGCGTGAAGCGTTGCAAGCAAGCCGCAACGGCCCGGCTTTACATTCATCGGCTGCCGTCTTAGAGTGCGGTCCACCGAATGCCGTCCCGCGCGAGGGGTGGCGCCAAGAATATATCAGCACCCGTCTCAAGGAGAAAACCATGGCAGCAGTAGACAAGGCCGCGATGCTGGCCGCATTGCCGGTGCGCCCCGGCGAAGACCCGTTTGCCGTCACCATCGGCGGCTTTTACCGCCGATGGTTCAATCTTGTCGATGACTTGCAGGCATTGATTGACACGGTTGCCACGATCAAAAGCACGGAAGACGAAGACTGGGTACCCGCGTGGTGCGCCGTTGGCGAGCGCTTCGAAAAGCAAGCCGATGCAGCGCTCGCACGGGGCGACCGCGCGGCAGCGCGCAAGAATTATCTTGAAGCCAAAACGTTTTACTCGCTGGCGCGTTTTCCCGCGCCGTATCACAGCGGCTCGGCGATCTGCCCGCCGGACATGAGCCCGTTGAAGGCGCAGTCGTATCAGCGATACCTCGACTGTTTCAAGAAGGCCACCGCGCTGCGCGCCGAGCCGCAGATCGAACTGCGCATCCGGCGCGACGGTAAAGAGGCAGTGGGTTATCTGCGTTTACCCAAAGGCGCGTCCGCCAAAAACAAAGTGCCGGCTGTGTTGGTGATGTGCGGCGGCGACATGTACAAGGAAGACCGCGAAAAATACGCCGAGGGTGCCAACAATGAAGGCATGGCGGCGCTGGTGGTTGACGCGCCGGGAACGGGGCAAACCTCTTTTGCGCATTCGCCCGAAGCCATTGTCGGGTGGAAAGCCGCGCTGGATGCGTTGCAGGCGCGGCCGGAAATCGATGGCAGCCGGCTGGGTGCGTTTGGCGTGTCGCGTGGCGGATTATGGGTGATGCGCCTGGGCGCTCTCGATGAACGCATCAAAGGACTGATCTCGTGCGCCCCCGGCGGCGTGGGTTATTGGGGCACCGACGAAGAACGTGCCGAAGCGCGCAAAGCGACGCTGGAGCGCTACAAAACAAACTGGTTCGGCCCGCGCGGTACCAAGCCCGTGCCGAAAGCGCCGACCGAAGCCGAGCAGCGCGAAGAGTTTCTCAAGTGGTCGCTGAAGGACAATGGCCTGCTCGATAAACTCACCATGCCGATGTTTCTGGTCAATGGCAAAGTGGATCACCTGACGCCCATCGGCAATCTTTACATGGCGCTGGAAAGCGGCCCGCCCACCGGACGTGTCGCGCGTGTCTACCCGGATGATGGCCACATTGCCGCGCGCAACGAACGCGAGTGGGGCCCGGCTGCGTGGAAATGGCTCGCCGGTGTACTGAACGAAGGCAAGAGGCCGGCAGCCGCGGCAGCCAAAAGCGCCAGCAAACGTAAGGCGGCAGCGAAGAAAGCCGTCAAGAATGTGGCGAAAAAGGCGGTGAAAAAAGCCACAACGAAAGCCGCGAAAAAAGCGGCCAAAAAATAAAAAATCCGGCCAGCGGCAGGCAACAGAGGAGAAAGAGGAATCAGCGAATGCGAACACACGCGGCCCTGAAGGCGGCACCGGCATTGGCCGCGACAGCAGTAGCGATGTGGCTGGCGCCGGTTCCTCCTGCACACGCGCAAGCGCCTGCTGCCGGCTATCCCAACAAGCCGATCCGCATCGTCGTTGGCTTCCCGCCGGGTGGCGCTACTGACATCCTCGCGCGCATTCTCGGCCCGCATCTCACGGCGTCATGGGGGCAGCCGGTGGTGATCGACAACCGCGGCGGCGCTACGGGTACCATTGCTGCCGACTTGGTGTCGAAAACGGCGCCCGATGGCTATACGCTGATGATGGTGCCTAGCGGTCCGTTCACCGGCAGTGCAGCCCTGTATGAAAATCTGCCGTATGACACGGCAACCGGCTTTGCCTCCGTCGCGCTGCTGGCTTGGGTGACCAATGCGCTGGTGGTGCCAGCCACGTCACCCATTAACAACCTGAACGATTTGATTCGTCTGGCCAAAGAGAAACCCGGTCAGGTCACCAACGGTTCGTCGGGTAACGGCTCGCTGCATCACCTTGCTGGTGAGGTGTTCAAGAAACTCACCGGCACGCAAATCACGCATGTGCCATTCAAGGGCGGCGGCCCGGTGATGGTGGCGTTGGCGGCAAGCGAAGTCACGTTCGCCTTTTCATCGGTGCCTTCGGTGATGCCGCTGATTCAATCCAAACGGCTGAAGGCCATCGTTGTCACCAGCGCCAAACGTTCCACCACGTTGCCCGATGTACCAACCATCGCGGAAGCGGGCTTGCCGCTGCCGGCGGGATTGGAAATGCGCGAATGGTACGGCGTGGTCGCGCCTCTGAAGGTGCCCAACCCCATCATCGCGAAACTTAATGCCGAGATGGTGAGAATCTACAAGCGCCCCGACGTCGGCGCGCGGCTTGCCGACATGGGCGCCGAACCCGCCGGCAGCACACCCGAAGAACTCGCGAAGCAGATCATCAATGATGTGAGAACCTGGACCAAAGTGGTCAAGGACGCGGGGATCAAGATGAACTAAAGCCTTTGCCGGATCAGGAATTCGCACGCCGAGCGCGTTCAGCGCGAGTGGCGGGATCGGCAGCTTCTGCAGGCTCTGCGTACATCGCCAGCCCCGCGTTCAGCACCAACGCCGCGATGATCAGGATGCCGCCCGTCAGTGCGGCAGCGCCGGGCGCTTCGCCCACACCCAGCCACACCCAAAACGGCGCGAGTACGGTTTCGGTCAACGCCAGCAATCCCATTTCCGCCGCCGTGAGATGACGCACCGCCAGCGTCATCAGCCAGCAGCCCAGCCCCAGTTGCACGCAGCCCATCAGCGCGAGCAGGGCGAGATCGCGCGGGCCGACGGCGAGCGGGCCGCCGAGAAACAGCGCCGGCGTCAGCGCGATCAAACCACCGAGGAAAACCGTCGGCATCAAGTCTGGCGCCGTGCCGCGCACTTTGCGGATGAACAGAATCTGGCAGGCGTACGCGAGCGGAATGCACAGTGCGAAAGCATTGCCGATCCAGCGCCCGCCATTTACGCCCTCGCCAAACATGATGACAATGCCCGCGAGCGCCACTGTGATCGCGATCCACGTAGGCCACGCCACGCGCTCGCGCAGGAACAGCAAGCCCATCAAGGCGGCGAATAGCGGCGACACGCTCATCAGAACAAAGGTGTTGGCGGCGGTGGTGTTGCGCAGCGCGAGGATGAAGCAATAAATCTGCAATGCCAGGCACGCGGCGGCGATCAACCCTGGCACGCCCACCGCGCGCACGGCCGCCAACGCCGCGCGCCCGCGTAGCGCGGCGAGCAACACGCCGATAAACGCCGCCATGAAAAACGCACGCCAGAACACGATGGCCCACACATCGGCCACCGTGAGACTCTTTACAATGATGCCGCCGAGACTCCAGCAAACGCCTGCGCCGAGCATGAGCGCGATGCCTCGGGCGCGGTCGGCGGCAGGCACGGGCACAGGGACAGGAACCGGAGCGGGGGTATTAACAGCCATTGCCCGCTTTGTGTTCTATAAATTTATTCAATAAAAACAAATACTTATGAATTTTTCGCATCCGCTTCAGCGAAAATCAAATTTCATCTGCTCGGTGATTGTGTCGTTCTCTCCAGTGCGAATGCACTCTGCCAAATAGTCGGTGAACGCAGGCGGTGGCGGCATGCCTTCGGCCAGCAGCCGGCGGTTTTCAAAGCGCACGTCGAGGCTGGCGAATTCGAGGTAGATGCGGATGGCGCCCATGATGCGCTCGATGCCTTCGCGGCCGAAGCTTTGGGCCAGCGTGTCCTTGACCTGATCGAGGTCATCCGGATCAATGGCCTTAAGCGGTGTAGCCGGAACGTTCTTGATGGCGCTGTAGGCATGGTTGATGGCCTCGAAGCTGCACGCGCGCTGATCCCCCGCCGAGATGTGATAGCGCGCGGCACGAGGCGCTGACATCAACGCAAGATGCACCAACGCCCGCGCACAGTAATCGACGGGAACAATGTCAACGCGGATATCGGGTGAAAACGGCACACGGCCCGCGGCCTGTATCAGCCGGAAAAACCAGAAAATACTGGGCGAGGGCGTGCAGCCCGCGCGCGTATGGCCGACCACGATGGAGGGCCGCGCGATGACGAGCCTGTCGCCGTCGAGCCATTGCGGAAGGCGGTATTCGATTTCCGCTTTGCTGCGCGTGTAGGGCACGAGCTGCCGCCGCCGGTCAAGCACTTCGTCTTCCTGCACCACGCAATCTGCCGCACTGCCGGAGATCATCGCTGTGCCGACGTGAACAAACCGCGTGAGTTGCGGCAGCGCGGCTGCGGCGCGCGCGAAGACGGAGGTGTGTTCGACGTTGATTTCCCAGATGTCCGGCTTCCAGGCGAACGAGGCGAATGCCGCGCAATTGATGATGCCGTGCAGCGCGGCGACACGCGGGTCATCTGCATTTCTGGCAAAGCCCTTGAGATCGCCGAGTAGAACGTGATCGGGCGTCAGGGCATTTTGCCGCGCCTGTGGTACGCCGAGCTTCGCCAGCGCATCGCGCAAGCGGGCCAGCCCCTGTGCCGCGTCGGCCGCGCGCACCAGAAAAAGCGGTGTCACGCCGGGATGGTTTTCCAGCAATTCGGCGGCGACGGCGCTGCCGAGGAAACCGGTCGCGCCGGTGACGAGTAAATTGCGGCTTGCCGCTGGTGTAACTGGCATGGTGAAGGTGGGTGTTACGTGGCGCGAAGTGCAGAAGAAGGCGCTACGGATTTTGCAATCAGCACAGCGTTGCAGCCGCCGAATGCAAAAGAGTTGGACATGACCGCGGCGGGGCTTTTCAGCTCGCGTGGCTCAAGCGGAATGTAATCGAGATCGCACGCCGGGTCGGCCTGCCACAAATGCGCGGTAGGCGGCGCGACACTGCGGGTGAGCGCAAGCAACGCGGCAATGAATTCCACCGCGCCCGCCGCACCCAGCAGATGGCCGTGCAGCGCCTTGGTTGAACTTACCGGCAGCGTGCGCGCGTGTTCGCCAAACGCGCGCTTGATGGATTCCGTCTCGGTCTGGTCGCCAGCCTTGGTGGCCGTGCCGTGGGCGTTAAGATACGCGATGTCGTTCGCGCCGATACCGGTCAGAGCGGCTTCGCGTAATGCGGCGCGCATGGCGGCGGCTTGTCCCTCGGCGTCGGGCTTGCTCAAGTGCGTCGCGTCATTCGACAGGCCATAGCCCGCGATCTCGGCAAGTATGGGCGCGCCGCGTGCTCGTGCATGTTCGTATTCCTCCAGCACCAACGCGCCGGCGCCTTCGCCCAGCACCAGACCCGTGCGGTCTTTGGCGAACGGCCGGCAGGAGGTCTCTGGCCGCTCACGGTCTTCAAGCGCCAGCGCCATCAGGCCTTCCCATGCTTTCAGAATCACCAGACTCAACGGCGCTTCGGTGCCGCCAGCAACGGCCATGGTCACCGCGCCCGATTGAATCGCGCGGCTGGCTTCGCCGATGGCGACCGCGCCTGACGCGCAGGCCACCGCGTACGTGAGGCATGGCCCCTTGCAGCCGAGCGCAAGGGCGATATTGGCCGCTGCGGCATTCGGCATGGCGGACAGCACGGACAACGGATGCATTCGGTTGGTGTTTTTCACAAAGAGATCGGTGTAGCCGGTTTCAACCGTCGCCGCGCCGCCAAAACCGGTGCCGAAATAAACGCCGGTTTGTTCAGGGGGGCACTGGTTTGCCGCGCCGGACTGGCACCATGCTTCCTGCACGGCTGACAGGGCCAAGGCACTGAAGCGATCTACGGACGCGCTGCGAACACCGAAAGAATTTTCAATACAATCAGATACTTGTGCGCCAAGGCGCAGTTTGAGACGGTCGCCCAGCGGTGCTGCGATAGGCCGAATGCCCGATACGCAGTTCAACAGATTGTTAAAAAAATTGTCCGTTCCACTGCCGGCGGGTGATGCGACACCCATGCCGGTCACGACGGTGCGCTTCACGCGGAAACGGCGGCCTGTGCGAGTTGCGCCTTGCGCACGAAGGCGGCGATATCACCGACGGTTTGCACCGGATCGCGAAATTCCGTCAGCGAGACATCGAAGGCTTCTTCGAGATGAAACATGAATTCGATGGTCGCTAGGGAATCAACACCCAGATCCGCGAGATTGCTCTCGGGCGTGACCTGCTGAGGTTGCAACTGAAAATGTCGTTGCAGCAATTCCTGCACGGTTGCGAGTACGTTATCCATGACACCACTACGTCCACTTGAAAATCCGGGAGGTGGGCCGCCCATTTGAGGTTAATTTTTATCGGGCGGCCAGTCGAGGGCGAAGTCTACCTGAATATTCGCTCATGCCAAATGAAATGTTTTCCGTGTCGGCTGTCAACGCGGGAATAGTGGCCTTCACGCCAATAAATGCGTGTTTCTACGGATCAGCCCAACCCCTTTGTAAGCCTCCTGTCAGGTACGGATTACCTGATTGAAGCAGGCGACCCCATAACCCCATTCGAAATGCATGCGTGCTATTTCGCCGCCGGCGCCGCAAACGGCCCCACCTCGGGCTTGCCCTGCGTGTTGGCCAGTTCCCCTAACTCAGCCCGCGCGCCGCGCGCAATGGCGGCCATTTCATGCCCCGCCTGAAAGCAGGTGAAATCGGGGCGATCTTTCCACGCCAACGGGCCACACAATTTTTTGCCGGCCTTGATCGCGGCATCGTGTACGATGTTGATGGCGCGTTCGTAATCCGGCTCACCCTGCTTGTAGCCGGAGAAGTTGGATAGGTCGCTGCTTGCAGCGAACACCGCATGTACGCCGGGCAGCTTGGCGATTTCGTCGGCGTTTTTCAGACCCTCCAGTGTTTCAATCATCAGAATCAGCACCAGATTGTCGTTGATGGTGTTGAGATAGCCGCCGGGTACGCTGCCCCACATGTCCGGGTCGAAGGCTGGCCCGCCGCCGAGACTGCGGCTGCCAAGTGGCGGAAAGTACGCCCATTTGATGGCTTCCTTCGCTTCTTCCACGGTGTCGATGGTCGGCACCACCAGCACCAGCGCGCCACCGTCGAGCGCGTGTGCGATTTCGCGTTCATCCGCGTAGGCCACGCGCACGCCAGGTACGGCCTTGGCGCGTGGGCAGGTGCGCCAGGCGTTGACCACGTCGCGCCAGTTTGACGGCTCGTGCTGCATCTCCGTCCAGATGAAATCGTAGCCCGCATTGGCCATCGCGCAATACGTGCTCGGGTCGCGCACGCCGCGAACCGTACCGCCTACGACCTTGCCGCCCTGCATGAGTTTTAATTTCACCGGGTTCCAGATTTTTGTGCCCGGCGCAGGCGCGAATGCGGCGCCGTACTTCCATGTCGACATATCGTAGGGGCCCTGATTGACTGCGCCGGGCGGCGCGTTCTCCCGCGCCTTGCTGTCGACGCCAGCGGGTGCGGCGAGCGGAAATTTGTTTTGTGCCAGCGCGGGGGCGAGGCTCGCGGCGAGCAAGGCGAGGGTGTAAAGCGTGCGGGTCCAGAAACGCATGGTGATCTCCCTGTTACGAATTGTGCCAAACGAATTGTGATTATTGAACAATCGCCGTTGTCTTGGGAACCGGATCGTTGCATGCCATGCGGGAATTGGTGCGGAGGCTATTTCGGAAATTCCATCAGGTGCGCGGCGCTGCAAAGGGGCTGCTGAAGGTGATCTATAAGTATCTGTTTTATTGAGATAATTTTAAGATGGCCCAACAGGGCGATCACGGCAATCGCGACAAAACCCTGCCATGGGCATGCTGCGTACCGCGTGTATTTGTAACGAAACGTTGCGGCAGGCGCGAAGTTGTAACAATTCGTTGCCGTCTATACACAACCAATGGACGCCACAGAATAATGGCGCCCGTCCGGATCACAATAACAGGGGGTTGTGTTGAAAAGTTTTTCGCGAGGTTTCATGCGCGCTTGCGCGTGCACTCTAATGGCGGGCACGTTTTTGCTGGAAGGGTGTGGTGGCGGTGGATCAACAGGCGCGGCAACCGCGACGACACCAACTACGGCGGCACTGACAACGCCCGCGGGGGTTGCCGACTTCACCACGCTGGACTTCAATGCCGTCGCCAATTACGCCAACCCGGCATTGCCCGCGTATTACGACGCGACCGTTGCCGCGCTCGACAATACGCCGGCGAATAACTCGATCAACGACCGTGTTGCCACGTTGGGCCGCGTATTGTTCTACGACAAGCGCCTGAGCGTTAATGACGGGATTGCCTGTGCTTCCTGCCACCAGCAAGCGAGTGGCTTTGACGATCCACGCCGCTTCAGCACCGGCTTTTCGGGGGCGGCGTTCACCACGGCGCATGCCATGCGTCTGGGCAATGTGCGCTACTACCAGCCCGGTTCGATGTTCTGGAACAAGCGCGCCGCCACGCTTGAGCTTCAGGCCAGCCAGCCTATCATCAACGATATCGAGATGGGCTTTGTGCCGGCGATTGGCGGCGTCACAGCGCTGATCACCAAGATGCAGTCGTCCACGTATTATCCGGATCTTTTTACGTTTGCCTTTGGCGACGCGGCGATTACCGAGACGCGCATCCAGCAGGCGCTGGCGCAATTTCAGCGCGCCATGATTTCATCGAACAGCCGTTGGGATACGGCCTATGCCCAGGTGTTCAGCCCTGCGCTGCCCAATCGGGCGCTGGGCGTGCCTCTGCCAGGCTTTTCGGCGCAGGAAGATCGCGGCCGGCAGTTGTTTGTTGCGCCCGTGGCGGCGGGCGGCGCTGGTTGTGCCGCGTGCCATGTGCCCCCCACCTTTGCGTTGACGGCAAACTCACAGAGCAACGGTCTGGATGCAGGGGAGACTGTGATTTTCAAATCGCCCTCGTTGAAAAACGTGGGGCTTTCGCGTGCGTTCATGCATGATGGACGCTTTGCGTCACTGGACGCCGTGGTGGAACATTACAACAGCGGGGTGCAGGCGGGGCCAGCGCTGGATAATCGTTTGCGCGCACCCGGTGGCGCACCGCAGCGACTGAATCTTCCCGCTGCCGATAAAGCGGCCCTGGTGGCTTTCATGCAGACGTTGACGGATACGGTGTTGACGGCGGATCCCAAATTCAGCGATCCGTTCAAGAAATAATAGCCGGCACCGCTGTAGACGGTGAGTATCAGGAGGCCGCCTGGTAATACAAATTCTGCGGATGCCGTGCCTGCGCAAAAAAGAACCAGCGTTCGGCGACGAGGCCGATGTACTGGATGACGAAGGCGAGGGCGGCGTATTGGCCGCTGGCGCCCGTGGCCAGCAACCAAGCCGGTATTGCGAATGCCAGCAACAGAAAGCCCCATTTCACGCTTTGCACCAGTTGCCGGGTCTTGCCGTGGAAGTATTCGCGTGTGTTGAACGAGCCACCCATGAAGCCTTGCGACTTTTGTACGATGCGTGGATTCTGCATGCCGATGGCGCTTTGCAGCGACGATTTCGGCTTCAGCCGCGCGTTGCGTAAGAGTGAAGCAATGCGCGTGGCCGCTGCAGCGAGCGTCAGGTTTAACGCCCATCGCGCAAGCGCCGGGGCCAGCGCGGGTTCGAGTGCCGCTGCCAGCGCGGTGGCGAGGGTGAACCCGCTCGCGCAGCCCAGTAGCGTGTAATTTACGATGGTGAGCGGTGTTGCCCATTCCTGCAAAAACTTGATGCACACATAGTTCATTGCGGTGATGTAGAACAGTGCGAGGCACAGGATCGCGGCAGCCAAGCCCGTGATGGCCACGCAACTCACATTTCCACTGAAATGACACACGCCGTGCAATGCAACCATGGCCATAAATACCGGCAGCACGATCACTTCGCGCGACAGCCACGAGGTGCGCCACATGGCTACCGCGCGCCATGCGCGTTCGGGGTGGCCGAGGTGAAAAAAGGATGCAATGAGGCCGGCGATTAATAATGTCAGAGCGATCGCATCGCCGCGCACGTAAAGTGCTGCCCCAGTGGCGGGCGCAGTACCCAACCAGCTGGATTCAGCAGCGAACAGCGCCAGAAACAACCCCTGACCGGCGCCTATCAGGGTCGTGAGAAAAATGACGGAGAACGCGGGATTCATGAATCAGATCAGGGTTTGGCTGGCGCGCCGGTGGGCTTCAGGGGATTCGTCCGTTGCTGCTCAACCTTGCGGCTTAACTCGTTGTCGATGGCCGAGGCACTGCGGCGCGGCAAATAGTGATTCGCGGGTTTGGTTTCCCACTCCGGCATCAGTTGATAGCCGCCGTTTTCGCGGATGGCCTTGGAGACGATGGATTCCGGATCGTTTATGTCGCCATAGAGCCGCGCGTTGGTGGGGCAGGCGAGCACGCAGGCGGGTTTGCGCTGTTCGTCGGCGAGGCTCGTGTCGTTGATACGGTCGACACATAGCGTGCATTTCTTCATCACCTTCTGGTTTTCGTCGAGCTCGCGCGCGCCGTACGGGCATGCCCACGCGCAATACTTGCAGCCGATACATTTGTCGTAATCCACCAGCACCAGCCCGTCGGCTTCACGCTTGTAGCTTGCGCCTGTTGGGCATACCGGCACGCAGGGCGGGTCTTCGCAGTGCAGGCATGACTTCGGGAAATGCACGGTTTGCGTATTCGGAAATTCGCCGACCTCAAAGGTCTGAACGCGATTAAAAAACGTGCCACTGGGGTCTTTGCCGTAGGGGTTTGCGTCCGACAGCGAACCGGCGACGCCGGAGGTGTTCCATTCCTTGCAGCTTGTTACGCAGGCATGGCAACCCACGCACACGTTCAAATCGATGACCAGCGCCAGTTGCGTCACTTGTGTTCTCCCGCGGCAAACGCCTGCCACAGACGTTGCAGTTTGGTGGTGCCCGGCAGCGGCTTCATGGCTTCAAACTGCGGGAAGCTTTCTTCTGGTTCTTCCGCACCAGCGGGATAGACGCGCACGCGCACGTCGTACCAGCCGGCCTGCCCGGTCAACGGATCGGCATTGGACATACGTCGTCCCTCGCCCGCCGGCAGCTCGTCCGAGATCAAGTGGTTCAACAAGAAGCCGCGCCTCGATTCGTTGGCGTCTTCCGCCAGATGCCATGCGCCACGCGATTTACCGATGGCGTTCCACGTCCACACGGTGCCCGGTTCGACGGCCTCGCTATAACGAGCCATGCACCGCACCCTGCCGTGCATCGATTCCACCCACAGCCAGCCGCCATCGGCGATGCCTGCAGCCTGCGCTGTTTTTGTGTTTAAAAACAGATAGTTATGGGTGTGTATCTGGCGCAGCCAGGCATTCTGCGAATCCCACGAGTGGTACATCGCCATCGGCCGCTGGGTGATGGCGGCAAGTGGATATTTCTCTTTGTCGGTGGCGCTGACTTCCAGCGGCTCGTAATAGAAAGGCAGTGGATCAAAAAATTTCTCGATGCGATCTTTCAGATGCGCGGGCGGTTGGCGCTTGCCGTGGCCGCGCGCTGCGAGGCGAAAGCGTTGCAGCACTTCGGCATACAACTGAATCATGATCGGATCACCGTAGCGCCGCAGCTTCACGTTGGTCGCCCAATCGTGATAGCCCTGATTCCAGTTGCGCATGTAGGTGATTTCGGGCGGCAGATGGTGCTGATGCACGCAGTTGTTCTTGGCGTACATGTCCCATTGCTTCGGATTGGGAATGCCAATCATCGGGCTGTCACCATTTTCGCCACGCCAGCCGGTCAGATAACCTTGGCCCGAATTCGGCGCAGTCTGAAAATTCACCACGAAATCCGGATAGTCGCGGAACTTGCGCGTGCCGTCGGGATTGGTGAACGCGGGCAGCTTGAGACGGCTTGCCAGTTCCACGATGACTTCCTGAAATGGCCGGCACTCGCCCTTGGGCGGCAGTATCGGCACGCGCACCGCGTCTACAGGCCCATCGAATTCCGAGATCGGCCGGTCGAGCATCGACATCACGTCGTGGCGTTCAAGGTACGTGGTGTCAGGCAGAATCAGATCGGCGAATGCCGTCATTTCCGATTCAAACGCGTCGCACACAATAATGAAGGGAATTTTGTATTCGCCCCCTTCGTTATCCGGATCCTTGTCATTCAGCATGCGCCGCGTTTCGCTGGTGTTCATCGACGAATTCCATGCCATATTGGCCATGAAAATAAACAGCGTGTCGATTTTGTACGGATCGCCGCGCCACGCGTTGGCGATGACGTTGTGCATCATGCCGTGCACCGCCAGCGGGTACTCCCACGAAAACGCCTTGTCGATACGCATCGGGTTGCCGGCGTCGTCGACAAACAGTTCATCCGGGCTGGCTGGGAAGCCAAGCGGCGCGCCAGCCAGCGGCGTATTGGGCTTGACCGCGTCCGGTGTTACCGGGTTGCGCGCGAACACCGGCGGCGTGCCGCGCGGATACGGCGCCTTGTGACGAAATCCGCCGGGGCGGTCAATGGTACCGAGCAACGACATCAAAATCGACAGCGCGCGTATGGTCTGAAAACCGTTGGAATGTGCCGCCAGCCCGCGCATGGCGTGGAACGCCACCGGGTTGCCGGTGACGCTGTCGTGCTTGCGGCCCCAGCTATCCGTCCACGCCAGCGGGAGCGTGATTTTGTGATCGCGCGCGATCTCGCCCATCTCGCGCGCCAGCGCGCGGATACGCGCGGCGGGAATGCCGGTAATTTCCGCAGCCCATTCGGGCGTGTAGGGTTCCAACCGTTCGGCGAGCAGCGCAAACGCCGGCCGCACCGGCGTGCCGTCGGGCAAGGTGTAATGGCCAAACAGTGCGGGCTTGCAACCCGGCGCGTGGTTTGACACCGCCGCCTCAATGCCCGCATCCCACCACAACTGGCTGTGATTGCGGTGCGGATTGTCGGCGGGGGTTACGCCATTGGCGACGACCAGGCCATACTGCGGCGAATTCGGATCGTCGTTCACCAGATAGCCGCCGTTGGTGTATTCGGCGAGAAAGGCTTCGTCGTACAATTTCTCGCGCACGATTTCGGCGTTGAGCGCCAGCAGCAGTGCGCCATCGGTGCCGGGCCGGATCGGTATCCACTCATCGGCTATCGCCGAATAACCCGTTCGCACCGGATTGATCGAAATAAATTTTCCGCCGCTGCGTTTGAATTTGGAAATCGCGATTTTCAGCGGATTGGAATGATGGTCTTCCGCCGTGCCGATCATTACGAAGAGCTTCGCGCGATCCAGATCGGGTCCGCCGAATTCCCAGAACGAACCGCCAATGGTGTAAATCATTCCGGCGGCCATGTTCACCGAACAAAAGCCGCCGTGTGCTGCGTAATTGGGGGTGCCGAACTGCCCGGCGAACAAACCGGTCAGCGCCTGCATCTGATCGCGCCCGGTGAATAGCGCAAATTTTTTGGGATCAGTCGCGCGCAAATGCGCGAGCCGCTCTTCGATGGTGCGCAGCGCTTCATCCCAAGAGATAACTTCAAACTCCGCGTCGCCGCGATTCGCACCAGCCTTGCGCCGCAGCGGTTGCGTGAGTCGCGCGGGCGAATACTGCTTCATAATGCCCGACGCGCCCTTGGCGCAAATCACGCCCTGATTCAGTGGGTGCTCCGGGTTGCCTTCGATATAGCGCACTTCGCCGCCGCGCAGCGTTACTTTGATGCCGCAGCGGCACGCGCACATGTAGCAGGTGGTGGTTTTGACTGCGGACGAAGGGGAATCCGGAGCGACGGTCTGCGTCGTGGACATTGTTTTCGTTTTTTGGGGTACGGGGCTGTGCTGAGGGACTGAGGCAGGGATTCTACCGAAGTTGCGCGCCTGCTTCTATCGTTTCTCGCGCGGGTAAACTAGCCACCCAGCTAACCTCACTGACGGCGGATAGATCGCACATGGCACTCAAACGACCGCTAGGCCCGTCCGGCACGCTGGTGGTGCTGGAACACGCATCTCACATTCTGAAGGGAAACCCGCTTGGCGACCCAAACGTGCGCAGGCTGGGCGTGTGGCTGCCGCCACAATATGATCAAGGTGCGAATGGTCGCAAGCAGCGCTTTCCGGTGCTCTACGATCTGGCCGGGTTTACTGGCACGGGCCTGTCGCACGCCAACTGGAAGCCGTTTGGCGACAACGTGCCGGAGCGCGCCGCGCGGCTGATTCACGAGAAAAAAATGGGGCCGGCGATTATTGTGTTCCCGGATTGTTTTACCGCGCTGGGCGGCAATCAGTACATCAATTCATCGGCCATCGGCAACTATGCGGATTACCTCACGCGGGAGGTGATTCCGTTTGTCGATAAGGAATTTCGCACGCTGGCAAGTCGCGAACATCGCGGCTGTTTCGGCAAATCCTCTGGGGGGTACGGCGCGATAATTCATGGCATGAAGTATTCGAAGTATTGGGGCGCGATTGCCAATCATTCGGGCGATGCGTATTTTGATTTCGTGTATTGGCACGATTGGCCGAATACGATTAATGAACTGACGAAATATCGTTCACCCAAACGTACGGCGGGTGCGGTGAACGTGCTGCGCGAGGCGAGCCGTAAGAACATTGCGCAGGGTATGGACGATGGCCGCATCAAACGCTTTCTCGACGCGGTGTGGAAAAAAGAAAAGCTCTCCGGCAGCGAGGGGCATTGTTTGATGAACGTTTGCATGGCGGCGACTTACGATCCCGACCCGCGCGCGCCGCTGGGATTTCGCGTGCCGTTCAATCTGGAATCGGGCGAGGTGATCGAGCGCCGCTGGCAAAACTGGCGCGCGCACGATCCGGTCAACCTTGTGGCGAAATATCGCGCCAATCTCAAAACGCTGCGCGGCATTTTTATCGATTGCGGCTGGCGCGATCAGTATCACATTCATTTCGGCACGCGCATTCTGTCGCGGCGGCTGGCGGCGGCGGGCGTGCGCCACACGTATGAGGAATTCGACGACAATCACTCCGACATTGATTACCGCATGGACGTGAGTTTGCCGTTTCTGTACAAGGCGTTGAAGGCGTAAGCGGATGGGTTGGTTCGTAACTATCTGATTTTGTTAAATAAATTTTCACCATGAGATTTTCATGACAGCCTCTTCAAATCGCTCCAAAGTAAAGTCTGGCGCGTTGCTGATCGCCGCCGCTGCCCTGCTTTGCGGTGCCGACGCTGCCAATCAAGGCAGCGCTCCGCCCTCCGATTTGCCCAACCCGTATCAGACCATCGCGCCGTGGGGCAAGCTGCCGAAAGGCCGCAAGTGGGGCGCGTTGAGCGGTATCGCTATTGATAGAGACGGCACGTCGTTGTGGGTGGCGGATCGTTGCGGCGCTAATCCGGATGCGCCGGCGGGCGAATCGCCGTTTCGCTTTGACAGTTGCGCGTATTCGTCCGTGCCGCCGGTGTTGAAGTTTGACGTGGCGGGCAACTTGCTGAAGAGTTTCGGTGCGGACATGTTCATCTTTCCGCACAAGATTTACGCCGATCACGAGGGCAACATCTGGGTGGTCGATTTGCGCACGGCCAACGCCAGCGAACTCAAGAAGAACCCGCGAGCGGCGGGCAAGGGCCACGTGGTAGTGAAGTTCAGTCCCGAAGGCAAAGTGCTGATGACCCTCGGCAAAGCCGGTGTCGCGGGCGATCCGCCAGAGGCATTGAACGAGCCGACCAGCATCGTGGTGGCGCCGAATGGCGACATCTTCATCACCGAAGGCCATTCGGGACAAAACGCGGGTGCGCCGCCGGATACGGTTGCGCGCATTTCGCGCTTTACCAGGGACGGCAAGTTCGTCAAATCGTTTGGCAAGTATGGCAGCGGACGCGGCGAATACAGCACGCCGCACGACATCGCGATGGACGCGAGAGGACGGTTATTCGTTGCCGATCGCGGCAACAATCGCGTGCAGATTGTCGATCAGGACGGCCGCTTCATCGCCGAGTGGCGGCACTTTGGCAGGCCAAGCGGCGTAGTGATTCGTGACGGCAGAATTTACGTCGCCGATTCGGAATCGAATAATCCGGGACGCAACCCCGGCTGGCGGCGCGGCATACGCATTGGCGATGTGAGTGACGGCAAAATCACGCACTGGATTCCCGATCCAGTGGAGCTCAAAGGCACCAGCGCGGCGGAAGGCATCGCGGTCGATGCGCAAGGCAGTATCTACGGCGCGGAAGTTGGGCCGCGGCAATTGGTGAAGCACGTGCGGAAGCCGTGAGCGCGCGAGGTTAAAAAATTAATAAAAACAAATAGTTAGGTCGATATGTGTGATGGATTTCCTGCGGTTACTCCATCTTTGCACCTGAGCGTTTGATCACTTCCGCCCATTTGACGATTTCGGCTTTTACCAGGTTGTCGAATTGCGCGGCTGTACCGCCTGCGACGTCATAGCCGAGCACCGCGTATTTCTCTTTCAGTGCGGGCAGGGCCATGGCCTTGTCAATCTCCGTGCTGAGCCGCGCGATGATGGGCGCCGGTACGCCGACCGGCAACACAATGCCGGCCCATGCCAGCACTTCATAGCCGGGCACTGATTCTGCCACTGCGGGCAGGTCCGGCATGGCGGGCGAACGCTTGAGACTCGTCACGCCAAGCCCGCGTATGCGACCGGCTTTAACGTGCGGCAGTACCAGGCCCACGTTATTGAACGTGAGGTGCACCTGACCGCCGATCATGTCGGTGACAGCTTGCGCGGTGGTTTTGAACGGCACGTGCAGCATTTGCGTGCCGGTCATGTGCTTGAACAATTCGCCGCTCAAGTGGGGGCTGGTGGCGCTGCCGCCTGAAGAGAAGGCGAGCTTATTGGGATTCTTTTTTGCATGGTCGATCAGCTCCGGCACCGACTTCACCGGCAGCGAAAGCGTGGTGGCAAGCATGTTTGGCGCACTATAGGTTTGGCGGATTTTCTGCAGGCCTTTGTCGGGATCGTAAGGCAGCCTGGTAATCAGGCTGCGATTGATGGCCAGTGACGAGACCGTGCCATAGCCTATGGTGTAGCCGTCGGGCGCCGCCCGGACAATGACTTCCGTGCCGATGCTGCCGCCCGCACCGGGCCGGTTGTCGACGACAACTTGCTGGCCCATCTGCTGGCTCAGGTCTTGTGCCAACAGGCGTGCGGTCACGTCGGGTCCGCCGCCCGGCCCGAACGGCAGAACAAAGCGTATGGGGCGGTCTGGATAGGCGGCGTTGGCAGGTGGGGTAACAGCAAGAAAGGTTGCGTACACGCCGGCCGCGGCTGCGCAAGCGATCGCATGCGCCAGAGGTATTGCCGTGTACTGCATGCGTGCACGGTGGGCGATGGACCAATGCAACGAAATACCTTTGAAGCCTTCGAGGATTACCAAGGATCACCACCTTTCCCAAAAGGGCCATTCATTACAGTGCGGCACAGTGGCGCAGCAGATTAAGTGTGTATCGATTTTATTCCAAATGCAATAATGGGTTCCTGTAGAGCCGATACGTTCTAAAGTTAAGAGGGACGCTTTGCGTTTGCGCAGTCAGTAAGGGGGCCGCGGCGGGGCCAATCCTGGTTTGTGGCTAGGCTGCGCCGTTCAGGCTTTCAGATACGATATGATCAGCATGGCAGGCAGTTCCGGATTTACAATATTTCGCATTGCCCTATTAACAATTTCATGCTTCCCGATAAGCCCCAAACCCGCCGACCAGCGTTAGCCGGACTACGCGTTATTGACATGGCGCGCGTGCTTGCAGGGCCAACCTGCGCGCAAACTTTGGCCGACCTCGGCGCTGATGTGATCAAGATCGAACGTCCCGGCATCGGCGACGACACGCGACCATGGGGGCCGCCTTGGTTGCCGGATGTCAACGGCGAGCCGACGCGTGATTCAACGTATTTCAGTAGCGCGAATCGCAACAAGCGTTCGATTGCGATTAATCTGGCAAACGATGCGGGCGCGGCGCTGGTGCGGCAGCTCGCGTGCAAGGCTGATGTACTGCTTGAAAACTACAAGGTGGGGGATCTGGCGCGGCGCGGACTGGATTACGCGGCGTTATCGAAATTGAATCCGCGCCTCGTATATTGTTCGATCACAGGCTTCGGCCAGACCGGTCCGCTGCGCGAACGGCCGGGCTACGACTATATTTTTCAGGGTGTCGGCGGGTTGATGAGTGTCACCGGCATTCCCGATGGCGAGCCCGGCGGCGGGCCGATGAAAATTGGCGCGTCGATTGTGGATTTATCCACTGGCTTGTACGCGAGTGTTGCGATATTGGCTGCGCTGCGCGAGCGTGACGCAAGCGGCTTTGGACAATATATCGATATGGCGTTGTTTGACACCGTGGCTGCGCTCACCATGCATCAGGCGGCAGGCTATTTTCAGACTGGAAAGGTGCCTACGCGGCAGGGCAATTCCTCCGGCGGCATCATGATGCCTTATGAAACCTTTAAGTGCGCCGACGGACATTTGATCGTGGCCTGCGGCAACAACTCACAGTGGCAGGCGCTATGCAAGGCGCTCGCACGCGATGATCTGGCCGCTGATCCGCGATTCGCGTCGCCATCATCGCGCCAGATCAACCGCGACTCGGCATTGAGTGAACTGCGCCGCACCTTCAGCGAACGCACGGTGGCCGATCTGGCGTCGCGGCTCGATGCGGGTGGCGTGCCCAACGGGCCGATCAACGACATCAAACAGGTGTTCGAGATGGAGCAGGCGCGTGAACGCGGGCTGCGGATTGAACTTGAACGCGGCGACGGTACCAAAGTGCCGGGCGTGCGCAACCCCATACGCATGAGTGCGACGCCAGTTGAATACCAGAGCGCGGCGCCGAGGCTGGGGGAGCACGCGGAATCCGTGTTGAAGGACTGGTTGGGGATTGAGGCGGTCGAGGTTGAGGCTTTGCGCGCGGCGGGGGCGCTCGGCTAAATGCACTACTCGCCATTTCAGTGAAAGCTGGAATGCCGATGGTGGAATAGTGGCATGCTGATACTTGATCCCGTGCCATGGTATGCGTATGACGCTGGTAAAATAAACTGCCGTCCTTGGATGCCAGCCTTGGATGCCAGTAATACCCGCACGATTTCCGCAGAGGGCTTGAGACCATGTACCGAATTAAACAATCTGCTGTAATAGCCGCTGCGTTATCTATTTGCGCCATACCCGCTCACGCCCAGCAAAGCTTCCCTGTGCGTCCGCTGCGCGTGGTCGTGTTTGTGCCGGCGGGTGGCGGTGCGGATTTGCTGGCGCGCGTGGTGAGTCAAAAACTCGGTGATGCCCTGGGGCAGACAGTGGTCGTCGACAACCGCCCCGGTTCGGGCGGCGTGATTGGTGCGAATGTTGTCGCCAAGGCTGCGCCAGACGGCTACACGCTATTGCACGCCGGCATTACCACGCACGGTATTGGGCCGCATGTGTATGCCAATCTGCCTTACGACCCGGTGAAGGATTTCACGCCAGTCGTGTTTTCGGGGACGATGCCTGTATTCATGATGTCCAATGCGCTGGTGCCGGTGAAATCGGTGAGCGAGGTTATCGCATTGGCAAAAGCCAAGCCCGGCGGTATCAGCTTTGGATCGCCCGGTACTGGTAGTGCGCCGCATCTGGTTGGTGAACTGTTCAAAATCGTCACCAGCCTGCCCAGTCAGCATATTCCTTACAAGGGCAGCGGCGGCGGTGCGCCAGCGCTGGCAGCGGGTGAAGTGCCGATTTTTTTTGATGCCGTGGCCGGGCACATTCCATTTATCAAGTCGGGCCGCGTTCGCGCGTTGGCGACCACCAGCCCGGCGCGCGTGGCGGTATTTCCCGATGTGCCCACCATGAAAGAAGTGGGGTTGGCGAAAGTCGATGGCACGGTGTGGTACGGCACGTTAGCACCCGCCGGCACGCCCAAGGCCGTCGTCGACAAGCTCAACGCCGAATCGAATCGCGTGCTGGCCATGCAGGAGGTGAAGGACAAGTTGCAGGCGGTTAGTATCGACACTGCGGGCAGCACGCCGGAGGAATTCGGGCGCTTCATCCGTGCAGAACTGGATAAGTGGGGGCCGGTGGTGAAGGCTGCCGGCATCAAGGCGAACTGATAGGGTTAGTGAACAATAACCAGTGAATGGCAGCCGTTAACAGTGAATGGCGAACAGGGCAGGGCGATATGACTAAAGCAGGTACGGTACAAACGCTCAACATCAACGATCTGAAAAAATTTTCGCCCGAGGCGCGTGTCAACCAGCCGCTGCTGGCGTCGAAGGATTTCGTCACGCGTATGAATTGCTACGAGCCGGGGCAGGTTACACCGTTTCATGTGCATCCGAACGACGACGAAGTAATTTACTGCGTCGAGGGGCGTGGTGCGATTACCTTTGCCGACCGGCCTGACTCCCCGCTGGAGCCGGGCACCATCATTAGCCTGCCTGCCGGCCTGCCGCACGGCATCGCTGCGGCGAAAGACTGTCGCATGGTGGTGATCTATACCACCAACTCGGGCTACACCAGCGAACGGCCCCAGCATATAGCGGCGGAAGCAGGGATAGCATTGCCAGGTGAAAAAAAGTAAGAGAGTTGGAAGAGAGAGGTTTGCCGCTGCAAACGGGGATAGTCCTGAGTTTGCGATCAATGTCGAGACCGGAAAGGCTGGAAATACCATGTCGAATTTGCCGCAGTTTGTAATTGTGCTACGGGTGCACTGGGCATGTGAGGTACTGACCTTCTGGCTGGTATTGGCACTTGTTGCCGTGGCGCCGGCGAACGCGCAAGAACGCAACCTCGCGCCGGGATTCAAGGCAATAGCGCCCGATGCGCGAATCGCAATCATGCCCACGGATATTGAGCTTTTTGAAGTCAGCGCCGGCGGCCTGCTGGAACCGAAGGCAGACTGGACTGAGGCGGCAACCAGACATTTTAAGGCAGCGCTGGTGGAAAGGAAGAAATCTTTTGGCGCGGCGACCGTGGAGCTAACTGAACGCGATCAGGATGAAGTGGCCGAAATCAACGCGTTGCACGCTGCAGTCGCGCGTTCGATCGCTGCGCATCACTTTGGCCTGGGATTTCTTCGCTTGCCAACCAAGGACGACAAGCTGGATTGGTCCATGGGAGAAGCAGTCCGGATCATCAAGGATAAGACGGGTGCCAATTACGCCCTGTTTACCTGGATGCGTGACAGTTACGCGAGTAGCGAGCGCATTGCGGCAACGGTCCTGCTGGCGTTGCTGGGTGTGGGGTTGGCGCCCGGCGGTGCGCAGATAGGTTATGCATCGCTGGTTGACCTCAATACGGGGCAAGTCCTGTGGTTCAACCACTTGATGCGTGGCATGGGAGACTTGCGTGAAGCCGATAAAGCCAAGGAAACTCTTGAGGCGCTATTAGCGCAATTTCCGGCGCTCAAGTGAATCGTCGGAATTTTTTATGTGCTTCCTGCGGCGTGAGCGCATTGACGCTGTTCGGCTCAGCCGGGGCGCAATCGGAGTGGAAGCCGCCTGCGCGATTCAGCCGTCCGGACATTGGCAGTGACGAGGGCGGGTTGTGGGCCCTAATGGATCGGGAAGAGACGCGCTTGCGGCGAAGTCCTTTTGTGATTCGGGATGCGCGGTTGAATACCTACATCCAGGGTGTGGCGTGCAAGCTTGCCGGCGCGCATTGCCCGGACATCCGGGTACAAATCGTGCATACCCCGTTGTTCAACGCCAGCATGGCGCCCAATGGTCTGATGCAGGTATGGAGCGGTTTGTTGTTGCGTGTGGAGTCAGAGGCGCAGTTGGCGGCAGTGTTGGGGCATGAAATTGGCCACTACATGCAGCGCCACGCCGTAGAACAGTTGCGTGACCTGCGTGCGCGTTCCGCGTTCGGGCAGTTTTTGGGGCTGTTTGGTCTGGTGGGGGCGATAGGTCGGTTGGCAACGCTGGCGGGGGCATTCAGCTTTTCTCAGGAGCAGGAGCGTGACGCGGACCGCATCAGCATTGAACTGATGCGTGGTGCGGGATACGACGTGACGGAAGCTGCAAAGGTCTGGGAAAACCTGCTGCTTGAAGTAAAGGCGCGGCCCGGCGGCGATACGGCCCGTAACCCGATGTTTGCCACGCATCCGCCACCCGCAGAGCGCAGGGAAATGCTGGCGAAGATGGCTGCCGAAGCTGCTGCTGGCATCAGCGGCGAAGCGGAATGGAAGGCGGTATTCAAGCCCTTTGTTCAGGAATTTCTGAAAGACGAAATTCAACTGGGCCAGCATGATGAAAGTCTTGCGCTGTTTACGCGCATGATTGCGCGTGATGCGGCGCAGCCCATGCTGTTGTTTGCCCGCGCGGAAATTTACCGCACGCGTGGCAAGGACAACGATCTGGAAATGGCCATCACAGATTACGCGGCGGCGGCGACCTTGGGGAATGAGCCGCCCGAAGTGCATCGCGGGCTGGGTCTCATTTATCGCACGCGCAAGCAATTTGCGGAATCGCGTGACAGCTTCACGCGCTATCTGGAACGCATGCCGGAGGCGCCGGATGCGGCCATGATCAAAAGTTATCTGGAGGAGATGAAGTCATGATGAGATCAATGGCGGGACTTTGGCTATGGGCGGTTTTGGCGCTGTCGGGTTGTGTGTCCGTCGAAAAGGTTGAGTCCGGTAGCAAGACGCTTGGCGAGCGTATGACAGTAACGCTTGAAGGCGCGTGGAATCAACTCAATGCGCCCGGATTGGGGCCCGCTCAAGTGTGGACCATGGAAGGGACGTTGGTCGACCAATTATTGCTTTACAGCGGCTTGCCGGATAATGAAGCCGTGCACGCGACCGGGGGCGCACAGCAGCCCGACGGGGAACGCAAGACGTTTCGCTTTCGCTCCACGATGGGCGGCGACGAGATTGCATCTTTGTTTCAGGGCATGCTGACGCGCGATGGTTCCCGCTACACACTGGAAAAGCTGGAGCCCATGGACTTTGGGGGCGTAAAGGGATTTCGTTTTGAATTCGTTCTGATAAGAAAGCTCGACAATGTTCGTCTCTTGGGGCGAGGATATGGTGCAGTAAGCAAGGGGCAATTGTTCGCCATGTTGTACATGGCGCCACGCCTGACATTTTTTGCACGCCACAGTGCCCGAGTGGAAAATATCGCGCGTAGCGCCCGCATCAGGGAATGATCGATATGGATTCCCCACGTGGTACATGTTCGCGTGGTTGCGATCCGTACCACCGATGTATGCCATGACAGAGAGAGTGCGATGGCGGTTCGGCTTAAAATGGTATTACGGGATGACCTTGAAAATAGTCAATTAAAACAAATGGTTATAATCCATCTGGCCCGCACTCAATCAGTCTAATGGTCTTTTACTGCGGCTTGATCCCGGCTTCTTTCACCAGCCGTGCCCACATCGCCGTGTCAGTTTTCAGAAACGCGTCAAGCTCCGCCGGCGAGCCGTAGCTCGGCTCCACGCCCTGATGGACAAGCGCATCGACGACGTCTTTTGAAGCCAATGCCCTGGCCACGCCATCGCTCAGAATTTTTACCGTGCTGCGCGGGATGCCCGCCGGGCCGATGAAAGCGAACCACGTCGGAATATCGAGCATCGGGTAGCCGAGTTCGATGAAGGTGGGTACTTCTGTCATCAGTGCCGAGCGCTTGTTGCCGGTGACGCCGTGCACTTGCACTTTGCCCGCCTGATAGTGTGGCAGGCTGGTAACCATCGGCGCGAACATGAGGTGCATGCGGTCGGCGAGCAGATCCATCATGCCGGCGGTGGTGCCTTTGTAGGGCACGGATTGCACGTCGACACCGGCAGTTTTCCTCAACGTTTCCGTCAGAAAATACGTGGTGCCGGTGGGGCCGCCTTGGCCCGCGTTTAACTGGCCGGGCCGAGCTTTCAGATAGTCGATGAGTTCCTTGAGCGTTTTCGCGGGAACGGATTTCGATACCATCAGCGTGTAGGGCAGCTTGCCGATCATCGCCACCGGCGTGAAATCCGCCAGCGTGTGGCCGGTTTTCATGGTGTGCAGATTAATGGCGAAACTGGTGCTTGCCACCACCAGCGTGTAGCCGTCGGGTGCGGCGCGGCGAGCAGCATCAATGGCGATATTGCCGGAAGCGCCGGCACGGTTGTCGGCCACGACGCGCTGCCCGAAATTTTCTGACATCTTGTTGCCGATCAGGCGGCCCACGATGTCGTTGCCGGTGCCCGGCGGGAATGGGATCAGTAGCGTGATGGCTTTCACCGGGAAGGCTTGTCCCGGGCCAGTTGCGGCATCCTGCTGCGCGTGCGTTGATACCGTGGCGCACAGCAGTGCCACCGCAGTTGCGCCGATAAGGGGTGGGCATTTCATGCCGGGGCGATGGGTCATGTCGTTGTGTACGCGTGATCAAACACGGGTGGCATTAGAGCAGAAAGTTGCCAGTCTGCCATCTTGAGTCGCGCACTATCGTGGGGAATGCATGCCAAATCGTGAAACGATATTACGCACCAAAATGGATCATTTGAATATTGCATGGAATCATGTTGGTGCGAAATCATGAGGCGAATAAAATAAAATTATTTAAAAATAAATACTTAATTGTTGGAATGGTTTTTGCTTTTTATTGGTGCGTCAATTCAACAAAATGGAGCATTTTGATGGAAGCGCTAAAAGTCAGTACGGACACGCTCTTTATCCTGCTCGGGGCGATCATGGTGCTTGCCATGCATTCGGGCTTCGCATTTCTCGAGTTGGGCACGGTGCGGCGCAAGAATCAGGTCAACGCGCTGGTAAAAATTCTGTGCGATTTTTCGCTTTCCACCATGATTTATTTTTTCGTGGGTTATACCGTGGCCTACGGCGTGGATTTTTTTGCTGGCGCAGAAAAAATAGCCGAGAAAAGCGGCTTTGAACTGACGAAGTTTTTCTTCCTGCTGACCTTTGCCGCCGCCGTGCCCGCGATCATTTCGGGCGGCATCGCCGAGCGCTCCAAGTTCAACACACAGTTGATCGCGACCGCCGTGATCGTTGGCGGGATCTACCCGTTCTTTGAGGCGTTGATGTGGGGCAAATGGGCTTCCGCCAGCGACAAACCGATCATGCTGCAGGCGTGGCTGAACGATACTTTTGGCGCAACCTTTCATGATTTCGCCGGCTCGGTGGTAGTGCATGCCATGGGCGGCTGGCTCGCCATCGTGGCGGTGGTGCTTCTGGGCGCGCGTACGGGGCGCTATCCCAAGAGCGGCGGCGTGACGGCGCAACCGCCGTCGTCGATTCCGTTTCTCGCACTGGGCGCGTGGATACTGGCGGTGGGCTGGTTCGGGTTTAACGTGATGAGTGCGCAGACCATCGACAAGATTTCAGGCCTCGTGGCGGTGAATTCGCTGATGGCGATGGCGGGGGGCACACTGGCTGCGTTGATTGCGGGCCGCAACGATCCAGGCTTTGTGCACAACGGCCCGCTCGCAGGGCTGGTGGCGGTGTGTGCGGGCTCTGATGTGATGCACCCAATGGGCGCGGCGGCCACCGGCGCGGTGGCGGGCGTGCTGTTTGTGGTGATGTTCACCATTACGCAAAATAAACTCAAGATCGATGACGTGCTGGGCGTTTGGCCTTTGCACGGGCTGTGCGGCGCGTGGGGTGGCATCGCCTGCGGCATCTTCGGCCCGAAGAGCATGGGCGGCATGGGCGGCGTGGCGTTCGGCTCGCAACTGGTGGGCACACTGGCAGGTATCGCGGTGGCGTTGATCGGCGGCGCGATTCTATTCGGCATCCTCAAGGCGACGATGGGCCTGCGTCTTTCCGAGGAAGAAGAGTTCGAAGGCTCCGACCTGACATTGCACAAGATCAGCGCAACACCGGCGCGCGGCGGCTGGTAACGGGCGAAGGCGCCGCGAAGTGGCGTCAGACAAAAAGAAAACGCGCTATGGCGCGTTTTCTTTTGCCCGCTGTGCGTGAGAGTCGGCCGCTAACGACAGCCAAATACGTGACGGCCGAAGGTGTCGCCTAAGCCTGCGATCAGCGCGCCGATGCAGATCACGATCAGCACCATGCGCGTGGTGGCAAGCAGTTCGCCTTTCAGCAGGATTTCGTCTCCGGCTTCGGGGCGCATGCGTATCACGCGCCAGCCGATAATAATCACCGCCATGATAATGGCGGCGGAACTGACGCTCGACAGCAGCTCCCACATGCAGTTCTGCCATGCCGTGCGGCCCGCCAGCAGCAGCACGATAATCGAGACGTAAATGACAATGAGATGGCGCTTCATGGCGTTATTCTAGCGTTGAATTGCCGTTTGCGCGACGCGCTGCCTGCCGGAATCTTCCGGGATCAATATTGCACCGTGCCGGTCATGGCAATATTGCCTGAAGGCCCGGTGGTCCACAGTTGCGCCGATTGGCCGTCCGGCGACGGGATGCCGCCGACAGTGACCTTTTCATTATGGAACAACGGACTCACCGCGCGGTAATCGAGCTTGCGCACGGGTTTGCCCGCGTTGCGGCGGGAAAGATCGAGGAGCAGCGTGGTTTGCAGCGGGCCGTGCACGATCAGGCCGGGATAGCCTTCTTCCTTGCGGCAGTAATCGAGATCGTAGTGAATGCGGTGCGCATTGAAAATCAGCGCGGAGTAACGAAACAGCATCGCTTCGTCGGGCATGACTTCGTGCCGCCATACCGGATTCGCAGGTGCGGGTTTGCCCGGCGGCGGCGCCGAGCCGGGTGCCGCGGCATCGCGGTAAACAATATCGTGTTCCTCGACCACCGCGACGTCACCAGTGCCCGCCACCGTGATGGTATGACGCACGGTCACGAACACCAGATTGCCACTCTTGCCGGACTTGGGTTCCACCGAAATGATTTCCGATTCGCGCGCGAGTTTTTCGCCGATCTTGATCGGCCGCCGGAAATCCAGCCGTCCGCCCGCCCACATGCGGCGCGGAAGTGTCACCGGCGGCAAAAATCCACCGCGCTTTGGGTGGCCGTCGTGTGCCAGTTCACGCGCTAGCGCTGTCTCCAGAAAATACTACCAGTGCCAGCCTTCAGGTATGGCATCGCCCTCGCGCGGCTTGGGGTCATCCCGGTCAAGCGTTGCGGCCATCGCGGCGATGGGCCACGCGGTGGCAAGATCATGATGGGATTCTTTGCGGCCTATCCACTGGCGCAGGTGTTCGACGGAATCGGGCATGGTTGTCTCAAGTTAATGTTTAAAAATATTCAATAAAAACATATAGTTACGATATATCTGCAGGTGTTACTTGCGCGACTTCTTTTGTTTCGCGTAATAAACTTTTTCCACCGTTTCGCGCTCGATTTTGTAGTGCTCTTCAAGGCCGATCAGCGTTTCAATATCATGGCGCGCGGTGACCCACTCGGCTTTCGTCATGCCGGTGTAGTCGCTGGTCTTCTTGATTTCCAGCAAGGCCTTGCGCATGAAGTGAAACTGCACGCCCACCGACAAAATCGCGTCGATGCAGCCGGCGTAGCCCATGTCTTTCAACTGCGCGTTCGAATACAGCGGCCGGTTATCGCGGTTCCCGCGGCTTTGCACATACACCATCGGCAACTTGCACTGTTTGGGCGCATTTATTGTCTCTTTGTGATCGCGCGGGAAAATAAGACCCATGTCCGCACCCGCGTCACGCGCGACCAGCATGCGCTTCACCGCCTCGGCGTAGCCCTGCTCACGGCAAGCGTCCGAGCGCGCAATAATCACAAAGTCTTTGTCACTCTTGTCGCGCTGCACGCAGGCGAGCTTGATCTTGTCGCGGTACTCGTTGATCGGGATATTGTGCGCGACGTAGGTGTGATAATGCGCGCGCTTGGGGAACAACTGGTCCTCGATGTGCACACCGGCAATACCCGCGCGGATACATTCGCGTATGGTACGCATGGTGTGCAGCGGTTCGCCCCAACCCGCACCGGCATCCATCACAACCGGAATTTTGAGGCCATTGGCTATGTTGCTGGCCAGGCCAATCTGCTCGGTCATGGTCAACTGCGGTTCACTGATGGTGGTGCTGCCACCCGTGACAAAGCCGCCAACGTACAGGCTTTTGAAACCGATGCTCTGGATTAGCTTGCCGGTGAGTGCGTCATGCGCGGTCGGCAGTTCCAGAAACTTGCCGGCCTTGACGAGTTTGCGCAGGGCAGTGGTGGCGCGATACATGTGGTGACTTTCTGGCATTAGATATTGGAGTGGGGCGATAAGCTTGCACGCGTATTTTACAGGACGCTGATTCCTCACCTGGCATTCAGCTGACGTTCGCCTTACGAGGGCTGCACCGCCGTTGAGGCAAACGAAGGCCGTTTCGAAAATGTATCAAACCACGCGGCGAGCTTGGGATGGCCTTCACGCCACGCAAAATTCGCAATACGCGAAGCGTGCCCCAGCGCGCAGGCGAGTAGCATTTGCGCAAGGTTGAGCGGCGCATGCATGACTGGGTGGCCGAAGGTGGCTTCCCGCAAATCCATCATGCGCGCCGCACGCGCCGCCTCATGCGCCAGTGTGGTGGGCGAACGCTCGTTGGGCGCACGGGCCAGCTCACGTGACCACACTGCAAGGCCGTCGATGAGGCTGTGCGCCAGCGCGTCAATGCGGCGCGGTTCCCAGCCTGCATCACCAGAATTACAAGGGGGCCAATCGAACAGCGGCTTGCCGTCGATGTGATCGAGGTAGGCGGCGATCAACCCGGATTCCTCCATCGCCACGCCGTCATCGCGGATCAGATACGGCACGCGGCCCGACGGATTGATTTTGTAGTACGGGCTGTCTTTCTGACGCGTGGGCGCGAGGATGATTTCGACGCGATTCGCCAGACCCTTTTCGAGGATGACCATGCGCACCATGCGCGCGTAGGGGGAGCCGGGAGTAATGTAGAGTTTCATGATGCGTGTCTGAAAGGATTGCCGAATCAATGGTCGATGGTCGGACCCACGTGGAGGGGGAATTCTGCGATCGTGTGTTTATAGCCAGCGCCGAACCTGCGCGCAATAGCGCGTGTAGTTCTCACCAAACAGCGCGAGCAGCGCACGTTCCTCAGGTACGATTTGCCAGCGCTGAATGATCCAAATAAACATTAATAAAAACAGATAGTTACAGACGTTTCCCAACCACGTGGCCCACGCCGCCAGCAGCAGCGCGTCGGCAAAGTAAACGGGGTTGCGCGAGTAGCGGAACACGCCCGTGGTGATGAGTTTTGTGGCGCGTGAAGGCCGCAACGGATTGATCGTAGTGCCAGCGCGAATAAACGCGATCACGGCGAGAACCCCCAGCAGAAGGCCGCCCGCTGCCAAAGCTACTGCCAGTGGCGCAAGCAGCGCGGATTCCAAGCGCGACAGGGGCAGTTCTCGATCCACTGCCCACATCGCCGCTGCAAGGAAGGCGACGGTCAACGGCGGTGGAATTTTCGGATTCATATGTTACGCATTATAGTTACACCGTTTTCAATTTTTGGGCTTTCCACAGGAGTTTGCAGTGACAAATACAACCAAGAAGTACCGCTTTCTCTTAATCCAGGCTTTTGACCTGCCGGCGGGGTCGAAATACATGCATCGCGCCACTGATGGGCCGAAGGAATCGCGGCTGATGAATCATGAAACGCTGGTGGATATCCTCGCTGACGTAGACTGGGAACTGCATCGCGGGCCATTGACGACCTACGGCGACTGGCCGGTCGAAAGCCGCGAGGAATTCGGTCTGGTGGCTGCCGGGCGCCTGCCCATCGTGCGCGAGGCGTGTGAGAGCGGCAAGTTCAACGGCATCGTACTGCTGGGCGGCGGCGAGCCAGGCTTTCAGGAATCGCGTGAAATCGCGCGGCCTTTCGGCATACCAGTGGTGTCGTGCGCGTTCGCGCAGATGCATTACGCCAGCACGCTGGGGAACAAGTTCAGCGTGATCGACCTCACAGAAATTCACAACATGTATTACTACGATCTTGTGGTGCGGCACCGCTTCGACCGCCGTTGCGCGTCGATACGCAATCTCGAAAGTCCGTTCCCGCGTCCACCACATACCGAAGGGCTGATTCCGCGCAAGGAAAAGGAAAAAATCCTGCGCGGCGAACGCTGCGAGATTCTGGAATCAGCGGTGACGGCAGCGGTGGAAGCCATCGAGGAAGATGGCGCCGAAGTCATCACCTTTGGTTGCTCGGGGCTATTCTTTTTGCGGCCGTTTCTCGCGCAGCGTTTGCAGGCGCTGGGCTGGGACGTGCCGGTGCTCGAAGGCTATCAGTGCGCAATTACGCTGGCGAAATCGATGGTCGACCTGAAAGTGTGCGCGAGCGGCCTGACGTATCCACCGGATCGGCCGAAAAAATGGCGGCGCAAGAAGGTGTTTTAGCCCGGCTTGCGCGGTAGCTAATTTCTTTTGCGCACTTCAGTCAGTTCGTGCAAATGCCAGTCGCCGCGATAGATGCACATTTTGCGCCCGCAGGGTTCCTGCCAGCTTGAGTTGGTTTCGGTGCGCACAGTGAGGCCCAGCGATGGCGCAAACCAGTCAGTCTCGTCGACACGGGTTTCGGTTCTGAAATTGCCCGCGTCGCCGGCATAAATAATGCGGTGGACTTTCACCGTGTCGAAATCGCCCGCAGGCACGCGCACACGCTCGTTGCCGAGCACTCGCGCATCGATGCGCACACTGCGTTCCCTGTCCACGCCTTCAGCACGGGCATTGACGCGCACCGACCATGACTGGCCGGCGGCCGGCGGCGCTACTGCGGGCAAGGCACGCGGAAATTCGTAGTCGATGGGGCGGCCATGATTGTCCAGCGGGTGACGCAGCCACTGGCCGTCGGAAGTATGCACTTCGGTGCGCGGCAAGGTGACGTGAGGACGATCCGCAGTGATCTCCGTCACTATGCCGTTGGCGGTGCTGGCGCCGCTGATTTCATGATGCAGAACGGCAACGGTTTCACCGTTATAGCGGTTGATGACATGGTAGACGTAGGTTTCGCCCGCGGCCGGCGCGCCGTAGGCGCCAGACGGCAAGAGCGGTGCAACCAGCACCAAGGCCGTCGCACATACAATCTGTTTGACATGATTGAACATGATGACTCCTGATCGAAAGGTTGCTCTAGCGTAACTTTAGCAGCGCCGTCCGTTGGGTGTCGTGCGTGTCAGCAGCAGTTCATGGCGTATTGGTGGTCGCGGCGCGTGTGGTAGCATCGTGGCCGCTGTGGCGTGGCAAATTGTAACCATTTGTTTTTATTGATATTTTTATGTCATGAAATGCTTTTTGCCGTATATGAGTTGTGCCGGGGTGTTGCTGTCCATGCCGGCATCCGCTGCGACTACGGTGGATTTTCCCACCCGCTCGGTGCGTTTTATCGTGCCCTACACGCCGGGCGCGATCAACGATTTCGTGGCGCGGCTTACTGCGCAAAAACTCACCGACGCGTGGGGCAAGCAGGTGGTGGTGGATAACCGCCCTGGCGGCGGCACATTGATCGGCTCCGAACTAGTGGCGAAGTCGAATCCGGATGGCCATACGCTGTTGCTGGTGCCCACGGCGTTTGCCATCAACGTGTCGCTGTATCCAAAGTTGCCGTACGACACGGTGCGCGATTTTGCGCCGGTGACTCAGATCGGTTCCGGCCCGTATCTGATGGTATGCGCCCCTCAGTTGCCCGTGAAAAATATCAAGGAGCTGGTGGCGCTGGCCAAGGCCAAGCCCGGAACGCTTTCGTATGCGTCAACCGGCAGCGGCGGTTCCGCGCACCTGATGGGCGAGTTGTTGAAGGCGAGCGCCGGCATTGATATGCAGCACATCCCTTACAAGGGTCTCGCGCCCGGTATTACCGATGTGATGTCCGGGCAGGTGAGCTGCACGTTCGGCACTCAGGTGGCGGTGGGCGGTCAGGTCAAGGCCGGGCGGCTGCGCGCGATTGCACTCACCGGCAACGTGCGCTCCAAAACCGCGCCCGATGTGCCGACCATTGCCGAGGCCGGCTATGCCGACTATCACGCCACCGGCTGGTGGGGCGTGGTGGTGCCGGCAGCGACGTCGAAGTTCATAGTAGCAAAGCTGCACGCCGACATCGTGCGCCTGCTGGGGCTGCCGGACGTGCGCGAACGGCTGGAAGGACAGGGCGTTGAAATCGCCGCGACTTCACCGGCGCAATTCGAGAAATTCATCCGCGAAGAGATTGTGCGCTGGGGCAAGGCGGTGAAGGTGTCTGGCGCGAAACCGGAGTGACGTTCCGATCGCGTTGCGACCGCGCGGCATCACCCGAGCAGCGGCGCGATAAACGCGAAAAAGCCGCCGGTGGCGAATATCGCCAC
Source organism: Betaproteobacteria bacterium (assembly GCA_900299145.1). Lineage (GTDB taxonomy): Bacteria > Pseudomonadota > Gammaproteobacteria > Burkholderiales > SG8-41 > UBA5216. Next base: position 37,181 of record OMIN01000127.1, on the reverse strand, counting down.
GGACGCGACATAAACCCTCAAAGAGGTTTTGCGCGTGCGCAGGCATGCTGCTGCGAGCGCGGGATCAGCAGGGCATGGCAGCGAGCGTGCACGCCACTGCATATAACCTGCTGTGGTCAGCATCAAAGCGGCGGCTGCGAAAACGGTTTCCTTGTGCTCCGATAACCACACCAGTTGTGGCACGGCAGCGACCAGCGACGACAACGCCGCGCCTGCGCCCAACATCACCAGCAACGCGGGCAGAGCACAGCACACTAACGTGCCGCTGCTGGTGATAAGCGACAGCAGCGCGGCAAATCTGCCCCGGGTTAGTTCATCCATTACTTGCGTGCGCGCGTCGCAGCCCGAATCTGCTGCGCGCTGTCGCCGACGGTTTCGATTCTGGTTACGTCGTAACCGGCGTCCTTGATTAAATCCTTCACCGTGTCGAGCGAAAGTTTCTGGCCGTCTTTTAACTGCACGGCGACAACCTTGTTTTTGAGATCGACATAGACATCCTGCGTTTGCGTGAGCGAGCGCATCTTTTTCTCGATGCCCTGCGCGCAGAAGGCGCACACCATGCCGTTGACTTCGGCCTTGATGGTTTGGAAGTTGGCTTGAGCCACGCCAGCCATCAGACCGAAGGCTGCTGCGAAAACTATCGTAAGTATTTGTTTCATAAGGAATTTTAAAATACATACATGAAGTTAAAGCGCCACTGGCGTGAGTTGTTTACGCCTGCTTCGATGAAATAGCCCTTGTTGATCAGCCGCAACATGGGTGTGACCTCCAGTTTGTCCGAAAGTGCCCGCATGCGGCGAGCTTCGACGATGACCCAAGGCTGCGTTTCGTCGTAATCGGCCTCGAAAAACGAAAACCCCGCGCGCACCGAGGCGTAATCGTGATTGAGTCCGCTGGCGCCATGAGTACGATAAGCACGATACAGCCGCGCCATGCCGGAAACATACATGCGCGTGGTTTCGTAGTCGAGTTGAACACCCGGCGACACCATGAGTTTGCTGCCGGAGAAATCATTGCCTTCCACTCCGCCAATGCCACCGAGCAGCCACACGTTCGCCTGCGACTCCCTGGTGTTCCAGCGGTGAAGCAGCCGCGTGTAGGTAGCCTCGGTCAGTGTGCGAGTCTTGCGTTTGTCGTCCGAACGCATGTAAAGCAAACCGCCGCCCACGGCATCGCGCGGCGTCAGCGCGTAGTTCACCCACAGTTCGCGCCAGTTCGGGCCGAAATCGCCCATCGCCATCCACGAATCCTTGAAGCCCATGGGCCCGGCGTGGGCAATGCCCTGTACCGTCAGGACCAGGGCCATGATAATGCGCAACATCGGCCGGCAACACTTTGCCGCCATCAACCGCATTGACCGATGCGGCGTGCGCGTCACGGATGCATCCGCCGTCTACAGCGGTCCAAACGCCGGGGGCGGCGCGCGGCGTTTTGAGGCGGCTTCGTACGCAGCCGCCACTTTCAGAATTACATCCTCCTTGCCTGGTTCTGCGCGAAACACCAGTGAAAACGGCAGGCCCGGTGCGGCCAGCGCCGTCGGCTTGTCAGAGGCGACATTCTCGTAGCGCTTGCCGTCGTCACTGAGCTTAAACACCGGGTCGTAGGCTACGTTCACGTAGCCCGCTGGAATCAGCACTTCAGTCAGGCCCGCGTTGGGGCCGTAGTAGGTTTCGGGCCGCGTGTTGCCGGGAAAGCCCGGCTGATGCGCGCCGCCGATAATCGCCGGCGGATACACCGTGTGCAGCCGTACCAGACAATCGAGCTGGTTTTCGTGTATCACCATCATGTCGACGCGGCGCAGCAGTTCACGCAGCATGATGCGCTCGTCAATGCCCTGACGCCCGCCCAGCGGGTTGCGCGGGTCGGTGGTTTCTTCCCAGTTCTTGAAGGCCGCACGGCCATCATCGCCCCAGAATTTCGAGCGTGCGTTGAGTTTGGCAAATTCGTCGAGTGTCTCGTTGTAACCGCGTGCTTTCCAATCCGCCGCGCGCCGCTTCAGATACTGCGGGATGTGAAAGCGGAACATATTGGCGAGCTTTTGATCCTGCACCGTCCCGATGTCGAAATTCACCGGCGCTTCAATGCGGCCATCGGCAAGCTCGACCAGATAGTCGATCGGCTTCATCGTGCCCGTGCCGAAAACCTTGCCCGGCGCGAATTCGGTGGGTTCGATGGCAGCAGCGAATTCCTTGAACAGGGGCTGCCCGTCCTTGCCGAGCCGGAACAAAATGTCTGGCATGAACACCGGAACGAGGCGCGCCAGCGCCGTGCGGAAATCGACTTTCATCAATTCCACCTCCGCGTCACGCGTCCAGTAGCGGTGTGAGGATTCCACCAGTGTGGCGCCCAGCTTGCCGCCGAGGATGGTCTTGATTTCACGCGCGGCGGCGGTGGCGATGGGTTCAGCGGAACGGTCACCCGCCGGATGGGCCATCGATTCACGGATGACGCCGATGCGCATGCCTTTAAGAATCCCCGGTGATTGCGTATGCTTTGAGTAATTTGTCAGCACCGCCGAACGCGGCACTGTGGTGTAAATATCACGCGGATCGTAGTACTCGCTGCCTGCGGGCTTGCCGGTGTCTTTGAGCGCATCGAGTATCTTCGCGCAGTCGTGCAGGGTGCGCGCGTGAATGCCGCTGCGGTCGCAATAAATATCCGCGCCGATGGCACCGCCATCAAAGCCGAGCATCGCCTTGTGCGGCAGAATCAGCGCAACTGAATTGTGATTCGACGGCCCGCGGCACGAGGCTCGCGTTTCTTCGCCGAGGCTTGCCATTACCATATTTGTGCTCACCGATAGCGCCGAGCCCGAACTGGAACCGAGCGAGGCCGCGCGCGTGGTGTCGTAAGGGTTCGACGGGTTGCCACCCCAGGTGGCGCGCTGATAGCCGAGTGTTGAAGGCAGTACCTTGTCCGGATGATTGCGCCCGCCGGGGTCGCCCGCGCGGCCGTTGTATTCGGTGTTGACTGCTTTGGCGAAAATGATCGCGCCCTTTTTGCGCAACTCGCCCACGAGGATATGATCGCGCGCCGGGAAGTCGATGTCGTACGCCGCGTCGCCGCCCCCGGTGGAGCGCATGTCCCGCGTGTCGAACGGATCCTTGAACGAAAACACCACGCCGTAGAGCGGCAGTTTTGCCAGATCAGGATTGCGACCGTACTTCGCATCATATTCAGCGGCGAGCTCCAGTGCGTCCGGTTGCTGGCGAAATTCGTCACACACCGGTGGCGCGCCTTTGGGCAGTGGGCCTTTCGAGGGATGCAAATCGTAGTCGCCTTTGCACGTCACCGAACGTTCGCCGCGAATATTGAGCGTAGCCAGTGCATTGACCTGACCCGCGTTGGGAATACCCGCAATCATGCCGAACTGTTGCTGCACCGCCGGGTCGGAAGCGGTGGCTTCCATGCGGCCGTACTCCAGCGGCTTACCCTGATACTTGTCGAGATCGGGCAGGAAGGCGGAGGCCTTTAACGTATGCGTCGGAAAATTCAGCGGCGAACCGCCGCGCACCGTGCCCGTGGCAGGGGGCACGTCCTTGCCATCGGCGGTAACCAGCCTGCTGGACACGCCGTTGAAGGCACGCACGCGCTTGAGGTAATGCTGTACCACTTGCACCAGCGTGATGTGGCCTGCCTTGAGCGCGGCATGCAGTTGGTCGATTGTGGCTTCTTCGAGTTGAAAATCTGAGTCAGGCATGGGATTGCTCCATCGCGAGTTCTTCCGGTGTGCCGGCTATTTTAAGCGAAGCTTTGGCACTGCTGTTCGGTTGGGTGTTGGCGTAATCGGGCTCTCGCGGCTTGGTCATGCGAGTGCGGGCGATAACGTATTGACCGCATAACGCCCGCGGGATAGATTGAGCATCGCATTAAAGCAAGCGAGTAAATGAATGGAACACGTAGTTCCCGGAGGCAATATGCGCACATGGTTATCGGCAATCTGCTCGGCGGTTTTTGCGGCCAGCCTCGTTGGCACGACAGTACCGGCATTGGCGCAGGGGAAACCGAAGTTTCCGTCAAAGCCCGTGCGGCTGGTCATCGGCTTTTCTCCGGGCAGTGCCACGGATCTCTCGGGCCGCATGGTCGCGCAGAAGCTGGAGAGTCTCTGGGGGCAGCCGGTGGTGATCGAAAACCGCTCCGGCGCGGGCGGCCAGCTTGCCGCAGTGATGGTGGCCAAATCCACGCCCGACGGTTACACGCTGTTGATGATCTCGAGCGCGATGGTGGTCAATTCGGTGCTGCCGGTCAAGCCGATGTACGACATTTTGAAGGAATTCACGGGAGTGGCGCAGATCGGCGTGCCCACATCCGTCGTGCTGGTCAACCCGGGGTTGGGCGTGAAATCGCTCAAGGAATTGATCGCATTGGCGCAATCGCGGCCGGGCAAGATTTTGTTTGGGACGTCGGGGGCGGGCAGCGGCACGCACATGACCACCGAAATTTTCAACATGAACGCCGGTATCAAGACCGTGCATGTGGCATTCAAGGGCCTGCCGGAGGTGATGATCGAGGTAGCCGCCGGACGCCTGAATTACGGGATAATCAGCATGGGCGCGTCGATGCCATTTATCCAGGAAAAGCGGGTGACGCCGCTGGCGGTGGTGGCGGTAAAGCGCTCACCACTGTTGCCGGATGTACCGACAGTGACGGAAATTCTGCCCTCGTTTGAGCGCGACGCCTCTCATGGCATCATCGCGCCAGCCGGAACGCCGAAAGATGTGTTAAACATTATCAGCCGGGACGTTGCGCGCGCGCTTGAGTTTCCCGATGTCAAGGAGCGCATGGACGCCATGGGCTTTGAACGCGTGCACATGGGGCCGGAGGAATACACCAAATTGCTGCGCCGGCTGCATGCTTCGCTGACTAAAACGGTGGTGGCGGTGGGGTTGCGAGCGCCTTAGTCGCTTGACGGTCAAGCAACCGGCGCACTAGCCGCCTTTGACGCCATCTGGGCAAAACCTTCATACAAGTTCCAGTCGAGCGTGTGCGCTTCCAGCGTTTCCGGGTGCCACATGCGGCGCGGCAAATCGAGAATGTCGCCGCCGTACACATGCAGGCCAATGGCCGGCACGTCGCCAAGGCATTCCGCCACGTGCGCCGTATCCGCCATCATCGGCAGTATGCTGCCGCGTGTGAGCGTGACTTCGCTCGCGCGGCGCAGTTTGCCGTTGTCGGTGCGATACAACGTGTTTTTCTCCTCTCCCGACAGCAGGAAAATCGTTGCCCACGCGCCGTGATCGTGCGGCGGCGTGCGGCGTCCGGCGGGAAAACACACTTTCAGCAGCGTGATCGACGGCGAACGGTAAAACACCTGCCGCGCATTACCGCCGGTGCCGGAAACAAAACGAATCGCCTGTTCCACGGCATCGACATCGCCGCGCAGCGCTTCGAGCTCCTCTCGAGCGGCGTTCATCGGATTGGTGCTTTCACCGGCCTTGGCGAAGCGGGCTACGAGTTCGTGAACTTTCATGGGGTTTCTCCTTGCATTTCGATGCGGTTATTGGAGCATAATGCCGTCAGAGGGTAAAGCTGAATGTCTTAAAAAATAGTCAAATAAAACAAATACTTACGATATGTCTGTTCCAAGCGAACTGGAAACGCCTGCATTGATACTTGATAGGGTCAAGCTCGACCGCAACCTCGCGCGTATGCGCGCCAAGGTGACGGGGGCGCGCCTGCGGCCACATGTGAAAACGTCCAAATCGCTGGATGTCGTGAAGCGCGCCGTGCCGCCCGGCGCCGGCGGCATCACGGTATCCACGCTGAAGGAAGCGGAGCAGTTTTTCGCATCGGGTTATCGCGACATTCTCTACGCCGTGGGCATTGCGCCGAACAAGCTTGATCACGTGATGGCGTTGCGCGCGCGGGGTTGTGACTTGACGGTGATACTGGACAGCGTTGAGGCCGCGCGCGTGCTGTCTGACAAGGCCGGCACTGCGAACACTGTGCTCCCGGCGTTGATCGAGATCGACAGCGATGGCCATCGCGCCGGTGTCAAGCCAGGGGATGCGCGCCTGCTGGAAATCGGCCGCGCGCTCGGCAAGAACCTGCGCGGCGTGATGACACACGCGGGCGGTTCGTACGACTGCAAATCCGTGGAAGAAATTCGTGCCATGGCCGAACGAGAGCGCGCGGCGGTGGTGCGTTGCGCGAATGATTTGCGCGCCGCGGGCATGCCGTGCGATATCGTCAGCGTGGGGTCGTCGCCCACGGCCACCTATTCCGAGTCGTTCGCCGGCGTCACGGAAGTGTGCGCGGGTGTTTACATGTTTTTTGATCTCTTCATGGCGGGAATCGAAGTGTGCACAGTGGATGACATCGCGCTGTCGGTGCTGACATCAGTGATCGGTCATCAGCCGGAAAAGGGCTGGATCATCACCGACGCCGGCTGGATGGCGATGTCGCGTGATCGCGGCACGGCAGGGCAAAAGGTCGATCAGGGTTACGGTCTGGTGTGTGATGCGCATGGCCAGCCGTTTGGTGATCTCATTGTGTCCGGCGCGAATCAGGAGCACGGCATTATCAGCGCGCGCGGTGGCAAGCCGCTGGATGGCGAGCGCCTGGCGCAGTTTCCCATCGGCACGTTGCTGCGTATTTTGCCCAATCATGCGTGTGCGACGGCGGCGCAGCATGATGGCTATCATGTGATTAACGAAACGCACAAAATCGAAGCACGCTGGCCACGATTCAGCGGGTGGTAGGCGCCAGACTCCCACAATCCGCTATCCCGGCGAAGGCCGGAATCCGGTGCGACAAAGCCCCCCCACGGAACCCGCCACGGAAGCGTGATAGCGTAAACCAATAAAGCACATCATCGAGGAGACAACATGTTTAAACGGTTTGGCAGTGCAGCGCTGGCGCTGTTGTTGTGTGTCATGGCGAATGCTGCCTTTGCGCAGGCACAAAACTACCCCGTCAGGCCCATCCGCCTGATCGTGCCGTATCCTCCCGGCGGCTCGACCGATCCCACCGGGCGGGCGCTGGGGCAGTGGCTGGCGGAAAAGTTTGGCCAGCCAGTGGTGATCGATAACCGCGGCGGCGCGGGTTCCACCATCGGCCATGCGTTGGGCGCGCTGGCCGCACCCGACGGCTACACGCTGCTGCTCGGCACATCGGGCGGGCTGGTGGTTGCGCCGGCGTGGGGCACCAAGATCACCTATAACCCGCTGAAGGATTTTTCGCCGATTGGGCTGGCGGTGGACGTGCCGTTTGTGCTGGCGATTTTCCCGGGCGTGGCCGCGAAAAACATCCAGGAATTCATCGCGCTGGGCAAGAGCCAGCCGGGCAAAATCAACTTTGCCTCCCCCGGCGCGGGCACGCCCAACCATCTGGGCATGGAGCTGATGAATGCGCTCACCGGCACCAAGTATCTGCACGTGCCGTACAAAGGCGGCGGGCCGGCGTTGCTGGATCTGATGTCGGGGCGCGTTGATGCGCTGTTCGGCGCCGTCAACTACGTCTCACCCGCGGTGCAAAATGGCAAGGCGCGCGTGATCGCCACCGGCCATCCCACGCGCGTGCGCGAGTACCCGGATGCGCCAGCAATGGCGGAACTGGCGCCCGGCTTCACCAACACCACCTGGTACGGCCTGATGGGCCCGGCGGGCTTGCCGCCAGCCATTGTCAGCAAAATCAACGCTGAAATGAAAGCCGCGCACGCCAGCCCCGAATTCCGCAAGAATCTCGAAGCGTTGTCGCTGTTGCCGGTCACCAGCACGCCGGCGGAAATGGGCGCGCGCGTGAAGAACGAACTTGTGCGCTGGACGAAGGTGATTAAGGATGCGGGGATTGGGGAGAAGTGAGGCTTGCAGTGCCTCTTGGGTGTTAAGTAAAAATGTCAATAAAAACAAATACTTATTTAATAGGGCTTGGGGTGGGCACAATGGATGTCGTGACCCTAAGCCCGCTCTGTAGCTCGCGAACACTATCCAAAGGAGGTGGACTGTGCCAAAGCCAAAAATGAAGAGTTACAAGACGCTCGATATTAAGCTCCCCGCAGAATTGGTGGAACCAATCAAAGATGTGACGTCAACGGAAGGAAGCTGGCAGAGACCATTTCAAAGTATCCGAGGTGCTTTAAAAAAAGTAGGTGACGATTGGGTGGCCCGCGTCGCCGAGAAAGACATAGCCGATATGCGGAAATTTTCGCAAAACCCAAACGCCGGAAGTTATCAAAGATGGTCTGCCGATATTCTGAAACTCAATGGATTAAATTGATCAGTTATGAAATTTGAAGTGTGCCTGCCGCGTTTACGCATCGGGTAGCACTTCACCTCAAAACGGCACACTCCCCGTAAGCGTAGTCCGCTCCATATGCCGCCGCAGTGGTAGTTTGTAATCGTGCACAGCCTGATGTTGCACCAGACAGTTGTCCCACAACAGAAAATCGCCGGCGCGCCACTGATGCTGGTAGACGAAATCCGGGCGCGTGGCGTGAGCGATGAGTTCGTCTAACAAAGCATCGCCTTCCGCACCTTCTATGCCTACGATGCTCGCGGTGTAGCCCTCGTTGACGAACAGGCACTTTTTGCCGTTGACCGGATGCGTGCGCACGATGGGGTGTTGCACGTCGGGGGTGCGGGCTTCCTGCTCCGGCGTTAGCGCCTTGCGCACTTCGCCATTGCGAGCGCGGTAGTAACCCTTTTTGTAGGACTGTACGGCCTTGCGGCCAACAATTTTTTGTTTCGTCGATTCGGGCAGGGCGTTGTAGGCGGCCGTGCTGCTGGCGAATTTGGTGTCGCCCAGCACGCGACCGCTGGCATCCACCGGCACTTCCAGTGCGTAAAAGAGCGAGCCGCGGCTTGGCGCCTGGATATAGCAAAGATCCGAATGCCAGAAGAGGCCGGCGTCCTGCGAGCCAATGGGTTTGCCGTTTTCGAGGATGTTGGAGACCACGAACAGCTCGTGATAACCGGGCCGGCAGCAATCCTTGCGCACGTGCAATTCCAGCTCGCCGAAGCGGCGGCTGAAAGCAACATGCTGATCGGGCGTGAGCTTCTGATCGCGGAAGAACACCACTTCGTGTTCATGCCACGCGTCGACAATCTGGCTGAATGTGGCGTCGTCCATGGGCTTTGCCAGATCGACGCCGGTGATTTCCGCGCCGAGCGCGGCGCCGGTGGGGCGAACGTTAATCAATTTTTGTTCTCCAAGATACGTTTAATGAATGCGGGCGAAATGTACCCGAAGCCAGCGCATGCGCAAACTGGCGGGTAGGCCGTCCGCTTTGTCGCAGCGCAGCAGTCCTGTTACACTCGCAAGGGTTGGTGTTTTATAAGTATCTGTTTCTATTGAATATTTTTGGATGACTTAATGGCAGGCGAAGACCTTTCACGGTTGCGTATCGAGCGCGGCGGCGCAGTGGCGGGACGCCGCCGTTCGCGATGGGGCAGGGGGCTGATGTTGATCGCCGCCACGGCTGGTATCGGCGCGGGGTACTTTTATTTCAGCAGCCGCGCGCCGATCGCGGTGGAAGTGGCGGCGGTGACGCAGGCTTATCCGTCGCAGGCCAACACGCAACTTAACGCCACTGGCTACGTGGTGGCGCAACGCAAGGCGGCGGTGGCGTCGAAAGCGACCGGGCGGCTGGAGTGGCTGGGCGTGCGCGAAGGCAGCGTGGTGCGCGAGAGCGAAGTGCTGGCGCGGCTGGAAAACAAGGACATGGTGGCGGCGCTGCAGCAGGCGCAGGCCAATGTCACGTTGACGCAGGCGAATCTGGAACAGGGCGAGGCGGAAATGCGTGATGCGCAGCGCGCGCTGGAACGCTCGCGTGACCTGCTGCAAAAGAATTTTGTGTCGGCCGCCGCGCATGATGTAGCGGTGGCGCGCGTGGAAAAGGCCCGCGCGGCGATCAACGGGTTGAAAGCGTCCATCGCGGTGGCGCAGGCGAATGTGCGCGCGGCGCAGGTGAGCGTCGATCAAACGCTGATCCGCGCGCCGTTTGATGGCGTGATACTCACCAAGAACGCCAATGTGGGCGACGTGATCACGCCGTTTTCATCCGCCACCGGCTCGCAGGCGGCGGTGGTGACCATGGCCGACATGAACACCCTCGAAGTCGAGGCTGATGTGTCGGAAGCGAGCGTGGGCAAGGTAAAAATCGATCAGCCGTGCGAGATTCAATTGGACGCACTGCCCGGCGAGCGCTTTCGCGGGCTGGTAACGCGCACGGTACCGACGGTGGACCGCGCCAAGGCCACGGTCAACGTTAAAGTGCGCTTTGTCGACAAGGATGCGCGCGTGCTGCCCGAGATGAGCGCCAAGGTGGCATTTTTGTCGAAGGAAACGCCCGAAGCCGAGCGCACGCCGCGTACGGTGGTGGCGCCGGCAGCGGTGACGGAACGTGCCGGCAGCAAGGTGGTATTCGTGGTGCGCGAAGGCAGGGTGGTACAGGTCGCGCTGCAAACCGGCGCCATGCTTGGCGAGGTGCTGGAAGTAAAGCAGGGCCAGGGTTCCAGCTTAAAGCCCGGTGATAAAGTGGTGCTGAAGCCGTCTGAAAAGCTGCACGACGGCGCGGCGGTCAGTGTCGCCGCGAAGTAGCGCGTATGCAAGTTGCGCCTGCCGTTGAAATTCGCCATCTGGCGAAATCGTACCGCCGGGGCGGGCAGGTCGTGCCGGTGTTGACCGATATCACGCTCGACATTCAACGCGGCGAGTTCACCGCGCTGATGGGGCCAAGCGGCTCGGGCAAAAGCACATTGCTTAATCTCATCGCCGGCATCGACAAGCCCGACAGCGGCGTGCTGCGCGTGGCCGGGCTGGATATTACGACGCTCAACGAAGGCGAGCTGGCCGACTGGCGCGCGCGCAACGTCGGGTTTATTTTCCAGTTTTACAACCTGATGCCGGTGCTGTCGGCTTACGAGAATGTCGAGTTGCCGCTGACGCTGACCAACCTCAGCCGCGCGGAACGCCGTGATCGCGTTGAATTTACCTTGGGCATGGTCGGGCTGGCCGACCGCATGGATCACCATCCGTCGGAGCTTTCCGGCGGCCAGCAGCAACGCGTGGCCATCGCGCGCGCGGTGATTACCGATCCGCAGCTGATCGTGGCGGACGAGCCAACGGGCGATCTGGACCGGCAGTCGGCGGCGGATATCCTGGCGATGCTGCAACGGCTGAACGCCGAGCTCGGCACCACCATCGTGATGGTGACACACGATGCCCAGGCCGCGAAAACCGCGCGGCGGCTGGTGCATCTGGAGAAGGGGGAGTTGATTGTTGAGCCGCGAGTGACTTAACGTGCCATGCACGCCCTGAAACTCATCCTCCGCAACGCCCTGCGGCACAAAATCCGCACCGGCCTGACGGTATTCGGCCTTTTTGTCGCTGTGCTCGCTTACGGCTTGCTGCAAACCGTGATCGATGCCTGGTATGCGGGTGCTGCGGCGGCATCGAAAACGCGGCTGATCACGCGCAGCTCGATTTCGCTGGCGTTTACGCTGCCCATCAGCTACGAAGCGCGTATCAAGGGAGTGGAGGGCGTGACTACCGTTGCGCGCTCCACATGGTTCGGCGGCATTTACAAGGAGCCAAAGAATTTTTTCCCGCAGTTTGCGGTGAGCGGCAACTATCTGGATTTGTATGGGGAATTCCTGTTGCCCGATGCCGAGCGTCAGGCGTGGATGCGCGACCGGCGCGGCGCGCTGATTGGCCGCCAGTTGGCGAACCAGTATGGCTTCAAGGTGGGCGATGTGATTCCGCTGCGCGGCAGCATTTATCAGGGCGAATGGCAATTCGTGGTGCGCGGCATTTTCGACGGGGCGGACGACACCAAGATCACGCGGCACATGCTGTTTCACTGGGAATATCTCAACGAATGGCTCGCCCAGCGCCCGGCGCGGCGCGCCAACCAGACGGGCGTGTTCATTGTCGGCATTGACGCGCCGGAACGCGCCGCCGATGTGTCGCGCAAGGTGGATGGGCTGTTCGAAAACTCGGTGGCAGAAACGCTCACTGAAACCGAAACCGCGTTTCAGCTCGCGTTCGTGGCGATGTCCAATGAAATCATTGCTGCCATACGCGTGGTGTCGTATGTGGTGATTTTGATCATCCTCGCGGTGATGGCCAACACCATGGCCATGAGCGCGCGCGAACGCACGGCGGAATACGCCACCCTGAAGGCACTGGGCTTTGGCCCCGGCTTTATCGCGCTGCTGCTGTTCGGCGAATCACTCGCAATCTGCGCCGTGGGCGGCGGCGCGGGCCTGTGGGCAACGCCCCATGCCGCCGCGGCGTTCAAGCAAACGGCGGGCAGTATTTTTCCCATCTTTGCCGTCTCGCAAGCCACGGTCATTGCACAGGCATTGTGCGCCGCCACCGTCGGCGTGACGGCAGCCATCGTGCCGGCGGTGCAAGCCGCGCGGGTGAGAATAGTCGAGGGGCTAAGAGCGGTGGGGTAACTTGTAAGCCTAACCGACCCTGTCGAGAAATGTGACTAGTGCGTGATTGAATACGTCCGCCTGCTCCACATTCGACAAATGCGCCGCCGACGGAATCACCAGCAATTCCGATCCCGGCAGATTCTCGTGGATGGCACGCGCCATTTCCGGCGGCGTGCCGTGGTCTTGTTCGCCGACGATGATGAATACCGGACAGCGGATTTCTTTCAGCCGGTCGAGGGTGTCGACTTTAGCGATGGCGGCACAGGCGCCGCAAAAGCCATCGACGGGTGTCGACAGAATTTGTTCGCCGATGCGTTTCATCACGTCTTTCGCGCTGGCTTTGTATGGGGCGGTGAACCAGCGCGCGAGGGTGCTGTCGAGCACGGCGGGCATGCCGCCGGCGTGGGCCGCGGCGATCCGTTCGCCCCACATCTGCGCGGCGTTGGGCGGCCGGCGGCTGGTGGTGTCGGCGAGCACCAGGCTTTGAAACACGCCGGGGTATTTCAGCGCGAAGGTTTGCCCGATCATGCCGCCCATCGACAGGCCCACCCAATGCGTGCGCGTGATGTTAAGGGCGTCGAAGAGGCCCTTCACGTCGTCGGCCATCTGGTCGAGCGTGTAGTCACCGGCTGGCGCGCTGGACAGCCCGTGGCCGCGCGTATCGAAGCGAAGAATTCTGTATGTTTCCGCCAGCGCAGGCATCTGGTCGTTCCACATGTGCAAGTTGCAGGCGAGGGAGTGGCTCATCGTCAGCCATGGGCCTTGTTGGTTGCCTGAGATTTCGTAGTGGATTTCGATGCCGTTGGTTTCGATTTTCATGGTTAAGCCTGAAGTGGGGTGCGTGGTAAAGTGGATTATGTGGTGCAGGTGAATTATTGTAACTAATTGTTTTTATTGAATATTTTTAGGTGAATCATGGCGTTTTTGAAGTTATCGAGAGACGGCGTGGCCGGCAAGGCGGCACTTGCACTGCGGTGCGCGCTGGGTGTGGCAATGATTGCGGGGCCGGCGGCGGTGGCACGCGCGCAGACGGCTAGCCAAAATTATCCCGTGAAACCCGTGCGGCTGATAGCACCGTTTCCGGCGGGCGGGTCTAGCGACCTGATTGCGCGCATCGTGGCGCAGCGCCTGTCGGAAGGGTTTCCCAATCAGGTCATCGTCGAAAACCGGCCCGGCGCGGGTAGCAATCTGGGCACGCAGTTGGCGGCCCGCGCGGCACCTGATGGTTATACGCTGCTCATCACCAGCGTAACAGCGGCGATCAACGCCACGCTGTTCAAGAACCCCGGCTATGACTTGATGAAGGACTTTGCGTCCATCGCCAAGCTCGCGGTGGGGCCAACAGCGCTGGTGGTGCATCCGTCATTGCCGGTGCAAAACGTGCAGCAGTTCATCAAGCTCGCGCAGTCGCGGCCGGGCCAGTTGAACTACGGCTCCGGCGGCGTTGGCACGCCGGCGCACATTTGCGGCGAAATGTTTCGCGTGATGGGCAAGGTTAATATTTCGCACGTGCCGTACAAGGGCACCGGGCAATCGGTGACGGATTTGATGGCGGGGCAAATCCAGTTTGTGTTCGCCAGCATGCCGGTGGTGTTTCCGCACATGAAAACCGGCCGCTTGCGCACGCTGGCAGTCACGGGGGCAAAACGCACGCCGCTGGCGCCCAATCTGCCGACGGTCGCGGAATCGGGCATTCCTGGCTACGCCTTTGATTCGTGGTGGGGGCTGGTGACCAACACGGGCGTGCCGCCGGCGATTGTCAGTCAGCTCAATGGCGAGGTGCGGCGTATTCAGCAACTGCCCGACGTGAAAGAGCGCTTTGCCGATCTGGGTATCGATGTCCTTGCCGGCGGCCCGGCGGAACTGGCAAGTTTTACGCGGTCGGAAATTGACCGCTTTGCGAAAGTGATACGCGACACGGGCATCCGCGCGGAGTAGTCCGCGCGGCGTACTCTGGGGCGGAGTGACCGAGGGACTAGTGATCAGTGAACGGGAAACAGTGAACGATGGCCGCGGAGGGGTTGCGGTTAACGGTTCACTGTTTACCCCTCTCCATGAGCCACGAGCATTACCGCAACATGATCGTCAGATTGAAGTCGCCGCGCAGCAAGCCGACCGAGTAGCTTTGCGCGCCGCGCAGCGCGCCCTGAAATTCCGTGGCTGTCTGCACACGGCGGCGGTTCACGGCGTAAATAATGTCGCCGGGCCGGAAGCCGGCGTTCCACGCGTTGCTATTCTGATCGACGGCGGACACCACCAGCCCGCCGCCTTGCAGCCGCTGGAATAGCGGACTGCCGCGCTGGATTTCGATCACGCGCAGGCCGGGCAGTTGCGGTATCGCCTGGCCTTCGCCGGTGGAAACATCCGGCGGCGCGATGCGGGCGCGAATGGCGCGCATATTCCCTCCGCGGTTCACACGCATTTCGACTTCTTCACCAATGGGCGTGAGACCAAGGCGCGCTCGCAGCTCGGCGACGTTGCGTATGGCCCGGCCGTTCATCGCGGTCACCACGTCGCCCTCGCGCAGGCCCGCCTTGTCGGCGGGTGAGCCGGGCTGCACCACCGCCATCACCGCGCCGTCGAGCGTATTGACGCCAAGCTTCTTGGCAAGCTCCGGCGTGAGATCGGCCATTTCAATGCCGAGGCGGCCGCGCCGCACTTCGCCATGGCGAATGATCTGGTTCATCACCGCGCGCGCCATGTTGGCGGGCACCGCAAAGCCGATGCCGACATTGCCGCCCGACGGGCCGATGATGGCGGTGTTGATGCCGATCAATTCACCACGCAAATTGACCAGCGCGCCGCCGGAGTTGCCGGGGTTGATCGAGGCGTCCGTCTGGATGAAATCTTCGTAGCCTTCGATGTTGAGGCCGCTGCGCCCCAGCGCGCTGACGATGCCGGAGGTGACCGTTTGCCCAATGCCGAACGGGTTGCCGATGGCGAGCACGTAGTCGCCGACTTGCAGATTGTCCGAGTCGCCGATTTTCAGAGCGGTGAGATTGGCTGCTTCGATCTGCAACACGGCGATGTCGGTGCCCGGGTCCGTGCCCACGAGTTTGGCGTTGAACTGGCGGCGGTCTTTCAGTGTAACAATGGCGCGCTCGGCATCCTTGATGACGTGATTGTTGGTGAGCACGTAGCCGCGCGCGGCATCGACGATTACGCCGGAGCCGGCCGCCTGTTCGCGCTGTTGCTGCTGATCAGGCAAACCAAAAAAGCGCCGGAAAAATGGATCGCGAAACAGCGGATTGTTTTCCATCGGCTGGCGCGTCACAACGGAAATATTGACGACCGCCGGCGTGACTTCGTTGACCAGCGGCGCCAGGGTAGGCAGGCCGCGTGCGTCGGTGGAGGGGATGGGTTGGGCGTGCGCGCCAATGACCAACGCGCTGCTCAGAAATAGTGAAATGAGGAAAGTGAAAAATCTCATAACTAACTGATTTATATGAAAGTTTATTCGCCGTGCATTGGCGGCTGCTATTTCAAAATTTGCACCAGATTGTTGAAGTCATCCGTCCACAGGCGCAGGCCGGGGATTGGTGAAATCTCACTGGAATTCTCTTTGACCTTTTTGTCGTCCAGCAGTTTCTTGTTGCGTGTGACCAGCACCCAATCCGTGCGCGAGGCGTCACCGCCGGTGTCGTCATCGCTGACCAGCGCGACTTGCAGATCGTAGGTTTTGGCGATCTGCTCGACCACGGGCGCGAGTTTCAGGAAACGGTTGGTGACATGGAACGCCACGACGCCGGTGTCGGGCTTGATGTGTTTCAGATAAATGGCCATGGCTTCGCGCGTGATGAGGTGCACGGGAATGGCGTCGCTGGAAAAGGCATCAATCGCCAGCACGTCATACTGCTGCGGCGATTCGCGTTCCATGGTGAGACGCGCGTCGCCGAGCACGGTGTCCACCACACCCTTGCGCGCGATGCTGTCGTTGATGTAGCTGAAATCGCGCCGTGCGATTTCAATGACTTGCGGATTGATTTCGTAAAAGCGCACCACGTCGCCGTCACGGCCATAACCGGCGATGGTGCCGGTGCCCAGCCCCACCACGCCCAGCCGCACCGGCCCAGCCTGCTTGAAATGGTTGATGGCGAAACCCACACCACTCGATTCGGTGTAATAGGTGGTCAGCCGGTGACGCTTGTCTTTATGCAGGTATTGCTCGCCGTGCATGATCGCGCCGTGCATCAGGCGGCGCATCGCGGTTTCGCTGGTGTCGGGGCCAGTATCCTTGACGCGCAGCGTGCCGTAAAAATTGCGGCTCATCAGCCTGGCGTCGTTCGACAATGCGTGGATGTAGTGATAGACATGAAAGCCGGTAAAGCCGGTAGCCACGAGTATCACCATGGGGACCAACCGCGCGAGCGGTGCCAGTTGCAGATTGGCCAGGTTGCCCAGCGACAGCCACGCCGCCAGCAGCAGCGTAACCACGAGGCCGATACCGAATTCGTAATAGGTGTTGAAGAACTTGGGTGCGATAAAACCCACCACCACGCCGCCCAAGGCGCCGCCAAGCGATACCATCAAAAAGAAGGTGGTCAGATAGCGCGGCGCGGGTTTCATCGCCGCCAACTCGCCATGGAAGAACATGCACATGATGAAAAGCCCCGCGCTGAACAGCGGCACGGCAATCTTGAAATCCATGATGCCGCCTTCTTCGTGCAGGAACCAGCCGAGTGCGCATACCACCACGATCAACGGGCCGATGAAGTACAGGCGCTTGTACCAGCTGCGTCCTTCAAAACACAGAATGAAGGTGATGAGATAAATGGTCAGGGGCAGCAGCCACAGGAACGGCACCGAGGCGACATCATGCGTAATGTGATTGGTTACCGCCAGCAGCATGAATGAACCCATGGCGGAGAGCAGCAGCCATAGGCCGTACTGCGCCCAGGTGGGCGGCGGGCCATCGTCCGTGGCTTGGGCCGTGGATTCGGCCTGTGCGGCCGTGTGTGCGCGCAGGCTGTAAACGCCCGCGCCGATGCACACCGCGACGAAAAGCACGTAGCCCGCACTCCAGCCGTAGGATTGCACTTTAGTCGTGATCCAAGGCTCGACGGCGAACGGATATGAAATCAGCGCCAGCAGGGAGGCGAAATTCGACAGCGCAAACAGGCGATACACGGCACTCGAAAAATGCGCGCGCGCAAACCACGCCTGAACCAGCGGCCCGGTGGTGGAAAGCAGAAAATACGGCAAGCCGATGGTGAAGGCGAGCAGGCCGAGGATGCGCCAGGTGGGGTCTTCGTTGCCTGCGGGTTTCCACGAGGCATCGGGAATAATCGGCAGGGACAACAGGCTGACGAGCAGCAGCACCGCGTGCAGGACCAACTGGTTGCGCGGCGTCATTTTGCGCGTGGTGTAATCCGAATACGCGTAGCCGAACAACAGCAGAAACTGAAAAAACACCATGCACGTCGTCCATACCGCAGCGGACCCGCCAAACCACGGCAGGACTTGCTTCGCCAGGATGGGTTGGACCAGAAACAGCAGGAACGCGCTGGTAAAGATCGTAAGCGCGTAGAGAATCATGTTAGAATTTGTAAGTTATTGTTTTAAAAGAAAATTTTTTAGGACCAAGCGGCGTCATCACTCATTGTCGTTCGTTGCAACCAGACGGGCTGACAGACATGCCGGCGGACGTGATTAACGCCTTGAGCCACATTTGCGACGACACGCCGGACGAGACACCAAAATTTTGCCCGGCGCATTTTACCCTTCCTGACTTATGAAAAACCGACTGTGGATGCTGAATCTGTGTGTGATGGTTGTCCTCTGGATAGCGCCGCCGACCGCGCACGCGCAATGCGCGAGTGAGCAGGTGGTGTCCGAAGCTGCCGCTCGCTGGGTCAACAAGCAACCGCTCCAGGGTTTTGCGCCGGCCATGACGATGGCCGACGCTGCCTGCACGCGTGACCGCTTTGTAGAACAACTGCGTGCCAACAAGCAGTACGGCAGCGGCCGCGTCGTCGGTTACAAGGCCGCGTTGACCAATCCGGCCATACAGAAAAAATTCGGCGCAACCGAGCCGGTGCGCGGCGTGTTGCTGTCGCGCATGCTGACCATGGAAACCGCATTCCCGGTGAACGGCGATTACGGCGCGCGGCCGGTGTTTGAGTCTGATCTGCTGGTGGAAGTGGGCGACGACGCCATCAACGAAGCGCGCACGCCGCTCGAGGCGCTAAAAGGCCTGTCGCGCATACAGCCTTTCATTGAACTTGCCGATCTGGTGGTGGCGGAGGGCGAGCCGCTCAACGCGGCAGTGATCACGGCCATCAACGCCGGGGCGCGAGGCGGCTATTTCGGACAGGGCATCTCCGTTGAACCCACGCAAGCGTTTGCCGATGCGCTGCGCGACATGAAAGTGGTGATGACCGATGAGCAGGGCAAGGAACTCGCCAACGCGCCGGGGGCGGCCATCATGGGCCATCCGCTGAATGCGGTGCTGTGGTTGATTGAAGACGTTCGCAAAAGCGGCGGGCGGCTGCGCGTGGGGGACAAGCTGAGGCTTGGTGCGTTCTCGGCCCCCATGGCGCCCAGGGGTGAAATGCGATTGAAAGTGCGCTACATGGGCTTACCGGGTGACCCGGAAATTAATTTGCGTTTTGCCAGGTAGCGAGCCCGGCGGAGTGGGTAGAATGCCTGTTGCACTCCGGTTCGGCGATTGAAGGTTATTAACCACAGCGTCGTTCCAGCGAAAGCTGGAACCTAGGTTGTAGCCCATGCGTAGCATCTGATTTTTGATCCTTCGGATTGCGTTACAACCTGGATTCCAGCTTGCGCTGGAATGACGAATAGAGATTTGGTTGGCCTTGCGCAATTTTTTTGATTATGGCAGCCTCATGAACACCCCCACCGTATACGAAGTCCTCGCCGAAACAGGCATCATGGTCGCCGCGCGTGACGGCGTGAAACTGGCGACGGACATTTATCGCCCGGCGCGCAACGGCAAGGCGGCCGAAGGGAAATTCCCGGTAATCCTTGAGCGGACACCCTACGGCAAATCGCGCGCGTCACGCTCGGAAGTGGATAGCGGTGAAGTCAAGGCGCGTCCGCGGCCGGAGGTGGCCGCGCACTTTGTGCGCCATGGTTATGTGGTGGTGTATCAGGATTGCCGCGGCCGGCACGGCTCCGAAGGCGAATTCGTCAAATATCTTTCCGATGGCGAAGATGGCTTCTACACCGTGCAATGGATCGAACAGCAACCGTGGTGCAACGGCAAGGTGGCCACCATGGGCCTGTCATACGCCGCGCATACGCAGGTGGCGCTGGCGTGTCTTGCCCCCAGGGCACTGGCCGCGATGGTGGTGGATTGCGGTGGTTTTTCAAATGCTTATCTGTCGGGCATCCGCAGCGGTGGCGCATTTGAAATGAAGCAGGTGACGTGGGCTTTCAATCAGGCGAAAGAAAGCTTGCTCGCGCACACCGACGTGCGCGTGCGCGAGGCGCTGGCGGCAGAAGACCTGATCACGTGGTTCAAGCGCATGCCTTGGAAGCCGGGCCAGTCGCCGGTGAAATGGGCGCCGGAGTATGAGGATTATCTGTTTGAGCAATGGACGCACGGCGAATTTGATGATTACTGGAAGCAACTCGGCATCTACACCGAAGGCTGGTACGACCAGTTCGCTGACGTGCCGCAGATACACATGTCGAGCTGGTACGATGCGTACATCCGCACCGCCACCGACAACTATGTGGGCCTCAAGAAGCGCAAGCGCGGCCCGGTGCGTCTTATCATGGGGCCTTGGACGCATGGTGATCGCTCGAAATCGTGGTCGGGTGACGTGGATTTCGGCGACGCTTCCACCATCGACGGCAATTTGGCGCGCAACTGGCGTGATCTCCGCTTGCGTTGGTTTGACCGCTGGGTGCGAGGCGTCGATAACGCCGTGGACAAGGAACCGGCGGTGCGCCTCTTCCTGATGGGCGGAGGGTCAGGCCGCAAGAACGAAAAAGGCCGAATGCAGCACGGGGGGCGCTGGATCACCGGAGACGATTGGCCGCTGCCGGCAGTTAACTTCACACCGTTCTATTTGCACGGTGATGGCGGGTTGTCGATGGAAAAGCCCGCCTCAAACGTTGAAGCGGTTTCATTCGATTACGATCCGTCGAACCCTGTGCCGACCATCGGCGGGCCGCTGACATCGGGTATGCCGGTGTTTGAAGGCGGCGCGTTCGATCAGCGCGAAGCCGAACGGTTTTTCGGCTGTGCCAGTCCCGGCATGCCGCTCGCCGCGCGCGCGGACGTGATGGTATTCGAGACGCCGCCGCTGACCGAGGATGTGGCAATTGCCGGGCCGGTTACCGTGAAGCTTTTTGTGTCGTCCAACTGTATTGATACGGATTTCACTGCCAAGCTGATTGATGTGTATCCGCCCAACGAAGACTACCCGCGCGGTTATGCAATGAATTTGTGCGACGGCATTTTGCGTTGCCGTTATCGCGACTCGTGGGAAAAGCCGGAAATGATGACGCCAGGTACCGTCTATGAAATTACCATCGAACCGTTTGCCACATGCAATCTGTTCAAGGCTGGACATCGCATCCGCATCGACATCTCGTCCAGCAATTTCCCGCGTTACGATTTGAACTGGAACACCGGCGAGCCGCAGGGGCGTGCCCGCACGCGTCGCATTGCCACCAACACCGTATACGTGGATGGCGCACGTGCTTCGCATGTGGTCCTGCCGTTGCTGCCGCTGGCGGCGGTGCAGCCCTTGCCGGTGGGTGCGGGACTATAATTCGCTCACAATAAACAGACAGACCGGAGAAGGTTTCATGGTTCCCGATACTGCACCGCAAGCGGTGGCTGCGCAGCACGTAGGCGACAAGCCACTCACCATCAAACGCATAGAGGCGATTCCTATTGCGATTCCGCTCAAAAAGCCGGTGATCATGGCGGGTGTGCGGCTGGTGGTTTCTTACAACCTACTGGTGCGTGTCGAAGCGGCGAATGGATTGGTGGGGTGGGGCGAGGCCTCAGTCGCACCGACCATGACCGGCGATGTTCTGCCCGGTATGGTGGCAGCGGTGGAAGAACACTTGGCGCCGCTGGTCACCGGCAAGGATGCCTTGAAGCGTGCTGAAATCGCGCACCTTTGTGCCCACGCAATGTACCACAACGGCGGGCCGAAGTGCGCGGTGGACGCGGCGATTGCCGATCTCGCCGGGCGGCATCTGAATGTGTCGCTGTCGGATATGTACGGCGGGGCACTGCGGGATGAGATCACCGCGATGTATCTGCTGGGCAACCCGAAAATCGAAGACGACATCGCCGAGACGCACAAAAAAATTGCCGAGGGCTACAAATTTTTCAAGCTGAAAGTTGGCATCAAGAACCCTTTTGACGAGGCCGATGCCGCTGTGGCCATCCGCAAAGCCGTCGGCCGCGATGTGGTGTTGTGTGCTGATGCCAACATGGGCATGGATTTTCGCAGTGCACGCATATTTGTCGAACGCTCACGCGACGCTGACCTGTTGTTTCTCGAACAGCCGCTGCGTGACGACGACTACGACGGCATGGCGGAACTGGCGCGTATTTCGCCCGTGCCGTTGAACGGTGATGAATCGCTGGGCAATGTCGCGACGATTATCCAGATGGCTCGCGCAGGCTCGATCAAGGGCGCGAATCTCAAGACCATCAAGCTCGGCGGTGTCAGCGCAACGGTGCATGCGATGAGCGTGTGCGCGGCGCTGGGGCTTAACATCAATCTTGCGTGCAAGGTGGCGGAGACCAGCGTGGGCGCTGCGACTATCATCCACATCGGTTGTGTCGCACCGAATGTAAACTGGGGCGTGTCGATCACCAATCACTATCTCACGGACGACATCGTGAAGAACCCGATTGTGATTCGCAATGGCATGATGGCTCGGCCCACGGGCGCGGGCAACGGCGTTGAGGTGGATGAATCACAAGTCGCGCGATATACCATCAAGGTGTAGCTGATATTTTTAAGTATTTGTTTTATAAGGAGTTTTTGTGATAGATCTTTACACGTGGCCGACGCCGAACGGCCGCAAGATACACATCATGCTGGAAGAAACCGGTTTGCCGTATACCGTGCATGCGGTCAACACGCGCGCCGGCGATCAGTTCAAGCCGGAGTTTCTGAAAATCAATCCGAACAACAAAATTCCCGCGATAATCGACCGCAACGGCCCTGGCGACAAGCCCTTCACGCTTTATGAATCCGGCGCAATACTGATTTATCTCGCGGAAAAATCCGGCAAGTTCTTGCCGTATGAGCCGGCGGCCAAGTACACCACCCTGCAATGGCTGATGTTCCAGATGAGCGGCGTGGGGCCGATGTTTGGCCAGGCGGGGCACTTTCGTTCTTACGCGAAGGAACGGCAGCAATACGCGATCGATCGCTATACCAACGAAGTCAATCGTCTGCACAAGGTGATGAATCATCAACTCGGCCAGACCAGATATCTGGCGGGCAACCACTACACCATCGCCGACATTGCGACCTGGCCGTGGGTCATCAACCCGGAGCGGCGAGGCGTGGATATGGCGCTGTACCCCAACGTGCAGCGCTGGTTCGAGGAAATCCTCGCGCGGCCGGCGGTGCAGCGTGGATTGGCGCTGTTGGCCGACGAACGCAAGGCGCATGAACGCGCGCCCACGGAAGCCGAGCGCGATATTCTGTTCGGCACGGCTCAGTACCGGTCGGGTGTGAATTAAAGTTGATAACGTTGGGAGATTGGCATGGCGAGACAACCGGCTCCTTCACTTTCTGACAGCACCGGCAAACTGCTGTTGCGGCTGACCTTGGGCGTTTTCATGCTGTTTCACGGCTACGCCAAGATCACCAAGGGCGTCAGCGGCATTGAAACCTCGCTCGCCAATTTTGGTTTGCCGGCGTGGGTGGCCTACGGCGTTTACTTTGGCGAGTTGCTTGCGCCACTGCTGGTGATCATTGGCTACTATGCGCGCGCGGGTGGCGCGATTATTGTCATCAATATGATCTTTGCCATCACGCTGTCGCATTCGAAGCAGTTGCTGGATCTGGGCAAGAGCGGCGGCTGGGCGCTGGAGTTGCAGGGGTTTTTTCTGTTGACCGGGCTGGTGGTGTTGCTGATTGGCCCCGGACGTTTTGCCATTAATAATCGCTAATAGTTGCTGAATCAGACTACTCAAGGGAGAACAACATGGCCGACGCAGTGAAATATCAGGTTGTCGAAAACTGGGAGCAACTCCCCAAGGGCTTTGCGCATCGTGACGTGGCGGGCGTTGCTGTCGATCAGGAAGACTATGTTTACCTCATGTGTCGCGGCGAAAACCCGGTGATCATCTACGACCGCGAGGGCAACTACAAACGCACGTGGGGCAAGGGTGATTTCACCATGCGCACGCATGGCATTTATGTCGCGCCCAACGGTACGATTTTCGCCACCGACGACGGTAACCACACGGTGCGCCAGTACACGCGCGAAGGCCGGCTGCTGATGACCATGGGCACGATGAATAGGCCTTCCGATACCGGCTATGACGGCAAGACCACGGGTTCAATCCAGCGCGCGGGACCACCGTTCAACCGGCCGACGAATATCGCCATCGGCGCCAAGGGGCAGATTTACATCTCCGATGGCTACGGCAATGCGCGTGTTCATATTTTCTCGCCGACGGGGCAGCTGATTCGTTCCTGGGGGGAGCCAGGCGACGGACCAGGCCAGTTCCGTCTGCCGCATGGCATTGCGTGTTCCGCCGATGGCCGCGTCTGGGTATGCGACCGCGAGATCGACCGCATTCAGATTTTCAGCCCTGATGGTGAGTTCCTTGAACAATGGACGGATACGCAGCGCCCGACGCATCTGTGCTTTGATGCCAAGGGCAATGTTTACGTGACGGAACTGGCGTGGCACGAGGGCGACTACTCTTTCAGTCAGGGCGCGGCCATCACCAAAATGCGTCATGCGCGCTTCAGCATTTTTGATCCGAAAGGCAAGCTGCTCGCACGCTGGGGCACGGCGGACGGCGCCGCGCCCGGCAGTTTTGTCGCGCCGCACGGGCTGGCACTGGACTCGAAAAACGATATCTACGTCAGCGAAGTGACCTGGACCTTTGGCGTCAGCCGCGGCCGTGCGCCCGAGGATTGCCACACGTTCCAGAAGTTTGCGTTGCAGGTGTAGGCACAACGGGGTTTCGCTGTGCGGGCTATTACCAGATACTGCGGAGTGGGGACTCTAATTTTCGCCTCATTTTGTTTGATCGGCTGTGCTGGCCGTCCGCCGATGTACACGGAAAGTACAGCCGCAAGGATTGTATTCGTTCGCGAAATTCCACCCGGACCGCCGAAAGCCGGACAACAAACTTTTTTTATCCCTGTAAGGGGCGGCCTAATTCCTATCACGTTAGCTACGATGCAAAGTACACCGGGTACATTTATCTATGCAATTGAAAGCTTAATGAATGAACTTTTGGTTACCCAAAGCAGTTCTGTATACCAAGTCGGTGACTGCGTACAACTGTGGCACGCTCCGTGGGCACCTGGGCCCTCTGAGACGTACAATTTTGTGAGTGGCACTTTGGAGCGTGTGTCCAGTTGTTAGATGTATTTGGGGGCGTTTGCTCGGAACAGATTTGCGGGGCTTGTTTGCTACGGTAACCCTTTGAAAGGTTAATAATGCGATTCAAAACTGATCGCATCCATGCGCCCAAGTTCGTGCATGTCGATCACCGATTCACCGGTGTTGCGATTGACCGTGAACTGCATGCGGCGGTGGCCATCGTTGGTGGCGCGTATCGATAACAATTCGAGACCATCCTTGCCGATGTGCCATTCGTGCGAACCAGCGATGCCCGCCGGCGCGTAGATCGAATCGCCGGGGCCGACCTTGTAGGCCTTGCCCGCAAGGTCGTGCACGACCGCGCTGCCCTTCAATACGTAGTAAAACACTTCAATCGGATGCCAGTGCAGGTGTTCGTGCAGATTGGGCTTGAACTGCGCCAGCCCCACGCGGATGCGTTCGCTCGGCACTTGCTTGGCGCCGCACAGCGGCCGCACCGTCTGGCCCTTGATAATGCCCGGCGTGTCTTTCACCTTGTGACGGCTGACGATACGCATGGTGGGTTTGATTTTTTTCAGATCCTTGTGCATGACGCTTGCTCCTTGGTCGATATAGGTTAGTTGGCTTTTAGCCCCAGCTCACGAACAATCTTGCCCCACTTGTCGACTTCCGCTTTCAGGAATTCGGCGAATTCCTCGGGCTGATCGCCGACGATGGTGAATGACACATCCTGCAGCCGCTTGGCGACGTCTGGCAGTTTGAGGGTTTTCGTTGTGGCGGCATGCACGGTGTTGATAATTTCTCTGGGCGTTTTTGCGGGGACCACAAAGCCGTACCAGAAGCCGGTTTCGTAGCTGGGGTATCCCTGTTCCGCGACTGTGGGCAGTTGCGGCATGGCTGAAACGCGGGCATTGCTGGTCACGCCGAGGGCACGCAGACGGCCCGATTCGACGTGCGGCTTCGCCACCGGCAGCGGCGCGAAATAAACCGGTGTTTCACCCGTGATGGCGGCGGTAATGGCTTCACCGCCGCCGCGATAGGGAACATGTAACATATTGATTCCAGAGACTTTTTTGAAAAGTTCGCCGGCCATGAACGTGGGTGCGCCGGTGCCCGCCGACGCGAAAGAGAGGCTTCCCGGCCTGGCCTTGGCGAGCTTCACCAGTTCAGCGATGGTTTTCACCGGCAGCGAGGGATGCACCACCACCAGTGCTGGTGAACTGCCGGTCCGCATGATCGGCAGAAAGTCCCTGAAAACATCGTATTGCAGATTGGTATACAGCGTAGCGTTGACCGAGAGCGTTTGCGGCATTTGATAGATGGTGTAGCCGTCGGGCGCCGAGCGTGCCGCGGCCAGCGCGCCGATATTGCTGGCTGCGCCGGCACGATTTTCGATGACCACGCGCTGGCCGATGACCTCGCCCAAACCGTTGCCGATGATGCGCGCGATCGTATCGGCGAGCCCCCCGGCGGAATCCGACACCAGCAGCCGTATGGGTTTGGAAGGGTAACTTTGAGCGAGTGCGCTCAAGGGGACTGTCATCGCGGCCAGCGCGAGTACAACCGGCATCACGTCACGGCGGTGCATGGTTTCTCCTCCCGATGCTGAATTGTTAGCGGGGCGCCGCGCAAAGCCCTTGCTGTCAGTCTATGCGAACCCCGGACTCCTTGATGACTTTGCTCCAGCGCGCGACTTCGTTTTTCAGCAGCGTATCGAGTTCTTCCATGGTGCTGCTTTTGGGGTCAACGCCCGCTGCGGCAAAGCGTTCGCGCACGTCTTTTGTGTCTATTGCCTTCACGATTTCCCGGTTCAGGGCGGCGATGTTTGCGCGGGGCGCGGCTGCCGCGGTCAAAAAGAAGAATCCGACGGTAACGTCCACCGTGGGCAGACCGCTCTCGGCCATGGTGGGCGTATCGGGCAGCACCGCCGCCCGCCGGTCGCCGGAGACGCCGAGCACCCGCACCTTGCCGCCCTTGGCCAGCGGTAGCGCGGAGGCCAGTGTGGTAAACCAGATTTCCACGCGACCGGCAATGACGTCGACTTCGGCATCCGTGGTGCTCTTGTAGGGGATCATCATGATGTCGAGCCCGCGCGCGGATTTCAGCATTTCGCCCATGAAATGCGGCACGCCGCCAGGCACCGCGGCGTAATTCATCTTGCCCGGTTTGGCTTTGGCGCTGGCGACAAGATCGCTCATGGAGCGGGCTGGCGATGCCTGCGTGACCGCCACCACGTACGGCAGCGAACCGGTCACCGACACCGGTGCAAAATCCTTGAGCATGTCGTATCGCACCTTCGATACGAACTGATTGACGATGTGGCTGGTGCTGGCAATGACGATGGTGTGGGCATCCGGCGCCGCCCGCGCGGTGACTTCCATGCCGATGGCCCCGGATGCGCCGGGGCGATTGTCGACAACCACCGGGTTGCCCCAGTTTTCACTGACCTTCTGCGCGACGATGCGTGCGATCACGTCGTTGCCGCTGCCGGGGCCGAAGGGTACGATGATGGTGACTGGCCTCGCGGGATACGCCTGGGCGTTTGAATCCGGCGCGCCCGCGAGCGTACACGCGAGCATGCTCACCACGGTCCACAGCCGTATTGCCAGACGGCGCGGGAAGCGGGCGCCCATGGCTACTGAGCGAAGTTCACTGCGTAGTAGCCGACCGAGCCGGTTTTCGACGTGTCTTTCCACCAATGGGGTGTGTTGGCGGGAATGGCGATGACATCGCCTTTGCTCAGGTGGTGTGTAACACCACCTTCAATCCCCCTGGCCCGTGTCTGGCCCGGCGAGATTTCCTTCGGCTCGATCATCTTGCCGCCGGTAACGAACTCGGCTTCGCCATCGACGATAATGAACACATGATTGGTCATCGAATGCATCTCGGCGCCGCGTTGCATGCCGCGGTTGGCGATCACGGTCAGCGCGCCTTCCTCGATGATGCGTCCGCCCTTGACCATGGTGGCGGATACTTTTTCGTGGTTGATGTAGTGCACGCGCTCCGGAAAACCGATCGGGTTCATAAAGGCTGGCCTTTCGTTTATCAAGTTGCGGGGCCAAAAACGGGAAGATTGTAGGCGCCAAACTTGTCTTCGCCATCCGTCCAACGCAGCGACAACACCATGCCTTCGCGCAGACTCTTTACATCGATATCGACCGGATAACTGACAAAAAGCGGCCCTTCGTCCAGCTCCAGCGCAATTGAAGTATGTGGCGCGGGATACTCGGGAAAATACGCACGGTGAAACGTCGTCCACGACAACACTTTGCCGCGTCCTTTCATTGGCGTCCATTGAAACTGATCCGAGAGGCAGTTGTCGCAGGACGGGCCCGGCGGCCAGCGGAACTTGTTGCACTCGCTGCATTGTTGCAGACGAAACTCCTTCTTTTGCGTGTACGTCCAGAACTGCTCGGCGTACGGATCCATGGAGCGTATCGGTCTTTGTGTGGCCATGCCTAGGCCCCCCTCGTGTAAATGAGACTTTTGCATTTGCCCGCGACATCGTGCACGTATTGCCCGACTTCCGCGCCCTTGACCTGCCGCTCACCCAGCCCACCGCGCAACTGACGTATGAGTTCAGGCTGATGATTCCAGCTTTGCATGTAGCTCTCCGAGAGCATGCCGCCACTGGTGTTGCACGGCAGCTCGCCGCCAATTTCGATGCGACCGTTTTGTATCCACGCGCCGCCTTCACCCTCTTTGCAAAAACCAAAGCCTTCGAGTGACGCCAACAGGTGCACGCTGAAGCTGTCATAGGTGGCGAACACATCCACGTCCTTCGGTGTAACGCCCGCCATCGGGTATACCTGCGCCGCCACACCGTGATGCGCCGTGTGATAAAAGTCCTTCAGGCGCGGGCGCAATTGCGTGGCGTCCACGTTTTCCTCGGCCCAACCCATGCCGCTGATGTAAACCGGCTTCTGCTTCAAATCCCTGGCCATGTCTGCACGGCGCACGATAATGGCAACACCGCCGTCGTTGATCAGGCAGTAATCGAACAAGCGCAGCGGTTCCGCCACGAACTTGGCATTCATGTAATCGTCGATGGTAATGGGCTTGCCGTACATCACCGCATTGGGGTTCATGCATGCATGCTTGCGGAAGGCTACCGCAATGGCGCCAAGCTGCTCGTCCGTCGTGCCATACAAGAGCTTGTGGCGCTGGAAAAACATCGCATACAGTGCGCCCTGCGAAGTCAATCCCCAGGGTGCATAATAGAAATACGAGGTGATTGCGCCCCCGGTGACTCGCGAGCCGCCGTACGCCGTGTTCATCGAGCGCTGCGCATTGCCATACACGCAGGCCACGGTGGTGGCGAGCCCGCAATTGATGGCCATTACCGCCTCGATGATGCACTGTGCGGCATCTCCGCTGCCGCTCCAGCGCGGGTTCAGGCCCCACAGCTCGCTCGCACGCTCGCCAGAAAGTGTCGGGCCAGTGCACAGGCCATCAATATCGTCCTTCTTCAAGCCTGCGTCGTCCAGCGCACGCTTCAGTGCGCGAGAGGCCAGCGTATATGAGTCATAGCGCGCCTCGCCCTTGGCCATGGCCTTGCCGCCCGCGCCGCGGTAATCCGCGCCGTAGTCGGTTTCGCCCACGCCAACGACGGCGACGGTGTCTTTCAACGCGCCGAGCCGCTTGCGGTCAAAGAGTTCTGTCATGAGTGGCTTTCAGTATTCTTAAAAAAATTGTTTAAAAACAGATACTTATGACTGTTTCAGCTTGTCAGATAATGCCGCGTTCCTTCATGCTCACGATCTCCGCCGCACTCATGCCAAGCAGTTCACCATAAACGTAGTCGTTATGCTCGGCCAGCAGCGGTGCGCGTCCGTGGACATACGCGGGCGTGCGCGAGAGTTTCGGCGGATACCCTTCGTACTGCACTTCACCCAGGTCAGGATGATGTACCACCGGGTGAATGCCGCGATGTTGCAACTGCGGATCGTACTCCACGCGGTCTTCGGCGCTCTGCACCACAGCGGCGATAACGCCCGCGTTCTGACATTGGCGCATGATGTCGTAGCGGCGGCGCGCGCGCGTCCATTGGCCGATGATGGCCTCGAGTTCGTCCTGATTTTTGACCCGCGCTTCATTGGTGGCAAACCGGGGATCGAGGGCGAGCTGCGGTTGTTCCATCACGCCGCACAGCGCCTCGAACTGTGCCTGCGTTTCACAGGCGATGAATACCCACCAGTATTGGCCGATGCGGTCATTGCCCGCGCAGCGATAGGTGTTGTGGGGTGCCACTTGCGGGAACACGGCGCGATTGCCCGGAGGGAAATCCGGCCGGCGCGTCTTGCGTCCATTCACCTGATAGTCGAGGAGGAAGGGGCCGACCATGGTCATCGCGCCCTCGGTCACTGAATAATCAAGATACATGCCCTTGCCGGTTTTCCTGGCTTGCATGAGCGCCTGCATCAGCCCCAGCCCGCCCATCCAGCCGCCCATCACATCCAGATACGAATAGCCGTAGCCCGCTGGCGGTTGCCCCGGGAGGCCCGAAGAAAGCGTCAGACCCGATTGCGCGGCGGCCGTTGGCCCGAAGCTGCGAAAGCCCTTCCACTCGCCCGTGTGGCCGAAACCCGACGAACTCATGTACACAATCTTCGGATTCAGCGCGTGTATGCGTTCCCACGTCAGGCCCCAGTTGGGGAACACCTCGGCACTGAAGTTTTCGATGATGGCGTCGCACTTGCCAATCAGACGCTCCACGATCTTGATGCCTTCGGGGCTGCGCGTGTTCAGGCTGATGGCGAGCTTGCCGTGGTGCAGTGTATTGAAGTAAGGGTCGGTGTACCACTTCTTGCCGCCCTGCACATGGTCTGGCGTGTCGTCATCGGTGGTAATTGACCGGTGCGCGGCGTAGCGATGATCGTCAAAGCCACCGGCGCGCTCCACGTGTATCACTTCCGCACCGTAGTGGGTCAGCAGCCGCGGTGCCCACGGGCCGACGGTTTTCCAGGTGAAATCCAGCACGCGGATGCCGGAGAGCACGCCTTTCTGTTTGTGCGCGGCATTGTCTGCCTTGGTAGCAATGCTCATTGAATCACCCCCGCGGCGGCGAGCGCCGAAATTTCCTGATCGTTGAGTCCCAAATCCTGGGTCAGCACCGCGCGCGTATGTTCGCCCAGATTGGGCGCACGCCCGCGCGGCTCGTTACCCAGATCGTCACACGCGAACGGCCCTCGCGGATACGGTATCGCCCGGCCGATCTGCGGGTATTCAACGTTGCGCCAGTAATCGCGTTGTTTGTAATGCGCCAGATCATAGTTTTCTTCGGCGGCACGAATCATCGCCCACGAAATGCCCATGTTTTGCGCGCGCAAAAAGCATTCCTCGGCGTTGCTGGCGGCAATCAGCTTGCGCATGGCGTCGCGGATCAGCGTGCCCTGACGGTACTCGGCGGTGCGCACCGGCTCTTCCTGAAACTTCGGATCGCGCAATTCGCCTGTGACGCCTTTTTCATCCATCCAGTCGAGCAGGGCATTCCAGGTCTTGTTGTTCAAGCCCTGATTGACGGCCATGACATATTTGCCGTCGGCAGTGGGCAGCTCCAGTGGCGGCACGCGCTTGGCGTTCGCGTGCATGCCGGTCTGGCGGTAAAACGTTTCGCCGAAATACATCCAGTGCGGCACTGCGGCCTCGGTACCGATGGCGCAGACGTCGTGGATGCCCACATCGATGTATTGCCCCTCGCCCGAACTCATGCGCGCGTACAGCGCCACGGTAATGCCGTGCATCACCATGGCACAACCCATGTGCCACGACTGATTGCCCTTGCCGCCGATGGGCGTGACGGCCGGATCGGAATAACCCGAACTGGCCATCGTGCCGCCGAGCGCGAGATGTGCACTGTCGTTCATTTCGTAGTCGCGCCACGGGCCGTCCTGGCCAAAGTCGGTCAGTGAGGCGTAGATCAGCCCCTTGTTGCTGGAGACCGAAGCGTAATCGAGCCCCATTGCCGCCAGCGTACCGGGACGTGTGCTTTCCAGAAATACATCGGCACGCGCCAGCAGCTTGCGCAGCATGTCCTGCGCGGGCTTTCGTTCGATATCGAGCGTGACGCTTTGCTTGCCGGTATTGTTAAACCAGTAATCAAGGCAGTTGTTCGCGTCGGGCTTGTCGTTCACAAACGGCCCGCACCAGCGCGCGGGGCTGCCTCTAAGCGGCTCGATCTGGATGACGCGCGCACCGCCATCGGATAACAACTTGCCGGCCCACTGGTTGCGGCGGTCGGCAAGTTCGACCACCGTGAGGCCTTCGTACACTCCACTCATACCGTTCTCCCGTCTTCACGCCGCACCGCAAGGCAGCCGGCGATTTCCCGCAGAATACCGCACGGCGGCGCGCCTCGCCACGCCAAGCCCAATATGCGAGCGGCGGGTCGGTCAATCGGCAATCAGGCGCTTGCCAAGACTGACTGCTTCGTCCCGCGTGTAGCCAATGCGCCGGTAGAACTCGAGCGCCTGCGGGTTGGATGTGCGCACCTGCAGACTGAGTTTCGGGCAACCGGCCGCCGTGAGCAGCTCCTCAACGTGGCGCATCAGCGCGGTGGCATGCCCGCGCCCGCGATGGGCGCGCGCCACAGCGAGGTAGTTGACCCAGCCGCGATGCCCTTCGTAACCCGCCATGACACTGGCGATAATCTCGTTCTCCCACGTGCCGACCAAAAACCATTCGGGTTGCACCCGGGATTTGCGCGCAATATCCTTGCGCGGGTCATTCCAGGGGCGCGTGAGTTCACATTCGTTACATAGTGCAATGACCGCGGCTTCGTCTGCTTCCCGATAGGGGCGTATCAACATGCGTGCCGGTCCGCGCGTGGATTCACGCATGGGGTGAGCAGGATGATTCGGGCGAACTGCGTGATAAGAAAGGCAAACCGCGCAGATTCATTTATGGACATGGCGTCAATTCAGTGGCCTGCCGCGCTCGACCACGGGTGCTGGTGGCGTTACCGCGGCCCCGGTGTGCGCGACGCTGGCGCCGGCCGATGCGCCGCGGTTGGGGCCGGCTAGTAGCGGGGCAAGCTGCGCCACCGATTCGTGCAACTCACGCAGCCACTTGGTGGGTTCGGTTGGCGGGCATTCCGGGGTGAGCCCCGCCGGCACGGCGCGTGCGTCGTAACCTGCCTGAGGCATCAGGCGCAGCGCCACCCCGTCGGCGGTGCGCCGTTGCCGTTCGCCATACGAGGCAATTACCGCCTGCGAGCCGGCAAAGGAAGCGGCGCTGCTGGTGGCTTGTGCGGCAGCGGCTGCGCTGCTGGAACTGCTGGTGGCGAACGCCAGCAGCTTCGCCACATTTAACGCGGGTGCAAGCACCGTGGTCGCCACGGAAATTGCAATGCTCACGGCGGTATTCTGTTCATGGTGGCGTGAAATCACGTGACCCATTTCGCGCGCGATGATGAAGGCGAGTGCGTCGTCCGACATCGAAATCTCGCTCACCGGGCGCAGCACCACGATTAACCCGCCCGCCGTGGACGCGACGCCGGGCTCGAGCTTGTCGGAAATGGCGAACACGAAACGCGGTATTCGTTCGGCGAGCGTGGGGTAGGCGCGATACGCGGCGACGGAAAGCCGTGCGCCGATGCGCGCCACGCGCTCTTCAAATTCGGTGGGGCCGGCGCATTCGCGCTCCGGGTTATCAAACGGATCCCTGCGTTCGCCTGGCGTCAGTGCGAGTTTCACCCGCAGGCTGACTTGCGAATACAGTTCGCTGATTTGCGTGGGCGCGTGCAGGGATTCACCGCCGCCGGGCGTGGCGCAGCCGCTCAATAGCCCCAAGAGCAATAGCACGCACGCCAGCATCAGCGCGGTTGCGCCTTGGTGCGAAAGTTTTGCGCGAGGACTGTCGATCATGGGCCTGTATGCCGCTTTATGGCTAGTCGCCTGAAGCCTGTTGACCATTGCCTTATGCAATGAAACGTTGACGCCATCCTTCATGCCGCGTGCGCGCCGGAAACTCTGCCAGATTTTCAACGCGAGTCGGCTGGTGAATATACCCCGAAAAATCCTGAAAGTTCCGCAGGCGGCGCAACGGGCTGATCGCGGCGCCGGGCCTTGAAAAAATTTCGCATCAGCCGAGACCCCATGAACTATCGCGCCTTGGCTAGTTGGTAAAAGGTAGCCCTGTGACACAGGTTCGGCACAGCAACACTAACGCGCGAGCCACTCTAATGTTGCAGTCATTGGGCGGCAACAATTTTATTCAATAAAATCATATAGTTAAAGTGATTTCCCCTTCGTGCATTCGTTGGTATCGCGGCGCCATAGAGAAAGATGTTGCCGGTTTATCGGGGCCTCACCCCGCACTGAATGAGTGCGAAAAGCTGTGTCCTATTGCCGGCAGCACCGGCGCAATAGCGATCGAAAAATAAGCCTCGGCGGGATAGGCGAAATTGGCTGGACAGCGAGGTGGCCATCGACTACCTTTTGCGAGGGAGTTTTCCCGGCGGGAGCGCCGCGGATTATTGTTTGCGAGGATTGCAATTGAAAAATTCAGGATGGTACAGTGTGGCGTTGGCGATGGCGTTGTTGACGGGCTGTGCCAGCACGGCGACGCGCATAGATGCCACGCGTTTGAGTGAAGTGCGCAAAGGGCAAACCACGGTCGCTGAAATCGTGAATAAGTTTGGCCGGCCAAACGTGTTGTCCAGAAATTGGGATGGCACGCAAACGGCGGCGTACGCCGCAGGCAGCGAGCGTTCCGAATCAGCAAGTTCGTTGCCGCTGTTGAGTGTGTTGGCGGGCGGCGGCGGGTCGGACGCCGTGATTTTCTATTTTGATACCCGCGGTGTGTTGACAGACTACAGGGTGCCGCAAATCGCGAGTGCCGCGCCGGCGCAGACAGATTTGCCCGCGTCAGCGCGGCCGGGCAGCGGCGGCGTGGCGCCAAGCGCCGGTGGTGCCGGTGGCGCCGGTGGTGCCATGGCGGCACCGCGACCCGCACCCGCCGCCGCGCCGCCTGCCCGGCGCTCCAGCGATGGCCTGCCTTTCTGGCTGCCGTCGGATAAGGACCCCCGGCAGCAATAGCGCTGATATTTAAACGCTACGGAATAAACACTACGGAAGCTACGCGAGCCGTGCTATTCCGGCTTGGCGCCCGAGGCCTTCACCGCTGCCGCCCACTTCGCGATTTCCAGGGGCATGAGCCGCGCCAGTTCGTCGGGTGATCCGGCGACGATATCAACTCCCATGTCAGACAGACGTTTGGCGAGGTCGGGCGACTGCAACGCCCTGGCGAACGCGCTGTGCAGCCGCATCACCACGTCGCGCTGCATGCCGGCGGGGCCGAGCAGCGCGTACCAGCCATTGGACTCAAAGCCCTTCAGCGTTTCGGCGACAGTGGGTACATCCGGCAGCGTTTTGGTGCGTTGAGCGCCGCAGGTGGCGATTGCGCGCAATTTGCCGGTTTGGATGAAGGGCAGCGCGGCAAGCGTGGTATTGACCTGAAACTGCAAATGGCCGGCAATGATATCGTTCAGCGCCGCGCCCGCGCCCTTGTAGGCGATGTTCAGTACGTCAATGCTGGCGGCGGTTTTCAGCATTTCGATGGCAAGAAAAGCGGAGGTGCCGCCGGAAGCGCCTGCCGTGATCTGCCCCGGCCGCGCCTTGGCGAGTGCGATGAATTGTTTGATGTTGGTGGCGGGCAGCGAAGGGTGCACCACGATCACGTTTTGTGTCAGAGCAAGCTGGCTCAGAAAAGTGAAATCCCTGACCGGATCGAACGGGAGTTTGCGGAAAAGGCTTGGGTTCACCGCGTGCGGCGTGGTGGCCATCAGCACGGTGTAGCCGTCGGGCGACGAGCGCGCGACAAACTCCGTAACGATATTCGTCGATGCGCCGGCGCGGTTTTCAATAATCATGCCTTGGCCGAGATATTCCGTGAGCTTGGGACTCAGCAAACGCGACAGAATGTCAGTGCCGCCGCCCGGTGTGGCGGGCACGATGATGCTTATGGGTTTGGTGGGGAAGGCTTGCGCGGCACAAGGGCCGGCGGCCGGCAAACCCGCGATGACCAAGATAAGGGAGAAGCGCAGCGCGGACAGGATGTTCATGATATTTAAAAAAATCCAATTAAAACAAATACTTATGTTTATTCCGGGCAGGGCCTGCTGAGGCGTGTACCAGCGTCGTGATTGGCGTTCAACAGGCGCGACTGTAACGCGGCAAGATTACAATTCAAAGCCACTGACCTTCATAATGAACGCACCGCGATGCTGATACTGTCGAACGACGACGCCGAAAAACTCCTGACCATGGGCGAGTGTATGGCCGCGCTGGAGGAAGCCTACATCGAATTCGCGCATGGCCGTGCCGCCAATGCTGCGCGCTCGGACGCAGTTAGCAGTACGCAGCGGGCGGATGCCGTGTATTCGCTAAAGCTGATGGGCGCGGTCGTGCAAAGGCTCGATGTGGCCGTGGTGCGGCTTAACTCCGACATTATTTCGTTCGGCGAAAAGCGTCAGGTGAAACTGCCGCTAGCCCCCGGCAACCGGTACACCGGGCTGGTGCTGCTGTTTCGCGTGAATACCGGCGAGCCGCTGGCGATTTTCCCGGATGGCGTAGTGCAGCGCCTGCGCGTGGGCGCCACGTCCGCGCTCTCGGCGAAATATATGGCAAAACAGAAACCGCACCGCGTGGCTGTGATCGGCGCGGGCTGGCAGGCGGGCGGGCATGTGCTTGCGATCAACGCGCTGTATCCGCAGGCACAGATTCATTGTTACAGCCCCACGCGCGACAAACTTGCCGCGTTCTGCGCCGACCTGTCGCGTCATACCGGCGCGGTGGTCACGGCAGCAGCGTCGCCCGAAGCGGCCGTCAAAGGCGCGGATATCGTGCTGTGCGCCACCAACGCCGCGCAGCACGTTTTCAGGGCGGACTGGCTGGAACCAGGCATGCATGTGAGCACCATACGCGGCGCGGAACTTGAACCGGCCGTGGTGGCGCGCGCGGACATTGTGGCTGTAAACGATAAGATAGCCCACGACGCCATCAGCGTGACGCGCGGGGTCAAACTGCCAAAAAACCGTCACGCCATTGCGGGGCTCGACCCCGCGGCAACCCCCACGCTTGCCGAAATCATGGCGGGCCTTGCGCCCTCTCGCACGGCGGACAAGCAAACCAGCTGCTTCGTCAATTTGCCGGGCATCGGTTTGCAGTTTGCTGCCCTTGGCGCTGTTCTTTACCAAAAGGCCTGTGCGGCGGGCTGCGGACATAAGCTGCCCACCGAATGGTTTACCGAAGATGTGGTGCCGTGAGGGGGGATGAGGAATGG
>OMIN01000126.1 GCA_900299145.1 Betaproteobacteria bacterium | reverse complement strand
TGGCTTGCAGGGCGTCGGCCTCGTCGGCACCACTGGTTTCCACGGTGATGCGAGTGCCCTTGGCAGCAGCCAGCATCATCACACCCATGATACTTTTGGCGTTGACGCGGCGCGCGCCGCGCGCCACCCATACTTCGGCGCTGAACTGGCTCGCGAGTTGCGTCAATTTCGCCGAGGCCCGCGCGTGCAGGCCCAGGCGATTGACGATTTCAACTTCCTGCTGCGGCACGGACGGGCGGATGCAGGGGAGTCACAGGGCTCAGCGCAGGCACGCGCGTGACGCCCTCGCAACCACCGCTGATGGCCTTGGTAGTCATAACGTCGAGCGATTTTTCGCGATAAGTCAGCGCGCGAATCAGCATCGGCAGGCTCACACCCGCAACCGCCTCGACTTTGCCGGGGTGCACCAATTTGGCTGCAATGTTCGATGGCGTACCGCCATACATGTCAGTGAGCACCAGCACGCCCTCGCCGGCATCAAGCTCTTTCACCAGCGATTGCGCCTGCGGCAACAGTTGCAGCGGATCATCCTGCGCGGTGACACCCAATTGCCGCACCCGCGGCGGGCGCTTGTTAAGCACGTGAATCGCTGTCTGGAGCAGGCTTTCGCCCAACGTGCCATGCGTAATCAGCAGAATACCTATCATTGGTGTGTTGCAGCAATGTGTAGAAACGGGACGGATTCTACGCTATTGCAGCGCAACACAAAATGCGGGAATTCCCGTAAAACGCGATTTATAGAAATTTTTACAATTGACAGCAGTTTGCAAAAATATAGTAACTATTTGTTTTTATTGATTATTTTATTTCTGCTTCGAGGGCATCCATAAACAGCCCCGCCACATTGCACTGCGTCTGATTCATGATTTCCTGAAAGCAGGTTGGGCTGGTGACGTTGATTTCCGTAAGACACGTGCCAATCACATCCAGCCCCACCAGCAGCAGCCCCTGCGCATGAAGCAAAGGCGCCAGCGTTTCGGCAATTTCGCGGTCACGTGCGGTGAGTTCACGCGCCACACCGGTGCCACCCGCCGCCAGATTGCCGCGCGTTTCGCCCGCTTTCGGGATGCGCGCCAGACAATACGGCACTGGCCTGCCGCCGATGAGCAGCACGCGCTTGTCGCCATCAACAATCTCCGGCAAATAGCGCTGCGCCATGATGGTGCGCGTGCCCAGTTGCGTGAGCGTTTCGATAATCACGCTCAGGTTGGGATCATCCTTGCGCACTTTGAAAATTGACGTGCCGCCCATGCCATCGAGCGGCTTGAAAATCACGTCGTTGTGCTCGGCCACAAAATCGCGCAGTACTTTTTCCAGCCGCGTCACTATCGTCGGCGCGGTGAACTGTGCATAGCGCGCAATCGCCAGCTTTTCGTTGTGATCGCGGATCGCGCGCGGGCGGTTAAACACCTTCGCACCCTGCGCCTCGGCCGCCTCCAGCAAATAGGTGCTGTAGACATACTCCATGTCGAACGGCGGATCCTTGCGCATGATCACCGCGTCGAATTGCGCAAGATCGGTTTCCGCGGCGGCATCAGAGCGATACCAGTGGGTTTTGTCACCGGTCAGATGCAACCTCGCCGCGAAACCCGCCACGCGATGCTTGCGCCAGAATATGTCTTCCTGTTGCAGCGTGTAAAGCTCGCAGCCGCGTGCAGCGGCCTCGCGCATCATGGCGAACGAGGTGTCCTTGTAAATCTTAATTCCGTCGAGCGGATCGACGATGAAGGCGAGTTTCATGGGATTACTTTGTCACGCAGCCTCAGGCTCATCCGCCGCCGACTCGGTACGCTCCAGCTCAATCGAGGCCGCCAGCAGCGCCAAACGAGCGATCACGCCGTACGCGTAAAAGCGATTCGGTACACAATCAGGATCATCCGGGTCGGGCGACGAGCACGGCTCGGCGAACGCCAGCGGCTCGAACTGCATGCCCGGCGCGTTGAGGTTCTGATCCTTGCCGCGCTGCGTGTTCAACCGGTAAAACCCGCCCACCACAAAGCGGTCGATCATGTACACCACCGGCTCGGCCACCGCGTCGCGCACGGTCTCGAAGGTGTGCACGCCCTCCTGCACCAGCACTTCGTGCACTTCCATGCCTTCCTTCACCACCGCCATTTTGTTGCGCTGCTTGCGATTGAGCCCACGCACTTCGGACGCATCTTTCACCGTCATGATGCCCATGCCGTAAGTGCCCGCATCGGCCTTGGCGATGACGAACGGCTCTTCGGTAATGCCATACTCCTTGTATTTGGCGCGAATGTCGTCGAGGATTTCTGATACGTAACCCGCCAGGCACTCTTCGCCCTGATGCGTCTGGAAATTGATCTTGCCGCAGGTTTCAAAATACGGGTTGATGAGCCACGGATCGATACCCATCATTTGCGCGAAATCCTTCGCCACGTCGTCGTACGCGGCGAAGTGATTCGACTTGCGGCGCACCGCCCAGCCTGCATGTAGCGGCGGAAACAGCGGTTGCTCCACGTTTCGCAGAATCTGCGGAATACCCGCCGACAAGTCGTTGTTAAGCAGCACCACGCACGGATCAAAGCCCGCCACACCGAGCCGGTTGCCATTACGCTTTAGCGGTTCCAGCGTGAGTTTCTTGCCATCGGGCAAATCCACGTCCATCGGGCCTTCCAGCCCGGGCAGCATGCTGCCAATGCGCACGTTCATGCCGGCATGTCGCAGAATTCGCGCGAGTGTCGCAACGTTTTGCAAATAGAATTGATTGCGCGTGTGATTTTCCGGAATCAGCAGCGCGTCGCGCGCATCGGGGCAGATTTTTTCGACCGCCGTCTGCGCCGCCTGCACGCACAGCGCATGGAAATCCGGATTCAGGTTGTTGAAACCGCCCGGATAAAGATTGGTGTCGACCGGCGCCAGCTTGAAGCCGCTGTTGCGCAGATCCACCGAGCCATAAAACGGCGGCGTATGCTCCAGCCACTGGCTGCGCAGCCAGTGTTCAATGGCGACCGACTTGTCGAGCAATTGCCGCTCCAGCCCCAGCGGCAGGCCGGATAGTGCGGTGGTAAAGCGGGGAACGGCTGACATGATGATCTTCCTGATTAAGCTGTGCGCACAGGCGATGTTCGTGCCGGGGGCGCTATTCTAGTGCAGTACGGTTTTGCGTGCTGTGAGCCGGGTTCCTGGGCCTTGCCTGCCTACACATCGGCGAGAAATACCGCCAGATCCTTCGGCCGATCCCAAACAATTTCTTTCTGCCAGCGCCCTTTGGCATCGAACAACACGATGCGAAAATCGTGCATGACGTGTTTGCCGTAATTCCAGAATTCCAGATCGAGAAAGCGCGCGAGCTTGCGTGTGTCCTGCGGCGTGCCCGTCAAAAAATGCCAGTTCGCGCGATCCAGCCCGCGCGACTTGCGATAGTGCGTCCATTCCGCCGGTGAATCGCGCTCCGGGTCGTAAGTCACGACGGCAAAATTCGATTCGCGCCCCTTGCGGTCGAGTATGTCCTGCATCTCGCGGAGCACCAGCATCGTAGTGGAACAGGTGCGCCGGCACGCGGTGTACGACATGGTGACGACGAGCGGCTTGCCCAGCAAACCAGCAAACGTCACCGGACCGGCGCCCTGATTCGGCGTCCATGCGATGCGGCCAATGGGGGAATCAAGCCCCGGATTGGCCTGCGCCACCGCTGGCATGCCCAGCAGCGGCAAGGCCAGCAGCAAGCGCCTGCGCTGTTCGGAATGGTCTGTCAAACAAGTGGTCATAACAAAAAATCAATAAAAACAGATAGGGCGTGTTAACACTAATTGACGACATGCGTGGATTGGGGCAAAATTGCTGTATGGAAATTACCCAAACCCAGTATGAGCAAATTGCCGACTGCCTACCCACGCAACGCGGCAACGTCAGCCTAAGCAATCTCGATGTGTTAAACGCCATTTTGTATGTAGCCGAACAGGGGTGCAAATGGCGAGGCCTGCCCAAGCGTTTTGGCAACTGGCACACGATCTACACTCGAATGAATCGTTGGAGTAAAAGCGGCGTGCTCGACCGTTTGTTCCAGAAGTTGCAGCAATCGCAGATTGTGCGCATCCGGATCGAGGCCGTATCGCTGGACAGCACCATGGTGAAAGTTCATCCCGACGGCACCGGGGCGCTAAAAAAAACGGCGCGCAAGCCATCGGGAAGTCCCGCGGAGGCTGGACAACCAAGATTCATATGGTTGTCGCGGATGCTCGAACGGCAATAACGTTCGCGCTTTCGCCGGGGCAAGTGCACGATGCAGCTGAAGGACGCCAGTTGCTGAGCAAACTGGGCCGGCCGAAGTGGCCGATTCACCTGTTGATGGATCGTGCTTATGAGGGGAACGAAACCCGTCAACTGGCTTTGGACTTGGGGTTCATCCCGGTTGTGCCGCCCAAGTCCAACCGGATCGAGCCCTGGGAGTACGATCGTGAGATGTACAAGAGGCGCAATGAAATCGAGAGGTTGTTTCGCCGACTCAAGGGCTTTCGCCGTATCTTCTCTCGATTCGAGAAGCTCGACGTGATGTTCATGGCGTTTATTCATTTCGCTTTGGTCATCGAAGCGCTTC
>OMIN01000125.1 GCA_900299145.1 Betaproteobacteria bacterium | reverse complement strand
GGCGCAGCAGGTGCAGCCTTGTCCTGCGCCAGCGCCAGCGGCGATGCCGCCAGCATGAAGCACGCGGATGAGCACAGCACGGCGATCAGTTTCTTCATGAATATCTCCGAATATTTGTTTAAAAACAATAAGTTGTAAGGTTGGACTGCTCACCGAGAGCAGCCCCGGCGCGTCCAATAACGCGCAAGCCCGCATTGCGCTGACAATGCGCTGGCGGCAGGACGCAATTGATACGGTGATATTTCACGGCGCGCAGCGTGCAACGCTAAACGTGTCTTGCGGATCAACCGCGCGGATGATGCTGCGCGTGCAACTGCTTTAGCCGCTCGCGCGCGACATGCGTGTAGATCTGCGTGGTTGAAATATCCGAGTGACCCAACAGTAACTGCACCACGCGCAAATCCGCGCCATGGTTCAGCAGGTGCGTGGCGAATGCGTGGCGCAACACGTGCGGCGATATCGTGCTTTTAAGGCCGGCCTGCATGGCGTAACGCTTGATGATCTGCCAGAACGCCTGCCGCGTCATCGCGCCGCCTCGCGCCGTGACAAAAAGATCATCGCTGTTCTGCCCCGCCAGTAAAGCCGGGCGTGCGCTGGCAATATAGCCCTTTACCCGCGCCAGCGCCTCCTCGCCCAGCGGCACCAGCCGCTCCTTCGAGCCTTTGCCCAATACGCGCACCACGCCCATGTCCTGACTCACCTGCGGCAGCTTCAGCGTCACCAGTTCGGAGACTCTGAGGCCGCTGGCATACAGCACTTCAAGCATGGCGCGGTCACGTTCACCGCGTGGCGTTTCAACGTCGGGCGCTGCGAGCAGATTTTCAACATCAGCCTCGGTGAGGCTTTTCGGCAGCGTACGCGGCAGTTTGGGCGCGTCGATATTGAGCGTCGGATCGGTTTTGATGCGATTTTGCCGGATCAGCCAGCGGTAGAGCCGCTTCAGGCTCGACAGCAGCCGCGCCGCACTGGTCGCGCGCGTCTTCTTGCGAAACTGGTGCGCGAGGTAACTTTGCAGATCGCCATGATCCGCCGCCAGCATTTCGC
Source organism: Betaproteobacteria bacterium (assembly GCA_900299145.1). GTDB lineage: Bacteria > Pseudomonadota > Gammaproteobacteria > Burkholderiales > SG8-41 > UBA5216. Next base: position 41,992 of record OMIN01000125.1, on the reverse strand, counting down.
GCCCGCGCTGCGCGTGCAACCACTGCGCAAATTGCGCGAGATCCCGGCGATAGGCATCCAGTGTGTTGCGCGCAAGGCCGTCCTCCAGCCACAGTGCGTCACAAAATTCATCGATCAGCGCTGCCGTTTCAGACACTAAGCCAGATGCAGCGGCGGCGTCAGACATGCACACCCTCGTGCGCCAGCAGCCAGCGCTTGATGCTGATCGGATCGCCAGCGCGTGCGTGCATGAAACCGCCAATGCCGTTGGCCGCGAGCACGCGGTGGCACGGAATCAGCAACGGCAGCCGGTTTTTGCCGCAAGCGCCGCCGACCGGCCGTGGCGCACTGTGCAAGCGCAGCGCGACTTCTTTGTAAGTGTTTGTTTTTCCTGCGGAAATTTTTGCGATCTCGCGCCACACCCGGCACTGAAATTCGCTGCCGCGATAGTCGAATGGCAGCGTGAAGCGATAGCACGGATCGTCGAGATAGCGTTCGATTTGCCGGCAGGCTTTTGCCGCAAGTTTATTCAACGGCGCTAGCGTCGCCGCGCCGCGCGGCAGGTAGGTGATGTCCGTCACCAGTTCGCCTACCGTGCGTATGCCCAGCACGGCGAACGGCGTGGCGATACGCGCGTGATGGGATTCGAGTGGCGGCGTCGAGCACGCAGCCGCGCGTAAGGCGATTCCCGGACGCACGCTATTTGCCCACGAACGCAATCGCTTTCATCAGCCGCGAAATCTGCGCGACTTCATTACGCAGATACGCACCAAAGGCTTCCGCCGGCTGATAATTTGGTTCCAGCCCGATTTTCAAAAGCTGCTCGCGCGCCTGCGGGTGGCTCAGGATTTTTTCTGTTGCCGCTTGCAGTTGGCCGATGATGTCCTTCGACATCGCCGCGGGCCCCATAAGCCCGTTCCAGCTTGAGCGCTCATAGCCGGGCAACCCCGATTCGCCCACTGTTGGCAGTTCGGGCTTTAACGCGGAACGTTTGGCGCTGGTGACAGCCAGCAAGCGGATTTTGCCGGCCTCGGCCATCGACAACGAGGCAGTCAGTGTTGGAAAGCCCACATCGACATGGCCCGCCGCGACGGCGGTCGAGCTTTCGGTGCCGCCCTTGAACGGAACATGCAGCATGTCGAGCTTTGCCATCGATTTGAAAAGTTCGCCATTGATATGCGCAGAGGCTGCTACGCCTTCCGAGGCGTAACTCATTTTGCCGGGGTTTTTACGCGCGAGTGCAATCAAGTCCTTCACGCTGCGCACCGGCACCGACGGGTGAATCATCACCACGTAGGTGGTCGACGTGCCGCGCGCGATGGGCGCAAGATCGCGGTTGATGTCATAGGGCAAATCACTGCGCGCGGCGGACAACGCGGCGCCGGAGGCTGTCATCAGCAGCAGCGTGTAGCCATCGGGCGGGGCGGTCGCGCCGCGTTCGTTGGCGATGGCTGTGCCCGCGCCCGGGCGGTTCTCGACGATGACCTGCTGACCAAAATGCTCGCTCATTTTTTGCGCGATGAAACGCCCGGCAAGATCGGTTGATCCGCCAGGCACAAAGCCCACCAGGATACGCACGGTCTTGGCCGGATACGCTTGTGCGGCAACCCGGCCCGGTGCAAGCGTAGCCATGGCCGTCACGGTCACCAGCACGGCAAACACGCGCAATGCACGCGTTACACGAATAACACGCACCGCGTGATTCTTGCGTGTACTTCTCACTTTACGCCGTCCCATCCGATTGCCCTCGTTCAATCCATTTCAATTCATTTATCACGGCACATTTATATGCCCCCAGAGCTTCCGCCGATTAAACCGCGCACGTCCGGCGGACACAACGGGCACGTTGACAGCGGCGCTATAATTCGCCGCACTATTCCGCGCTGTGTGGTTTGCAATTCGTCCGCAGGGTTGCCGGCGTTTCAGTGCGGCACCTTATGAAAAAAATGAATAAATTCAAATACTTAATTCCATTCTTCTTGGCGGCTTTGCCGCTGGCGCATGGGGCGAACGCGCAAAACTATCCCACGCGCCCGATACGCTTCATCGTGCCGTTCCAGCCCGGCGCGGGCAGCGACATTACCGCACGCACGGTCGCCGGCAAAATGGGCGAACTGCTCGGCCAGCAAGTTGTGGTGGACAACCGCCCCGGCGCTTCCGGCAACATTGGCCTTGAAATCACCCAGCGTGCGGCGCCTGACGGCTATACCCTGGTGTTGATGTCAGCCACGGTGTCGGTCAGCGCCGCCGTGCAGAAAATGCCCTTCGACCTCGTGCGCGATTTCACGCCCGTGGCGCAAATGACCTCGCAGCCGTATTGCCTGACCATCAACGCTGGCATTCCCGCCAAGAGTGCCCGCGACTTTATTGAACTCATCCGTGCCAGGCCGAATTTTTATACTTACGGTTCGTCGGGTACCGCCGGGCTGTCGCATTTATCCGGTGCGCTGCTGGCGACCATGGCCAAAGTCAACTGGATACACGTGCCTTACAAGGGTGGCGCGCCTGGCATTACCGACATGCTCGGCGGGCAAATCCATTCGCAATTCGCCACCATCATCAGCACCAGCGCCCACGTGAAAGCCGGCAAGTTGCGCTGGCTGGCGGTGAGCACGTTGAAGCGTTCCAGCGCCGTGCCTGATCTGCCCACGCTGTCCGAGGCGGCGCTGCCAGGTTTCGACATTAACGGCTGGTATGGCATGCTCGCCCCGGCGGCGCTGCCCAAACCTGTGCTCGCCAAACTTAATCGTGCCGTGCTCGACGCACTTAAAGCGCCCGATGTCGGCCCGCGCTTTGCTCTCGACGGCTCCGAACCCGTCGGCAGCCTGTCCGAGGATTTTGCCGCGCATATCAAGCGCGAAATTGCGAAATACGCCAAAGTCGCCAAGGATGCGGGTCTGAAACTCGATTGAATCCCGACCGATGCCCGCCGCGGTCTTCATCAGCAACGCTACCCAACGGAATTGCCATGACACTTGCCACCGATCTCGCCCGCCGCATTCTGCAAACACGTTATGTTGATCTGCCGCCGGAGGCCATCCACTGGGCGAAGGTCGGCCTGCTCGACACCATCGGTTGCATGATCGCGGGCAGCCGCGACAAGAGCACGCAAATTGTCACACGCGTCACCACGGGCTCGTCCGGGCCGAGCCTGTTGTTTGGGCAGGACCGCCGTGTGGCCGCGCTCGATGCCGCGCAAATCAACGGCACCGCCGCGCACGCGCTGGATCTGGATGATTGCAGCAACACGCTGGGCGGGCATCCGTCGGCGGCGGTGTTGCCGGCGTTGTTCGCGCTGGCAGATGAAATCGGCGCCAGCGGTGAACAATTCATCGCGGCCTACGTCACCGGCTTCGAGACCGAATGCAAGCTCTCGCTGTGCCTGAATTTCCATCAATACACCAAGGGCTGGCATCCGACGGCGAGCATCGGCATTTTCGGCGGCACGGCGGCGGCGTGTTATCTCGCCGGCCTCAACGAAGAAAAAACTGCGATCGCGCTGGCGATGGCGGCGTCGATGGCGGCAGGCGTGAAATCCAACTTCGGCACCGATACCAAGCCGCTGCACGTCGGTAACATTTCGCGCAGCGCGCTCTTTGCCACTGTGCTGGCGCGTGAAGGCTGCACCGCCAGCCCAGGCGCGTTCGAGCACAAACAGGGCTACCTCAACGTGTTCAATGGCGAAGGCAATTACGACGTGTCGAAAATTTTCCCGGCATGGGGCGCGCCGTGGGACATCGTCACACCCGGAATCGCCATCAAGCAATACACCTGCTGCGGCAGCACGCATCCGGTGGTGGACGCCGTGCTTGATCTCACCAAGGAGCACAACCTGCGTCCAGAAATGGTCGCGCAGCTGCAAACCTGGACCCACCCGCGCCGCCTCGAACACACCAACCGGCCCGACCCGAAAAGCGATGTCGACGCGCGTTTCAGGGTGCAATACGTGGCCTCACGCGCGCTGGCCGACCGCTGCGTATTAGACAAACACTTTGAAAACAACGCTTACAACGAACCGCGTATCCAGTCGCTGCTCAAGCGCGTGCAATCCGCCACCTACACCACCGAGCAGTTCCCCGCGGACAACCACTTCGCCGCCGAAGTGAAAATCACCCTCACCGACGGCCGCGTCGTCGGCAAAAAACTCGATCAACCCTACGGGCGCACCTCCGCCAACCCGCTATCCGCCGAGCGCATGAAAGCCAAGTTCGACGGCTGCGTGCAAGGCATTATCCACGACGCCAATCTGGCGCCCTTGTATGCCGCGATACAGGGGTTTGAGAAACTGGGGGATGTGCGGGCGGTGACTTCGTTGATATCTGCGAGCCCGGTGCGCGCGGTGGCAGCGGCTTGATAGGGGGGGCTGTCCACTTCGCTTTCGATGGGCACGAAGTTCCTTCCACGCCATTAGCCCATCAAGGCGTATGCTAAAGTACAAGCCAACTTCATAAAGCAACCATGGCCACCACTCTCCCGCTTCCCTCGCTGGCATTGAGCCCGCTCACTGCGTTATCGCCGCTCGACGGTCGCTATCAATCCAAGGTCGCGGCGCTGCGGCCGCTGTTCAGTGAGTGGGCGCTGATCCGCTTTCGCGTGCAGGTCGAGGTAGAGTGGTTAAAGGCGCTTGCAGCGGAGCCGGCAATTGCCGAAGTGCCGCCGTTTTCGCCCGCCACGCTCAAGGTACTTGACGCGCTGGTGGAAAATTTCTCCGAAGCCGACGGTGAAGCCATCAAGAAAATCGAGGCTACCACCAATCACGACGTGAAGGCGGTGGAGTATTTTCTCAAGGACAAACTCGCCGGCAACGCTGAAATTACCCGCGTCGCCGAGTTCATTCATTTTGCCTGTACCTCGGAAGACATCAACAACCTGTGCCATGCACTGATGCTGAAGGCCGCGCGTGACGGTGTGATGCTTCCCGCCTTCGACGCCATCATCACGCGGCTTACCGCGCTCGCGCACGATCTCGCGGCGGCGCCCATGCTCGCACACACGCACGGCCAGCCTGCCTCGCCCACCACGCTGGGCAAGGAAATCGCCAACGTCGTGCACCGGCTGCGGCGAGCACGTGAAAACATTGCTCGTGTCAGACTGCTGGGCAAGGCCAACGGTGCGGTGGGCAATTACAACGCGCATGTGACGGCTTATCCCGATGTGCAGTGGGAGGCGTTTTCACGCGCGTTTGTCGAAAGCCTCGGGCTGGAATTTAACCCTTACACCATCCAGATCGAACCGCACGACGCGATGGCGGAATTGTTCGACGCCTGCGCGCGGGTAAACACGATTTTGATTGATCTGAATCGCGATATCTGGGGCTACATTTCGTTCGGCTACTTCAAGCAAAAAACCAAGGCGGGCGAAATCGGGTCGTCGACCATGCCGCACAAGGTTAACCCGATCGACTTTGAAAACGCCGAAGGCAACTTGGGGCTTGCCAACGCGGTACTGCGGCATTTGTCTGAAAAGCTGCCGATCTCGCGCTGGCAACGTGACCTCACCGATTCCACCGTGCTGCGTAATATGGGCGTTGCGATGGGTTACATGCTGCTCGCGTTCGACTCGTGTCTGAAAGGGCTGGGCAAACTCGAAGCCAATCCGGCGCAACTCGCCGCCGATCTCGACGACAATTGGGAAGTGCTGGCCGAGCCGATACAAACCGTGATGCGCCGCTACAACGTCAGCGGCGCTTACGAGCAGCTAAAGGAACTCACACGCGGCAAGGACGGCATCAACCGCGAGTCGCTACGCGTGTTTATCAGCGGCCTCACTGGTATCCCCGAAGCGGAAAAGAAGCGCTTGATGGAACTGACGCCGGCCACCTATATCGGCAAGGCGGTCGAACTGGCGAAGAAAATCTGATGGCAGTCGCGTCTGCAGCATCGCTTCACAGCGTGGATGTATCCACCGCCGATTTCGCGCAGGTGGTCATTGAAGGGTCAAAGTCAGCGCCGGTGCTGGTGGATTTCTGGGCTGAATGGTGCGGGCCATGCCGCGCATTGAAGCCGGTACTGGAAAAGCTCGCCGCAGAGTACGGTGGCAAGTTCAAGCTCGCCAAGGTCAACTCCGACGAAAACCAGGCGCTGGCACAGCAATTCGGCGTTCGTGGCATTCCCAACGTCAAGGCTTTCGTGAACGGCGAACTGGTTGATGAGTTCTCGGGCGCGTTGCCCGAAGCCCAGGTGCGCGAGTTTCTCGAGCGCCTCATCCCATCGCCTGCCGAAGAAAAGCGGCTGCAGGCCATGGCGCATTACGCCGCAACGGGGGATGCAAAGCAGGCGCTGGCGATGCTTGTCGAGGCCTCGCGGCTTGATCCGCAAAATGAAAATGTGCGTATCGACTGTGCGCAAGTTCTGATTGCCCTCGGCGAAATGGACGAAGCACGCCAGTTGATCAACTCAATGTCGCCGCTGGCGCACATGGATGACCGGGTGAAAACACTCGAAGCGCGGCTGTCGCTCGCCGCGCACGCGGGCAGCGGTGCAGATGCCGATGACCTCGCGCGGAAGGTCGCCGACAATCCGGCTGATCTGGCGGCGCGCCTGCAACTCGCGCGTCTCAAAATCGCGCAACACCAGCACGCCGAGGCATTCGACCAACTGCTGGAAATCGTGCGCCGCGACCGCAAGTTCGAGGACGACGTCGCGCGTAAAACCATGCTGCAGGTGTTCAGCGTGCTCGGCAGTGATCACCTGCTGGTGGGCGAATACCGGCGCAAACTGGCTGGCGCCCTGAATTAGGCCGCCAGGTAAACCCTTTTGAATTCCGTGGTGCCGCAAGTGTGGCGCCTTCTTTTAACTAGCACCTATTCTCATGACTACAATACCAGCAAAAGAACATCACGCCGATATCGTGCTCATCGGCTTTGGCGCGGCGGGCGGTTGTGCCGCGATTACCGCGCACGACGCGGGTGTCACCACGGTGATTCTCGAAAAGCAGCCGGAGAACAAGCACTATTCCAATTCGCGCATGAGCGGCGGCGGGTTTCACAGCCCCAGTCCGGAAGGCGATTTTGAGTCGATCAAGGCTTACGCTAAGGCCATGTTCAGTGGTGAAAATCTGCCGCACAAACTGGAAGGCGAGCAGCCGGAGTTTTCCGATGAGCTGGCGCATGCATGGGCAACCTACGCGCCCCAGAACGAGGCGTTCATGCGCGCGCTCGATCCGCAGTTCAAGACCTTCAGCAGTGCGGGCGCGGCGTTTCCGGATTTCCCCGGCGCGGATCGCGCCCGGTACGCGTGCCTGCGCGGCACCTACACCGGCGAATACGCCATTGGCGAAAATGACAATACCGCACTCGCGGATAAATCCAAGAAGGAAGCCGGCGAGGCCTTTCACGCGTGCATGCTGAATGGCGTCAAGTCGCGCAACATCCCCGTGCATTACGAAACTGTGGCGGAAAGCCTTCGTGTGAATGACGACGGGGAAGTGACGGGCGTGGTGGCGGTGCGTAACGGCGAGCGGATCATCTACCACGCGCGTCGCGCGGTGATCATCACCACTGGCGGCTTCGAGTACAACATTCGCATGCGCAAGGCGTTTCTGGATGGCCCCGGCAAGGAAGGCTGGGCGTTTTACGGTTCCCCTGCCAACACCGGCGACGGCATCCGCATGGCGCTGAAAATAGGCGCCGCACTGGCCAAAGTGGGCAGCGTGGCTGGGCGCGTGATTTGCGCGATTCCCGAGCGCCGTCACGGTCTGAAAATCGGCATGAATACTTCGAGCGTCGGCAAGCCGCATGAAATCGTTGTCGATAATCACGGCCGGCGTTATGCCGCCGAGCGGCGCATTACCAAAGACCCCAGCCGCTATATCTTTTACAAGGAGGCGTTGCAGTTCGACACGGTAACGCTGACTTACCCACGCATCCCGTCGTGGATGATTTTTGATTCGAAGCTGATGGGCAGCGGCGCGCTGGTCAGTGCCTCGGCGGCGGCTTACAACGACATCGACTGGGACAAGGGCAACCAGAATGCGCTGCGCAACGGCTGGATATTGCAGGGCGCAACGCTCGCGGAATTGGCGGAGAAAATCCGCGCGCATCCCGAAAATCGCGGGGAAATGGACGCAAAGACGCTGGAGCAGCAGGTGGCGGTGTGGAATCAATATTGCGACGCGAAGCGCGATGCCGATTTCGACGCAGAACCCGCCACCATGGGTGAACTGCGCAAGCCACCGTTCTACGCGCTGCCGCTGTATCCGGGCGGCCCCAACACCAAGGGCGGCTTGCGTTCCAATGGGCGCCGGCAGGTGCTCGATTGGGACGACCGGCCGATCCCGCGGCTTTACGCGGCGGGCGAAATCAACTCCGCCTTTCAGTTTGTGTATCAGGGCGGTGGCAACCTCGCCGAGTGCATCGTGTTTGGGCGAGTCGCGGGTGGGAACGCGGCGGCGGAGCAGCCATTGGACTAACCCGTGTGCTTGTGAGTGTTTTTGAGTGGCTCATAAAAATATAATAAAACCAAATAGTTACAGGTGTTACGCAGTCGGTTTCTTGTGCGGCAGCGCGCGCATTGGCAGTGAAGTTGCATGCGCAGTCGCACCAGATGCAGGCTCTGACAACAGGCTCTTATCGGCAGGCCGTCGTTAAACCGGGATATCGCAAATGCTGGCGTGGATTGCAAGTCATTGGGGCTGACTGGCCGTGATGGTGGTGCTGGCGGCGTACTGCGGGTTTTATGTGCTGGCGATGCGCGAGCAGCGCGCAGCGGCGGATGGCAAACCCAAATTGCCCTGCGACCGCTGCTGAAAAAAATGATTGGATTTTTGGTAAGTGTTTTCAGTGTGGGCAATGGTGGCTGAGTTCGCAAGGTTGGATGGCGCCGTAGATGTTCGCCTCGCAGGCCGCGCCGCGGCGCGTATCTAGATTGATCGGCGCGATAGACTGGCTTGGCTGAGTGCCTGGGTGCCTGGGTGCCTGAGTCCCGAGTCCTTACGCCGCGCCCAAACTACCAGACTGCTCAACAATTTTTTGGGGAGAATGCACCAATGAAATCATCACAACTGGCACGAGCATACGCAGGTGTTTGCGCATTGGCGGTCGGCATAGCACTGCCTGATGCACAGGCACAACCAGCGCAGGGGGTCGCGGGCGCCACGAACTATCCATCAAAGACACTGCGTTATGTCGTTGCTTTTCCCGCTGGCGGCACCACCGACCTGCTGGCGCGCATGATCGGCCAGAAGCTCACCGAGGCTTGGGGCCAGCAAGTCGTGGTCGACAACCGCGCGGGCGCGGCGGGCACCGTGGGCTCGGATGTCGCCGCGAAATCGCCGCCCGATGGCTACACCATGCTGGGCGCGACCATCAGCTCGCACGCCATCAACACGCACGTCTACAGCAAGATGCCTTATCACCCGTTGAAAGACTTTGCCCCCGTAACGCGGCTGGCTACCGTGCCCAACGTGCTGGTGGTGCACCCCTCGCTGCCAGTGCAGAATGTAAAGGACTTTATTGCACTGGCGCGCGCGCGGCCCAATCAACTGCGCTTTGCCTCGGCGGGCGCGGGCACCTCGCAGCATTTGTCGGGCGAGCTCTTCAACATGCTGACCGGCGTGAAGATGACGCACATCCCCTACAAGGGCGGCAACTTCGCCATGACCGACCTGATCGGCGGGCAGATCGAGCTGGCCTTTGAAAACGGCCCCAACTGCGTGCCGCATGTGTTGGCCAAACGGTTGAAGGCGCTGGGTGTGACCACGACCACCCGCGCCCGCGCATTGCCCGATGTGCCGCCCATCGCCGAGGCAGGCGTGCCCGGCTTTGAAGTCGGCTCGTGGCAGGGGCTGTTTTTCCCGGCGGGCGTGAACCCGGCCATCGTCAACAAGCTGAACACTGAAGTGCGGCGCATTCTTGCGCTGGAGGATATCCGCAGTCGCGTTTCCGGCATGGGCGCTGAGGTGGCGACTACCACGCCGGAACAATTTGTGGAGTTTATTCGCGCGGAACTGGCGAAATGGGAGAAGGTGGTTAAGGTGTCAGGGGCGCGGGTGGATTAAACACGTAAGCAATGGCAGTGCATGCGCACCATAGCAGGCTTGCCGCATTCAGATTGGATTTTTCGTGCAACAAATCCTGCGGTCGGTCGTTCGGCTTTCGCCGCCGTGGTAGCAGGAAAGCTGCTCAAACGGCAATCGAAAAATTCAAGCCGGCCGTTTTGATCGTGCCGGTTGCCCGACGTGCTGCTGCCATGGCCGGAAGTTAGTTTTCGCGAGCATCACCAGCTGGCGTCGAGCGGCGCGGTAAGCGGCACCCCCGGAACGCGAATGCCCGCCGGGCGGCCGTTGGCGGTGGCGCCTTGCCACACGCGCGTATAGACCTCGGGAAGGGCGGGGCCATCGTTGCAGGCGAGCCACAGCCGGAACAGGTGGCGGCGCTGCTCGGGCTCGGCAAAGTCTTCATACGCTGTGCGCGAATGCATTATCCAGTGGTTGGAGACGAATTGCATGTCGCCGGGCTGGAAATCCATGTCGAGATGGATCGCCGGGTCGTTGGCCAGCGCATCCATCGCATCGCAGGCGGCGATCAGTTGCGGCGTCAGCCTCGGCACCTCGGGGAAACGCTGGGCTTTCAGCATAGCGCTGCGAACATAGGTTGCAACCAGTCCGCCGTCCGGCATCGGGCTGAACACCGGCACGGCATACCAGGGCTCGGCGCCGTCCGGCACCTCGCCGCGGCGGTCGCGATAAACCGGCTTCAGCAATTCGGGCAGCAGGTCGGGGTGCCGGCGCAGCATCTCGTTGAACAGGGTCCAACTGGACACGATGCTGGACTTGCCGCCAGCCTTTGCCGGCTTCAAACACAAAAGTCCGACAATGTCGGAGGAATCACAGTGATACGGCAGGCGCGCCGCCGTCTGGTAGCCGCGGTGCTCGGGTCGCGCGTAATCGGCGCCGATGTCCTTCACGTGGCCGAGGATATGCCCCATCGCGTTCTGCGACACCGGTTCACCGAGCAGGGTGCCGAGCCCGAAATACGCGATCGCACATTGCCGCACGCTCCAGCGCTCCAGCGGAATGCCACGCACCAGGTGGAAACCGCGGCCATGCAGGACGAAGGCGCGGATTTCATCGACCAACCCCTGCAGCCCCGGCGCATTCAGGTCCTTCGGTCCGATTGCCGCGATATCGATGCCGCTTGCATCCAGCCGCTTTACCGCAACTTCAAACTCGGCGATCTCGGCGGGCTTCAGCGGGCGAATCCAGTCGATACGCTTGCTCATCTCGGAGCCGTACCATACTTGCGGGCCTGTAAGCGGTTTAAGCGCAGTCATGCGGGTGGCAGTTGCAATGTTGTTCATGGTGGCGTTCCTGGGCACGGTAGTGAATTTCAGAGGAGCATGTTACGCCATCCGGCGCCGCAGAATTGAACCGATCTAAAGTTGCAGGGCACGGCGGTTGGCAATGCGGAGCAAGGCGGACTCTCAATGTGCCGATGCCCAACGGCAGCAACGGCCGACTAGCAGTCTTTTTCGAATCGTCAGCGGGTGCTTGGCAGCGTAGTACGTAAAAGTGGTACGCCTGTGGGTACCCTATGAAAGCGCACGCATGCAGGACTAACCCGAGCGAGTGGCGCCAATGATTGGGGTCTCTTAACTATTTGTTTGCAAATGATTATTTGTCTTTCTTGAACAGCGCCAGCGCAACCTCCCGCGCTTTCGCGTGCTCCACCACCGACCCAGGGTAGTCGCGCCCCATCACGCAACCCGAGCGCTGCTGTTCATCAGCGCTCATCAACCACGGCGCGTGGATGTGTTTGGCGTTCACATGGGTGAGTTCCGGCACGTAGCAGCGGATGAATTTGCCCTCTGCATCAAAGCGCTCGGATTGCGTCACGGGGGTGAATTCACTGGGCTTATGGTGGTGTGCCGCGTCCGGTGCGCGACTCGCGAGAGGTTGCCAGCGAAGCGGAGCTATTCAACCCATTGTCCGAGGTGCGTCAGTAGCTGGCTGTCATTGACAACCGAAAGGCCCGCTTCTCCACGGGATGCAAATGCACGTCTGCCACCGGCGCTGCCTCGCCTGCCAACTGTGACGGGTAGAAGTAATCGATATCGTTGTTCTTGCGGTTGAGCAGATTGAAGGCGTCCAGTTGCAGCTTCAACGACTTGGTGAATGCATACCCCAGCCGCGCGTTCACCATTGCGGTGGATGCTGACCGTACGCCGTTATTTTCAGTCAGTGGCCGTTGCCCAAAATAGCGCCAGCGCAGCGCACCCGACCAGCCATGATGAGCGTCTGCGGTAATGCCCACGGAGGCGACCCGGTTGGGGGAGCCCGGGATGTAGTTCCCGGCCGGATCAATGTCGCGAAAACGTGCGCGGGTCAGTGCCAATGAGCCATCCATTGCAATCCCCGGCCTGGGCAGATACTGCACGAGCACTTCTAGGCCGGTGCGTTTTGATGGCCGGCTGGGTTCCGTTGTCCCCGCATCACCCACAAAAAGCAATTCCGATCCCTGCGCCAGTTGCCATGCCGAGGCCGACAGGGTAAGGCCTCTGGACATTTCACTACGCACACCCGCTTCATAGCCGATGGTGCGCACCAGCGGGGCCACGCGTTGCGCAGGCGCGCCACTGACAGGGTCCACCGTGATGGTTGTGCCGCGCGCGTCGTTGCTGTGAAAGCCCCGCCCATAGTTGATGAAGTACTCGGTGTTTGCCCAGGGCCCGGCAATCAGCGACAGCTTGGGTGAGATCATGGCATCCCGCGCTTTGCCGGAATTGGCTGCGCGATTGCTGCTGACATCAAACCCGTAAGAGTCGGCTCGCAGCCCCGAAATGCTGCGAAGCCAGCCGGTCCACATGACCGTATTGGAAAAATAGGGGGCAACACTGGTGATATTCACGCTGTCTTCGCGCGTCGCTGACAGAAACTGCTGCGCGCGGGTGTTGTAGAGCGCCACGGGTGACAGGCGGTCACGGCGGATTTGCAGGCCTAGGGTGTTCCACATTTGCCGGCCATCCAGCTTCGAATACCAGGTCTGATGGGCCGCCGCCCCGAGCACCAGCCGTTTTTCCGCCTGCTCGAATTGGTCACCGTTGAGCGGGTTGTTGAGAAAATACGTAAAGTTCGAAAACAAGTTGAGGCTGGATCGAATCGCATAAACGCTGGCGGCGCGCGTGACGTTGCCTTCAGCAAAGCGCCATTCACCCGACAGACTGTGGCGCGAGGACTGCCCGCCGTCTGTGGGATCAATAGCGCCGTAGCGGCTGACCGTGCCATCATTGACTGCCCGCAGCGGAATCTGATCAGTCGCGTTCCATCCTGCGCGGTACGTCATGGCGGTGATGTTGAAGCCGTTGGCGCTCGAGCCTTGTGCGTAACGCAGCACGCCACTGAGCTTGTGAAAACCGCTGGGATTGACCCACGGTCCATCGGCATGTTGATACTCCAGCCCGTAAACCATGCGCCCCGCTGCCAGTTCCGGTGAGCCTGCGAGCACCGAGCGGCGGTAGCCCAGTTGCCCGGTGGTCACCGTCGCAATGTGGCCGGGCAGTATCTCCGCGTAGGAGATGCGTGCTGTGCCGGCGGCAGCAAAGTCACCATCCTCCGCAAAGTACGGGCCTTTGGTATAGAGCACCCGCGAAACCAGTTCCGGAATGATGAAGTTGAGATCGGTATACCCCTGCCCATGGACGTGCGTGGGCATGTTGACCGGCATGCCCGCCACCCAGGTGGCAAAGTCCGTGCCGTGATCGAGGTTGTAGCCCCGCAGGAAATACTGATTGGCCTTGCCGTCGCCGGAGTGCTGGGTCACGATCAGGCCCGGCACGTTCTCCAGCAACTCCGCCGGCCTCAGCAATGGCCGATTCAGGATGACTTCCCGGTTGACAGCGCCCTGACTGGCGGCATCGGATGAGCCGACGGCGTTGTCGTAACTACCCCTCACCTCGACCGGCGGCAGCTCTGATACATCCGCGGCGGTGGCCGCACCGGCCCACTGCAGAATGGCGACCAGCCACACGTGATGTAAATGAGATTTCGCCATTGACTCGGGACTGGCACGCACGCCGCCGCGACGTGTGAATGATTTTAATTCCTCACACGATAGCAACAACACTATTCATGCGCAATTGGCTCAGTAACCTGCCCGGCTATTTCCCGGGGTCGCTAGAAGTCGGCTTTGATTCCGCCAGATGACGCCACAGGAGTCGGCCGTGAACTGACTGACTATTTCGATGGACGACGAACTTGCGATTGCATTCGGCGAATGGGGTACACGAAAGCGCTACGTGAACTGTGCTGGTGTGCCTGTGATTGGGCAATACAGTGATGCAGTCATGCGCCGGGCGGCGCCATCATCGAAGCTGATTTGTCTTTCTTGAATAGCGCTAACGCAACCTCCCGCGCATTCGCGTGCTCCACTACTGGCGCGGGGTAGTCGCGCCCGATCACGCAACCCGCGCGCTGCTGTTCATCGGTGCTCATCAGCCACGGCGCGTGAATGTGTTTGGTGTTCACATGGGTGAGTTCCGGCACGTAGCGGCGGATGAATTTGCCCTCCGCGTCAAAGCGCTCTGATTGCGTCACCGGGTTGAAGATGCGGAAGTACGGTTGCGCGTCGCAGCCGGTAGAGGCGGCCCATTGCCAGCCGCCGTTGTTGGCGGCAAGGTCGTGGTCGGTCAGGTGCGTGGCGAAGTAGCGTTCCCCCCAGCGCCAGTCGCAGTGCAGGTCTTTCACGAGGAACGAAGCGACGATCATGCGCAGCCGGTTGTGCATGTAGCCGCTATGGTTCAACTGCCGCATGCCGGCATCTACAATCGGGTAGCCGGTACGCCCCTCGCACCACGCGGCAAACAGCGCTTTGTCATTGGGGAAGGCAATGTGCTCGTATTCGCGCTTGAAGGCGTGGCCCACCACATGCGGGTTGTGGTGCAGCACCATGAAATAAAAATCACGCCAGATCAGTTCCGACAGCCAGGTGTTTGCACCATCGGCCGCGCCTTCATTGGCTGCTTTCCGCGCGGCGGCCGCCAGCATGCGGATGGAGATGGCGCCAAAGCGCAGGTGCGCGGAAAGATACGAGGTGCCTTTCACCGCCGGGTAGTCACGCGCCTCGCGGTAGCGCGCCACGCGGCGCTTGAAGTCGTCAAACAATTGCTGCGCGCCGCCCGCACCCGTGGGTATGGCCAGTTGCTTGAGGTTGCTCGGCTGGAAGCCCAGTTGTTCGAGCGTGGGCACGTTGCCGCTGTCGATGTGGGTTGGCGGCGGTGTGAGCCTTGCGAGGTATTTCTCCACCGGGTAGGGCTTGAGAAAGAACGCTTCGTTGGTGGCCAGGTGCTTCAACCACGCGTTCTTGTACGGCGTGAACACGGTGAACGGCTTGCCCGCGCCGGTGAGTACCTCATCGTGGTCGAAGATGGTTTGGTCTTTGCGCAGGTTGAAGGCGATGCCTCCCGCCTCCAGCCGCTGGGCGATGGCGGCATCGCGCGCCTTGGCGGCGGGCTCGTAGTCGCGGTTGGCATACACGGCCGTCACCTTCAGCGCCGCCGCCAGCGTGGCAATTTCGTCCGGCACCGCACCATGCCGCACGATCAGTTCCCCACCATGCTCGCGCAGGCGCGTGCGCAGGTCCACCACGCACTCGCGCAAAAACTCCACTCGCCGGTTGCTGTGCGGGTCCAGCGCGCTGAGGATGGCCTTGTCGAACACAAACACGCAGTGCACGCGCGTGCCTGCCGTCAGCGCTGCATGCAGTGCTGCGTTGTCGGCGATGCGCAAGTCGCGGCGGAACCACATCAGCGTGGCGTGGTGTTCCTTTGAGGTAGAAGCTGGGGCTGGTGCTGGCATTGGGGGGGCTTCGCGAGGGCGGGCGCGTCTTATAGCATAGCTTCCTGCTTCACACAGGGCGCGGTGTTCGGAACCGTCGAGCAAGCGGTGATTGGCTTTCTACGCCCTGCTGCGTATCGACACAGCGAAATTTTTCAACCAGAATATTCCATCGATAGTTTTTTACCAAGGAGTGACACCATGTTAATACCAAGCCGTTCTCGTACACGCCGGGTCATCTGCAATGGCTGCGCCAATATGGCGAAGTCGCTGGCCCTGTCTTCTAAGGGGAACAACCGTGAGCGCTAAACCGACCCGCGAAGAAAATCCCTCCCTGCAACCGCGCCGCAGAGCCCTGCTGCAAGCCGGCGCCGCCATGACACTGGCGGCTGCCTCTGTCGTTCAACCGGGCGCACAACCCATCATCATGAACTCGTCGTCGGAGCTGATGCCGCGCTCCGGCAAGCGCCGCGTGGTCATCCTCGGCGGCGGCTGGGGCGGCATGACCACCGCGCGCCATGTGCGTGAGCAGGCGCCTGACCTGGAAGTGGTGTTGATCGAGCGCAACCCGGTTTTCTGGTCGTGCCCACTGTCGAACAAGTGGTTGATCGATGTGGTGGACACGAACTTTCTGGTGCATTCCTACATGGCGCCCGCCAGGCGCTTTGGCTACACCTTTGTGCAGGCGGAAATCACCGAGGTTGATCGCGCCAAGCGCCGCGTGCACACCACGCAGGGGCATGTCGATTACGACTGGCTGGTGATCTCGGCCGGTATCCGCTACGGCTTCGAGGCGTGGTTTGGCAACGACCGCAAGGCCATCGAGTACACGCGCACGAACTATGCGACGGCGTACATCCCCAGCGCCGAGCATGCGCTGGTCAAGCAAAAAATCCACAACTTCAAGGGCGGCACCTTCGTGATGACGCTGCCGCCGCCGCCGCACCGCTGCCCGCCGTCGCCGTACGAGCGCGCGTGCCTGATGGCGTGGCTCTATCAAACGCGCAAGATCAACGCCAAGATCATCATCCTCGACCCCAAGCCGAACATCGCGCCTATCACCGCCGGCTATGCGCAGGCGTTCAAGGAGTTGTATCCGGACACCATCACGCATGTGCCGAAAGCCGTCATCAAGGAGGTTGATCCGTTCAACAAGGTGGTGAAGACCGCGGCGGGTGATTTCAAGTTTGATGATGCGCTGCTGATGAGCCCGCATCAGGCAGCCGATCCGGTGTGGAAGGCCGACCTCATCGGCAAGACACCCGAAGGCCGCCCCACGGGCTGGGCCGGCGTGCATCCGCTGTACTACAACGCGCCAAACGACCCGCAGGTGTTTGTGATCGGCGATTCGATGGGGGCGGTGTCGCCGCACTTTGGCCATTACCCCAAGGCCGGCCATGTGGCCAACCGGCAAGGGCGTTCCGTCGCGCGTTACATTGCCATGCAGGCGAAGGGCGAGGCGTTAAAGCCCATCATCATCGACAACCTTTGCTACATGCTGGTGAACAACAACCCGCGCGAGGCGATTGCCGTGCAGTTTGATTACAAGATCGGCGAGGACGGCCTGTTGCGCCAGACGCAAATCGACGACAGCGAGCGGCGCGAGGAGCTGTGGAAGGAAGACCTGCGCTGGGTGGACATCATGTACAAGGACTTTGCAACGGGTTAGCGGGAAAGTTGGGTAGCAGGGTAGTGAGCAGTGGGCGCGTGTTTGTACGGTATTAGTTGAACTTTGCACCGCTGCGCTTTACCAGTTCCGCCAGTTTTTTCATGTCCGCCAGCATCATCTGGCGAAACGATTCCGGGTCGCTGCCGACGGCTTCCGCGCCGTCGGCAATGGCGCGCTTCATGAATTCTGGTGTTTTGACATAGGCGGCGGTTTCCGCGTGAATTTTCGCCACCACCGGCTGTGGCATGCGCGCGGGGCCGACCACGCCGTACCATCCCACAAACTCAAAGCCTGGCAACGCTTCGTTCATGGCGGGTATGTCGGGCAGTGCGGTCAGACGTTTGGGCGCTGACACGGCAATGGCGCGCAGTTTTCCGGCACGTACCTGCGCCTGCGCCGTGGAAGGTGCGGAAAAGCTGAAGTGGTAGTGGCCGGCGATGAGGTCGATTAACGCCGGGCCGGTACCTTTGTACGGGATATGCTGTGCCCTGGCGCCAGTCATTACCTTCAACAATTCCCCGGCAAGATGGCCGCCGCTGCCAATACCGGCCGAGCCAAAGTTAACGGCTTCTTTGGTGGTCCTGCACCAGTCGACGAATTCCGCCAGCGTTTTCGACGGGTGCGAGGCGTTGACCACCAGCAGCGTGCCCGCCGCTGTCATTTGCGAAATGGGCGTGAAATCGTTGACCGCGTGGTACGGCAGATTCGGAATAATGGCGGCGTTCACCACGTGCTGGTGATACAGCAGGATCAGCGTATAACCGTCGGGTGCGGCGTTCTTGGTGATTTCGGCGCCGTTCACGCCGGATGCGCTGCCGCGATTGTCGACAATGGCCTGCTGCTTCCACGCTTCGGTAAAGCGCGTGGCAAGCAGCCGCGCGAGGTAGTCGGTAGTCCCACCGGGCTGCGCGGGCGTGATGATGCGGATGGGGCGGTTGGGGTAGGCGACCGCAGCGTCGGCGGCAGCAGCGGACAGTGCTGGCCCCGCTTGCCCTGCCAGCAGGGCGCAACACGTTACCGCAATGGCGCGCCCGATGCGGACCACGGACGGTGCACGCATGTTCAGACGGACGGCTGCGATGGCAGGCATACAGATTCCTCGTGGTAGTAGGAAATAGGGCAGGGATGATTGGCGCACCGCCATTGTTGCAGCCGCCGTTCGCCTGTATTCTAGCGGAGGACACTTATACGAGTACACGAGGAGCAATGCCCATGCGCCGTTTGTTGAATTGGCCGTTCTTGATCGCTGCGTGTGCCGCCGGTGCCGCGATGCTGCCGCAGACGGCGAGCAGCCAGACTGCTTATCCCGTAAAGAATATTCGCGTCATCGTGCCTTCGCCCACCGGCGGGCCGAGCGATATCGTGGCGCGGCTCCTCGGCGACAAACTCACGCAGGCGTTGGGCAAACAGGTGGTGGTGGATAATCGCGTCGGCGCTTCGCAAATCATCGGCTCGCACATCGTGGCGAAGGCCGACCCTGACGGCTACACGTTGCTGCAGGCGGCGGCGAACATGTCGATCAATCCGGTCACGCTGCCGGACATGCCGTTTGACGCGGTAAAGGATTTTGCGGCGGTGTCGATGACGCACATCACGCCGTATGTGTTTGCCGTCAGCGCGCAATCGCCGGTGAAAACGCTGCCGGAGTTGATCAAGTTCATCAAGGCCAATCCCGGCAAAGTTACTTATGGCGCCACCGGCACCGGCAGCCCGCACCAGCTGGCGACGCTGCTCTTGATACAGGGTGCGGGTGGTTTGCCGGGCATGACCGAGGTGCAGTACAAGGGCAGCACGCCCGCGCATCCTGATCTCATCGCCAACCGCATTACATTCATGATTGATCCGCTGGCAGCGGCCTCGCCGCACATACGCAGCGGGTTGCTGCGTGCGCTGGCAGTGAGCACACCGCAGCGTAATGCGTCATTCCCCGATGTGCCCGCTGCGGCGGAAGTACTGCCCGGTTACGATTTCGCGAGCTGGGGCGGCGTATTCGCGCCCGCCGGCACGCCGCGCGCGGTGGTGCAAAAGCTCAATTCGGAAATTGGCACGGCGCTGGCGCTGCCGGACATTCGTAAGCGCTTCGCCGACATGGGTTTGGTGACCCGGCACAGTACACCTGAAGAATTCGGCAAGTTTCTGCAATCGGAAATTAACCGCTGGCGTGCGCTGCTGAAAAAGCCGGCATAAAAACTCAATTAAATCAAAAGGTTATGGATATGTATCGCAAGAAACTTATGAGTGCTTGGATGCTGGCGGCGATGGCTGCGGCGCCGGTTGTCATGTCGCAAGCCGCACTGGCGCAGGCGTATCCCACCAAGAGCATTCGCTTTGTCGTGCCCGTCACCACCGGCGGGCCGAGCGATATCGTGGCGCGGCTGCTGGGCGAACGACTTTCCGCTTCGATGGGCAAACAGATCGTCATCGACAACCGGCCCGGTGCATCCAACACGCTGGGCGCGGCGCTTGTGGCAAAGGCCGAGCCTGACGGCTACACGCTGCTGCAGGCGGCGGCAAACATGGCGACGATACAAATTCTGATGACGGATTTGCCGTTCGATCCGGTGAAAGATTTCGCGCCGGTATCGTTGACGCATCTGACGCCGTATGTGTTTGTGGTGAGTGGGCAGTCGCCGGTCAAAACGCTGGGCGAGTTGCTGAAATTCATCCGCGGCAATACCGGCAAGGTGACTTACGGCACCACGGGCCTGGGCAGTCCGCAGCAACTGGCGACGCTGCTGTTCGCACAAACCGCGGGCGGCTTGGCGAACATGACCGAAGTGCCCTACAAGGGCAGTTCCGCCGCTCACCCGGATCTGATTGCCAATCGCATCAGCTACATGATCGATCCGCTGGCCGCCGGCGCGCCGCATATCCGCGCCGGGCTCCTGCGCGCGCTGGCGGTGACCACGCCGCAGCGCAATCCCGCTTTCCCCGATCTGCCTACTGCCGCTGAAGCTGGCGTGGCGGGTTATGATTTCGCCAGTTGGGGCGGCGTGTTTGCGCCCGCCGGCACACCGCGCGCGGTGGTGCAAAAACTCAACGCTGAAATCAGCGCTGCGCTCGCGGCCCCCGATATTCGCAAGCGCTTTGGTGACATGGGTTTGGAGGCCAAACACAGTTCGCCCGAAGCCTTTGGCAAATTCCTGCAATCGGAAATTGCCCGCTGGGGCGCGTTGCTGAAGAAGTAAAGGCGCAGGAAAGGCGCGGTGCAGATCCAGGCTGCGCCGCGTGCCGGCAATTACTGCATCGATTCGACGCGGTCGCGGCCGTTTTGCTTGGCCTGATACAGCAGCTTGTCCACCTGATCGATAAAGCCGAGCGGCAAGCCATCGGAGGTTGGAATCACCGTGCCGACGCCGAGGCTGACGGTAACGATGCCGCTGATCGAGGATTTTTCGTGGGGAATCTGCTGGCGCAGGATCAACTGGCGGCACTTTTCAGCCACTTGCCGCGCGGATTCCAGGTTGGTGTCGGGCAGCAGCAGGGCGAATTCTTCGCCACCGTAGCGCGCGATCAAGTCGCTGGAACGCACCGGCGCTGTCCCCAGCGCAAGGCCCACGCGCCGCAGGCATTCGTCGCCCTGCACATGGCCGTAGTGATCGTTGTATTGCTTGAAAAAATCGATGTCGAGCATGATCAGCGACAGCGGCATCTGGCTGCGCCGCGCGCGCGCCCATTCCTTGTCGAAGGTCAGATTGAACTGGCGACGATTGGCGACACCCGTGAGATCGTCCTTGAATGACAGCGCTTCCAGATTTTTGGAAAGCCGTGCGAGTTCTTCCTCGTTTTTTTTGCGCTCGCTGATGTCGATCATGAACCCGATCAGCGATTCGATTTCACCACTGGCGCTGCGTACCACGTGCACCACGCCGCGTATCCATACGTAGTTGCCGAACTTGTCGAGCAGACGGTAATCGACTTCATGATCGACGCCGGCATTGGCCTGCGCAATGCCGAAATTCACCGCCACGCCGCGGTCCTCCGGGTGCACGCGGCTTAGCCAGTCGTCGGCGCTTTTCCAGTTTGACGGCGACCAGCCGAGCAGATTTTCGATCTGCGGGCCAATGTAGGTAAACTGGCCGCTCGCCCAATCGAATTTCCACGGGATGGCTTTGGTGGATTCCAGCAGCGTCTTGTAAATGGCGCTGTCGGTGTCCACGGCCGAGTCTTTGCTGCGGTTGGTCACGATAAAGTAGGTGCGTCGCTGGAGCCGGGTGGCTACCGTAAAGTCATTAGCGTTTGTAGCATAGGCTTTGTCGTCGCTAGTAGGGCGTGGTTCCTTGCTAATGTCGCTGGAAAGTGCTATGCACGCTGATCGCCAAGGGGAAGGGATATTGTGACCCGGCAAAGCAGGTTTTTCGTAAGTATCTGTTTTATATCATTATTATTGGATAGCTGACATAATGTGGCGGCCCTTTTTTCGCGGAACTTTGCCATCTCGGCTGGCCGCCGCGCCGGCGCTGACGGTCTTTTGCGCCGTGCTGCTGGCGCCTGAGGGGGCAGTCGCGCAGGGCTATCCCGCGAAGCCGGTGCGCATCCTGGTGGGTGTGCCGCCGGGTGGCGGCACCGACATACTCGCGCGCGTGCTGGCGCGGCGCCTCGCCGACGTTTTCGGTCAACAGTTCGTCGTCGAAAACCGGCCGGGCGCGGGCACCGTGATTGCCGCCGATCTTGTGGCCAAGGCCGCGCCTGATGGTCACACGCTGCTGCTCGCGATCAATGCATTGGCGGCGAATCACACGCTTTACAAGAAGCTGCCGTACAACACGTTGCGCGATTTCTCGGCGGTGATACTGGCGGCATCGACACCGAACATACTGGTAGCGCACCCGTCGCTGCCCGCCGCCAATGTGCGCGAGTTCATTGCGCTGGCGAAAGCGCGGCCCGGCGAGATCGCTTACGCTTCCTCGGGCAACGGCTCGGCGGCGTATCTCGCGGCGGAAGTGTTCAAGCTTGCAACCGCCACGCGCATGACCCACGTGCCGTACAAGGGCACAGGCCCCGCGCTGACCGCGATACTCGCGGGTGAAGCGCAGGCGATGGTTGCCGCATTGCCCGGCGCGATTCCGTTCGTAAAGGAAAAGCGCCTGCGCGCACTGGCGTTGACCAGCGCCAAACGCGCGCCCACCGTGCCGGATATTCCAACCCTCGCGGAGGCGGGCATCAAAGGCGGCGAATTCGACACCTGGTATGGTTTATTCGCGCCGGCGGCAACGCCCGCCGATATCGTGTTGCGGCTCAACGCCACGGTGAAAACGCTGCTGGCCTCGGTGGAAGTCAGACAGCAACTGGCCGCGCAGGGACTCGAACCCGCCGGCAACACGCCAGCGGAATTCGACAAGTATTTTCGTGGCGAAGTGGAAACGCTGGCGCGCGTGATTCGCGCGGCGGGGGCGACGGTGGACTAGATACCATCATCGCGATGACAAGCGAAGCTTTACGATTTCAAATCGTCCAAATCGTATTGCACCTGTGGCGGCGGCAGCGCAGTATTACTCCGGCTTGACGTTCGCTTCCTTGACCACCTTCGCCCAACGTGGAATTTCGGCGTTGACGAACGCGGTAAATGGCTCCACCGCGCTTGCCACCACAAAGTAGCCCTGACCCGCGAGCCGTTCTTTCACTTCCGGCGGTGTCAGGCCCGCCACGGCGTCGGCATTGAGTTTGTTGACGATGTCGCGCGGCAATGCGGCGGGGCCAAAGAAGCCGAACCACGTCGCCGCTTCATAGCCGGGCAAACCCGATTCAGCGATGGTCGGCACCTCCGGCAGGGTTGCAACGCGCTGCGCACTGGTTACCGCCACCACGCGCAGCCGCCCTGTTTTGACTTGCGGCAGCGACACCGGGATGTTTGAGAACATCAGCAGCACCTGTCCGCCCATCACATCGACGATTGCCGGGCCTTCGCCCTTGTAGGGGATCAGCCGCATGTCGATTTTTGCCATGATTTTGAAGAGCTCGGCGGCCATGTGGATGGTTGCGCCGGGCGCGGCACCGAAGGTGAGTTCGCCGGGTTTGGATTTGGCGAGCTTCACCAGATCCCCCGCCGTTTTCACCGGCAGTGTGGGATGCACCAGCAGCAGCATCGGCGATTTGGCGATTTCGGTAATCGGCGCGAAATCGCGCGCCGGGTTGTAGTTCGCCTTGTAAATCGCAGGCACCACGCACTGCGTGGTTTGCGAGCCGACGAGCAGCGTGTAGCCATCTGGCGCGGCCTTGGCGACAAATTCCGTGCCGATGATGCCGGAGGCCCCCGCGCGATTTTCAACAATGAACGATTGCCCAACACGATCGGTAAGGCGCTGCGCGAGGATGCGCGCGGTGACATCCACGCCACCGCCGGCGGGGAACGGCACCACCATGCGTACGGGCTTGGCGGGATACGTCTGCGCCAGCACTGCCAATGGCAATGCGTTGGTCATGCCCAGCAGGATCGTTGTAAGTATTTGTTTTAATTGAATATTTTTCATGATGCTATCCTCCAGTTATGCCTGCGGCTTTAACCTCATTACCCCACTTCACGATTTCATTCTGGAAAAAACGGGTGAACTCTTCCGGCGATCCGCCAGCGGCGTCCGCGCCCGCATTGACCAGCACGTCTTTCAAACGAGGCGAGGCGAGACTTTCTTTCAGCGTGGTGTTGACGCGCATCACCAGCTCGCGCGGCGCAGCACGCGGCAGGAACAGTCCGTTCCAGCCCGCCGCGCTGTAACCCGCGACGCCGCCTTCGGTAATGGTGGGAATTTCCGGGAAAAGCGCGGTGCGCGCGGCAGCCGTGACACCCAGCGCGCGCAGGCGTTGCGCCTTGATCATTGGCACCACGGCGGCAATCGGCGCGAACGTCATTGACACATGCCCACCCATCACATCGGCCACGGCAGGCGCCGCACCCTTGTACGGCACGTGGCTGATGCCCGCGTTCGACAGCATGTTGAACAGCACCAGCGCCAGATGATTGGAACTGCCTATGCCCGCCGAGCCGGAATTCAACGTATTCGGATGGGCCCTGGCCAGCGCCAGCAATTCCCTCACCGAGCGCGCGGGTAGCGATGGATGCACCACCAGCACGTTCGGCATGGTCACCACCAGACCGACAGGCGCAAGATCACGCGGTGGATCAAACGGCAGTTTCGGAAACAGCGCCGGGCTGCTGGAAAGTGCCGTGGTGCCGATCAGCAGTGTGTAACCGTCCGGCGGCGCGCGCACCACTGCTTCAACACCGATATTGCCGCTGGCGCCGGGGCGGTTGGACACAATCACCGGCTGCTTCCATAAGTCGCCCATCTGCTGCGCCACAGTGCGCGCCACCAGATCAACCGAACCGCCGGCGGTAAAGGGCGCGATCAGCGTGACGGCTTTTTCGGGAAACGTCTGCGCACAGGCCGCGAACGCAGCGAGACAGCACACTGCACACGTGGCAAGCCGAACCCGCATGGACAACCTTACTTCGGCGGAATTATCGGCAACAGCAAATAGGTTTGCTTGTCGCCGCCTGAATGAATGGTGCTGGTGCCGCCCTGATTGTAATCGGAGTGATGGTGCGTGAAATGCTGCGTGCCCACGCCGTCGGCCGGGGAAATATCCAGACGCAGCTTGTGGCCTTTTTTGAACACCATGCTGGTGGCGATGATCTCCACCTGGCATTCGACCGGCTCACCAGGCGTCAGCAGCCAGCGCTCATCGTGCGCGTGATACGGCCGGTACGGCAGCGATTTGTTCCTGTCGAGCTTGCGGTGTGACGCGCGCAGCCAGCCCTTGGTGACGCATTGCAGCGGCTCGCCCATTTGCCCCATTTCCATGACATCGTTGCCGTCAGGGCCGATGTTGCGGATGGTGGCGAAAATATCCATGTCGTCATTCGTGCTCGACACCCACACATTGAGCACGATGTGGCCGGTGACTTCAGTGTCTTCGGCCATCGGCGGCGTTTCAAACGACACACCGCGCGGCATCTTGCCGGGGCGCGACGGCGCTGAAGCACCGTAGCTTACTTTGGAGTCGCTGACGGGTAGCTCCTTCACCAGTTCGCCTTCGGAACCTTTCGGATTGCTGTCCGGCTGACGGTCGATGCGCAAATACATTTTGGTCCACTGCGTGCGCGGAATTGGCCAGTCATCCTCGAAGCGGAAGGCGGAGCGCTCGGTACCGCCCGTGCGGATTTCCAGCTTCACCGGCGGTTCATCCATGATACCGGTGTCAATGCCCTTCAACCAGTAATCCATAAAGCGCAGTTGATCGATGCGTCCTTCCTCCGAATAAAACGCGTGAAAGTGCGTGCCGCTGTGGATTCTGAGTTTCTTGTGCTTGGACTTCGCGCACAGGTAAGCCTCGGTGTTGCCGCGCAGGTGCATGCCGAAGCCACTCCAGTTGCCCGCACTCATCAGCGGTACTTCAATCTTGTCCCAGCGCGCGCAGCACATGCGCCAGTACTCCGAATCCATGTCGTTGCGCATGAAGTGCCATAAGAGATTGTTGTCGAACGCATCCGGGTTGTAGCTGCGTGGCTTGTCGAGCAGGTTCCACGCGGTGTTGCGGTTGGCCCAGCTTGAAATAAAGCCGAAGGCGAAAATCCCGCCGTGATATCCCTGATCACGATACTGATCCGCGCGGCCTTCCCACGGAATAATGCACTTCAGCGACGGCGGCTGAAGCCCGGCGACCTTCCACTGAAAAGCCGCCAGATATGAAATGCCGCAGGTGCCCACGCTGCCGCTGCACCACGGCTGCTTTGCCACCCATTCAATGCAGTCGTAGGCATCAAGCGATTCCTGATACGAACTCGGTTCGGATTTGCCCGGCGACTTGCCGGAGCCGCGCGTATCCACGCGCAGCATGGCGTAACCGCGTGGGCACCACCACAGCGGGTTAACCGTCTCCCAGTTCATGTAGGGATTGGGCTTTTCTTCAAGGTCGGGCGGCGGCACCCATAGCTTGTCCTTCATGTAAGGCCCCAGCGACATGATCACCGGAAATTTTTCTGTTGTGCTTTCCGGACGGAAAATGTCCGCGCAGATACGCGTGCCGTCACGCAGCGGAATCCACACGTCCTTCTCAACGATCATTTTGTAGTCTTTGGGTTGGGACATTTCACCTTGGGTCATTTTGGGTTCCCTGATTGACAGAATTTGCTAGGTAAGTTGCTCTGAGAGTCCCGCCCCTGCGCGCGACATGCCGGGACGGGCTGGGGAGTGAGCCTACAGTCGAACATCCCTCCAATTTTCCCCGTAGGCAGGGGAAGAGACTTTCGTCAGGTCTTGTAAGAAGGATCAGTTTTGTCGAGCATGCGTATCAACGCCCTCCACTCGCCCTTGCGCTCCTGATAGCCCGGCCGCTCAAAACTGCGAGCAACACCTTCCGCAATTTCCTGCGACGGAATAATCAGCTTGCAGCCGCCCGCCAATGCCGCCACCTGCGCCTGGCAGGCACGCTCCAGATAGTACATATAGTCCAGCGCCTCGCGCACGCTCTTGCCGCACGACAGAAGGCCGTGGTTGTGCAATATTAACGTCATCTTGTTGCCGATATCCGCCACCAGCCGCTCGCGTTCCTCGAGGTTTAGCGCCACACCTTCATACTTGTGGTAACCGACATTGCCGGTGAGGCGCATGGCGTGCTGCGAGATTGGCAGCAAGCCCTGCTCCTGCGCCGACACGGCAATGCCCGCCGCCGTGTGGGTGTGCATGACGCAGTTGATCTCGGGTCGCGCGGCGTGGATCGCACTGTGAATCACAAAGCCTGCCTGATTGAATCCCAAACCCGTTGGATCATCAACGATATCGCCATCCAGCGTGATTTTCACCAGATTTGATGCGGTAACCTCGTCCCACATCAAACCAAACGCATTCAGCAAAAAGTGATGCTCCGGCCCCGGCACGCGAGCCGAGATGTGGGTGTATATCAGATCCGTCATGCGGAAATATGCCGCAAATCGGTAACACGCCGCGAGATTGACGCGTGCCTCCCATTCCCCGGCGCTCACGCGTTCGCGCACGGATGCTGCTTGTGGATGATTCATTGGCAAGCCCTCATTACAAAAAATTCAACCACAGATGAATGCAAATCAATGCCCGCATTTGAGTTTTGTCGGGGTTCATCAGTGTTTATCCATCGTCAAAAAAGGTCCTTGAACTTCAAACCCCATCCACATGCCCGCCCAGCTTCTCCGCCACCCAATCGGTCATGTAATCCACCACCAGCGGGCCATTGTCGGCGCCGCAATGTTCCGCGCCGCCATCGGCAAGATAACAGATTTTAAGCTCGCGGCCGGGGCTGTTTACCGCTGCGTCGTAGGTTTTCTGCGCGTGCCACAACGGCACCTGGCGGTCGTTTTCGCCGTGCACAATCAGCAGCGGGCAGGTGATTTTTTCCGCCACGCCTTCCAGCGTCATCTGCTTGACAATTTTAAGGGTGTCCTCGATTTTTTCACAGCCGAATACCCAGTTCACATGCTCGGCATAGCCCGGCACCGACGGCTCGCCGCGCCCGCCGATACGGTCATTCACGCAGGCGTGGTAGTCGTAAATCGCACCCCACGCCACGGCGCAGGCAAAGCGTTTCTCGAAGGCCGCCGCGCGCGGCGCGTAGTAGCCACCCAGCGACAGCGCCATGATGCCGATGCGCTTCGCGTCTACGTCGGAACGCGTTTCGAGATAATCGATGGCTGCGCCTGCGGGCTTCTCGGTATCCGGTCCGCTGGGTAAATGCAGCAGCCGTAGCGCCGCACCCACGCCCGGATGATCGACAATCAGCAGCGACACACCGCGCCGGCGGAATTCATCGCCCACCGCCGCGTAAATGATTTCCTTGGTGACATCGAGGCCGTCAAAGTGCACCACGCACGGTGCCTTGCCGGAGCCCGGCGCTTTCATGAAAAACGCGGGCAGCTTGTGCGTGCCGCGGCTGTCGGTATAAGGCACATCGACAAACTCCACCGGCTCCTTGCGGCAGATCAACCCGCGCTTGTAAAGTTCGATGCCGCGTTTGTAAGCATCCAGCCGGCGCGGATCCTTGTGGCTGGGCATGCGCTCGGCGAGCAGGTAGTAAAGCCCCGCACGCAAATATTTACGGCCCGCCGACAGCGGGTGTCCAGCGGCTTCGTCCGCCTCGCCCAGCCGCTGCACGCGCTCGGCAACTTTCATCCAGCTTTCGAACCATGCACGCTGCTGCGTCGGGTCGCCGGCAAGCGCCTTGATCCCGGCAATTTCTTTCAAAGGCCGGCACGCCTCGTCGATCTCCGACATCTGTCCGCCGCGATTCAGCGCGGACATCACCGCGAGGCTCCACGTGTAATTATTCGGAAAATACTCGAACATGATAACTCCTTGTTTTTATTAATCTTTATCGTTGTCTTTATTGGGGCTCGATACCGGCCTTTTTCGCGATCCGCTGTTGCAGTGCCAGATCCTCACGCAGAAATTTCGCGAACTCTGCGGGGGTAGACGCTACCGCGATCAAACCCAGTTCGTCCAGCTTCGCTTTCATTTCAGGCGAAGCCGTTGCCCGTTTGATTTCCGATTGCACGCGATTGACGATTGCCTCGGGCGTTTTTGCGGGAAACCACAAACCGTACCAGCCGGTCATTTCAAAATCGGGATAACCGATTTCCTTGAAAGTCGGCACCTGCGGCATCACCGGCGTTCGATCGCCGCCGGTCAGCGCCAGCGCTCTTACGCGGCCCGCCTTGATGAAGGGCATCACCGACACCGTGGAAATAAATGTCATGTCGAACTGTCGCCCCATCACATCGGTCAAAGCCGGCGCGCTACCCTTGTACGGCACATGATTGATTTCCACGCCGCCCAGCACGTTCAGCAATTCGCCGACCAGATGCGTCATGTTGCCCACACCGCTGGAGGCATAACTCATCTTGCGCGGATTGGCTTTGGCAAAAGCCACAAGCTCCTTGATTGAGTTTGCTGCCACACCGGGATGTACCACCAGCAACAAGCCATACGAACGCGCGATCTGTGTAATCTGCGCGAAGTCGCGTACCGTGTCGTAAGGCAATTTCTTGGTGGCAATCACATTGCCGGTGAATGACCCGGTGGAAATCAGCATGGTGTAACCATCCGGACGCGATTTCGCCACCATCTCAGTGGCTATGATGCCATTGGCCCCGGGCCGGTTATCGATTACCAGATTCTGTCCGAGACGGCTGGCCAGTTGCTCCTGCGTAACGCGTGCCATGACATCGACCGTGCTGCCAGCGGTAAAAGGCGCGATCATGCGAATCGGGCGCGAAGGGTAAGCCCCATCCGTCGTCTGCGCACGAACCGCAGGAACGCACAACACATTCAGCAACATCCACATCCAGCAAAACTGTCGCACGCCACTCCTCCCGTTCAACGCGCGTTTCATTTTATACCAGGGCTGGCGGCGCTACCGCAGCAGCAGCGGCACGCTGCACACAAATAACACTGCGCAAATCAGCCGCTTGAAAGCGAGCTCCGATAATTTGACGTGGATGCGGTCCCCCACCCATATGCCGAACATCATCACGGGAAACGCCATTGCAAACGCAATCCATACTTCGCGCGTGAATTCGCCCACCGTCCAGTAACCAATCCCGCGCCCCACGCACAGTGCCAGCAGCATGGCCGACACCGTGGCGCGAAACGCCGCTTTCGGCATGGTTTTCACATCCAGATACATCGCAAAAAACACGGTGGCCATTGCACCGAACAGGGCGCCGACCACGCCCGCGAGCCATGCCGCGAGCGGACTCAAAAAACGCGGTGACGGCCGGGGCGGCTGTGATTCGACGGAAGGCCGCAAGGTCGTCCAGAAAAAATACGCCGCGTAGCCCAGCACCATCACGCCAAGCGCGCGTAGCAGCGTGCGTGAATCGAGCGTCGCAAAGAAATACAAACCCACCGCTACGCCAAGCGCGCACCAGGGAATAAACACGAGAAACTTTTTCACTTCGACGTGCTGTCTATCCTTGCCGAGTATCGCGAGCGATGACACCAGCCCCAGCAATGTCCAAGCCGGCACGAGAATTTTGATCGGCACTACCAGCGCCAGCAGCGGCATCCCGACCGACCCGCCAAACCCCGTGCTGCCACGCAGGCCGTAGGCAAGCAGCAGCACCAAAACACACCAGGCCAACTCGAGCGGAGAAAGGGCGGACACTCAGGCGTTACTCATCGGTTATGGCGGCGCAGGCCGGAAGCTGGGTGGTTACTCGTTACTGGAATCTGATTTTCGCTACGCGCGGGCATGCCCTGAATTCCAGTTTTCGCCGGAATGACGGGGTGGAGTTAATCCGTACTGATGTCAGCGCCTTCGGTGTCACCAAGATCATCGAGCCCATGGCAGAGCCTTCAGGG
Organism: Betaproteobacteria bacterium; assembly: GCA_900299145.1. Taxonomy (GTDB): domain Bacteria; phylum Pseudomonadota; class Gammaproteobacteria; order Burkholderiales; family SG8-41; genus UBA5216. Next base: position 11,248 of record OMIN01000125.1, on the reverse strand, counting down.
GAATATCATAAGTATTTGTTTTTATTTAATTTTTTATGGAGACTCATTCCGGCGGCAAATTCGCTTCTTTCACCACTTTCGTCCACTTCGCTATCTCAGCGCGTGCGTGAGCTTTCAATTCTTCCGGCGTCGAGGATTGCACATCGATACCTTGATCATCGAGTCGTTGCCGCATCGCTGGCGTAGCCAGCACTTTTACCAGATCGGCATTGATTTTCGCTTCCAGCGCCCTGGGCAGCGTGGGCGCGCACAAGCCATACCAGCCATTCACGTCGTATCCGGGCACGCCGCTTTCCGCGATGGTTGGCACGTCCGGAACCTTGGTGCTGCGCTTTAGCGTCGTCACGGCCAGTGCGCGGACCTTGCCCGACTTGACAGCCGACAATGGGCCGCCGGGCAGATTGCCCACCGACAGCGGTATTTGCCCGCCGATGGCATCCGCCAGCGCGGGCGCAGCGCCCTTGTAAGGCACGTGGATGAGATTGATGCCCGTCATCATTTTCAGCAACTCCACCGACAAATGCGGCGAGCCGCCCACGCCCGACGAGCCATAGCTGAACTTTCCGGGATTGGCTTTTGCCAGTGCCACCATTTCCTGCAACGTGCGCGCGCCAAACGACGGATGCGCCATCAGCACGTTCGGGTTGCCGCCGATACGCGACAAAAACGAAAAGTCGTTAATCGGATCGTAGGGCAATTTGCGCGTGCGTGCCGGCCCAATGCCGTGCGTACCGATGTTGCACAGGGTCATGGTGTACCCATCGGGCGCCGCGCGCGCCGTCAACTCGGTGCCAATGGCGCCGGCAGCGCCGGGCCGGTTGTCGATTACCACGGTGCTGCCCCACAGTTCCCCCATGCCTTGCCCGACCAGCCTGGCGGCCATGTCCACGCCACCGCCGGCTGCGTAGCCGACGATGATGCGCACCGGCTTGGTGGGAAAGCCTTTGACGCTTGCCGGGTCTGCTGCGGCCGCCGCCAATGCGCCGCTATTTGCTGTGAATGCAATGACCGCCACTGCGAGCTTTCTTGATTTCATGGGCTGATTCTTGATTTGCCGATTTTGATGTACCGATTATTGCATAGGCCCATGCCGGGGGTTGATGGACTTTCCGCCATCACGCTGCCACAATGCCCCGCCCGTTCCAGGAGGACACCATGAAGCGCCTTGCACTTGTCAGCCTCGCGTTACTTTCACTCTTGATTACAGGAAACACCATGGCCGCATCCACCCTAGGCGGGCGTCTCGTGCTCGACGACGAAGGCAGCTTTTTCGTCAATGGGCGCAAGATTCAATCCGAACATCCGGGCGCGTCGCTCGTCACTGGCCGCCAGCCGCCGGGCAGCATTATCGTCAACCAGATGTATGTGCATTACCGCATCCCCGCCGACAGGAAAGGCGTGCCGGTGGTGATGGTGCATGGCTCCGGCCACACCGGCATGACCTACGAAACGACGCCCGACGGGCGTGAGGGTTGGGCCACTTACTTTGTGCGCAAGGGGCACCCCGTCTACGTGGTTGATCACGCCGGACGCGGGCGCTCGGGATTTGATCCCACGCCCGTCAACGCCGTCGGTGACAAGGCCGCGCCGCCGGAGAAAATGCCTTCACTGTTTCTCGGCACCATCGAACGTTCGTGGGCCAATTTCCGCTTTGGGCCGGAATATCCGAAGACGTTTCCCAACGTGCAGTTTCCGATTCCGCAGATGGAGCAGTATCTCGCGCAACTGGTGCCCAACACGGAAGTCACGCTCGCCGGTGTGGGGCGCAATACGGTGGAAGCCTTGGCCGCACTGCTCGATAAGATCGGCCCGGCGGTGATCATGGTGCATTCGCAATCCGGTGTGTACGGGCTTGACGTCGTACGCCTGCGCCCGAATCTCGTGCGCGCGCTGGTGAGTGTCGAAGGGGGTTGCGAAACCGTGACGCCAAAGGACATTGAAACCCCCTTCGTCAAGGTGCCGATGGTGTCGGTGTGGGGCGACAACAGCAAGGGTGCGTGGGGCGTGAATGGCGACAAGCGCCGGGATGGCTGCCAGCAAGCCGTCAATCTCATCAACAAGGGCGGCGGCAAGGCCACATTTGCGCTGCTGCCGGAAATGGGCATCGCCGGCAACAGTCATATGATGATGATGGACAAGAACAACCTGCAGGTGGCGGACGTGATTCAGAAGTGGATAATGGAGAACGCCGGGAAGTAGGGTGCTAAGGAGGGTACCAAGGGGGTAACCAACGCCGCTGATCCGGCTGAGCCCTCTGATCACTGCTCCGGCCGAATTTTCCCCAGCTTGATCAACTGCCGCACCGCAGCCGCCTCGCGCTTCACGAACGTTTCGGCGGCTTCCGGTGTGCCGCCCACCACTTCGAGGCCGAGGTCCTGCATGCGCTTGATCGCCTCGGGGCTTTGCAGCACCTTGTTCACGGCGCCATTCAATTTCATCACAATGGCGCGTGGCGCACCCAATGGCAGCGCTACGCCAAACCATACCTGCGAGTCGCCATTGACGATGCCGCTTTCGGTGAACGTCGGTACATCGGGAAGGCCGGCGAGCCGCTTTTGACTGCCCACGCCGATGATTTTCAGCCGCTTGGAAACCAGATGTGCCTCGGCGGAAATCACCGACGAATGCATCGCCTGAATGTGCCCGGCCGCGATATCGGTGAGCGCAGGTGCGGTGCCTTTGTATGGCACATGGGTGACATCAATGCCGGTGGCCGCCTGAAATATCAGCAGCGCGAAATGCGGCGAGCCGCCGACGCCACTGGAGCCCCAGGTAATTTTGCCGGGGTTGGCGCGGGCGTAATCCACCAGCTCGCGCGGGTTGCGCGGCGGAAACGACGGATGCGCCACGATAATCAGCGGCGAGTAGCCTATGGTGACGACTTGCGTGAAATCCTCAACCCGATACGGCACGCGCTTACCCAGCAGCGGCCCGGTCACGCTGGGGCCGGTGGTGGACATCAGTAGCGTGTGGCCGTCGGGCGCGGACTTGGTGACGATTTCTCCGGCGATTACGCCGCCCGCGCCGCCCCGGTTATCCACTAGCACTTGCTGGCCAAAGGCATCGGTGAGCCGTGCCGCGATCAGCCGCGCAATGATGTCGTTGGAAGCGCCCGGCGCAAAACCCACCAGCCAGCGCACGGGCTTGGTGGGGTAATCGCCTGTGCCGCCCTGCGCCTGAGCCATGGCGGACGCGCTTAGCGCGAGCACCAGTGCAATGCGTTGTTCGAGTTTGCCCTTTATCACCCGCATGGTCAGATCCCGATAAGCCGTGTGTGCATACTATTTTAAACTGCGACTCGGCCAGGTCATTTTGCTGGCGGCTCGCGCGCATTGTCACGCCAGTCGTCTGGCAGTATCATGAAACTCGAATGAGGGGCGGTAGTGAATTAAGAATTGAAACAGAAGCCCCGGTGCCCCGCACCGTTGCTGTGCAAAGGGTCTTCACCGTCACCGTCACGTCGTCCTGTTGTTGCTTCAACCATAGCCATTTCGCCGTTTTAATTTCTTAGTGCGGGCAGTGCCATGCGAGTGGCCTGTCCGCAGCTGATTTGATTTTTCGACCGAAAGGAATCGCATGAACAATACCCCTGGCTCGACCGCCCTCGCGGGCGTAAAAATTCTCGACCTCACGCAATACGAAGCGGGCACCTCGTGCACGCAGGCGCTGGGCTGGCTCGGCGCGGACGTGGTGAAGGTCGAGCAGCAAACCGGCGAGAACGGCCGCTTTGCCTCCACCAACAGCGGCGATGTCGATTCGTTCTACTTCATCATGATGAACTCGAACAAGCGCGGCATGGTGTGCGATCTGAAATCCGAGCGTGGCCGCAACACCATCCTCAAGATGGTGAAAGAGGCCGACGTGCTGATTGAAAACATGTCGCCGGGCCGCATCGAAAAGCTCGGCTTCGGCTGGGACGTGGTGAGCAAGATCAACCCGCGCCTCATCATGGCGCAGATCAAGGGCTTCAACCCGGATGGCCCGTACGCGAATTACCTCTCCTTTGACATGATCGCGCAGGCGGTGGGCGGCGCGTTTGCCATCACCGGTGAAGCCGGCGGCAAGCCGCTGCGCCCCGGCCCGCACGTGGGCGACACCGGTGCTGGCATCCATTGTCTGGTGGGCATCCTTGCGGCACTCTATCAGCGCCAGTTCACCAACAAGGGCCAGCGCGTCGAAGTATCGATGCAGGACGCCGTGATCAACTTCAACCGCATCTGCTTTGCGGGGCAGCTGATGTTCGGCAAGCCCGTGACGCGCACCGGCAATCAAAGTTCCATCGGCGCGGCATCGCCCTCGGAGATTTACCACTGCAAACCGTTCGGCGAAAACGATTACGTAATGGTCTACACCTCGCGCGCGGGCAACTGGCACTGGCTGCGCCTCTTGTCGGTGATCGGCCGTGATGATCTGAAGGAAGACCCGCGTTTTTCTTCACCCGCGGCGCGCGTGCAAAACTCCACCGAAGTAGATGCACTGATCGCCAACTGGTGCAAGGGCCAGACCAAGATCGAAGCCATGGAGAAACTACAAAACGCCGGTGTGCCGGCGGGCGCGGTGCTGGACACGGCCGAGTTGTCGAGCGACCCGCATCTCAGAAAGCGCGGCATGTTCGCCACCGTCAACCACCCCAAGCGCGGCGAAGTCGTGGTGCCGGGCTGGCCGGTGCACATGTCCGAAAGCAAGGTGCCGGTGACGTGCGGTCCGCTGTTGGGCGAACACACCGAGCAGGTGCTTGCCGAGTGGTGCAAAATGAGCAAGGATGAAATCGCCGAGTATGTGAAGGAAACGCCGGTGATTTTGAAGAAGAAGTAATCGTAAATCGTATTAAGCACGGAGCACGCCGCATACCAACACCGTCGTTCCAGCGGAAGCTGGAACCCGGTTTGTAGTCCTTGCCGCAGTCGCAAGAACGCGATGCTACGCGCCGCGGTTTACGCACTGGATGCCAGCTTTCGCTGGCATGACGAGCTGGTGGATCAGCATCGTAAAACTATCATAACTATTTGTTTTTAATAGGAAATTTAAAATGGCAAACATCACCGGTAACGATCTCGTCGGCGAATCCCTCAAACGCATCGGCGTCAAGGACATGTTTTTCATCATGGGCGGGCCGATCAACGATACGTTGCTCGCCGCCATCAAGCGTGGCGTGCGGCCCATCGACGTGCGCCACGAGCAGGCAGCGGCGTTTGCGGCGCAGGCGTATGCACGCGCAAAAAATTTCCCCGGTGTGTGCCTGGGCGCGTCCGGCCCGGGCGCGATCAACCTCACCACCGGCCTTGCCAATGCGCTGATCGACGGCGTGCCTGTGGTGGCCTTTGGCGGCTCCAGCCCCATTGGCGAGTATCACAACGGCGCGTTTCAGGAGATCGACCAGCTTGCCATCATGAAGCCCGTCACTAAATGGGCCAATCGCATTTACGAAACGCGGCGCATTCCCGAGTTGATCGACATGGCTTTCCGCGCCTCGATCAGCGGCAAGCCCGGCCCGGTGTACCTTGACCTGCCGTCCGACGTCATCAACAACACCATTGATGACTCGACAGTGGTATGGCCCGACTTCAACAAAACCCTCGTGCGCGCGCGCCCGCAGGGCGACCCGGCGTTGATCGAAGAAGCATTGAAACTATTGGAAAAGGCGCAAAAGCCGGTGATCCTCTCCGGCAGCGGCGTGCTGTGGTCGGGCGCGGAAGCCGAGCTGCGCGAGTTAGTCGTGAGCAAGGGCATCCCCATCTACACCACGCCGCAAGGCCGCGGCGTGCTCGAAGAAGACCATCCGCAGGCCTTCCTCAATGCGCGCTCCTCGGCAATGAAAGAAACCGATTGCGTGGTCATCGTCGGCACACGTCTCAATTACGTGTTCGGCCACATCAAGCCGCCACGCATTTCCGCCAACGCCAAGATCATCCGCATCGATGTCGATTCGGGTGAAATCAGCAACACGCCACGCGCGGACGTGGCCATCCTTGGCGACGCCAAAATGGTGCTGCGGCAAATGCTCGATCTGGGCGCCACGCGCCTCAAACCCGCGCTTTATGCCGGTTGGCGCGGGCGGCTTTCGGAGATCGAAAATCTCAAAGCGCCGGAATCCGAAAAGGCCATGGCGACCAGCAACACGCCCATCCACCCGCTGCGCCTGTGCAAGGAAATCAAGGAATTCATCGACCGTGACGGTATCCTGGTGGTTGACGGACAGGAAATTCTTAACTTCGGCCGCCAGTCCATCCCGACTTTTCTGCCGCGCCACCGCATTAACTCCGGCACCTTCGGCACCATGGGCGTGGGCATGCCCTTCGGCGTCGGCGCCAAAACTGCATTCCCGGACAAACAAGTGGTCGTGCTGCACGGCGACGGCTCGTTTGGCCTGAACTGCATGGAGCTGGACACGGCAGCACGCCACAAGCTGCCCATCATCGTCGTCATCAGTCTCAACGGCGGCTGGACGGCCGACCCCAAAGGCGAAAAACCGGGCCGCAACCTCGGCTACACACGCTTTGACCAGTTCGCGCAGTCTTTAGGTTGTCATGGTGAGCATGTCACCAAGCCGGAAGATATTCGTCCAGCTTTAGAACGCGCTAAGGAAGCCATTAAAAATGGCAAACCGGCGCTGGTGAATGTGGTTACGGATGACGCTGCGCGGGCGGTTACTGTTCGGTTTACCAAGACGGCGACGTAAAGGAGCGTTTAATCTTAAGTGGTGAGGGGTATCATGCAGTTTACCAATGCCAGTATCTACAAAGTGTCATGCCCCTCGATTTGAATAAGCGACGCAATATGATTTTGTGGGTACTGGGCGCTGCATGCGTGCTGGCCGGTGCGGTTATTTGGTGGTTGAAGCCGCGCACACAGCAATGGCCTCCACCTGACCGCAGAGGGGCGGAAATGGCGGCGCGTGAATGGCTGGATCTGATAGACCGAGGAGATTTTTCGCGGGCATGGAGCAGCAGCTCAAAGGCCACCAAGTCGATGTACGATTCGAAAACGTTTGTAGATCTGATGGGATTTCAGATGCGCCCATTGGGCGCTCCCGTGAACCGGATTGTTGAAAGTGTGCGGTCGACAACAGTACTCCCGAGCGGGATGACAGGCGATTTTCAGGTATTTACTTATCGGACGACCTTCGCCAATCGTACTGTGTTGCAAGGGGTGATTGTGGTCGATGACGGCGGCGCATGGAGAGTGCACCACCACAGTATTGGCCCGCGTCAGCCATGAACTTGCACAAGCAGGCGTAGGGTGGGCGCGTTGCTTGTGCCCACGCGGAAGCCACAGACGGTGGGCACGCTACGCTTTGCCCACCCTACGAAAATTGGAGTCCTTTCGATTACGCCAACCCATCGCAGGATTTCACCTTGACCACCCAAACAACCCACCCTATCTCCCCCCTCGGCCCGGTCAAACTCGCCATCACCATGGACGACATGCTGCTGTGGCGCGGCGTGCCGGTGCCGAAGAACTACACTTCGCTCGGTATCACGCGCGCGATGACGCAGGCGCTGGCACGCCATCGTGCCACTGACACCTTTGCCTTTTCCAACACCGCGCCCGCCGAGGACGACCCGGAGCTGTTGCGCGTGTTCGATCACTGGTGCGATGCCGGACATCATGTCGCCAATCACACGCATCACCACGCCAGCATCAACTGGGTGGATGCGCAAACCTACATCGGCGACATCGAGCGCACCGAGGAAATCATTGCGCGCTGGGCGGCACGTGCGCCCAAGCGCTATTTCCGTTACTGCAACGATATGTGGGGCGACACCGCCGATAAACAGGCCGCCGTCGGCGCGTATCTGGCGAAGCACGGCTACACGCCGGTACCGGTGAGCGTGGGCTTTCGTGATTCACGGTTTCAGGCGGCGTACTGGCGCACGCTGGAAAAAGACGACCGTGAAGGCATCCAATATCTGCGCCGTGCCTTCGTTGAAACCGCCATGCACGAAATGCGCCTGCACGCGGCCAACGCGCGCGCGGTGTACGGGCGCGATCCGGTGCATATCTGGCTGATTCACGGCACGCCGCTGGGCGGTGATTGCCTCGACGAAATCCTCGATCAATTCGAAGCCGCCGGCGTGCAATTTGTGTCACTAGCAGAAGCCATGGCCGACCCGATGAACGCGGAAATACCCCCGCGCGTGTCGCCGGAGTTCATTCATCAGGTCGAAAAGTGGGCGCTGGTGCACGGCGTGCCAGTGGATGACCGCCCGCCGCCGATACTCGAGGAAATCGAAAAGCTGAATCCGATCCCCGGTGGCAGCGCGGCAGAAATTCGCGCGCGGCAGTACGCCAGCATTGCTCAACACCTGCCCGGATCGAAGCCCGCGCCGTTTCCGGTGGCGGCGATTCAGTGTTGAGAGGCTATTCACGGGAAGCCCGTAGCCCGTAAGGAGCGCAGCGTATTACGGGGCAGCGATAGTCATTGACCCGTAATACGCTGCGCTTCTTACGGGCTACAACTGCGGCGCGTCCTTGCGGACAGAACTACCGCGATCCCGGTGCGTGGCTAACCCGCACTCAGCGTGCCATCGCCTTGCCAACCCGCTCCGCCACCTCCGCGCACTGCGTGCGATAGGTATCTTCGGCGGGCATTGCCACGGCCAGCACTTCGCGCATGTGCATGAAGCCGTCGCGCGCGGCTTCGTGATAGGTGTTGGCGTCGAGCGCGACGGCCTGTTCCTTCGCGCGCGCCAGGGTCAGCGTTTCGAGTTTGTCGCCAAGGCGATTGACGTCATCGGGCGCGTGCTTGCAGTGCAGCGCCAGTGCAATCAGCGCGCCGTCGGCGTTGATGTCGCGCAGGATGGCGAGGCGCGTTGACTCGGGCGTTTGCGCCCAGGGCGGTGCGCCCAGCGGCAGCATTAGCACGCCAGCGAGCGCGGCGGCGCGAGATGCTCTGACGGAAAGCATTTGTAAGTATTTGTTTTTATTCAATTATTTTTGACTTCCCGCAAACCGGAACGTCGACGATGGTTCATCCAGCCGCGCGCGCGGTTTGCGCAAGCGGTTGGCCATGTCGAGCGCGGCTGGGGCGTTTTCGAGCAGGATCGCCATTTGCCGCTCGTTCAGTTTAAGCCCGGCGCGGCGCGCCATGGTTTCGGCCAGAGCGCGCGTGGCGGCATCGGCGTCGGGCTTCGGCTCAAACACCGACGTATCGACCACGGGCGCTTTTGCCGACGGATCAAGCGGCGGGCGGCGCGTGTGCCAATCGGTTTCACGCTGAAAGGCGTGGCCCGCGGCCAGCAGCTGCGCATCGTTGAAGGGCCGCGTGATGAGTTGCAGGCCCAGCGGTAAACCCGCTTTCGACAGGCCGCCGCACAGCACAAGGGAGGGCGTGCGCGCGGCATTCGAAGGCGTGAACGCATTCGACTTGCGCCAGAAATTGGTGACGCGGTAATCCTCAAAACGCGGCGCGGGGCCGAAGCCTGCGGTCAGCAGAATGTCGTATTTTGCGAGCAGCGGCTGCATGTCGGCCATGTAACGCTTGTGCTCGCGCAGTGCCTGCACGTAGTCGCTCGCCTGAAACAGGCACGCCGGCAGCGCGCGGCCCAGAAAATCACGGCCAAAATCGCCGGGGCGCGCTTGCAGATCGTGTTGATTGATCGAATAAATTTCACACTCACCGATGATGACCTTGATGTCGAGGCCGTCCATCATGGGCCGTGCGCGGCAGTCTTCAACCTGTGCGCCCATGCGCTTGAAAGTGGCGATGGATTCTTCCATCGCCGCGCGCAGGTCTTCGTGCGCGGGCAGGTCTTCTTCCCAATAGTGGCGCAGCACGCCGATTTTGAGACCCTTGACCGAAAAATTTTTCAGCGCCGCGCGGTAATCGGGAATCGCCTGTTCGGTGCTGCCGCCATCCTGCGGGTCGTAACCCGCGAGTACTTGCAGCAGTATCGCGCAGTCTTCAGCGGTGCGCGCCATCGGGCCGCAGTGATCAAACGTGAACGAATTGGGGATCACGCCAGCACGGCTCACCAGCCCGTAGGTCGGCATCAACCCGGTGGTGCCGCAGTGCGACGACGGGCCGCGAATCGAGCCGCCGGTGTCAGAGCCTAGCGCCACAGCCGTCAAACCCGCCGCAAGTGCCGCACCCGACCCGCTCGACGAACCGCCGGTGAAATGCGCGAGGTTCCACGGGTTGCGCGCGGGCGGCCACGGCAAATCAAACGACGGCCCGCCGTGGGCGAACTCATGCGTTTGCAGTTTGCCGAGCAGTACCGCTCCGGCATCCAGCAACTTTTGCGTGGTGGTGGCGTTACTGGCGGGGACGTTGTCGATGCACACCTTCGAGCCACCAGAGGTGAGAATGCCCGCCGTGTTGTAAATGTCTTTCAGCGCGAATGGCACGCCGTGCAGCGGGCCTCGGTATTTGCCTTGCGCGATCTCCTGCTCGGCCTGTTTGGCCTGTGCACGCGCAAGATCGCCGGTGATGGTGATAAAGGCCGACAATTGCGGGTTGAAGGTTTCGATGCGTTTGAGCAGCGCATCGGTGAGTTCCACCGGAGAAAGTTTTTTGGTGCGGACCAGGTCCGCGGATTCGGCGAGTGTCAGGTAATGTAAATCGCTCATTTCTCTTAACTATTTGTTTTATACAGGTTTTAGGTGGAGGTGCCGCGCACCGCCACGCCCAGTTCGGTCAGCAATTTTTGCAGAGTATCGGTCTCGTGCTCAAGGTGGCGCACGGTCTGCGCGCTGTTCATAAACACCTCCGACCACGCATTGCGCTCGACATCCTGTTTCCACTCGGGCGCTTTCACCAGCTGCGCGAAGCTGCGATCCCAGAACGCGAGTTGCGCCGGCGTCAAACCCTTCGGCCCCATGAAGCCGCGCCAACTGAAATACATCGCGTTGACACCCTGCTCGCGCAACGTGGGCACGGTGGCGAACGCGCCGCCCTGACGCTGCGGCGCCGCCACGCCCAGCACGCGTATCTTGCCGGCGGCGAGCAGCGGAATGACGTTGGCCGGCGCCACCACACCGACATCCACGTGTCCACCCAGCGCGGCGGTAGTGGCCTCGCTGCCGGCGTTGTAGACAATGGCTCTCGCGCGGCGCGGGTCGGCGCCCGCCGCTTTCATCAGCATGCCGATGATCACGTGGTTATGATTGCCGCGCGCGGTGGCATAGGCAAAACTCACCGACGTGGCGTCCTTGCGCAGCCGGTCGGCGAGATCGCGCGCATCGCGGATCGGCGAGTCGGGCCGCGTGACAAACACCGGATATTCGCGCAGCAAAATCGCCAGCGGCG
>OMIN01000124.1 GCA_900299145.1 Betaproteobacteria bacterium | reverse complement strand
ATGGATCCCGCCACGCTGGATAAACAGGCGGGCTGTCTGCTTGCGCTGGATTACCCGGCGCTGGATGCGGTCACGGTGCCGTTCATCGGCGCAGCGTTGCAGGTACATTGGGTGGCACGCGCTGCGGCGCTGGGGGAAGGCGCGTTTCGCAAACTCGATGTGCCAACGCTGTGCCCGGTGTGCGGTTCTCCGCCGGTGGCGAGCGTGCTGCGCGCGGGCGGCCCCGTGCCGGGCACGCGCTATCTGCACTGCGTGCTGTGCGCGACCGACTGGCGCATGGCACGCGGCTTTTGCAGCCAGTGCGAGGCACAGGAAAAACTCGCCTACTACCACATCGACGATAAAGACGGCGGCGGCGAAGCCGTGCGCGGCGAAGCGTGCGAGGAATGCAAGGGTTACATCAAATCGTTCAATCAGGAAAAGGACCCTCTGGCCGACCCAGTGGCGGATGATCTGGCGACTCTCGCGCTGGATATCCTGATGGATGAATCCGGCTACCAGCGCGCCAGCCCGAATTACTTTTTTGTGCCGGGGCAGGGGTAAACCGTACCGTTGAGTCGAGTTTGCGATGCCTGCCAGTCCACCCCAGCCAACTTCCCGCGGCTACTGGCTCAACCTGCACCGCTGGCTGGGTCTCTTTATCGGCGCGTGGTTCGCGCTGGTGGGCTTTTCCGGCAGCCTGCTGGTGTATGAAGACGAGATCGACGCGTTTATCAATCCACGGTTGTTGACGCACGCCAGTGTCGGAGCACATCTGCCGCCGCACGCCATACTCGTGCGCATCGCCGACGAATTCCCGCTCGCCCACGCTGAACGCCTCCGGCCGCCGCGCCACGGCAATCCGGATGACGTTTATCGCGTGCTTATCAAGGTGGCGCCGCACCTGCGTACCGGCTCACCGCGCGCGGAGGCGATGTTCAATCCTGTGAATGGCGAACTGCTGGGCACGCGCGAGGCCGAAACGATCGGCATCACGCGCCCATACTGGATGCGCACGCTGTATGAATTTCACCGCAACGTGCTGCTTGGCAACTTCGGCTCGAACATTGTCGGTCTTGCCGGGTTGCTCCTGATGCTGTCGGCGATTTCCGGCGCATTTGTGGCATGGCCGCGCAACCGTTCCGGCTGGCGGCGTCTGATCGGCGTGAAACTGCGCGCCGGGTTGACGCGCGTGCTGTTCGACGTGCACCGCTCCAGCGGTGTGGTGCTGATTGCACTTTTGATGCTGGCGACGGTGACCGGCAGTACACTGGTGTATGTGAACTACGCGCGCGACATTGTCGGTGTGTTTTCCGAAGTGGCGCCGTTTCCGGTGATCCCGTGGCGCGAGACGCCGCTGGAAAATTGGCCGAGCTTCGAGCGCATCACCACGCGTGTGCGCGACGAATTTCCGCAGCACGCGCTGACGGAAATTCATATTCCGTCCAAGCCCACGGCAGGCTATCTTTTCTACTTGAAGCGCGCCGGCGACGTGCACCGGCTGGGTGATACAATCGTCTGGGTGCACCCCGGCTCCGGCGATATTCTGTTTGAACGCAGTTCACGCAACCGTACCGCGGGAGAAAGCGTGATGCACTGGCTGTATCCGCTGCATAGCGGTTCCGCGTTCGGCGAGGCCGGCAAAATAGCGATGTTCATGACGGGGTTTGCCATGCTGCTGATGTTTCCCACCGGCGTGTGGGTGTGGCTGCGCAAAAAGCGCGCGGCAGCGTTTGAAGCAACACGCCGCATTCGCTTACGGTCGAAATTGCCCACACAGCCACGCACAAGATCCCTGTCGCAGAATTCGGCTGAGGCGCTGGAATCACGCAATGGAGCGTTCGAATGATCACGGTACGCGGCTGCGGGTTCCCGATTGACCGCTATTACCACGCCGACTATAACGTGTGGGTACAGCCCGGCGCGCCGGGCGTGGTGACACTCGGCGCGACGTCCTATGGCGTCGCGCTGGCGGGGGAATTTTTTGCGTTCACGCCCAAGGCCCTCGGCACGAAAGTGGAAATTGGCCGCGCGGTGGGTGTGCTGGAACTTTCCAAAACCGTGGTGTCGGTGCGCACGCCAGTAGCGGGCACGCTGCTGGAAGTCAACACGGCGGCTGTGGCGAAGCCCGCAACCATCGGCGCTGATCCGTACGGCGCGGGCTGGTTGGTGCGCCTTGCCGCGAAGTGGGATGAAGCTGTCAGCCATCGGCTGCTGTCGGGCGATGATCTTGCGCCCGCTTTCGAAGCGGAAATGGCGCTGGAGAATTTTCAGGGGCCGCCGGGCCGGTGAGCGCGACTTGAACATGCTGGGCCGCAGGCCATGAAAAACCGTCTGGCAATGTTGTTGTGGGCGACTGATCCCGCGCAGCCGCATTTATGCGCGACGCCGTTTTTTCATGCGGCAACAGCGGCGGCGATGGATATCGAAGTGGAAATGTATTTCACCAGCCGCTCGGTGAAATTACTGGCGGCAGGCGTGGCCGCCGCCTTGCCGAGTGGGCCGCGCCAGCGTGACACGGTGTACGCTTTCATGCAGCGCGCGTCGGAGATGGGTGTCAAGTTTTACGCCTGCCCGCAAGCCATGGAAGAGCATGCTGTCGCGCAAGCTGATTTCGTCCGCGAAGTCACCGGTGTGGCTGGTGCTGCGGCCTTTCTGGGGCGTTGCATGGATGAATCATGGGTTACCATAACCTATTGATTTTATTTATTATTTTGTTGTGAAATGGTAAACGACTTTGCCGCCGCCTTGAGCGAGGCGCTGCGCCTGATCGCCAGCGCCGATGCGCAGTTGGCGCAGATCGTGGCTTTGAGCGTGCGCGTGAGCCTGGCTGCGGTGGCATTCGCCGCGCTGGCTGCGCTGCCACTGGGCGCGCTGCTCGCGATCACGCGTTTTCCGGGGCGGCAGGCGCTGGTGGCGGTGCTCAACGCACTGATGGGGCTGCCGCCGGTGGTCGTGGGCCTCATGATTTATCTGATGCTGTCGCGCGCCGGGCCGCTGGGGCAGTTCGGGCTGCTGTTTACGCCCGCAGCGATGGTGATCGCGCAGGCTGTACTGATCACCCCCATCATCGCCGCGCTGACGCGGCAGGTGATCGAAGACGCGTGGCTGGAATACGCCGAGCAACTGCGCTCGCTCGGCGCCAGCAACACCGATGCGGCGTTGACGCTGCTGTGGGACACGCGCTTTGCGTTGATCACCGTGGTGCTGGCGGGCTTTGGCCGCGCAGCGGCGGAGGTGGGTGCGGTGATGATCGTCGGCGGCAATATCGACGGCGTCACGCGCGTGATGACCACCGCCATTGCGCTCGAAACCAGCAAGGGTGATCTGCCGCTGGCGCTGGGGCTGGGCATGGTGCTGCTGGCGATTATCGTCGGGCTCAATCTGCTCGCCCACTGGGTGAAGCTGAGCGCCCAGCGGCGCTATGGTTAACTGCGGCTAACCGCGGTTAACTACGATTAATTTTGGTTGACCATGAGTAACGCATGCTGCCGCTAATTCTGGAAAACGTCAGCTACACCGCCGGCGGCCGCACGCTGATTAACGACGTGTCGTTTGAAATCGGCGCGGGTACGCGCACGGTCATTCTTGGCGCGAATGGCGCGGGAAAAAGCGTGCTGATGCGATTGTGCCACGGGCTGCTGCGGCCGACGTCGGGGCGGGTAACTTGGTATGGCGCATCGGGTACATCAGGTTCAGGGCGTCAGGCAATGGTATTCCAGCGGCCGGTGCTGTTGCGTCGTTCGGCGTTGGCCAATGTCACTTACGCGCTAAAGCTCGCGGGCTTGCCGGCGGCGGAATCTCTGCGCCGCGCGCAGGTGAAACTCGACGTCGTGGGCATGGCGCAACTGGCGGCGCATCCTGCTCGCGTATTGTCGGGCGGCGAGCAGCAGCGTCTCGCGCTGGCGCGAGCGTGGGCGCTGGAGCCGGAAGTGTTGTTTCTGGATGAACCCACCGCCAACCTCGATCCGCATGCCACGCGCCATATCGAAGCGGTCATCAATGCCATCCACGAAAGCGGCACCAAAATCATCATGACCACGCACAGCCTGGGTCAGGCGCGACGGCTGGGCGATGAAATTCTGCTGATGAGCGGGGGGCAGATTGCCGAGCGCGCGCCGGTCACGGAATTTTTCAGCGCGCCGCAAAGCGAGGCGGCGCGCGAGTTTTTGAGCGGGGAATTGCCGTGAATGATTTCCAAAAAATACTCAATAAAAACAGATGCTTATTGGGATTTCTGCTGTGCGCACTGCCGGGATTTTTCGCTCAAATCGCTTTTCCTCAAGAGCGCCACATCACCGTGGCCTCGACCACGTCAACCGAGCAATCTGGATTGTTCAAGCACCTGCTGCCGGTGTTTGAAAAGAAATCCGCCATACAGGTGCGCGTGGTGGCGCTCGGCACCGGACAGGCGCTCGACATGGCGCGGCGTGGTGATGCCGACGTGGTGTTCGTGCACGACCGCGAGACGGAAGAAAAATTTCTCGCCGACGGATTTGGCGTGCAGCGCTTTAACGTGATGTACAACGACTTTGTACTGATCGGCCCGCGAAGCGACCCGGCGAAAATTGCCGGTGGCAAGGACATCCTCGCGGCGCTCAAGAGCATCGCCACCACCCGCGCGCCGTTCGTCTCGCGCGGTGACAAGAGCGGCACGCACGCCGCCGAACTGCGTTTGTGGAAACTGGCCGGAACGGATCCGCTCAGCGGCCGGGGCAGTTGGTACCGCGAGACCGGTTCCGGCATGGGGCCGTCGCTGAACACTGCTTCCGCGATGAATGCCTACGCAATCACCGACCGCGGCACCTGGCTCGCCTTCAGAAATCGCGGCGAACTCGCGGTGCTGGTTGAAGGCGACCAGCGGCTCTTTAATCAATACGGCGTGATGCTGGTCAACCCGGCCAAACACGCGCACGTAAAAAAAGAGCTGGGGCAGGCGTTCGTCGACTGGCTGATTTCAGCCGAGGGCCAAAAAACGATTTCGGATTATAAAATCAGCGGCGCGCCGCTGTTTTTTCCGAATGCACAGTAAGGTCTTGCGCTCTAAACCGCGCCAATAAACTCCACCATACGCTTGCGCTGCGCGGCATTCGGCAGGCGCGTGCGGCCGGCCTCGATGTTGTCCAGCATGTGCTCGACACGATCCGTACCGGGAATGACCACGTTCACCGAAGGATGCGCAATCAGGTATTTGAGGAAGAACTGGCCCCAGGTTGTTGCGTCGAATTCCTTCGCCCATTCCGGCACAGGCTTGCCGGCCACCGCCTTGAATAATGCGGCCCGTGCGAATGGCAGATTGCACATTACGGCGGTGCCGGTGTCGGCGGCTACGGCCAGCAACTTGTCTTCGACACTGCGCTCGGCCATCGAATAACTCACCTGAATGAAGTCGAGTTTTTCCGTGCGCAACATCTCGATCAGCCGGTCGTTGGCCCTGGCCTGATCCTGCGAATGCGTGACGCCAATGTAGCGGCACACGCCTTGTGACTTCCATTCGCGCGCAACGGCCAGATACGTGTCGGCCTCGGACTTGGATACGAAGCCGATGTTATGGCGTAGCAGCAGATCGAGCTTTTGCGTGCGCAGCTTTTTCAGGGATTCGCGCGTTTCACCGAGGGCGCCATCTCTCCCTGGCGCGCGAAACTTGGTAGATAGAAACACGCGCTCGCGTGCCTTCATTTCGTCGAGCATGCTGCCCAGTTGCGTTTCCGCCGGGCCATAAGACGGCGCGGTGTCGATGACGCTGCCGCCGTTGTCGAGCAGCGTGCGGATCATCGCGATGCGCACTTTGCGTTTGTCGAGATCGTCGCCGACATCGAGCACGAACTGCGTGCCGAGGCCTACCACGGCGAGCTTCTCGCCCGTGCGCGGAATGGCACGCGTGAGCAGCGCGGGTTTGTCCTGTGCGCCCGCGCACAGCGGCCACGCGCTTGATAGCGCGGCACCGCTAACCAAAGAGGTCAACGTTTGCAGTGACTTTCGGCGCTGAGCGTTGAATGGTGGTTGCATAAAATATCCTTTTAAAACAAATACTTACGATTTATCATCGGCCGCTGCCGGTGAGCGCTTTTCCTGCATGCGCCCCAACGCCAGCGCCAGCGCTAGCCACGCTGCGGTCAGTGGCACGGTGGCAAGCGAAATCGCACCGGCTTCCATACCCAGCCCGCGCAGCGCGGTGAAGAGCCAGCCGAACAATGCATCGCTGCCGCGAAACACCACGTTGTCGATGACGTTTTTGGCTTTGTATTTTTCTTCGCGATCCACCACGGTAAACAGCACTTCGCGCGCCGGGTTGGAAATCGCAAAATTCGCCGCGCGCTGTGCCGCCTGAAACGCGATTACCACCCACAGCATCGGCGTCGCCCACAGCGCGACAAAACCGATGGCAAACACCAGCGGCAAAAACGCCGCCGCCGGGCCGGCGCCAAAGCGCTTGATGAGTTTGCCGGTGGCGAGAAACTGCACGACGAGGGTCAACAGGCTTACCGCCAGATCAATTTGCGCGAAAATGGCGGTGCGCTTGTTGGGATCATCCGACAGCGCGCGCACGATTTCGGCCTGCTGGAAATACAGGAACGTGCCTGCCAGCGACAGCAGCGCCACCCAGGTGGCAATGCCTGCGAGATACGGCGAGCGTGCGATCATCATCAGGCCCGCGATCCAGCTTCCACCAAGCGCTTGTTCCGGTGGTTTTTGCGTGGTGGTTTGACCTTCGGATTTGAAAGAAGCCGCAGCGCTTTCTAGTCGCATTGCGCAAAACACCGCGCCTTCCAGCAGCAGCGCCGCGATAATCAGCAGATTGGCGCGGCCTATCGGCACGGCCAGGTTGGTGGCGATCAACGGCCCCAGCAACGCGCCCGCCGAGCCGCCGGCGGCGATGAAGCCGAACAGCCGCTTGCCGCGTTCCGCGTCGTATAAATCGGCCATGAACGACCAGAACACCGACACCGCGAACAGGTTGAAGACGCTGATCCACACGAAAAACACCTGCGCAGTGAGCGTGAGTGCGATGCCCTGGGTGAGCAGCACCCAGAAGAGCACAATGTTGGCCACAAAGAAGTGGTACACCACGGGGATGAATTTTTGCCGCGGCAGCCCCGCCACCAGTGCGCCGTAAATCGGTACTACGGCCAGCATCACGAAAAATGTCGCGGTAAACAGCCACGGCAGGTTTTTCACGCCACCGGCAAGCCCCATTTCATCGCGCACCGGGCGCAGCACGTAATAGCCCGCGAGCAGGCAAAAGAAATAGGCGAACGACCACAGTAGCGCGCGCGTCTCACCGGGTCTGATGGTAACGACTCGGGAGACGAGTTTGGCGAGCAGCGGATGGACGGGGGCGTGCGTGGCAGTATTCATGCGCCGCAGCTTACCGCAATGTCCTTGCAGCGTGTTTGCCGGCGGAGCGTTACGCCGCTACCACCGTCGTGCGATGCATCAGCCGTGGCAGCGATTCCGGGTAATCGAACGTGGCCTTGTGCTGTGTACTGCAATCGTCCCACATCACCAGATCGTGCTGCCGCCAGTTGTGGCTGTAGCCGAATTCCGGTTTGATGCAGTGCGCGGTGAGCTCCCGGATCAAATCACGGCTTTCGTCTTCAGGAATGCCGAGGATGCGCGAGGTATAGCCCTCGGTGACGTAAAGGCACTTGCGGCCGTTGACCGGGTGCACGCGCACTACCGGGTGGGTCGCTTCGGGGTCGGCCTTGACCGCATCGTTGTAATCTTTCTTCAGGCCTGATTCCTGCGTCTGTTTCAGGCGGTGCATGATGCTTTGAACGGCCATCAGGCCGTCGAGCCGCTTTTTCATCGCTTGCGGCAGCGTATCGTAGGCCTTTGACACACTGACAAAATGCGTGTCGCCCAGCACGCGGCCATCTTCGCGTACCGGCACTTGCAGCGCGCGCAGCGCTGAAACCGCATGCGGATTGGCAAGGTAGGCTCCGTCGGTGTGCCAGAAAATTCCCGCGTCGTAGCTGCCGATGTGCTGGCCGTTTTGTTTGATGTTGGAGATGACAAAGATTTCCGGATGATTGACATGCAACTGCTTGGTGATTTTCAGTTTGCGCAGTTCGCCAAAGCGCGCGCTGAAGCGGATGTGGTCCTCGTCACTCAGTTCCTGCCCGCGAAAATAAAGTAACTCGTATTGATAGAACGCCGCGTGGATTTGCGCGAAAGTGGCGTCGTCGAGCGGTTGGGTGAGATCGGCGCCGATGACTTGCGCACCGAGTGCCGTGCCGGTGGGTTTGATTTGCAGGGTGGACATATGAGTATGGTGTAACGAGTATGGTGTAACGAGTGTAGTGTAACGAGTGTGGTGTAACGTCAAGAGTATCAGGTGCTCATTTAGCGGCATGCCCTGTCACGTGTCAATCGGGTTTCCAGATTGCGTGATGGCAGCGCACTGCGCATCGGGCGTGTTGATCTGCTACGATGGAGACAACTGTTTCAGGAGAAGACAATATGGTTTCAGTTGGATCACGGCGGTTAAGTTCACGGGTGTTAACACAGGCCATGCTTGTGACTGGCGGCGTGCTCACCGCTGTCAGTGCCCAGGCGCAGACCCGAACACCGCCCGCGGATGCGGCAAAATACCCGTCGCGCGTGGTGCGTCTGCAGGTCGGCTATGCGGCCGGCGGCGCGGTGGACGTGTCCGCAAGGGTGATCGCGCAAAAGTTGACTGAAGCTTTCGGTCAATCGTTCATCGTTGAAAATCGCCCTGGCGCTGATGGCATTGTTGCCAGTGATTATGTGGCCAAGTCCGCGGCTGATGGACACGTGCTGGCCTACATCAGTGCCGGGCATACCATGAATCCGTCGTTGCATCCTAAATCGCTGCCGTATCATCCGGTGCGTGATTTCGCGCCGGTGTCGATGATTGCCACCGGTACGCAAACGCTGGTCGTCAACCCCGCGCTGCCGGTGAAAAACGTCAAGGAACTGGTGACGCTGGCCAAGGCGCGGCCGGGGCAGATCAATTTTGCGTCGTCGGGCTCGGGCGGGCCGATGCATCTCTCGGGCGAGCTGCTGAAGCTCCATGCAGGCATCGACATTGTGCACGTGCCGTACAAAGGCGGCGGGCCGGCCTTGAACGATGTCATCGGCGGTCAGGTCGAAATGACTTTCATCGGCGCGCCGGCGAGCATGCCGCACATCAAATCCGGCCGTTTGCGTGTGATCGCGGTGTCGTCGGCCAAGCGCGTGGTGGCGTTGCCGGATGTACCCACGGTGGCGGAAGCGGGCTACCCCGGTTTCGATGTTGGCGCGCTCTACGCCGTACTCGCGCCCGCAGGCACACCCGCCGCCATCGTCAACCGTCTCAACGGTGAACTTGCCAAAATTGTTGCGCAACGCGATATCCGCGAACGGCTTAACGGTTTGGGGCTGGAAACTGTCGGCGGCACGCCAGAGCAGCTCGGCGGCTTCATGGCCGCCGACGTGGACAAATGGATCAAGCTGGTGCAGAAGATCGGGTTGAAGACGGATTGACCCATTGCGATGCGTCAACCGTCTTCGTGAATCTGCCCGTCAATACAAAACCACTGTCCGTCTGCCCGCACAAGGAGGCTGGTTTCCTGTTGTCACTCTGCGCGACCATTGAAGCTGCATCGAGGCGCTTTTTCGCATTTGGTGGAGCGCAATGATTGTGGTGCGAGGTCTGGGCAACGTGGCGAACACTGTGGACGTTGTAAGTCTGAGTACAAGTACATTAAGTGTTACTCTAGAATTTGTTTCGTTGATTCCCTGTGTTCGTCTACAAAATCATGTTGAAACTCAAGATACCCTGTACTCTCATGCGTGGCGGCACATCCCGCGGCCCGTTCTTCCTGCGCGAATGGCTTCCCGAGGGTGATTCGGACCGGGATCAAGCGCTCATTGGTGCAATTGGCGCCTCCGATCCACTCCAACTTGATGGTCTTGGTGGCGGCAGCTCCCTGAACAGCAAGGTTGCGATAGTGTCGCGCTCGAAACACGAAGACTGCGATCTGGATTATCTGTTTGCGCAAGTGGGTGTTGGACACCAGTCGGTGGACACGCGGCCCAATTGCGGCAACATGCTCTCGGGCGTGGTGCCCTTTGCCATCGAACAGGGCCTGGTCCAGCCGCAGGATGGCCACACGACAGTCCGTGTGTTCAATGTCAATACACGGGCACGCATTGACGTCACGGTATGCACGCCGAACCGGCAATTAACGTACGACGGCGAAGCGCGCATTGACGGCGTGGCCGGCACCGCGGCCCCCATTTTGCTCAACTTTCTGGACGCATGGGGTGCTGTCACCGGCAAATTGTTCCCGACGGGAAGGCGCATTGATGTTATAGATAACACCGATGTAACCTGTATCGACGCTGCAATGCCGCTGATGATTGTGCGAGCGATTGATCTTGGCGTAAGCGGCCGGGAACGTCCCGCCGAGCTTGACGCCAATGCAGCGCTGTTGGATCGCATTGAACGGATGCGGCTGGACGCCGGGCGGCGTATGGGTCTTGGCGATGTGGCTGGCAGCGTCATTCCCAAACCAGTTTTGGTCAGTGCCGGTGATGAGCCGTTGAGTATTACATCTCGCTACTTCACCCCGCACCGCTGTCATGCTTCGTACGCGGTGACTGGTGCGATCGGTGTGGCCACGGCTTTTGCCCTGCCGGGTACCGTTGCCAGCGGCGAACGCAGGCAGCCGGGCAAACATCCGCTGGTCGTTCTTCACCCCGGCGGGCAAATCGATGTTGAGGTGGAAATTGCCGGCGATGGCGATGCAGCGTCTGTAACTCGCGCGGCGCTAGTACGCACCGCGCGCAAGATCATGCAGGGCGAACTGCATTTGCCTTACTACGTGTTTCCGCAATCCCAATCCGCCGCCGCAACCGGCGGTAGTTTGCAACCTCCGGTAACCCCAATATTTCCTACTAGGGACATTCAATTGATCGTTCCCACCAGCGCCGGCGGCGGTAACGACGCGATCGCCCGGACGCTGGCGCGCAATCTGGGGCCGCTGTTAGGCCAGACGGTGCATGTCGACAATCGCGCGGGCGGCAATGGCAGCGTAGCCTGCGAATACGTGGCGGCGGCTCCGCCTGACGGACACACACTCCTGTTTGGGTATATCGCCACTCACGGAATCAATCCGGCGTTTCAGCGGCTGCGTTACGATCCGGTGGCGGACTTCGCTCCAATAGGTTTGGTCGGTTATTCGCCCACAGTCCTGGTGGTGAACGCAGGTCTGCCGGCTAAGAGCGTGGACGAACTCATCACCCTTCTGGGCGATCACCCCGGACATTTTTGTTACGCTTCGGCAGGGGAAGGCAGTGCACCGCATTTTGCGGCCGAACTGTTCCGGTTACAGACCCGAACGAAATTGCGCGGGGTTTTCCATCGAGGGGCCGCACCGGCGATAGCCGATACAGCAAGAGGTAATCCACAATTGATGTTTCCCAGTTACTTTACAGCACTACCTTACTTGCGCAGTGGCAAACTGCGCGCACTGGCGGTTGCGGGGCCAGCGCGATTGCCCGCTTTACCGGAGGTGCCCACTTTGGCGGAGGTGGGGATTGCGGGTGTCGAGCTGACACAGTGGTATGCGCTTTTCGCCCCTGCCAAGACGCCGGAATCGGTCGTTGCGCGGATAAACACGGAGCTTAATGCCGTGTTGCAACAGCCCGAAATTCTTTCGCGCATCGATGCCGATGGCGCGCGGGCGCAGACGGGTACGCCGGACGAATTGGCCCGCCTACTGGAATCGGAGCGCAAAAAGTGGCGGCAAGTGGTGCAGCGTACCGGGTTACGGCCCGAGACGCAGGAAAGCGATTAGCAAGAGCGCGTATCTTGCCCGTTGAACTCAGCCCGGCGTTCGAAAATTTTCAATGCGCGGCACTGCCCGGTTTGCCCTGCTATGAATTCCGTATGAACTTATCGGGTTCCGCCATCTGTCCGTCAATATAAAACCACCGCCCATCCAAACGTACAAAGCGGCTGGTTTCATGCAATCGTTGCGCGCGGCCGTTGACACGGCAGCGCGCGATGAATTCGACGATGCCGGCGTCGGCGCTGGATTCGGTGTGGCGCACTTCAAGATCGATCCATTTCACCGGGGGCAGTTCCATTTCACCGGGCGCGGTGGAGGGATGCCACGTCGCGAGCAAATAGTCGATCAGGCCCAGTGCGTAGGCGCTGTAGCGGGATCGCATCAGCGTTTCCGGCGTGGGGGCATGTGTGCCGTTGGCAAGCCCGGCATGCCATGGGCCGCAGCAATCAGCATAGGGTTGGCTGCTGTGGCAGGGGCAGGGGGCGTGGCTGGAAAGGCGTGGCACGGTATCTATAAAATATTCAATAAAAACAAATACTTATGGTGATTATTGGTGGCATTGTGTGCTACGCGTCGTGCGGCAAGTGGCGTTCCCGGTCGGGCAGTGTCTGCCGACGGCACGAGTTTAAGCGAGTTTAAAATAGCGCCGTCGAGATCTGTTACCGAATGGTACTTTCCGGTGCTTGTCGGCTGCCCGTCGATCGCGCCGGAACGGTTCGAAATCTTATTCTTAAAGGAGTGTTACGCGTGGCAAACAATAACAATTCCGATGAAGGCGCCACCCTGCGCCTTGCGCGCTGGGTCGCCGGGCTGACTTACAAAGACCTGCCCGCACGCACGCGGGATGTGGTGCGGCTGGCGATATTCGACACCGTGGGTTGCGGCGTCTATGGCTTTCAGACGCCGTGGACGCAGGCATTGTTGAAATGGGCGCAGGCGGGCGGTGCAGCTGGCGGCAAAGGGCAGGCACGCGCATGGAACGAGCCGCAATCCGCGTTGCGCGTGGCCGATGCCGCAATGGTCAATGGCACGTCGGCGCATGCTTTCGAGCTGGATGATTATCACAACGCCAAGCTGCACCCGGGCGCCGTGGTCATTCCGGCGGCGCTGGCGATGGCCGAAGCGCAAAACGTATCCGGCGAACGGCTGGTGACGGCGATCGCGGCAGGTTACGAAGTGATGATCCGGTCGAGTCTCGCGCTGGAACCTTCCGCCGCGCGCTTGCGCGGCTGGCATCTCACCGGCGCCTGCGGGCCGTTCGGCGCGGCGGCGGCGTGCGCGGTACTGCTGGGGCTGGATGCCGAGCGCACCGCGTGGGCACTGGGCCTCGCGGGTACGCAGGGGGCGGGGCTTTGGGCGTTCAATGCGGATGGTGCGATGAGCAAGCGGCTGCACGCGGGCAAGGCCGCGCACTCGGGCGTGCTGGCGGCGGAACTCGCGGCGTTGGGCTTTACCGGCCCGACGCAGATTTACGAAACCGCTGACGGCGGGTTTCTGAAAGCGTTTTCCGACAAGTCGAACGCGGCGCCGCTGACGCACGAACTGGGCAAGGTCTATCACCTTGATGCGGTGTCGATCAAGCCGTATTCCTGCTGCGGCAGCACGCATGCTTACATCGACGCCGCGCTGCAACTGCGCAGCCGCCTGGGTAGCCGTTGGGATGCCTCGCGCCCCGTGCAGGTGGGTATGAGCAAAGTGGTGGATGTGCAGTGCGGCTTTGATTACAAGCCCAGCAGCGCGTTGAATGCGCAAATGAGTTTGCGCTATTGCCTTGCGGCGGCGTTAAATGACGGCCAGGTGCTGCCCGCACAGTTCAGCGAAGCAAAAATGCACGACCCTGCGCTGGGCAAACTCGCGGCACATCTGGAACTGGTGGACGACCCGGCACTCGACAAACTTTATCCGGCGCATTTTGCGGGTTGGGTAGCGGCGAAAAACGGCAACGACTGGATGCGCGTTGACATTCTCGACCCGACGGGTTCGCTCGCAGCACCGATGGATGCCGCCGCCGTCAGCCGCAAGTTCGCGGGGAATAATCCGCAATTGGCGGTGGAAAAGATTGCTGCCGTGGCGCTGAATATGGAGAAACACACGGTGCGGGAGTTGATTGATTTGCTGATGCCGACAGTGGCGGCGCAGGTGGCGGCATAGGATCCCCAAATTCGAATTACTTCGCCTTTAACCCCATCTGCCTGGCGAGATCCCGCCACTGCGCGAATTCGCTTTCGATGTAACGCGCGAAGACTTCCGGGCTGCTGGTCACCACATCAAAGCCGATGGCGGTGAGCCGCTCGCGCACGGCGGGTGCGTTGACGGCCTTGATGGTTTCACCATTGAGGCGCGTGATGATGGGCTTGGGCACGCGTGCCGGCGCGATGACGCCGAACCAGCCGTAGGCTTCAAATTTTGGATAGCCGGATTCGGCGATGGTCGGCACGTCGGGCGCAACCCCCATGCGTTCCTTGCCGGTGACAGCCAGCAGCCGCAGCTTGCCGGCCCTGGCGTGGCCCTGCACGGCGGCCATGCCGCTAAACATGGTGCCGACGTGGCCGCCGAGCAGATCGATCACCGCCTGCCCGCTGCCCTTGTAAACAATGTGGTTTAACTTGATGCCCGCCGCGTGTTGCAGCAACTCGGCGCTCAGATGGCCGATGGTGCCGATGCCGCCGGAGGAATAGTTGATGTGGCCGGGCTTGCCTTTGGCGAGCGCGATGAATTCCTTAAGTGTAGACACGCCCACGGAGGGATGCACCGCCAACACGTTGGCCGAGGCGGTGAGTTGCGAGATGGGTGAAAAATCCCTGATGGGGTCGTAGCCGACGTCGCCGGAAATGGCAGGATTGGTGGCCAGCGTTGCGATGTAGCACAGGCCAATGGTGTGACCATCCGGCAATGCCTGTGCGATGATTTGCGTGCCGATGGCGCCGTTGCCGCCGGAGCGGTTATCGAGCACGACTTGCTGGCCCAGTTGTTCCGCGAGACGCGGGCCGATAAGACGCGTGATGGTATCGGAGCTGCCGCTGGGCGCGAAGGGCACGACAAAGCGGATCGGGCGCGTGGGGTAAGCTGCGGGGCCCTGTGCGTGAGCGAGACTGGTCGCGCTGAGCAGTGCGGTGGCGAACCATTGCGCGGGACGGTGCAGCCGGCGCATGGGCGTAAACATTGGCATGATGGTTCTCATGGAACCTCACCATTTTGTAACCGGAATTTGCCGTATTTTACCGTGGCGGTTGATGCACGCGGCGTTACAATCCGGTCTTTACGGCCTGACGGAAGATACGGAATTCACCATGTCGATGATGTTGCTGGATCAGGAAACCAAAGACGCGCTGCAGCAGCTTTACAGCGAAACCATTGAGGCGATGGATCTTGCCAAGAAAAGCCCCGATCTGGACGATCTGGCGGCGGTGTTCGCGGTGGCGTTGCTCAAGCTGGGGCTGGCTACCGGGTTTATCGAGCAGAAGTATCCGGGTTTCGCCAAGGATGTTGAAGAAAAGCGCCAGCGCGTGATCACGGCATTGCAACAAGAACAGGCGGCGAAGCACTGATGCGCGCACATGCTGCTTATGCGTTGGTGCTAGGTGCTGCTGTCCTGTGCGGCGCGAATATTCAAGCGCGCGCGCAACAAACGCAGGCGCAAAATTATCCCGTGAAACCACTGCGTATCATCGTGCAGTATGGCCCCGGCAGCACCATCGACATTATCGCGCGCATTATCGGCCCGAAAATGCACGAAGGTCTCGGTCAGCCAGTGATTGTCGAAAACCGCGCCGGCGCGGGCGGCGCTATAGGAATGGAGGTTGCCGCCAAGGCCGCGCCGGACGGCTACACCATGACCGTCGGCGCCACCGGGCCGTTGGTGATCAACCCGTTGCTTACCGCAAAATCGCCATTCGATCCGGTGCGCGATTTCACGGCAGTGTCGCAAGTGGCGCAAGGGCCGGCGGTGCTGGCAGTGCATCCGTCTATTCCCGCGCGCAGCATCAAGGAATTGGTGGCGCTGGCCAAGGCCCGGCCGGGGCAATTGAATTACGGCTCGCCGGGTGTCGGCACCAGCCCGCATCTGGCGGGTGAGTTGTTCCAGATGGTTTCCGGCACGCGCATGGTGCACGTGCCGTACAAGGGCAACGCCGAGGCGATCACTGATCTGATCGGCGGGCATTTAAGCATTGTTTATACCGGCGTACCGCCGGTGGCGGCGTTGGCCAAGGCGGGCCGGGTAAGGCTGCTCGCGACCACGGGCACCACGCGGCTGCCGGGCATGCCCGATTTGCCCACCATGGCTGAGGCCGGGCTGCCGGGCGCGGAAGTGGCGATCTGGTACGGCATTGTTGTGCCTTCGGCGACGCCGGGCTTCATCGTAAGCCGGCTTAATCAGGAAGTGAACCGGCTGGGCGGCTTGGCGGATGTGCGTGAACGTTTTTTGCAGCAGGGCATCGAAGCCAAAACTGGCACGGCCGAGGCGTTTGCCGCGCTGGTGCGCGACGAACTGGTGAAGTGGGGCAAGGTGATCAGAACCGCGAACATCAAGGTGGAGTAGGTGGTGCAACAGGCTGTCTACCTAGACAACGCAGCAACGACGCCGGTCGATCCGCGCGTGGTGGAGGCCATGTTGCCGTATCTGAAAGGCGATTTCGGCAATCCGGCCAGTGGCACGCACGCTTACGGCCAAGTTGCGGCGCGCGCGGTGGAACGGGCGCGCGAGCAGGTTGCGTCGCTGCTCAACGCAGATACCAGTGAAATCGCGTGGACTTCAGGCGCAACCGAGTCGAACAATCTCGCGATCAAGGGCGCTGCGTTTGCCAACGCAAAGCGGGGCAGACATCTCATCACCGTCGCCACCGAACACAAAGCGGTGCTCGACACCATGCACTGGCTCGAGACTCAAGGCTACACCGTGACGTTTCTGGCGCCTGAACGTAACGGTTTGATTTCATTGAATAAATTTGAAGCGGCCTTGCGTGACGACACAGTGTTGGCATCAGTGATGCTGGTCAATAACGAAATCGGCGTGATTCAGGACGTGGCGGCGCTGGGCAACATCTGCCGCGCGCGAGGCACGCTGTTTCACGTCGACGCCGCGCAGGCTACAGGCAAGCTACCGATTGATCTGGCCACGCTGCCAGTGGATTTGATGTCGCTCACCGCGCACAAAACCTACGGGCCAAAGGGCATCGGCGCGCTCTATGTGCGGCGGGGCGTCGCTGTCGATTGCCAGATGCACGGCGGTGGTCACGAGCGCGGGCTGCGTTCGGGCACGCTGCCGGCGCACCAGATTGTAGGCTTGGGTGAATGTTTCGATCTGGCGCGGCGGGAAATGAATGCCGAAGTGCCACGCGTCCGTGCACAGCGCGACCGCTTGTGGGCGGCATTGCGGGAACTGCCCGGCGTGCGGCTGAACGGCGATTTCGGCGCCCGCGTGGCGCACAACCTCAATATTGGCATTGCGGATTGCGAATTGCCGCTCAGCAGTCTAACGGATGTGGCAATATCGTCGGCGTCCGCGTGTATCTTGGGGCAGGCGTCGCACGTGATCGCGGCTTTGGGTGGGGATGATGTGTCAACAGTACTGCGGATTACCGTGGGGCGTTTCAACACGGATGCTGAAATCGATTTCGCGGCCAGCTATCTGCGTGGCAAAATAGCGGCGTGCCGCGCAAATGCTGAGCACAAGGCAGCGTGGACGGTTTGAACGCTGCGGTTTGCAGTAAGGGGCTGTAAAGAGCAGTAAAGTATCTGGAGCAATGGACGTAAATTGATGCCATGGATGACCTCGATCTCGACTTCGTAGAAACCAAGGTAAGCAAGGAAGCCGACAAGCTGGTTTACGATGTCGAGGTGGCGCGCGCGTTTTTTCAGGCTAACGGCAAGCCGGCGACCATTACCAAGGACGCGGTGCTGTTCACCGAAAAGACGCCCGGCGGCCGCATGTATTTCATTATTCGCGGTGATCTTTTGCTGTCGATGAACGGCAAATCGCTCGACGTGGCGAAAGCCGGGGAAATTCTCGGCGAAATGTCCGTGGTGACCGGCTCGTTGCGTACCGCCACTGCCGTTGCACGCAGCGATTGCATGCTCATCGAAATGGAGGGTGAGCAGTTCAAACAGGCGCTGTCGCGCCAGCCGGAATTCGCGCTGATGCTGATGCACATGATGTTGTCGCGGCTTCGCCTGACGCTGTCGATACTGCGTATGCGTGGCGGCCTGGCGGCGAATGCACCGGCGACTACGGCGACCTCCGGTTGCGTGGTCAACAGTAAGCTGCTGCTCAATATCGCCGAGGCGATGGGGCCAACGGCCATTACGCAGTTTCCCAAGGGCCGCAACATTATTCTCGAAGGCGCGACGGGTGTATCGATGTACGCGATTTTGCAGGGCTCGGTGGTCATATCCATTCAGGGCAAGGCCGTCGAAACTGCCGGTGCCGGTGGCATATTCGGTGAAATGACGCTGATCGACTCCGGCCCGCGCGCGGCGTCGGTGGCGGCAACCAGCGATTGCAAACTGCTCGCGATCAACCGCGAATCCTTCATGAAGCTGGTGAAGAGCAATCCGCTGTTCGGCTTTGAACTGCTGAAGGGCTTTGCCGAGCGCTTGCGCTATCTGAATGCGCTGCGGAAATAAGGCGCTTCACGCGGCGCTGGCCATTTCACTGTTGTTGACGCAGCCCACGGCCTTCGCCGCGCGGCCGATGATCACCGACGATGCGCGGACGGTCGATGCCAAGGCTTGCCAGGTCGAATCCTGGGTGCGGACCAACCATGGCAGCCGGGAATATTGGGCGCTGCCCGCTTGCAATTTCACCGGCAATCTGGAGCTGACCTTTGGCGGCGCACGTACGGCAGATGCCACCGGTACGCACGCGACCGACATCGTGCTGCAGGGCAAGACGCTGTTTAAAACACTGGAGCCCAACGGCTGGAGCGTGGGGCTGGTGGCCGGCGGTATTCGCCATCCGGCCGATGGCAAAAGCGTCAGCGAGTTGTATTCGTACGTGCCGGCGAGCTTCTCGTATTTCAATGACAAAATGGTGTTGCACACCAACGTCGGCACACTGCACAACACGCTTAATTCTTCAACGCGCGGTACCTGGGGCATCGGCAGTGAAACGTCGTTCGCGGAGAACACCTGGTTTATCGCGGAAGCGTTCCGGCAAAAATCCGGCAGGCCGTTTTTTCAGGCGGGCGTGCGGCACTGGATCGTGCCCAACCACGTGCAGATCGACGCGACCTACGGCAATCGTTTCGGCACGGCCAGCAACGAACGCTGGTTTTCCATCGGTGTGCGGCTGATTACACCGGCGTTTTTGCCCTAGTTTTTGAGTGAGGGTATTCGATCGTGACGTTCGTTTCGGTGACGCGTCTGCGTTTGCGATCCATACGGTACCTGCCGGAATTTATCTGGCGTTCGCAGCGCGCCGCCAGTCAGGCCAGGAAAACTCCGGGTAATCTGGGCGTTCAGTTGCGTAAAACCGCTGGTTTGACATTCTGGACGCTGACGCTGTGGAAGGATTCCGAGTCGATGGTGGCGTTTCGCGGCGCCTCGCCGCATCGCGACGCCATGGCAAAGTTGCGGCACTGGTGCGATGAAGCGGGCTACGCGCATTGGCGGCAGGATAAGGATGTGATGCCGGCATGGGACGAAGCGGTGCGACACATGCGGGAAAGCGGCAAGTTTTCCCAGGTTCTGTATCCGTCGGACAACCACCGTGCGGGACGCATGAGCGATTGAAACTCGGTTTTCGACTAAGGCGGGTCGACCGAGTTCCTGCGGTTACCGCCACAGGCCAATTCCCCCTTCATGCTGAAACGGGGAATTTTCGGATGCGCTAGGCAGCGTCAGAGGCCTGTTCCGCCCGTGCAAGCAGTGCGCGCACGAGTTCAACGCCCTCACGCGCCACCTCACCGGCGGGACGGTTCCACTGTGCCGGATTGGGCGCTTCGTAACTCATGTAGCCCTGATAGTTGAGCGCCATCAGTGTTTTGAAGATTTCCACGAACGGCGCCGCACCTTTGCCCGGGGGCAGGCGGTCGACAGGCTGGCGCGAATCCGACGGCGGCCCCGGCGGCGCATCACTGAACTGAAAAGTGAAGATTTTTTCCACCGGCACGTTCCTGAAACTCGCCCCGTTGCCGCCGCTGCAATGCAAGTGATAGGTGTCGAGCAGCAAGCCGGCATTTTTCATGTTTACCGCGTCGACCAGTTCCATGCCGTTTTCAAGCGTGCGGATCAGCGGATGGCGCGAGTTGAACTCCACTGCGATCTTTACGCCATGTTCGCCGCAGATTTCCGCGCAGGTTTTGAAATTCCGAATCGCCAGGTTCATGCCGCCCTCGGCGTGCTGCCCCGGCGCCACCATGATCACGCCGCAATCCAATGCCATGCATTTTTCGCAGACATAGCGCAATGAATCGAGCTTGCGTTTTAACTCATCGCCAGTTTCAAATATTACGCCGCTCTCGGTGCCGATCACCGCGACCTTGATGCGGGCGTCACGAACCTGTTTCACCATCGCTTCTTCGGAGAGGCCCGCTTTGCGTCCGCGCAGAAAATCGACGTGGCGCAGTTCAACCGCGTTGTAGCCGGCTTCGTTCGCAACGCGCAGCGCGTCGGCCAGCGGCGTGGTGTCGATCGTCCAAGTATGTAGCGCGATGCGGTTTTGCAGGATGTTCAAGCGAGCTCCTCATTGTAAGTATTTGTTTTTATTAGATAATTCCTGATTCGCGTTTCGCCGTCTGCCAGGCGTCGAGCTTGCCTCGCGCGTTATTCAGCGTGCGGTCCAGCGCCTTGTCGTGCCCCGGTAACTTCGATGTGAGTTCGATCACATAGCCGTTCGGGTCGCGAAAATAAATCGATTGCACGAAGCCGTGGTTGGCTATGCCGCGGGTGTGGATGCCAGCGGCCTTGCCCTTTGCGAACATGCGCTGCAGCGTGGCATCATCGACTTCAAGCGCGATATGCAGATCGAAATCGTGCTGCGCCTTGAACTCGAACGGCTGATCCGGCGCTTCAAAAAAGGCGAGAAACGAGCCGTCGTCCATCTGATAAAAGCTGTGCAGCACGCTCGTGTTGCGGCCAGTTTGCGTCTGTTTGATTTCAAACGCCTCGGCGAGCAGCAATTCAAGAAATTCTTCGTAGAACTGGCGCGTTTCTTCCGAATCGCGGCAGCGGTAGGCGTTGTGATGCAGTCCGCGGATATGGCTCATGGCGGCCTCCGATAATTTACAGCGGCAAAAACTTCCGGTCCTTGTAACCGCCGACGAAGTATTGATAAAAGCCCTCGTTGGCCTTCGCCCAGGTGGGGCGCGATTTCAGGGTGCTGATCCAGCGCGTGACATTCGGATAGGCGTCGTATTTGAGTTGCGCGACTTCACCCAGCGTGAGGAAACACACCCCGAGATAATCCGCCAGTGTGATCTCGCTGCCGCAAACGAATTTTTTGTTTGCGCCCAGCACGCTGTCATTGAGGATTTGCAGCCAGTGATTGGCCTTTTTTTGGGCACGGGCGAGCACGGCGCTTTGCACGGCGGCGTCGCTGTAGACGTAATCAGGCAGAACCTGGCCATACACCATGCCGTAACCGAGATCGCGGTAAAGACCGGTGTTGAACCAGTCCATCATTTCGTTAACGCGCGCGCGTTGTTATAGGTCCGCGGGGTAGGCGCGCGAGCCGGTTTTCTCGGCCAGATATTTCAGAATGGCCGAGCTTTCGGTGAGGCGGAAATCGCCGTCTTCAAGCGTGGGTACCTGGCCGCTGGGGTTGATGGCGAGATAGGCGGGTTGCCGGTGCTCCCCCTTGAAGAGATCGACCAGTTGCATGTCGAGCGCGATGTTTTCGTCGGCGGCCAGCAGCATCACGGGGCGGCTGACGGTGGAAACGGGATGAAAGTAGAGTTTCATGATCAATAAAAATTTAATAAAAACAGATAGTTACGGTATAGTATCCTCGGCATCGCCTGATACAGACTGCGGCCGACGCTACGGCAAACGCATTGTAAGCCCCGCACAAAATGACGGCCACATCGCTGGGGACGCCGGGCGGAAAAATTTCGCCATGGCGCGCGGCAAGCATTATGGCGCGTGCCGCGCGGATGTTAAGATTCAGGTTTGGCACAGGTTCTGCCGCCCGTCGTATCGATTTGTACTCTTTCGTACCGTTTCGCACCCATCGTTCAACCGTAATCCGGGGATTCAATGAAGACAGCAACAGCGCGCCAGCGTGGCGTGGAGCACGATATTGTTCAAATTCCGCTCGCGAGCGACACCGCGCCCTATTATGAGCCGCAAGGCAATGAGGTCGCGGTATTCGAGGCGGCCTACAAGCGCCGGCTGCCGGTCATGCTGAAAGGCCCCACCGGCTGCGGCAAAACGCGGTTTCTGGAGCATATGGCGTTTCAGTTGAAGCGCCCGCTGGTGACGGTGTCGTGCCACGAGGATTTAACCAGTTCCGACCTCGTTGGCCGCTTCTTGCTGGAAGGCGCCGAAACCGTGTGGCAGGACGGGCCGCTCACGCGCGCGGTCAAGGCCGGCGCGATTTGCTACCTTGATGAAATCGTTGAGGCTCGCACGGACTCCACCGTGGTGATTCACTCGCTGACCGACCACCGGCGCAAACTTACTATCGAGAAAAAGGGCCAGGAAATCGACGCGCACGAGGATTTCATGCTGGTGATTTCCTACAACCCCGGCTATCAAACCGTGCTGAAGGATCTTAAGCCGTCAACCAAGCAGCGTTTTGTGGGGCTCAATTTCGATTTTCCCACCGAGGAAATCGAGCGCAAGATTCTGATGGCCGAAGTGCCGGGCCTCACGCACGAAAACGCGCAGCAACTGGTGGCGACGGGGCGCAAGGCGCGTTTGTTGAAAGACCACGGCCTTGAAGAAGCGACGTCCACGCGCGCGCTGGTCTACGCCGCCTCGATGATGTGCGCGGGGCTCGATCCGGTGGCGGCCTGTCAGGTGGCGCTGGTCAATCCGATTACCGACGATCCTGAACTTGCCGAAGCCCTGATGGAAATCGTCAACGCGCATTTCGCCGTTTAGAGGCGGGTTGGAACGCAATCAGTGAGTTCTCCCG
Organism: Betaproteobacteria bacterium; assembly: GCA_900299145.1. Classification (GTDB taxonomy): domain Bacteria; phylum Pseudomonadota; class Gammaproteobacteria; order Burkholderiales; family SG8-41; genus UBA5216. The sequence goes on along the minus strand of OMIN01000124.1, from coordinate 73,195 downwards.
CCATCCGTACGCTGCTCGACGCCATCCGCGAATCGAACGGCGAGTTGCTGTCTGAAATCGAGGGCGTGCTGCCCGTCATTCGCCCGCACGGCGAAGCAGCCACGCTCGACTGGATCAACGCCTGCCGCACGTTGTCGGATTTTGAACGCGATGCCGGCAGGGCTTTTGTGCGCGGCAGCCGGGAAGCCGAAAAGGTTTCTGAATCGGTGCTGCCGTGGACGCGGCAGGCGCTTTCAATCATGCGCTGGCGGCATTCGTCGCCCGCTGTTGAGGGCTTCATGCGAAACCTGCCGCGCGCGTTCGGCTCGCTGGGGCACGCGGGCGAGGAGCGCTGGGCGAACATCGGCCTGACATGGTGCGCGCGCTCCATCGAATGCGGCTGCGCGTACTTCGCCACGCCGGTGCTGGATGTGGCGGGGCGCGGCGGCGGCATTGCGGCCATCGAGGCGTTGAATACGCCTGCCGAGGAACTCTATGAGTCGCGCAAGCTGCAACTGGCGACGTTCCTGCCCGGCGCGATTCGCGTGCGCAATTTGCTGGGTGTGCAGGCGGTGCTGCCGTGGGCGATGCGCGGCGCCGATATCATGCAGTCGGGCCGCACGCGCGGCGAGGCGTATTTCCGGCTGGAGTCCGAAGAAAGCCTCGCGTTGCTGCTCGAAAACATGCAGGGCTACAAGCTCGCGGATCGCAACCGGCTGCTCGGCATTCTGCTGGAAGTGTGGTTGGGCGAAGGCCTGGAGCTTAAGGAAAGCACGTGGTCGCCGGAAAAAGGCCGCCCTTTCATGGAAATCGATGGCGAGAGCCTGTATTTCCCGGCGGTGATGGGCAATCGCGAGGAAGCCATTATTTCCGTGTTGCACGCGGCGGGCCACATGCGACACGGCACCTTCGACCGCACCGCGATGAAGCAGATGTTTACCGACGCCAAGGCCGAATTTCCGGAAGACGGCCCGGTGTCGTGGTCGCCGATTTTCGCCCGCTACGGCGAAGACGCGATGCGCTTTCAGCTGATTTTCGATATGTGTGAAGACCTGCGCATCGAATCGCGGCTGCAAAAACAGATCCCCAATTATTTTCAGCGTCTGATCAGCAACGCCGAGGCCGCCCGTACCAGGCATCCTGATTCTGCTGAATACTACGATCTGGGGATTGCCACGGCACGCGATGCCTTGCGCGCCTCGCGCGGTGAGCCGGTGCTGGACGCGCGTTTTGCGCCGCTGTTTGAAGCGGGCGCTACGCTGGCTGACGCGCATCGCATTGCGTGTGAAATTTACGCCGTGGCCGAGCAGGACGCTTCGTTGCCGCCGGTGCGCGATCCGGAAGCATTTACCGCGGCGTTTCTGCCGGGGCGCGGGCCGAACTCGACGCGTGTCGCGCATCCGCAGGACAATCCGGACGAAAATTCGCAGACCCAGCCCGGCCAGCAGGAAGAAAATCAGCCTGACGAGCAGGGCGAGGACGAAAGTGAATCGCCGCAGGAATCCGAAACCGGCGATGAGCAGGACGGCGGCGAGAAGCAGGAAACCGCAGGCTATGGTGATACCAGCGGCGCTGCCAAACGCGCGGAAAGCCGGCCCGACGGCACGCAGCAAGGCCGCGGCCCGGCCGACAAAGGCATCCCGTACCCGGAGTGGGATTACCGCGAGTCGCGCTACAAGAAAAACTGGAGTTGGGTGCAGGAGAAGCGGCTGGGAGAATCGAATCTCTCCGAGACCCAGCGGCTGATGAAGCAGTACTCCAATGCGCTCAAACGCTTGAAAAAAGCCATTCAGTCGCAAAAGCCCACGCGCATGGCGCCGCGCGTCAAGCAGCTCGATGGCGACGACATGGATTTGAACGCGGTAATCGAATTCGTTGCGGAAAAAATCTCCGGGCGTTCACCGGTGCCGACGATCTACCGGCGGCGTGAGCAGAATCAGCGCGAAATTTCCGTGATTCTGCTGGCGGATATGTCGACCTCGATCATGCAGCATTTGCCCGAAGGCGGCGGGCGGCTGGTGGATCGCATTCGCGCGGGCGTGCTGTTGTTCGCCGAAAGCATGGAAGAAGTCGGTGACAACTATGCCATCGCAGGCTTTTGCTCGAAGTATCGCGACAACGTCAGCTACTACAACATCAAGGATTTCGGCGAAAGCTATAACGAAGACGTGCGCAGCCAGATTGGCGGCCTGTCGGGGCGGCTCGCCACGCGGATGGGCGCGGCAATCCGCCATGCCACCAAGCATTTCGAACGTGTGGAAAGCCGGCGACGCTTGCTGTTGCTGCTGTCAGACGGACGCCCGGAAGACTACGATGACGGCGGCGACCGTCGCTATCTGCACGAAGATACGCGCATGGCGGTGAAGGAAGCCGTGGCCAAGGGTGTGCATCCGTTCTGTATCACAGTTGACACCATGGCCAACCAGTATCTGCCGCAGATTTTCGGCGCGGGGCACTATCTGGTGCTCGATCAGATCAACAGCCTGCCGAACAAGCTGCCGGAGATTTATCTGAAGTTGCGCAAGTAGTGTGTGCGTGAGGCGTGAAGAGTGAGGCGGGAGGCGCGCAGGGTTATGGTCATCGTGGCATTCGGGACTTTTCAGTAGGGAGAAAATTGTGAGTGACGCTGTCAAACCCCGCTACACCATCGCCAGTGTTTCGCCGATAGGCGAGGACCGCCATCCGATGTCGCAGCCGCAGCCGTTGTTGCCTCCAGACATTCGCCATATCGCGGCGTCGATTGAAGTGACCGACTACACCACCGAGGGCGTGCATGATGCAATCGGCAAGCGTTACTGGCAGTGTGTTGACGAATTGATGGCGCAGGGCGCGAACAGCATTACGCTGGCGGGCTTCCCGATAGCTTCGCAATTGGGCCGTGCGCGCGTGCTGGCGCTGATCGAGGAGACTGCGCGTAAAACCAACGCGGTGGCCGATGCGCACGCCGAAGCGACGGTGGCGGCATTGCAGCATTTTGGCGCCAAGCGCATCGCGGTGGCGAGCCGCTGGTCGGATCAACTGAACAAACTCGTCGTCGAATATTTGAAGCAGGCGGGTATTGAGGTGCTGACTATCACCACCGCCGGGCAGTGGGCCGCGCAGGCGTTTTCGATGAGCATCGAGCACGGCGTGAAACTGGCGTTTCAGTTGGGCCGCGAAGCCATGCGCAAGGCGCCCAAGGCCGACGTGTTGTTTCTCGCCGGCGGCGCGTGGCGCAGTCTGGCTGCGGTGCCGATCCTCGAAGAAGACTTTGGCATTCCGGTGATCACCAACCCGATTACCCAGCCGTGGCGGCTGATCGCGGCGGGGATTGCTCCGCCGGTGGAAGGTTGGGGGCGGTTGCTGGCGGGCAAGTAATTTTGTTTTTTTAGATAAGGCAGACAACATGCGTCTCTGGCAAAACCCCGCGTCCCCCTTCGCGCGCAAGGTGCGCATTGTCGTGAGAGAGTTAGGTCTGACAGCGCGCGTTGAGGAAATCGCGACGGCGGTGTCGCCGGTGAGTCCCAATGCCGATCTGGCAAAACAAAATCCGCTGGTGAAAATTCCCGCGCTGCTGACGGACACCGGCGAAGTCTTGTACGACTCTTCGGTGATTTGCGAATATCTCGACGCGCAGCATGGCGGTGCGCGCATCATTCCGGATGGCGCCGCGCGCTGGAACGCGCTGCGGCTGCAATCGTTGTGCGACGGCATCCTGGATGCGGCGGTACTGTGCCGTTATGAATCTGCGGTGCGGCCCGAAGCCCTGCGCTGGAACGATTGGGTGCAAGGCCAGTTCACCAAAATCCGCAATGGGCTGGATACACTCGCGGCGGAATCACTGAGCTGGGGCACGCAGTTTGGTATTGGCCAGATCGGCGCGGCGTGCGTGTTGGGCTATCTGGATTTTCGTTTCGCAGAGGAAAACTGGCGCGAGCCTCGGCCGCAACTGGCGCAGTGGTATGAGTCGGTGAAAGCGCGTGCGTCGGTGGCGGCGACCGTGCCATCGTGAGCACAGAGTAGAAACGAGATTTTCGTAAGTATTTGTTTTTATTGAGTTATTTTTACTTTCCTCCAGCCGGCGCCGGGTAGCGGGGCAGGGCCAGCGGCGTCAGGATAATTTCCCCGCCACCCGCAGCCCATCGTAGCGTTCCGCCAGCGCACGATACAGCGCATCGGGCAGTTGCTCATCGGCGGCGCGGATGCCGTCAAGCAACTGAACCATGTGCACATTGTCTTCCGCGCCGTCCCAGGTTTTCTTGTACTCGCCGGTTTTGTAACCACGATCCTGCCGGAAGTGATTGAGCACGTTTTTTGAAACGTATTCCCGAAACAATGCTTCGGGCGTGAGTTCAACTGCAGCGAACAATTTTGCGAGCAGCGGTATGTTAAGCCGCCGCACGGCTTAGATGGAGGCGAGCAGTTCGAGTTGCTGGCGGATGTCCAGTGTATCGAACTCATAGCGCTGACCGTCAAAATCCAGCGCTGGTGGGGCATTCCAGTCGCTACCGATGGTTTGCGCCGCATGCGCCTTGTCACCCTCGGCGCGCAGGAGATACTCCGACAGCACAAAGTGCCAGATGTCGATGAGTTCGATGCGCAGTTGCGGCAGGTCGGGCGACTGTTTTTTCCACCATTTCCAGCCGTAGTGTTCGAGTGCCTCGGTGGCTTCAACCAAAACCGCGCGCAGATAGGCGTGGCGGCGGGCGCGCCAGTCCGCATCGATTTTTTGGTTCATGCTGTCCTGCAAATCGAGCATGGCAAGCAGCATGCCGCGGCTGGGAGCGTTCATGGATGGAATTTTTGGGGTGGGAAAGGGACCTTCATTGTAAGCGAGTCACGCTGTGTTCGCCGCGATTGATTTACAATGGCCGCATCATGCCAATTCCCGGGTTTCTCAGTGTATTTGACCTGACGTGGATCGATCTCACGGCAGTGTTGCTCTTCGGCGGCGGTTGGGCAGCTTACGTGTATTTCGCGGCGTGGCATGGCAAACGCGTGCCCAGCCTGCACAACAGCATGGATCGCTACCGGCGCGAGTGGATGGTGCGCATGGTCGAGCGCGACAACCGCATGATGGATGTGAACGTGATGCGCAACATCACACGCAGTTCGCAGTTTTTTGCCTCGACCACCATGCTCATCCTCGGTGCATTGATTGCGGCCATGGGCTATGTGCCGCAGACGCAGGACGTGGTGTCGGGCCTGCCGTTTACGGTGCGGGCTTCAACGCGCCTGCTGGAAATCAAGCTGCTGTTGCTGGTAATGATTTTCGTGGTGGCGTTTTTCAAGTTCTCGTGGGCGATACGGCAATTGGGTTTTTCCGGGATTTTGATGGCTGCCACGCCCAAAACGCCCGCGGGGGATCCTGAACAATTCGCCGCGCACATCAATCGCATCGCACGCATCACCTCCTACGCGGGCTCCAACTTCAACCACGGCTTGCGTTCTTACTACTTTGCGCTGGCGGCGATGGCCTGGCTGCTGCATCCGTGGCTGATGGTGTTTGCCACGTTTGGCGTGATCTACATTCTGTATCACCGTGAATTCAAATCGAATACGTTGAAGGCGCTGGTCGAAGACGATGATTCGCCACTGCTGAAGATGTGAAGGGTATACTGTAAGTATCTGTTTTTATTGAATTTTATGAGCCCTGTTGCCACTTTATTGATGGTATTGACGACGGTTGTCATGCCCGCTGTTGCGTATGCCCAGGCGTGGCCGGGTAAGCCCATTCGCTTTATCAGCCCGTTCGCACCGGGCGGTGGCGCCGATATTACGTCACGCATCATAGCGCAAAAGCTCGGCCCCGCGTTGAACCAGCAGGTATTGGTGGATAACCGCGGCGGCGCGGGCGGCAATATCGGCGTGGATCTGGCGGCGAAGTCACCGCCGGACGGTTATACCCTGGTGCTGGGTACCATCAGCCCGATCGCGATAAACGTCAGCCTGTATCGCAAGCTGCCGTTCGATCCGGTGAAGGATTTGTTGCCGGTGACGCAAGTGGCCAATGCGTTAAACGTACTGGTCGTTCATCCGTCATTGCCGGCGAAAACCGTGAAAGAAGTTATTGCCATTGCCAAGGCGCGGCCTGGCGAATTGTCGTTTGGCTCATCCGGGCCCGGCGCTACCGATCATCTGGCAGGTGAGCTGTTCAAATCGCTGACGGGTGTGAACATGGTGCACGTGCCCTACAAAGGCGGTGCGCCAGCGATGCTGGACTTGATGGCAGGGCAGGTGCAGACGGTGTTTTCCACGGTGTCCACCGCCATCGGCGCGATCAAGGGCGGCAAGGTGCGCGCGATTGCGATGACCGGTGACAAACGGTTTGAACTCATGCCCGAACTGCCGACGATTGCCGAAGCCGGCGTGCCGGGCTTCGAGGTGCGCAACTGGTACGGCGTGTTCGTGCCGGCCGGCACCCCGCGTGAAATCGTCGCACGCTTGAATGCCGAGTTGGCAAAAGTGCTGCAAATGGCTGACGTGAAATCGAAACTGCTGGAATCCGGCATTGAGGCGTTGTACAGCACGCCCGAGCAGTTTGCGGCCTACATACAGTCCGAAACCCAGCGCTGGGCAAAAGTGGTCAAGGCCTCGGGCGCACGCGCGGAGTGATTCTCGGCGCGGTCGTCGCGCGGAATACGGTGTGAAGGGTTACTTTGCCTCGGAGTACCGCGATAACACCACTTTTTCGTAACGCACCCTGAACGCTGCGCCAATGGCCGGTGGGGCGCCGTCAAAGGGTTCCAGCGTTGCGCCATTCGGTAGTTTGACGGCTTTCGCCACGGCATCACTGATCAGGATTTCGTGGGCCTTGGCGGTGTCTTCGCCGAGCTTGCAGGCCGTGTTGACTTCCTCGCCGTAGACGTCGTGGTCACCGATGCGCAGCATGTCGCCATAGCCGATGCCAATGCACAGCAGCACTTTTTCCTCGTCGGGCAGATCAATGCTGTGACGCTGGCAACGTTGCTGCATGGCAATCGCACTGCGTATCGCGTCATCCACGCTGCGGTAGATCACCATCAGGCTGTCGCCCTCGGTCTTGAGCAGGATGCCGTTGCCGTACTGGATCACCGGCACCAGCAGCCGGTGCGATTCATAAATGGTTTGCAGGAAATGCACAATGCCGAATTCCTTGACGTTGCGCGAGAATCCCGACAAATCGGTGTACAACACGGCCCATCTCTCACCGAACAGATTCCAGATGCGCTTGTCGATGCGCGCCTTATCCATGCCGGGTTTCAGGCGCTCTTCAATCAACATTTCAAGCCGGTCAGCCGAAGCCCGTGAATAAATCTGCCCGATGAACGCCATGGTGTGTCCCCGATTTCTGGTGGCTACTGCGCTTGACGCATCAGCTTTTTGCGTTACGATGCGTATACTATGAAAACATTATAAATCAACACGATTCAACACCAGTTTTTGTCCAGTCAAGGAAGCCAAACATGAGCAAAGCCAAGGGAGTTCGCGAAGTCGCCTACGTGGATGTGCGTCAAGGGGGGGGAGCGCATGACCATGCCCACACGCACTCACACGATCAGTTCGGCAAGCACGCCTGGTTCGACTGCGCCGGTGGCGGGCAGGTGGTGGTGCAAAACAAGATTGCCTACGTCGGCAATATGCGCAATCCGGCGGGCACGCTGGTAATCGATGTCTCTGACCCGAAACATCCCAAACAAATCGGCGAGATCAACATGCCGCCCGGCACGCATTCTCACAAGGTGCGCGTGCACGGCGACATCATGATTACCAATCGCGAAATTTTGGGCGGCCATGCGCTAAAAGGCGAGACACCACCGGCGGGCTACACGGGCGGCCTGTCGATCTGGGATATTTCCAACCCGGCCAAGCACAAACTCATCACGCACTGGGACGCTACGGATAAGAGCAACGCCAACTACGCGCGCGGCGTGCACCGCTTCGATTTCGACGGGCGCTACGCCTACATTTCGCCGACGATGGACGGCTACATCGGCAACATCGTCGTCATTCTTGACATGAAAACCCCCGCCAAGCCGGAAGAAGTGGGCCGCTGGCATATGCCGGGCCAGTGGGCGGCCGGTGGTGAAAAGCCGACGTGGAAGGGCTCACATCACAAATGCCATCACCCCCTGCGTCAGGGCAACCGTTTGTATACGAGCTATTGGTACGGTGGCTTTGTGATTCTTGACATCGAAGACATGTCAAAGCCAAAAATGATCTCGCACGTCGACTGGAGCCCGCCGTTCCCGTGGCCCACGCACACCTGCCTGAAAATGCCGTTCAAGATTCAGGGCCGCGACATCATGGTCGTGTCCGATGAAGACGTGGGCCGGCTCGAAGGCTGCGACACGCCGTATCCGGCGGCGTTCCTGTGGGTGGTGGACATCAGCGACGAGAAAAACCCGGTGCCGATTTCATCCTTCCAGCTCGAAGACATGCCCGACGAGCCGCAACCTACGATGACCGGCTGCCATCAACCAAGCGAGGTCATCACAGGCACCGAAATCCCGGTCGCGTGGTTTGCCCATGGCCTTCGGATCATTGATGTTGCGAGACCCCATGCGCCGAAAGAAGTCGCCTACTTTCTACCCGATGCGCCACCCGGCTGCCCGCGCGTGCAGAGCAACGACGTGACTGTGGATGATCGCGGGTTGATTTATCTGCTGGATCGGGTGCGGGGGTTGCATATTTTGGAGAGGGTGTAGGGTGCGTCGCTGTGCTGCAAAGCAAATGCAGGGCGCAATCCTGTTGCCCCACCAGCCTTCGTTCGTCAGTCTGCGTTGGCCCTCGTCGACCTGCGCAACTCTGTCGACGAAACATCCGCACGAAATCGCGCCTCGGGAATGCTCGCGAATAGATCGCCAAACGCCGCAGGCACGGCAAGGCTGTCAAATGTCAAAAAGCCGGCATCCGTCAGGCGCCCGGCCACGAGAAATCGCGCGCCCAACTCGCGCAGTTCGTTGAGGGCGGCGTGCATTTGCGTGGCTGACTGGCCGTAAAAGCGCGGGTCTATTAAGCGCACGGCGGTGTCGTAGCCAACGACGAAGGTGGTATTGGGGAAAAGCCGTGCCTTATCGATGAAGAGCGGCGCACGCGTTACCACCAGTGGTTCCGCGCCAAACTGCGCGCGGCGTTGATCGATGGAGTGAAAATCAAGCGGCGGTTTGTCGGCATTGACGATGGCAAGTTCAAATGCCACCGGGCCGCCGAGGATTTCCTGCGCCACCGCGCGCAGCTCGCGGTGCCCGGAATGCACGGGGTTAAACGAGCCGGGGATCAATCCGCGTGGCGGTTTTTCCAGTTGACCAATGATTTCACCGCCGGGCAGCGACCACACGTGCGAGCGCTCGCCGTGCCACACTTCGCGTATCAGGGTTGGCGGGAGGGTTACGCGCCGTTGCACGCTTTCACCTTCGAGCAGCGGCAACGGCGGCGCCTCCTGCCCGGCGGTCTCGAACAGGGTGGCCAGCATCAGGTCTGCCGCGAGCGATTCTTCTTCGGCACGGGAACGCGCACCTTTGTTCAATTCCAGATGCGCGAGCCGTGTTTCGTGAGCGGACTGCGTGGCGATCCAGCAGCGGTGTGCACCGCGTTTGGGGCTGTCGCTGACGAGCGAGGCTGTGCACGCGGCGCCGATTACGTTACAGTTTTCGCCCCCAAGGCGTGCGGCGCGTTGCCACGCCACCGAGGCCATCATCAGCGCGGTGTCGGCGGAGCAAAAACTGTCGGGCTCGCGCTTGAGCCAGTCAGCGAGGGATGCGTTGGCATACGGCACCACCGCCTCCAGCACCGAGCGCGAGCCGCCGGGCACGGCCAGCAGACGTGATATCGCCGCCGAGCCGCCGCCGGTGATTGCCAGCACCGTGGGCCGGCCGCTGGCGTGAAAGGCGCGGATGTGGGGTTCCCAGGCGCTCATGGGCTTTGATTTTGCAACGGAATTTTGGGTTGGTATTGCATGGCGCTCGAATGTATCCGGCGGGTTGGCGTGAGGTCAAATGGCTTGGCGCCAAATGTTGGGCTGGTGGTTGAAGCGGGGGTTGAATCAATCGATGAACTTGAAGGCAGGGGTTAAATGTAGTAACGTAACTACTTTTGCGCGGAGGCCATCATGGGAATAACGACTCTCTCCAGCCGCGAATTCAATCAGGATACCAGCGGCGCCAAAAAAGCGGCAAAGCGCGGCCCGGTCATCATTACTGATCGCGGCCGCCCGGCGCATGTGCTGTTGAGCATTGAGGAGTATCAGCGCTTGACCGGCAAGCAAAAGACGCTGATTGAGGCGCTGGCGCAAACCGACGGCGGCGACTTTGATTTCGAGCCGCCGCGCATGCGCGGGCCGATACTCAAGGTGCCTGACTTCGACTGATGTTTGTGCTGGATACCAATGTCGTGTCGGAGTTGCGCAAGCCGGCGCGAGCTGATGCACGCGTAGCGCAATGGGCAAGCCGGATTGCGCTGGATCAACTTTACCTGTCGGCGTTGACTGTGATGGAGATCGAACTGGGTGTCTTGCGTATGGAGCGCCGGGACAAGCGGCAGGGCGCGGAGTTGCGAATCTGGCTTGAAGCGCAGGTGCTGCCGGATTTTTCGGGGCGCATTCTGCCGCTGGAAATCGCGGTGGCGCGGCAGTGTGCGAGTCTGCACGTGCCTGACCCCATGCCCGAGCGCGACGCGATGATTGCGGCGACTGCGCTCGTGCACGGCATGACGCTGGTAACGCGCAATGTTGGCGATTTTCAACGCGCCAAAGTGAGACTGTTTAATCCTTGGCTGGATTCGTGACAACTTCGACTGTTTAATTATAAGTATCTGTTTTAATTGATATTTTTATAAATCCCCAAAATGAACATCACCGTCCTTGACGACTACCAAAACGCCGTTCGTGGCCTCGATGCCTACAAGCTCGTCGCCAACCACAACGTCACGATCTACAACGATCACACCAAGAACGAGGACGTTCTTGCCGAGCGCCTGAAAGACACCGAGGCGCTGGTGTTGATTCGCGAACGCACGCCGATCCGCGCGCCGCTGATTGCACGTTTGCCCAAGCTCAAAATCATCAGCCAGCGCAGTGTGTATCCGCACGTGGATGTGCCGGCGCTGACCGAGCGCGGCATTTTGCTGTGTTCGGACATGCATCCGGGGCGGCCGTCGTATGCCACGTCGGAGTTGACTTGGGGGCTGGTGCTGGCGGCGATGCGCAAGATTCCGCAGGAAGTGGCGGCGCTGAAGGCGGGGCGCTGGCAATCAACCATGGGCGTAGGGCTGCGCGGCAAGACGCTGGGGATTTATGGCTATGGGCGCATCGGCGCGGTGGTGGCAGGTTACGGCAAGGCGTTCGGCATGAAGGTGCTGGTGTGGGGGCGCGAGGGCAGTTTCGAGCGCGCAAAAGCGGATGGCTACGCGATTGCACGTAGCAAGGAAGCGTTTTTCGAAGAATGCGACGTGATGTCGCTGCATATGCGGCTGAACGACGGCACGCGCGGCATCGTCAAGGCGGCTGACCTTGCACGCATGAAGCCGACCGCGCTGATGGTCAACACCAGCCGCGCGCCGCTGATCGAAACCGGCGCGCTGGAAGCAGCATTGAAACTCGGCCGGCCCGGCATGGCGGCGGTGGATGTGTTCGAGAACGAGCCAGTGCTGGGCGCGGCGCATCCGCTGATCAGTATGGAAAACGCCATTTGTACGCCGCACATCGGCTATGTGGAGCGTGGCGGATATGAGGGGCAATTCACCGCGTCGTTTGGGCAGATCGTGGCGTATCTTGAAGGCAAGCCGATCAACGTGATTAATCCGGAGGCGTTGGCCAATGCTCGAAAGTAAGCGCGAAAGTAAGCTCGAAAGCAAGCTCAAAAGTAAGCGCGCAAATAATAAGTTAGGCAACGTGCAAACGTTGCTGCTGGCGGCGGCGGGCCTTGCAGCTGCAGGCGTGAGTTACGCGCAACCCGTCAAGCCAGACGCTACCGTGGGCTACCCCAACAAACCCGTGCGTTGGGTGGTGCCGTTTCCGGCGGGTGCATCCAATGATGTGATTGCGCGCCTCATCGGCGGCAAGCTCACCGAAGCGTGGGGTCATCAGTTCGTGATAGATAACCGCAGCGGTGCGGGCGGGTTGGTCGGCGGAGAAACGGTGGCGCGCGCGCAACCCGATGGTTATACGCTGCTGCTGGCGAATCCCGGCCCGGCGATCACCGCGCCGTTGCTGGCAAGCCGCGCCTCGTACAAGCCGGAGGATTTCCTCAGCGTGATTACCATTGGCTACGCGCCGCTCATTCTGATCACGCATCCCAGCGTGCCGGTGCGCAATGGCAAGGAACTTGCCGATTACGCGCGCGCCAACCCGAAAAAAGTGGCGTGGGCTTCCTCTGGCATCGGCAGCAGTTTGCACATTGGGCTCGCGGTATACCTCGGCGCGACCAACGCGCCGGTGACGCACGTGCCCTACAAGGGCACTGCGCCAGCGCTGACCGATTTGGTCGGCGGCCAGGTGCAAGGCATGCATACCACCACGGTCAGTGCCGAGGCGGTAATCAAGGCGCAGCGCGTGCGCGTGATTGCGGTGGCCAGCCCCAAGCGGTCGCCGCTGTTGCCCGACGTGCCGACACTCGCCGAAAGTGGTATCAAGGACGCCGAGTCGCTGGTGTGGTTTGGCATGACGGCGCCGCTGAAAACCGCGCGGCCCATCATCGAAAAACTCAATCGCGAAGTGAACCGCGTGCTGACGCTTGCCGACGTTAAAGCGCGGCTCGATCAATTGGGGCTGGAAATTCAGGGCGGCACGCCGGAAGACATGGATAAATTCGTGCGTGGCGAGACAGCAAAACTCAAGCAGTTGATCAAGGCCGGATTGTTAAGGCCCGAGTAGTGCAATTTTAATTACAAATATAATCCGAGGAAATATGTTAAAAAACAAATACTTACCCTATGTGACGCCAAGTGCGGCGATGGCGATGATGATTGCGATGGCTGCTCCGGCGTCCGCGCTGGCGCAAGCACAAACCTACCCCTCCAAACCGATACGCCTTGTCGTTGCATTTCCTGCGGGCGGCTCTACCGATATCATTGCGCGGCTGGTCGGACAAAAGCTCGGAGAGAAACTTGGCCAGCAGGTCGTTGTCGATAACCGCGGCGGGGCGGGCGGCACCATCGGTACCGAAATTGCCGCGCGCGCGACGCCCGATGGGTACACGCTGACCATGGGCACCACGAGTACGCACGTGATTGCGGTCGGCGCTTACAAGAGTTTGAAATATGATCCGGTGAAGGATTTCGAGCCCATCACGCTGGTGGCTTCGACGCCGTATCTGCTGGTGGTGAACCCTGCGGTAAAAGCCAATTCGCTGAAAGACTTCATCACGCTCGCCAAGGCGCAGCCGGGTAAACTGAACTATGCCTCGGCAGGCACCGGCACCACCACGCAGCTGGCGATGGAAATGCTGAAATCCGCGGCGGGCATTGATGTCGTGCACGTGCCGTTCAACGGTAATGGACCGGCGGGCGTGGCCACCATCGGGGGGCAGGTGCAGGCGTTGTTCGGCAGCATGCCGGCGGTTTTGCCGCAGGCCAACGCGGGGCGGCTGCGCCCGCTGGCGGTGGGCACGCCCAAGCGTTCGCCCGCGCTGCCTGAAGTGCCGGCGGTGGCGGAAACGTTCCCTGGCTTTGACGCACAATTGTGGCTCGGATTCTTTGCGCCCAAGGGCACGCCCGCGCCGATTCTGAAGCGGCTTTACGCCGAGCTGGCGTCCATCGCGCGCTCACCGGAAATGAAAGAACAGTTCGAGCGCAATGGCGCTGATCCGCAAGTGAGTACATCACCCGCTGAGCTGACCAGGCTGGTGGTGGGCGACGTGGAAAAATACACCAAGGTGATCAAGGCGGCGGGCATACAGCCGCAGTAGTACGCGCAATATCTTGCCGCAGAAGCCTAATTTGGGTGGGGTCAATTGGCACGTACAGGCTTGATGTCATCCAGAAAAGCCCTCGATCTGATCGAGTTTTTGTGGCCGGCAGTTTAAATTATTCACAAGCACGCATGATTAGCGTTTTAGCGCTCGCGTCGCAAAGGATTCGTGTGTTGCCGGCACGATCATGCATGTTGCTATTGGTCCTGTGGGGTCTGATGTGGCCCGCCGTGTTGCGGGGGCAAGGAGCCGCCGCGCCCCCGCGTAACGTTGACGACATTTTCGCGCTGCTCAGTCACTACACGGACAACCCGGAAAGCGAAAAACGACGCCAGCTGGGAATTGCGGAGCAATCTCCACCGAAAACCGGCGACAGATCTGCGCTAGCGAGGTTTTATCGGAATCGTGCCAATGCGGCATCATCGGTCGGGCGCAATGTGCAGTACATGACTGATTTGCAGCAAGCTCTGGAACTTGAGCCGGCACGTAACTATCGTTATTACCGTGATCGTTACCTGTTGGCTTCGAGGGAATTTTCGTCTGGCAGCTACCAGCGAGCGCTGGGCAGCTTTGGCGAAACAGTGCGATCTACACCTAAAAATCTTATCGGCCAACGCATCGTAGCCCATGATTCAATTGCCGCCATTCATCGAACTTTGGGGGACTGGCAGGCCGCTAGAGAGGAGCTGGTCAAGGCGGAGCAGGTATTCAGTGAGCGGACGCAGACCCGGCTCTATGAACAGAATCGTCTGGCATTGATCGAGAGGGCGCGGGCGGCGCAACTTGAATCCGAAGGAAAGTTTGCCCAAGCCGATCCGGTACGTCGCCGCGCTTTGGCGGCGATCGAGGAGGATTTACCGATCAACCGTCAGCGCATCGACCAAGGATTGAGCACCGGTACACAGAACGAAGCCGAAGCGAGCCATGAAATTTTTCTGCTGGAACTGGCGGCCAATCTTCGTCAGCAAGGCAAACTGGTGGAGGCGGAAGGCGTTGCACGCACAACGTTCACCAAAGCATTGGCCCGGGTGCAGCGTCGCTATCACAACCGTACCGGTTACGTGGTGAGCGAGCTTGCGGAAATAGTCATACAGCAGGGGCGCTACCGCGAAGCCGAGAGGCTGGCGACTGCCGCCATTGACATCTTTGAGAGATCTGCGGTTGACGCGCAGTCTCGTGACCAGATTAGTGCGCGCAAAAGACTCGGCATGGCCCTGGTGGGGCAAGAACTGTGGCTGCGGGCCATCGCTGAATTTGAAACCCTCGCGGAACACATACGTAAGGACAATTATCTGGCGAGCCGCTATCCGCTTGCGCATATCGATTGGGGGCTGGCATTGGTTAAATCGGGGCAGGCGCAGAAGGCTGTGCCCATGCTCGACGTCTTGACAAACACCACGAGCGCCCGCCTTGGCGATGCTGCCGACGAAACGGCGCAGACGCGGGGCACGCTGGCCATGGCACTCGCGGCGAGCGGCAATCGTGGCCGGGCGCTCAATGATTTCCGCCGTGCCCTGCCGGTGTTGCTGGCCCATACCGGCGGCGCGGTGCGCGCAACACGTCTGCGTTACATTCTTGAGGCCTATATTGAGTTGCTCATCGGGCAACCGCAGCCCGGAGTCGAGGCCATCGCCGAATCCTTTCGGGTTGCCGACGCGGCGCGTGGTAGCAGCGTACAACGCGCCTTGTTTGAAAGCGCGGTGCGAGCTTCCATTTCTGACTCCGAGTTGGCTGCAATTGTGCGCAAAGCGCAGGATGCGCGCGTGCGTCTTGGCGTGCTTACCAGCTTGCTGGGACGATTGCTTAACGCACCAGCGGGAGACCAGCTGCCAAGGGTGATTGCTGGAATCCGGACGGAAATAGAAATGCTCCGTGCGCAGCGTGTGGTGCTCAAGTCAGAAATTGACAAGCGCTTCCCCAGCTATGCCAATCTGGTAGACCCGAAACCGGTAACGCTGCATGAAACACAGGCTGCACTTAAGCCCGGTGAAGCATTGATCAGCATCTATGTTGGACAAGACAAGACTTATGTCTGGGCCATCCCGGCACAGGGCTCGCCAGCTTTCGCATCAATTGCAATAGGCGATACTGCGCTGACGGAATCGGTAACTCAATTGCGCAAAGCACTGGACATCGGCAATAGAGCCATCGAGCTTTTTCCGAAGTTTGATACCGTGATTGCGCACAAACTGTATAGTGAGCTGTTAAAGCCGGTGGAAGCCGGTTGGAAGCAAGCCACAAGCTTAATCATTGTGCCGCACCGCGCGTTGGCACAAGTGCCTTTCAGCTTGTTGGTGACTGCGCCTGCGGAGGTGGCTGCCGACGCCTTGGCACGGTTCGACGGATATCGCGGCGTCCCGTGGCTGTTGCGTAATGCTTCGGTGAACCAACTGCCCTCGGTCAATGCGCTGACTACTTTGCGTTCGTTACCCGCAGCGACGGTCGGGCGTGACGAATTTATCGGGTTTGGCGATCCCTACTTTAGCAAGACGCAGCAAGTGTTAGCCGAAGAGACTCAAAAAATTCAGGTTGCCGCGCTCGGTTCCACCTTTCGCAATCTTCAGATAGGTGCGGTGGCATTGCCCATTGCGGGGGATTCTGGTGGCGAGGGAGGCAGCGTATTGCGTAACGTACCCCAAATTGCGAATTCTGCCACGCTGGCACAACTCGCTCGGCTGCCTGAGACAGCCGATGAGATTCGCGGTATTGCCCAAGCGCTTAAGGCGGACATGATCAATGATGTGTTTCTCGGTGTCCGGGCCAACGAAAATAACGTTAAAAGCGCGTATCTGTCCAACCGAAAAGTAATTGCTTTTGCCACGCATGGCCTGGTTCCAGGAGATTTGAACGGTCTGGATCAACCCGCTCTGGCACTGACCGCGCCAGAGGTCGCGGGCATAGATGGTGACGGTTTGTTGACGATGGAGGAAATCCTTGCGCTCAAGCTCAACGCTGATTGGGTCGTGCTTTCGGCCTGCAACACCGGTTCGGGTGACGGCGCGGGTGGCGAGGCGGTGTCTGGACTGGGGCGTGCCTTCTTTTACGCTGGGGCGCGGTCTTTATTGGTCAGCAATTGGCCGGTGGAAACGGATTCGGCGAGAATTTTGACCACGGAAGTATTCAAGCGCGTGGCGGCAGATCCTAAGCTAACGCGGGCGGACGCATTGCGTCAGACCATGTTGTGGCTGATGGATAACGCGGGTCAAATGGGCGCTTCGGGCAAGATGGAGTACAGCTATGCGCATCCTATGTTCTGGGCGCCATTTGTGCTGATCGGGGACGGCGGGTAATAGAACCGTGCAGGTGTGCCAGTTTGTGATGGAGGCTATTTAGCCACCTCGGATCCACGCCGCGATTTTGCCCACGACTTCGGCTTCGATGCCGTTGTAACCGTGATACGCGCGCGGGCCGCAGGGGTCGCCCGCGGTAATGCCGCCGTCGAAAATCAGGGTGTCGGTCTTTTGAAGGTGCTTTAGCCGGCCGGTCAGTTGCGACACATCTGCAGCCAGCGTCACACGGCAACTGTCTAACCGGTGATGGGTCACCAGCACCGGTACGTTGATGCGGCCAAGCGCCATCGCCGGCACCGCCACGCCGCGGCGGTCGGTCAGTACGGTGGAGGTCAGCACCAGTCCGTCGGCGCCACCGTCCGCTGGTGGCAGTTGTGTCGCCACATAAGCGGCGGAGCGCGTGCCGTTGCTGGTGCCAATCAGCCATACCGGCAACTTCAACTCCTGCCGCAGCCACGCGATCACGGCCTTCACGTCCGCCACGTGTTCGGGGGTTTGGCGGAAATTGTCCAGATACGGCGGCTCCTGGCGGTCGGACGGCGCGTCGATCACGGCCACCGCCAAGCCCTGTTCAGCGAACAACGCTCGCGAGCGCACCAGAAAATTCCCGCCACGCTTGATGACGCCGTCCGCCGAAATTTCAATGCCGCCATCGCCGCCCGCGAACAGAATGACCGCGGCACTGGCGCGTGTCTCCTGCGGTGGCTGCAGCAGCAGAAAGCGCTGGATGACGCCGCTACGCGTGGGGACATCGACCACGAGCGGCGCTTGCCCATATGACAGGGGTGATGTAAAAATTATCAATAAAAACAGATACTTGTAAATCATTTTGAATCTGGTTTCGTATCAGATTTCATGTCTGCTTTCGCTTCAGACGTGGCCGTAGCCACCTTGCTGTCAAGATCAAATTTCATCACGTTGAGGCTTTGCAGCAACTGCCTGTTGAAGGTGGCAGCGTCTTCCATCTGCGGCAGATGCCCCGCGCCATGCACGATTTTCAGGATGGTGCCGGGCGCTGCCAGTGTCAGCAGCCGTGCCTGTTCCGGCGGCGCGATGGCGTCGAAATCGCCCCACATCAAGTGGATGGGGATTTTCAGCTTGCGATAGGTTTCCGGCTCTTCGCTGCGTGCCGGCTTGAGATTCGCGATCCATGCCGGCAGCCAGGCGCTGACCGCGGTGGTGGTGCCTTGGAGCTTGAGCGGCTGGCGGTAAATCTCCGTCCACGTGTCATCCGCACCGCGCCGGTGGCTCATCCAGTTCAGAAAGCGGCGTGTGAATAGCGGGTTGGTGATGAACGCCGCTACCGCGCCGTCGCGCAGCGTGGGTGTGGACAGGAACCAGTCCACCAGAAACGGCGGATACGTCTTGCCCTTACGGTCGAACGCGATGTCCAGTTCCGCGTCCACCAGCACCAGCCCGGTCACACGGCGCGGCGGCGTGGCGGCGGCTTCCACCGCCGGGCCGCCGCCAGTGGAATGCGCCACCAGAATCGCTTTGGCAATGCCCAGTGCGTCCATCACGCCAAGGATGCGCGCGGCCTGATCCGTCTTGCCGTAGAGCGCGCCGTGCGGCCGCTCGGAAAAGCCAAATGGCGGCAAGTCGATGGCGACCACATGAAACCCTGCTTCGGCGAGTAGCGTCATGGTTTGCGGCCACGTACCGCTCCAGCCGCCGATGCCGGGAATCAACAGCACATCCATGCCCGTGGGCGGTCCGGCTTCCTGCACATACAGCGTCAGATCGGCAGCCTTGACGTATTGGCCCTTGGCGGATGCCGGTAAGTCCTGATGCGTGAGGGTTTCGCGCTTCTCGGCGTGCCATGCAAAGATCAGCAAAAATACGTATGCCCACACCACCACCATCAGCAGGATGAAAAAACTCCAGCGGAGCAGGGTGCCGAACCAGAGAAAAAAGAGTCGCACGTTGGGTTGAAAAACTTATTCGTAGGGATCTGACGCAAAGTATAGAGTTGTGCGATGTGTCAGCTTCCTTCAATCTGTAGTGGTGTCATTCCCAGTGGCTGGAATATCATGACGCCCCCCAACGAATCTGGCAATGGCACCAACAGACGTTGGTCTAACGTATGGCCGCTCACGTGTTCAAGCGTGGCGGCAAAATTGCTAGTGTCAATGACATAGCCTGCAATCCACGGTAGCGCCGGCGGGTTTATTCCCAGCCATCCTCGAAAGTCGGTGGGGCTGCCGAATATCAGGTATCCCTGTGCGGTATCCAAGTACCTGAAATGCCCCTTTTCAATGACTGGCAGCCCGGTGAATCGCGCGTAACGTTGTGCAGCTTCATCGGGGGCGTCCGCGCAAATGAGCACGCCAGCAAGTCCCACGGCGCGATTGGGGTGGCTTATCCAGCGTGGCTGCCATACCACGTTAGGGGTGTGGTGCTGG
Source organism: Betaproteobacteria bacterium (assembly GCA_900299145.1). Lineage (GTDB taxonomy): Bacteria > Pseudomonadota > Gammaproteobacteria > Burkholderiales > SG8-41 > UBA5216. The sequence goes on along the minus strand of OMIN01000124.1, from coordinate 53,659 downwards.
CAGTACTGGATGCGGCCTTCGGCCATGGCGTCCGGTGGCACGCGCATCACGGTGAAACGGGCCGTGGCTTCACCGTCCATTGTGCCTACTTGCCGTTGCAACGCCACTGGCGGCAACGGGTCAAAGCCCTCCCGTACCAGCCGGTCAAAATCGTTGGCTGGCGCTTGTGTGCCGAAGGCGATCAGATGAACGCCGGTGTACCGCGCAATGGCATCGCGCAGTTGGCGCGCGTTGGGTGTGTCGTGCGTTGGGGTCAGGAATTCCAGATAGCCGCTTTCGAGCATGACGCAGCGGTTGGCGGTACCGGCGGGTTGTAACGGTCCGTCTTCCCGAAGCCGGTGCGACTGAGCGGAAAACGGTGTCAACGTAAACCCCATATTTGTCAGCGCTGCCGCGGCAGCGTCAAGTTCCGGCACAAAATGCGCGACGTGATCTATGGTCAATAACGGTGAGGCAGTAGGTTCGGACATTGTTGCGTAAGAACTCGGTAAGTATTTCAGGTATGCGGAACAGTCTGAGCAGAAGGATATGTCTAGACGGTATCGTACTTGTAAAACATTTGTAAAAAGGGCGTTACAGCCGTTGCTCACTGTAGATGCGCCGCGTTAAATTCGCGCCCGCATTGATTACAGGATTTCAACATGAACATTGCAGTACTCGATTGTGACACCCGTGAAGTGCATTGGCTCGAGAGAGCTTTCTCGGCGGCCGGACATACGGTAACTGTGTTTACCGCCAGCAGCGCCTTGGTGCGAGAGCTGCCGCGTACGGATTTTGACGTGGTGATCGCGGGCTCGACCGGCCCGGACACGTGTAGCCCGCGTGGCATAGCCGAGTTGCGGACGCAACTAAAATCAGATATCCCCGTGATTTGCCTGCTGAAGGACGACGTCGAAGCCGACGTTGCCGCGATGCTAGATGCCGGTGCGGACGATTGTCTGGCCAAGCCGTTCCGCTCACTGGAATTGCTGGCGCGGGTGGCGGCGCTTACGCGGCGCAGCATTTACGGTAAAGCCCGCCATGAAGATGTGATCGAACTGGGCGCGCTGCGTATCGACACGCGCAACCGGTCGATTTTCCGCGATGGCGAGCGCCTGACGCTGACGCCCAAGACTTACGATCTGGCAGTGTTGCTGTTGACCCACACGGGCCAACTGCTGACCCGCGGCTTTCTGCTGGAGCAGGTGTGGGGGCGGGGCCAGGCAGCGGCAACGCGCACCTTGGATACGCATGTCAGCCGCTTGCGCGCAATGCTAGGTCTCACGCCGGAAAACGGCTGGAAGCTGCAATCGGTCTATCAGCACGGCTACCGGCTGGATCGCACTGTGGCGGGCGGCGCCGACGTCGTCGACCTCGCGCCGCGTCAAGCCGCCGCACTTGCGGCGTAAGGTTATGCGGGGCATGGCGGCGGGTCAGTAACCCAGCCGCCGGTCAACGATGTTTCTGAGCTTTTTGCCGGCGAGAAAGCGTTCGAAATTCTCGAACCAGGTGTCGAGTAGCCGCGCGATGTAGCGCGGATCGTCGCAACTGATGTGCGGCATCACTACCGTGTTTCGCGTAGTCCACCACGGTGAATCCTTGGGTAGCGGTTCCCGATAAAACACGTCCAGTAGCGCACCGCCCAGGTGGCCGCTGTCGAGCTTTTCACGCAGCGCATCGTAATCCACGATCGGTGCGCGGCCGATATTGATGAACCCCGCGCCTTTTTTTAGCAGGTTAATGCGGCTGCGGCTCATCAGATTGCGCGTGTCGGCAGTGAGTGGCGTGGTAACAATCACGAAGTCTGCCTTGGGCAATACGCCGTCGATGCGCGACGCTTTTACCACGCGGTCGGCCAGCCGGTGCGGCGTACCGCTGCGCGTGACGGCAATTACCTGCATGCCGAGTTTTTTTGCCGCGCGGCCCGCGCCCTGACCGAGATCGCCAAAGCCCACAACGACGACGGTTTTGCCGGCGATGGGCGTGGTGCAGATACAGTCCCACACGTGGTTTTGTTGATTCCTTAGAATTTCTGGTAACCGCGATTGCAGCATCAGCAAACCCATCAGACAGGATTCTTCAGCCTTGGGGCCGTGCGCGCCAGTATTGTTGGTTAGCGTCACGTCTTTCGGCAACCAGTCGAGTGGCATCAGTGCATCAATGCCGGCGGCGGTGGTTTGTATCCACTTTAAGCGCGGCGCGATGTCGCGAAACCGCTCGCGCGGCGGCACCGCATTGGTAATCATGAAATCGGCGGTTTTCAGCGCTTCGTGAATGATCTGATTGTCCGAGCCCACGGTGACGCGCAGCTTTTTTGCCAGCATGCGGTGACGTTTGCGGGCCGCTTCCCAATCCGCTTCGGTCAGGTGAAATAACACCGGGCGGTCGCGGTGCGATTCCAGATGCAGATGGAAGAGATCTTTATAAGTATTTGTTTTTATTGACATTTTATAGCCCGTTTTATCCAAGCAAGGACGCCACGTGGTCGGCGATTGCCAGCGACGACGTCAGCCCCGGCGATTCAATGCCATAGAGCGCCACCAGCCCCGGCACGCCGTGCGCCGTGTGATTTTGGAAAGTGAAGTCCTGTACCGGCTCGCCCGGCCCGGTGATGCGCGGGCGGATGCCGGTGTAGCCGGGTTGCAGCGTGCCGTCCTGCAAGCCGGGGAAGTAGTGCCGGATGGCTTTGTAAAACGAGGCTTCGCGTGTTTCGTCGAATTGATAATCGACGCGGTCGATCCACTCGAAATCCGGCCCGAATTTCACCCGCCCCCCCAGATCAATGGTAACGTGCACGCCCAGCCAGTCGGGGCGTGCCACCGGATAAATCAGCCGGTTGAACGGCGATTTGGTGGAGAGCGTGTAGTAGTGGCCGATGGCGTAGAACGTCGGTGGAATGGTCGCGGCGGGGATGCCGTTGATCGTGCGCGCAACCGCTGGCGCGTTGAGGCCCGCACTGATGATGACTGTGCGGCATTTGACGGTCATCGGTTCGGCGCCGCCGACTTCGAGCACAATGCCGCCGCTTTCGACCTTGCCACCTAAAACCGGGCTGGATAGCGCGAGCATAGCACCGCGATCCTCGGCTTCGCCCAGGTACGACAACATCAGGCCGTGGCTGTCGATAATGCCGGTGGACGGCGACAGAAATCCCGCCACGCAGCGCACGTTGGGTTCCATTTCATGCAGTTCGGCGTGGTCGAGCATGCGCAAATCGTCGACGCCGTTGGCTTCGGCCTGCGCCTTGTATTTCTTGAGACCCGTGACTTCGCTTTCGTCGCAGGCGACGATCACCTTGCCGATGCGCTGATGTTTGACGTCGTGTTCTGCGCAATATTGGTAAAGCGCTTTGCGGCCCGCCACGCACAGTTTCGCCTTCATCGAACCGGAAGCGTAATAAATGCCAGCGTGAATGACTTCAGAGTTGCGCGCACTGGTGTGGGTGCCGAAGGCATCTTCAGCTTCGAGAATGATGACTTCGCGCCCGTCGCGGGCAAGCTTGCGCGCTATGGCGAGACCCACCACGCCAGCGCCGATTACGGCGCAATCCAGAGTTTCCATGATGAATTGTATCGATGCGAAGCGAGGGATTTTACCGTGCCATGCCGTGTCATGGCACGGCTGGCGTACACTTGGCTGATGGATATGTGCGACATTTGGGACAGCCGCTTCGCCGAACGCTCGCCGATGTTCGAGCCGCTGCGTCCGCTGGCGCTCGCGCTGGCGGGCGATACATGGCCTGCGCCGGAGCGCCTTAACGAGCTGGCGCTCGAGCTTGGCGTGGTGTCAGGCGGCGGGCAGCCCCTGCGATTTGTGAACGTCACCGGGAAAGACGCACCCAAGGCCGCGGACTACGAACTGCGCATACATGATGAAGGCATTGTGCCCATGCGTGTAGCCAACTGGCACGACTTTTTTAATGCCGTCGTGTGGCTGACCTTTCCGCATATCAAGTCGGCACTGAACCGTGGCCACGCGCGGGAGCTACGCTCAAATCTGGCCTCCACACGCAACCGCAGGCGCGATGCCTTGACACTGTTCGACGAAAGCGGCGTGTTGGTGTTCAGTTGCAGCCGCGAGGTGCTCGACGGCCTGCGCGCTTTCGCGTGGGGGCGGGTACTGCGGGACGCGCGCAACACGTTTCAGACCACCACACGCTGCCTGATCGTCGGCCACGCGTTATATGAGAAGGCCCTGTCACCGTATATCGGCATGACCGGGCACGCGCTCTTGTTGTCGACCGGCAACGTTATGGATGTGAACACAAAAGCCGCTTCGGGCAGCAGTCCGGGTATCGCCCATTACGATATGGCGGCCCAGGCGCTCCTCGCCGAGATTGTAGAGCCACGCGATCTGTCACCGCTGCCAGTATTGGGTGTGCCCGGCTGGTGGGAAGCCAACCGCGACGCGGCGTTTTACGATAACGTGGATTATTTTCGGGCTGGGCGCACGCGACACCCGGGGCCATCAACAGAGCCCGGCGGCAATCAGGCGGGGCGCGCCGAGGGCGCCGGCTGAGCGACAGTGACGCGATCCTTGCCCTGCGATTTGCTGAGGTAGAGCGCGGCGTCGGCCGCTTCAAACAATTGTTCGTAGCTGATGCCGTGAACCGGATAGGACGCAACGCCCATGCTCGCGGTGATGGGAATCTGCTTGCCATGCGCGATCAGGGGTGATGCCGCTATCCTTGCGCGGATGCGCTCAGCGGTCAGGGTGGCGCCATCGAGGTTGGTGTCCGGCAGCAGGATGACGAACTCGTCGCCGCCATAGCGCGCGATGAGATCCGCCTTGCGCAACTCCAGTTGCGCGTGTTCCACCATTGATTTGAGCAGCGCGTCGCCGGCTTCGTGGCCGTGAGCGTCGTTGACCTGTTTCAGGCTATCCGAATCCATGATGACGATGCTGAAATTGCGGCCATAGCGGTGCGACAGGTTTAGCGTGTGCGTACTCATGGCAGTGAAAGCGCGGCGGTTCATGATTCCGGTGAGGTCGTCAGTTTCGGACAGCGCCTTGACCTCCCGCATGGCGACGCGCGTGTCGCGGGTGAGCATGGTGGTGACATAGGCGACCATTACCAGTGGCGCAAAGCGCGCCATGAAATCAGCGCCGAAAGACTGGAATGACGACTCATGCCGCACCGGGTAGCCAAGCCACAGATAGCATAGTGCGATGATCGCCATCGCGGCCACGGTGGATAGGCGTCCCAGCGTGAGCGAACTGGTGATGACAACCAGCAGGTAAAGATTTTGCAGCGGGCTTGAAAGCCGGCCGGTGTACATCAGTACCCAAGTGATGAAAACAATCATCATGCTGGTCTCGACGGCGAGCTTCCAGTAGGCTTCGCGGCGGTAAAAATTGACGTACCGAAACAACAGCACAAATGCCGCGTAAAAAAACATGGCCATCGACAGAGCGGTCGATGCAAATTGATCTGGCGACAACACGAGCTGATACAGCAGCACAAGTATCAGCAGCAGCCATTCGATCTCGGCGATGGTGCGCGAAAATCCTTTCAGCTCCTCGTCCGAAAGGTGGGGATCAAAAATGAAATTGCTGCTCATGCTGACGCGAAGGCCTGTAGCGCTGGCGGCTTGGAACGGTTTCTTATGCTTATGCAGCTATTGTAAGGGAATGGACTGAATTATTGCTATTAAAATCATGTATTTAGCGATGCTTCTTTCCAAAAATTACAACAACAATGTAACAAGATAGTGAAACAAATATCGTCGAAATAGACCTGCTATCACGTGTTATTTAAGTGCACGAGAGATTAATGCAATGAATACAAAGAGTTGCGAAGCGCGATTCGCTGCCTGATAGTCCATCAATTGGCGGCGTACTATTAGGCCGAGGAGACCTGCATGGGCACGAGCATCTATTTGCCGTTGTGGTTAGTGGTGGTGCTGGTTGTGCTTTCGGCTGCGGCCGTGGTGCAATTTTTTCTGCTGCCAGGCGTGCGCTGGTATTTCCGGCGCAAAATGAATCGCGTGATCGACGAGGTCAACGCGCGATTCAATATCGAGATTCCAGAATTCAAGCTCACGCGCCGCCAGGTGCTGATCGACCGACTGTTTCACGATGAAAAAGTGCAGGCGGCGGTGGCACGCTATTGCGAGGAACAGCACGTGCCGCGCAGCGTGGTGATGGCGCGCGTGGATGCCTACGCTCGGGAGATTGTGCCGTCATTCAATGCCTACGCGTATTTTCGCTGGGGTTACCGCATCGCGAAGTACTATGCGCGCTGGTTGTATCGCGTGCGGCTGGGGTACACCGATGGCGAGGCGCTGCTGGCGATTCCGCCACGCTCGTCGGTGGTGTTTGTGATGAATCACCGCAGCAACATGGATTATCTGCTGGTGGCGTTTCTCGCCGCGGAGCACACCGCGTTGTCGTACGCGGTGGGCGAATGGGCGCGCATCTGGCCGCTGCAAAGCCTGATTCGTTCACTGGGGGCGTATTTCGTGCGGCGCAATTCGGGCGATCCGCTGTACCGCGTGGTGCTGCAGCGTTACGTGCAAATGGCCACCGAGGGCGGCGTGCCGCAGGCGGTGTATCCCGAGGGCGGCTTGTCGGCGGACGGCAAATTACGTGCCCCCAAACTTGGTTTGCTCGATTACATGCTGAAATCGTTCAATTCGGATTCCGGCCGGGACCTGATTTTCATTCCCGTGGGTATCAACTACGACCGCGTGCTGGAAGACCGCACGCTGTTGCGCAAACTGGATACCACTTTGCCCCGGCGCGGATTTTTCGGCGCTACCGCTACCGTGGTGTCGTTTTTCCTGCACAACGTATGGCTGATGTTGCGCGGCGCGTGGTACCGCTACGGTTACGCCTGCGTGAATTTCGGCAAGCCGATTTCGATACGTGAGTATGTCACGCGCCATGGCATTGATTTTCGCAGCATGGATGAAGCCGCCCGCCACCGCGCGGTGACGGCGGTGGGCGGCGTGCTGATGGATGCGATCCGTGACGTGATACCGGTGCTGCCGGTGTCGCTGGTGGCCACCCTTTTCGTGCGTGCCGCACCGGACACCGGCTTTGCCGAGATTGAGTTGAAAACCAACGCTTATGCCCTCGCGCGCCGGCTGGAGGCCGCGGGTGCGAAAGTCTACGTGCCCCGCAGCGATCTCGATTACGCCATTGGCGTTGGGTTACGCATGCTCACGTTGCGGCACATGGTGTCCGAACGCGAGGGTTTGTACTTTGCGGTATCGGCGCAACGTCCGCTGCTCGAATACTACGCCAATGCCATTGCACCGTTGGTGGATGCGTTGGCGGCGTGAACAGCTGGAGATAGTGAATACTAATCCCCTATCGGCAATGGTGCTTTTGCCATTCTGCGTTTACCGTGCCACCGTCCCGGCTACGGTAAAATGATCCTCATCCATCAAAAAGCACAGGGAGATCCAGCATGCCATTTGCCACCATCGACGGACTCAAGGTCAATTATCACGTGCAGGGCAGTGGTCCGCACTTGCTGATGCTTGCGCCTGGCGGGTTCAACTCCACCATCGGCAGCTGGACGCGCGGCGGTGTGTGGAAGGAAATGGATGCCATCAATACGTTGTCGAAATCCTTTACCTGCGTAGCCTATGACCGGCGCGAGGCGGGCGAATCCGGTGGCCGTGTGGAAAAGCTGACTTGGGAGATTTTTGCACGGCAGGGCTTTGCCATACTCGACCACCTGAACGTAAAACAGGCGTGGATCGTCGGCGGCTGTATGGGGGTGTCGGTGGCGGCGGCGATGGCGGTTTTGAATCCGGCACGTTGCACGGGGTTGCTGCTGCACTGGCCGGTGGGCGGCTATTTGTGGATGCAGAAGGGGCGCAGTTTTTACAACCGTCACATTGAATTCGTGCGCGCGAACGGCTTGGCTGCCGCAGCAGAGCGTGCGGAACGTGATGGTAGCGGCAAGAATTTCTGGCTCGATCCGGAGGCTGGTCCGTGGGCGTCGCAAAACGCCAACGATGCCGCGTTCCGCGCCGAATACGTAAAGCACGACGTGGCAAAGTACATTGCCATCTGCGAGCAAAGCCGCGATGCGCTGTATGGCGATACCATGCCCTCGGGTGCAACGGGCGAGCAGTTGCTGAATATCAAGACGCCGTCGCTGATATTGCCGGGCGCGGATGCCTCGCATTCCACCTCATCAGCGTGGGCGATGAAGGAGCTGATGCCCAACGCGGAATTCTGGAATGTCCTGCCACCGCACCAGAACGGCGCGAATGTGCTGGCCGCTCTGCTGGAGTTCGCTGGCAAACACAAATAAAAAAATCAATAAAAACAAATGCTTATGATTGATGATGCGAATGCGGCGACTATTGAACTCCAGCGCCGCGTCCCCATCTAACGCATCGAACGCGTTAACGGTTCCGGGCCAAGGCATCGACTCGCTTAATAATACTTACGAGGAAAACCATGAAGCGCATATTTCTGTTTTTGATGACCAACCTGGCAATTTTGGTGGTCATCAGCATCACGCTGCGGCTGTTGGGCGTCGACCGCATCATGAATCAGTCCGGCGGGCTGAACTTCAATGCGCTGCTGATCATGTCGATGGTGATGGGTTTTGCCGGTTCGATAATTTCGCTGCTGATGTCGAAATGGATGGCCAAGCGCTCTGTGGGCGCGCATGTCATTGAAACGCCGGCCAACGCCACCGAGCAGTGGTTGGTCAACACGGTCAAGCGGCAGGCGGAACAGGCCGGCATTGGCATGCCGGAAGTGGCGATTTACGATTCTCCCGAAATCAACGCCTTTGCAACCGGCTGGAACCGCGACAGCGCGCTGGTCGCGGTGAGTACCGGCCTCATGAACAACATGACCGCCGACGAAGCCGAAGCCGTGCTCGGCCATGAAGTGAGTCACGTTGCCAACGGCGACATGGTGACGCTGACGCTGGTGCAGGGTGTCGTCAACACCTTTGTGATTTTCCTCTCGCGCATTGTCGGCTTCGTGGTCGACCGCATGATTTTCAAGAATGAGCGCGGGGAGGGTATCGGCTTTTTCGTATCGTCCATGATCGCGCAACTGGTGCTGGGCGTGCTGGCCAACATGATCGTGATGTGGTTTTCGCGCTACCGCGAATTCCACGCGGATACCGGCGGCGCGCAGCTCGCGGGCAAGCAAAAGATGATCGCGGCGCTGGAACGTCTGAAACTCAATCAGGAGCAAGCCGCGCTGCCCAAGGCCGTGGCTGCGTTCGGTATCTCCGGCGGCGGCGGCATCAGCCGGCTCTTTATGACCCATCCGCCGCTGGAAGAGCGTATTGAGGCGTTGCGCCGCGCGGTGTAAGCGCACGGGGCGGCAGTAAGGAAAACGGCACGCCAGCGATAACGCTGCGTGCCGTTTTTGTTGGTATTGTGTCTTCGTGTGCTTTCCGCGCCTACCGCAGTACAGGATCGCGCAAGGTTCCGCCGGGCGTCAGCGCGCCGCGCGCCACTACCACGCCCTTGGTGCCCAGTTCGGCATTGATGCGGCCCGACAGTGCGCCTTCGTTCACGTCGATCGCGCCCGTCGCGTTCATCGGCCCCGAGCTCAGCTGCAATTGGCGGTAGCTGTAGTTTCTGCCGGAAACCTGCACGGCGCCGGTCAGCGTGTCAAAGCGCGTTTTGCCGCCGCGCTGGCCGGCGGCGCGGTTGGTTTGCAACGCACGCACCACATCTACGTTATTGAGCTCGCCGCCGGCGAGGGTGAAAGGCCCCTCAAGCCGCACGTTATCGAACAGAGTTTGCAGCGTAGCGCCGCTGAATGCGTAGTTGGCGGTGAGACTGACTGTGCCGCTGGCGCTGAAATCACGCGTGAAGGCCGGCATCAACTGGTTCATGCGGCCATTGTCGAGCTTGAAATCGCCTGAAACCTGAATGGCGCCACCCCAACTGGCTTTGAGCTGGCCGGTTAGTGCGCCACCGCCGGCACGCCCCTTGATATCCGTGACGTTGGCGCCGTTGGCATCCACCACGGCGCTGGCTTCCAGATCATCGAACTCCACCGCCGGGCCAATGGGCGATTTCCACCCGGTGGCGGTAAGTTTCACCTGCCACGCCTTATCCTTGGGCGCGACTTCAAAGCGCGCCTTGTCAACGTTGATGGTGGCGGTGCGCAATGCGCCGTTGTCGCCGAACGACGCGTTCACCTCGAACGGTGGAATTTCAATGCCACGCGTGGCCAGCTTGAAGCCCTTGATTCTGACGCGATTCACCTGCAACGTGCGTTCGCCCGCCTGCGCGCGCACCCAACCCGCGATCAGGCCGAGCGAGTCGGCGTCGAGTGTTGCGCTCTTGACTTCCACTGAATCGAAATTGCGTGTGCCGCTGATCAGCCCCAGCGGGCCTATCGGCACGTAGATCGCATCGGCTTTGACCTCTTGCAGCTTGCCAATGCTGACGCGCTCCAGCGTGAGCTGCGACGAGGGAAACATCTCATAGCGCATGCTGGAAATAGCCACCGGCTGGCCCAGCCGCTTCGACATCAAGTCCTGCACGCCCGGCACGTACCCGGTTAACGGAATCAGGTGCAGCAGCCCGATGCCGGCAGCAGCCGTCACGACCACGCCGGTGCCGCCGATAACCGCCCAGTTTTTCTTGCGGGCGGGGCCGCGCACCGGCTCGGCAGCCTTGGCTGCAGCATCGCGCGCCTGACGTTCGGCCGCAGATTTTTGTGCACGCGCCTCTGCCTCGGCACGATATTTGGCTTCCTCGGCCCGCTCGGCCTCCTCGCGCGCCTTGAGTTCGCGCGCCACGCGTGCGGCAACTTCAGTTTCGGCGCGTTCGCGCGATTGCTGTTCCTGCACCACGCGCTGCACGGCTTCAGCCTTGGCGCGATCCTCGGCGGCGGCGCGCGCGGCCTGTTCGGCGCGCACTTTGGCTTCGGCTTCCGCCTTGGCTTTGGCGGCCGCTTCGGCCATGGCGGTAGCGCGCGCGACAGCTTCCTCGGCGGCTTTGGCAGCGGCCTGAGCCTGTTCATTGGCCTTGCGAATCTGTTCCGGGTCTCCGGCTGCCGTAATAAGCAAGCGCTTTTCGGCTTCCTCGCGCGCCTTGGCTGCCGCCGCGGCCTGCTGTTCTGCCTGCTCCCGTGCCTTGCGCTCGGCCGCGATTTTTTGCGCGAGTTCCTGCATCGCCTTGCGTTCGGCCTGCTGGCGTTGCGTGCGTTCCTGCTCGGCCTTGGCGTCTGCCTCGGCGCGGGCCTTTTTCTCCGCCGCCATCAGCGCTTCAACTTCGGCGCGGGCTTTCTGCTCAGCCTCGGCGCGCGCCTGATTGACCGCTTCCTCGCGCAGATTGCGTTCGCTTTCGACGCGTGCTTCGGCTTCCAGCCGCGCCTTGCGTTCGCTTTCGGCTTGCGCCACGCTTTCAGCCTGAGCCTTCGCGCTCTCGGCCTGTGCGCGAGCGCTTTCTGCTTGTGCACGGGCGATCTGCGCCTGCGCTTCGCGGATCTGTGCCTGCGCACGCGCTTCGATTTCTTCCCGCGCAAGCCTTTCCGAGGCTGCCTGTGCTTCGGCCTCGGCCTTGGCCATGCGCGCCTGTTCCTGCAGGTCGCGCACCATGTCACGCGCCTGCTCGTCCGCGGCTTCACGGGCGCGTGCAAGTTCGGCTTCGCGCGCTTCGCGCTCGGCTTCCTGAACCTTGCGCAGCTCGGCTTCCATTTGCGCACGTGCTTCAGCCTTGGCCTTGGCCTCAGCCTCGGCGACGGCGCGCGCCTTGGCTTCTTCCAGCGCTTTCATTGCCTGCTGCACACGCGCCTGCGCCTCGGCATCTCGCGTGCGGTCGCGCGCCTGCGATTCGGCTTCAGCCTTGGCGCGTGCGGCTTCTTCGGCCATGGCGCGCGCTTCGGCGATGGCACGCTCTGCCGCTCTGGCGCGCATCTCAGCTTCCTCGAGCGCTTTATGTTCGGCTTCGGCACGGGCTCGAATCTCAGCCTCAAACTGTTCGCGCTTGGCGGCCTCTTCCGCCGCCTGTTTCTCCGCGCGTGCCAGTGCTTCGGACATGGCTTTCATCTGCGCTTCGAGCGCACTTCGCGCGCGCGCTTCGGCTTCAGCGCGCGCCAGTGCCTCGGCTTGCGTGCGTTGTTCAGTGTCGGCGTTTGCTTTGGCGGCAGCTTCCGCGAGTTCGTTCTGCTGTGCCTGACGGCGCGCTTGCGCTTCGGCCTCGCCGCGCGCGCGCGCTTCGGCTTCAGCCTTGACCTTGGCTTCCATCGCGGCGCGCACACGGGCTTCGGCTTCTGATTTGGCCTTGGCGTCAGCCGCTGCCTTGGCCTCCTGCGAGGCTTTCATCGCTGCTTCAGCGCGGGCGCGCGCCTCGGCTTCGGCCCGCATGCGCGCTTCGGATTCGGCCTTGACGCGCGCCTCGGCTATGACCCGCGCGCGTTTTTCAGCTTCCTGCCGCGCCATGGCCTTGGCGGCTGCTGCCGCCGCGGCTTCGGCACGGGACCGGGCTTCGGCTTCGGCCTTGGCGCGTTCGCTGGCTTCATTCTGAACCTTTGCCACGCCTTCGGCCGATGTGAAGTCCAGTTCGTCGCTGTCGTTGTCGTCCGAGGCCTGAATGACGTCGGAAATCTTGATCGGTTGCGTGATGTTGAGCCGGTTTTTGGGGTCTAGATCCGGCCCAGAGAACACCCGGATGTAGCCCTCGCTGCCCAGTTGCTCCAGCGCGAGATGGCAGTGACCTTCCGGCACGCCAGACTTGCTGATGAGTTCTGCGACGGTCGCCTTGCCGTCTACCGCCGCGAAAATGCGGCTCAGTTCACGCGGCAATTTGGTGCTGCGCGCTTCGCGCACGCCTTTAGTAGTGCGCGTGAAGACGGTTTGAGCGTGGTAGATCATTGAGCTTCTGTTCCGGGGATGCCATTGACGACGCGAATCAAGTACGCGAACCAAATACGCGAACGAAAGATGCGAACCAGCCTGTGCGGACGGCGCAGGTGTCTACATCGATCAATCGCCGCTCCTTGCAAAAGCTATATTCATTATAGTTGCATTTCAAAATCTTGCCAGTTTCGAACGCGCGAAATCGACCACAACTCCCTCTACGGGTTAGCCACTACTCTCGACGCGAAAGCCGCTGCGTTATGTGCCGGCAACCGTCAGCAATATTTTGCCGGTGTGACCGGCCGATTCCATCATGGCGTGCGCGGCAGCGGCTTGTGCCAGCGGGAACGTGCGTCCGGTGACCACACGGATTTTTCCAGCCTCGATCAGTGGCCAGACTTGTGCTTCGAGTTCGCGCGCCACGCGCGTTTTGTAAGCCACCGGACGCGTGCGCAGCGTCGAGCCCGTGTACACCAGCCGCTTTAACATGACCGGCATCAAGTTGATTTCCACTTTCGAGCCGGCGGCAAAGGCAAGCTGAATAATGCGCGCGTCGGGTGACGCCGCCTTGATGTTCTTTTCGATGTTGGCGCCGCCGACGATATCGAGTATCACATTGGCGCCGCCCATCGTACGCACGGTTTCGACGAAATCCTCGGTTTTGTAATCGATTACGCGGTCCGCACCCAGATCGCGGCACAACTGGCACCGTGAGTCCGGGCTGTCGGTGGCGATGACTCTTGCGCCGAAGGCTTTGCCCAACTGGATGCATGTGCTGCCGATGCCGCCCGCGCCGCCGTGCACCAGAAAGGTTTCGCCGGCTTTCAACTGTGCCCCAATAAACACATTGCTCCACACGGTAAAAAACGTCTCGGGCAAACCCGCCGCATCGATCAGCGACACGCCTTTGGGTATCGGCAAACAATGATTCGCATCGATCACGCAATATTCCGCGTAACCACCGCCGTTGGTGAGGCCACACACCAAATCGCCTGCTTTCCAGCGCGTAACGCCTTCGCCCACGGCGGTGACTTCGCCCGAAATTTCCAGCCCCAGCAAATCAGATGCACCTGGCGGGGCAGGGTAAAGCCCCTTGCGCTGCATCATGTCGGGACCGTTGACGCCCGTGGCCGCGACTTTAACCAGCACTTCGCCGGCCTTGGGCGCGGGCGCAGGGCGATCTTCCAGCGTGAGAACTTCGGGGCCGCCGGGTTTGGAAATTGTTATAACTTTCATCGGACGTGATTCCTGGGTTGCTGATTGGGTTCGATCAAAATTCCGCGCAAATTACAAATGTCGAGCGCGAGTGCCACAACGGTTCTTCGGTAAGCAACGTTAAATGTTAGCACGCTGCGTGAGTGCAGCCGGGAGCAAGGCGGCCTTTAAGTTTGGTGCGGTGATGAAAAAACTACAATAAAAACAAATACTTAATATGTGACTTCAAAACACGCCTTACCGATCCGTCACCCCAAACTCACGCCTCACCACGCGCGTGCGATTTTCCTGCGGCAGCCGTTCCACCAGCGTCGTGGCGCTGGCTTCGGTGGCGGTGGCCGGGTCCGCGCCCAAGCGCACCTGGGCGCGGATGGTGAAGTAACGCGAGGTTACGCCAGCTTGCGCGGCATCGGCGTTCAGCGGCTGATCAGGGAACGCGGCGTTGACGGCGTTGAGGTCGCGCCATGGCGCCTGTTGCCGCAATTGCAGAAAACGCTCGGCGAGTTTGTCATCGAGGCTGGGCAACAGCGCCATCAACACCGGTTTGCTCGCGGTGTTGAGATTGATCGGCGTGGCTTCGGGGAGAACGACGGCGACTTCGGCGAGCCTGGTGAGATAAGTCGCAATGGCAGGCGCCTGCACCGCCAAGTGCGCCAGTGATACCGGCGGCTGGTGCGCGGGGGACGGGTTGTCGCGCGCGCCGTCTTTCGCGGGCGGCGGGGCGATGAATCGCACGGCGGCGGCGCGAGCCACATCCGCCGGTACGCCGGCCTGTGCCGCGACGCGCAGCCACAAGGCGCGTTCCTGTGCGGGTGCGCCGCCGGTGGCGAGCCGCGTGAGGTTGTAGCGCGCTTGCGCGTCGGTGATCTGGCCCGACAGCCACACGTCCTGCACGCGGCTGCCGGCGAGTTCCGCGGCAAAGGCCCCCGCGCTGTCGGACGATTTCAGAAAATCCGCCAGCCGGCCTTCGCGCAGCGGAATCGCCCACGGCTCGCCGAGGTGATCGATGGCCGAGCGGCGGGCGTCTTCGCGCAGGATCAGCAGCGCCCAGTCTTCGGCGCCTTGCAAAATGCGCCGTGCCTGCGCCGTTTCGCGTAGCTGCCATTCAATGGCGGCAAGGGCGGATTGGCGTTGCAGCATCAGCGTCAGCGTGATGCTCACCAGCGCGGCGATTAGCAGCGCTACCAGTAGCGCCGCGCCGCGCTGCGGACCGACGCGTGATCCCAACCACGGTCGAGAGTCAGACTGTGGGTGAATTTGCATCGCGCGGGCGCTCACCAGCGATTCTCCAGAAGAACCACTTTGGACACCCAGCCGTCCCAGGGTGCTGCCAATTGCCATTCGATTTTGAGCGCGGCTTTGATGCCATTTTGACGCTGCACGGCGCTGGCCGGGAAGACGTTTTCGAGAGCACCGCTCAGTGTTGACCACGCACCAAGGCCTTCGCCGGTGACGCGCCACGCGGATAGGCGCATTACAGTCGCGCCGCGCATCAGCACGTGACCGCCGCCCACAGCAGGTTGTTGTGTAAGCGTTTCCAGCGCGGCCTGCGCGGCGGCTGCGTCAACGTGTAAGGCGGTGGTACGGCGGCGCAGCACCGGCGCGCTGTCACCTTCGGCGCCGGTGGAAATATCGTAGACCACGCCTTCCCAGCACCCGGCGCAATGCGCGGGCACGCGCAACAGCGCGAGTTGTTGGGCGCTGGCGGTGATGTGTGGCGTGCCCGCGCCCGGCGGTGTTCCCGCCGGCGCGATCATGCCCGTGCCGCGCGCCGCGTGCAGATCGGTTTCAAGCTGCGTCCATGCGGCGGTGAGCGCCAGCGCCGCGCGTCCCGGCGCTTCCACCGAGGCGCGGCTTTGCAGCACGGCGTCGAGCCCGCGCCACGCCAGCAGGCTCATGATGGCAAACAGCGCCAGTGCGATCAGTAGTTCCACCAGTGTGAAGCCGCTGGAGTTTTTATCTAGCGCGCGCATCAACTGTCGCCCGCGAGGCTGACGATTTGCGCAGTGGCGTGGCCGTCGGCATCGAGCGCGCGGCCTTCGATGCGCATCAGCGCGGGGTTGGGCGTGGGCATGACATACAGCACCACCGTGTAAGTATCGCGGCCTTGCACGCACGCGCTGCGCTGCTCGCCCGCGGGGGGCCGCCTGCCGGTCAGACGCACGGTAGCGAGCGCGTTATCCAGACATGCCTGCGCCGCGACCACCTGCGGCAGGCGTTGCGCGCTGTGCGTGAGCTGGCCGAGCGCGCGCAGGCCGCCGCCGAGCGCCACGGCAATAATCGCCAGCGCCACCAGCACTTCGATCAGCGTGAAGCCGCGCGGCTTGTGATTCATTGCAGTGTCCGGCCTGTCAGCAGCCCGCGCCACGGCGTACCGCGAATGGCGCGATGCCATCGCTGACGACTGCAAGATGCGCACCCTCGTGCGAGATCTGCACGCACGCGCCAGCTCCGACCGGTTCCGGCCCGAGCACGATGCGCGCGGGGGCCGCTGTTGCGTTGCCCGTTGCCGCGACTTGCAGAGTGACGCCGGGTGGATACGCATCAGCAGCGCCCGCAGGCAGCATGCGTGTGCGCCACGTACCGTCGGCCAATTGCTCGTGCCACAACGGCGCCTGCCCGGCGGGTGTTTCGAATGCTATGCGCCGTCCGGTGGAGATCGCCTGCCAGCGCGCTTCTTCCAGCGACGCGGCGAGTTGCTCGCCTGCGCCTTCGAGCACATGGCCGCTTGCCGCTGAAACGCTCACGGTGATGAGCGACGTCGCCACGGCCAACACCACCAGAACAACCAGCAGTTCGACCAGCGTGAAACCGACGATGCGGAGGCCGCGCGGCAATGTCATTCCGAGCCCTTCAGTGCTGTCACTTCGATTTCGATTTTCATGCGCGGATCGGCAAGGCCCGCCGAGATCATCATCGCCGCCGGGCGCACGTCGCCAAAATATTTGCGCAGCACCGGCCAGCATTTCTCGAATTCTCCGCCGTCGGGCAGCACGTAGGTCACACGCACCACATCTTTCAGGCTTGAACCGGCTTCGCGCAGTGCCGCTGCGATGTTTTTCAGGCATTGCTCGGTTTGCTCAAGCAAACCCGGCGCGATGGTCATTGCCGCGTAGTCAAAGCCCTTGGTTCCGGAAACGAACACCCAGTCGCCAGCGACCACTGCGCGCGAATAGCCGATTTGCGCTTCGAAAGTGGAACCTGAGCTGATGCGTTGGCGTGGCATGGCGTTGCGCCTACGGTGGAGGGGGAACTTAAATGCTCAATAAAAACAGATGCTTATGAATTATTTCCGGCAGTGCACCGGTCAGTGCACGTGGCATTATTGCCACGAGCCGATATCGGCGTCGGCCCCTTCACCGCCAGGCTTGCCGTCGGCACCGTAGCTGAAGACGTCAAAATCGCCCTTGATGCCCGGTTGCGCGTAACCGTAGGGACGGCCCCACGGGTCGTTCGGCAGTTTTTCGACGTAGCGTTTCCAGTTGGACGGCACCGGCGCGGTCGACGGTTTTTGCGTCAGCGCCGCCAGCCCCTGCGCGGCAGTGGGATAACCGCCATTGTCGAGGCGATACAGCTTTAAGGCTTGAGACAGCGCGGCGATGTCAGTGCGCGCAGCGGTCACCCGAGCGTCATCCGTGCGGCCGACGATGTTGGGCACCACTAGCGCGGCCAGTACGCCGAGGATTACCAGCACCACCATGAGTTCGATGAGGGTGAAGCCGTGAAGCTTGTATTTGCGGAACATGAGGTTAGATCACTGCGCGCCGGAATGTTAGGGGGCGTAACTCACGGCGCACTATATAACATTTGCCCTTTGCGAGGGGCAGCATGCGCTAGCGCCGGTCATCGGCGATAGCGTAGCGTATGCTGCAAAACCATCAAGTCTAGAACAGGATCGCACCGCGTATCACGTCGGCGTTGAGCCCCGTGGTGGAAATGACGTAGGTGAGCCCCACGCGGGTACCGCCGCTGTTGTTGCCTGCGATGGTTCCGCGGAAGGTGGCGTTGCAGCCGAGCGCGGCGGTGCAGGTCGTGCCATTTTGCGGGATGGGAATCGAACCCGCGATGATCCCCGACGTGCGCGTGAAGGTCAGTTCGGAGTTTCCGGGGGTTACAAATGCGCCATTCGACACGATCCGCCGCGATACACCGCCCAGAGTTATGGTGACGTCGATGGCGACTTTATCGGTGAAGTAATCGACGCTCACGCTGCCCGTGACGGAACCACTCGTACCGCCGCTGCCATTGTCTACGGTGGGCAGCGTTGATGCGGTTCTGGCATACGGGGTAATCACGCCGGTGGGGAATGTAGACGGTGTAACAGCGGCGATGTAATGAAACCCTTGCGTGGTGCTGAAGGTTTTGGCCGGCGACGCGAAGAAATTACCCGCAGTGGTGCCGCCGTTCCAGCGGCCCATGGTAATAATCGCGTTGCCCGCCAGCTCCGCCACGGAGTTGGTGCCGATGAGCGGGCGTTCGCAATTGGTGGTGCAGGACGGGTTGGCATCGTAGCCGGTCATGCGGCCATTGGTGTCCGTGGTGATGGTCATGTTGACCAACCCGCGTGAATCAATGCCGATGCCGTCTGAGGCGGTGTATGCCAGTTTGTAGGGGCCTGCGCCAAACACCGCAGTGACGCTGCCGGTGTTTGTGCCGTTGCCCGTGCTGCTGTTGGCAGAGCCTTCGACCGGATTGTTGAATTGCCCGAGGAAGGTTCCAGCCGCGTTGTTCAGATTGACTTCACGGATGGCGCCATTGAGCAGCGACAGGCTGTACTTGAGGCCCGAAGCGTCTGTCCACACGTATTCGTTGCTGGCAGTGACCGTGAAGGTGGTGGCGACGGTGGTAAACGCGTTGGTCAGGAACAAGGCGCCGCTGCTGCTGAAGGTAAACAGCACTTGCTGGCCGTTGGTGTAGGGCGCACCCGCAGTGGCGCAGCAGAAGGTAAAGGTGACGACTTTGCTGGCGACGCCGGGTGGCAGGGTGCCGCCAGTGGTTGGCAGGGTGGGTGTTATCGTGCCGCCGATGGTGATGCCGACCGTGCTGATGGCTTCGTTAAACGCCACTGGTACGTTGGCAGGCGTGGTCAGGCCGAAGGTGCCGGCGGCAAAGTTGAAGTTAAAGCGCAGGCCGTCCATCACCCGATCGATACCGGTACTGTTGGCGGTAAAGGGCGTGGTGATGAAATCATAGGTCGTCGATGGCAAGCCAGCGGCGGCGAATTGGGTTGCCAGATTGGCGTTGACTACGGCTTGCGCGGCCTGCAGATTGGCTGGCGTGAGCAGCGGGGCGTTGGTAGTCTACGCGGCGGCGACAGCATCCAGATTGTTTGCGAGCGCCGTGTTGACGACGAGTGCCAGCGTCGTCAGCGGCGTGATGTTGATGGTGCCGGCGCTGGTCGCGACGGAGTAGTAGGCGGTTGCGCCGCTCACGGCTTTCAGGATGACGGGATAGGTAAGGTTGCCCGTGATGGTGTAGCTGCCGCCAGGGCCGGTTACGCCAGTGGCGGTTGCGCCGTTGGCGCCGGTGGCGGTGACTGCAGCCCCGACCAGCGCCGCGCCGCCCGCAACGGTGCCGGTGACGGTGGTCGATGCGGCAGGGGCCACTGCGTAATTGTTATCCGAGCAGCCGGTGAGTCCGGTGAGGCCAAACAATACGGCAAGCCCAATGGCCACCGTTTGACGCCAAAAGCTGAGATTTTTCATTAATTCCTCGATAATTATTGGCATTGCATGTTTTGTGAAGAAACTGCGAACCGCGCTACTAGGTAGTAACCTACCTGATAACAGGTGTAAATTTATCAAAACTGTATGGCAGTAAGCAATTTCCGGCAGGCGCTTAAAAATTTAATTAAAACAAATACTTAGGAAATTTTTCCGGTTAGCCTGTCTCGAGCCAGTTACCGTTGGTTTTCAGAAAGTAGGCGGTCGGCGGGTCGCCCGCAGGGGCGATGAATTTTGCGGCGCAACAGCGGTTACACTATGGGCATGCAACTTGATCGTTCCTTCTATATTCCTCCGGACCGGCGCGTGCCCTCAGCGCAACTGGGCGTTGCGGCGCTGGGTATTTTGGGGGTGCTTGGAGCCACGGGCGCGCTGACCTGTGCCGTGATCTGGGCGATGCACATCACGGCGAAAAGCGCTGCCGTGCCGGAGTATTCCAGGGCGGTGACGGCCAGCGGCGGCTTGCCTTCCGCGAAGTCTGCCGGCGGTGGCGAGGCCATTGCGCGCCTGTTCGGCGGAACTGCGCCGGCGCAGACAGCGGTCGGCGATATCGAAGGCGTGCAGTTGCTGGGTATCGTGGCCGGGCCGCGCGCTACGGGTGTGGCGCTGTTCAGTATTGACGGCGGGCCGCCGCTGCGCGTGCGAACGGGCGGGCGGGGGCGCGAAGGCGTAACGCTGGTGGAGATTCGATCTCGTAAGGTGGTGCTGGAACGCGGCGGCGTAACGGTGGAACGGGAGTTGCCGGCTCGCGGGAGCTCGCCGACGGCGTTGTCCGTTAAGTCGGATGCGCGCGTGGCCGGTATTCCGCCAAATACCATGCCGTCAGTAGGGGTTCCTGTCACTGGTTCGCTGCCACCGGTATCTTCCCGATAAGTTACTCGACCAATGGTACCGACATCCTGTGGGCAGTGACGAGCTGAATATTCTTGCCAGTGGCGCGGCTTGCGGGTTTAATTCAGATGGGAGTATCAACCAGTTCTGAGCGCGGTCAATTTTTCGGCAAAGTGTGCAGTAAGTCCGTACCGAAGTCGCAATGCCTGATTTTAGTCACTAATATGTTAATTATTTAGTATAGAATGTCGCGCCTGTCATAGCATACTTGGCTTCCATCCCGCTTAATTAATATCTTTCCGTTACTTGTTGGCGCGTCGTGCCCACAAGAACGACTTTACCGGTATCAAAGCTTAAAGGAGACTGCAATGTCTAATCCCAAGTTTGAGCATATGTTTGCGGCGCAAAAGGCAAGTTCGGAAGTGTTGGTTGCCCTGATGCGCACGTCGTTTGAAGGCATGCAGCGACTGGCTGAATTGAACATGGCGGCTGCCAAGCAGGTACTGTCGACGACGGCCGCCAATGCCAACACACTGGCTTCGGCGAAGGATTTGTCGGAAGTGTCGCGCCTCGGCCCGCAGATGGCGAAACCCGAGCAACTGATGGATTACTGGCGCAACGTGTATGACCTCGTGACGACCATGCAAAAAGACGTCACCGAGGTGATGCAATCGAACTACACTAGTCTTGCCAAAAACGCGGCGTCGGCCATCGAGCAGCGAAAGTCTTCCGCAATGGACAGCGGTGACATGATGGCCAACGCGGTAAAAGATATGATCGAAACGTCCAACAAGGCGTTCGAGAATATGCAGGCAATGACAAGCCAGATGGCGAGCATCGCGGGTGCGAGCATCAAGGCGGCGGGCGGCGGCGCCAAACCTTCATCCAAGAAATAAATGGAAATCGCTGGGCCGGCAGCGGCGGCATATTGCCTAGGCGTAGCCAGTTAATTCATAAGTATATGTTTTCATTGACTTTTTACTAAGGGGTATATCGTGGCGACAACACTCAAGGGCAAGAACGCGGTAGTGACGGGTTCCACCAGTGGCATTGGTCTGGGCATTGCGGAAGGTTTCGCCAAGGAAGGCATCAACCTGGTGCTGAACGGCTTTGGCGACGCGGCGGAAATTGAAAAAATCCGCGCCGGTCTGGCGTCGAAATACGGTGTGAAAGTGACTTACGACGGCGCGGACATGAGCAAGCCCGATCAAATCGAAGCGATGATGAAAAAAGCCGCAGCGGATTTGGGTGGCGTGGACATTCTGGTCAACAACGCTGGCATTCAGCACGTCGCGCCGGTCGAGGAATTCCCGGTGGCGAAATGGGATGCGATTATCGCCATCAACATGTCGTCGGCGTTTCATGGCACGCGCATGGCCGTGCCTTATATGAAATCCAAAAAATGGGGCCGCATCATCAACGTGGCCTCCGCGCACGCGCTGGTGGCATCACCGTTTAAATCGGCGTACGTCGCATCCAAACACGGCATCATGGGCTTTACCAAAACCATCGCGTTGGAAGTCGCTGAGTATGGCATTACGGTGAACGCAATCTGCCCGGGCTATGTGCTGACGCCGCTGGTGGAAAAGCAGATTCCTGACACAGCGAAAGCGCGCGGCATCACCGAAGAACAGGTCAAGCGCGACGTGTTGTTGGCAGCGCAGCCGACCAAGCAATTCGTCACGACAGAGCAGGTGGCAGGTACGGCGTTGTTCCTCTGTTCGGATGCGGCGGCGTCGATCACCGGCACCAACATTTCGGTTGAAGGCGGCTGGACGGCGCACTAAGCGGGTAGCAGCAGAATCGGCGAAAGGCAGACAGAACATGGCGAAATCCAGAAGCGCTCCGGCTCCCTACTCGGGCGTGACGAAAAAAATTAATTTTGCGCTGCAAGGCGGAGGCGCGCATGGCGCCTTCGGCTGGGGTGTAATGGATAAATTTCTGGAAGATGGCCGCATTGAGATCGAGGGGATTTCCGGCACCAGCGCGGGTTCCATGAACGCGGTGGTGTACGCCTACGGCAAATTGCGCGGCAACGATGGCGCGCGCGAGGCGCTGCACAATTTCTGGAAGGCGATATCCGATGCTGGCCAGCGCTTTGCGCCGCCGAAATTGCCGTGGATGACCGGGCTGCACATGCCGGAAAATCCGTTCTCCATCATCACCAAAGCGATGATGAGTTCGCTGTCGCCGTATCAGATCAATCCGATGAACTACAACCCGCTGCGCGAGGTGCTCGAAAGTCAGGTGGATTTCGACGAACTTGAGCGCAGCCAGTTGACCAAGCTGTTTATCTGCGCAACGAACGTGCGTACCGGCAAAGTGCGGATTTTTCACACACCCGAAGTGACGGCGAAGACGGTGCTGGCGTCGGCGTGCCTGCCGCAGATTTTCCAGGCAGTCGAAATCGACGGCGAGCATTACTGGGACGGCGGTTACATGGGTAACCCGGTGCTGTATCCGCTGTTCTATTACACCGATACGCGCGACGTGGTGATTCTGCACATTAACCCGATCGAGCGACCGGGCCCGCCCACGACCTCGGCGGATATCTCCAATCGGCTGAATGAAATTACGTTTAACTCGTCGCTGATCAAGGAAATGCGCTCGATTTATTTTGTGCAGAAATTGCTGGACGACGGCTGGATCAAGGATGAGCACCGTGAAAAGCTGAAATATGTGCTGATCCATTCGGTGCGTGCGGACAATGCGATGTCGGATCTGTCATCGGCGAGCAAGCTGAATAGCGAATGGAAATTCCTGACCATGCTGCGCGACCGGGGCCGCGCGCTGGCGTCCGAGTGGCTTGCGCATAATTTTGAACATCTGGGTGTGCGCTCGACGGTGGATTTGAAGAAAGAGTTTCTGTAGGGTTTATGTAACTATTTGATTTATAAGTATAAATAAAGGCGGCGCATCGAATCGATGCGCCGCCTTTATTTTGCCACCTTGCCGAGGCTTACTTGGCTAAATAGTCGTGAATCACCTTGCCGTACGGCAGGGTCATGTCTGTCACCATATGCAGACCGCCAACCACTTCGCGCACCGGCAGGTCGGCCAGTGGGCAGTTCACCGACGGCACCAATTCCAGTCTTGCGCGGCCGGTCCAGGCGCCGTGCACTTTGATGTCCTGAAACTTGATTGCCACGAGTTGCGCAATGGCAGGTGTGCCGTCGATATCGGGAATCAATTTCAGCGTCACCTGCGTGCGCGACAATAAGTCGCGTTCCTTGCTGTGATCCGTGCGGAAGGCATCGTGCTTATAAACCATGGTGCCGGTGGCGATGGACTGCGTGGCGTAGTGCAGGGTGCCGGTGAGCGTGTCGGCGTTGACTGCCAGCACGGCCTTGCCGTATTTCATGGGGTAGCCCCAGATTTCACGCCCGCCAGCCAGCGGCGGCGTATTGTCGACGTACATCTGGCTGACGAAATTGCAGGCTTCTCCCTTGAAGGTGCAGGGGATGATTTGCGCGGCGGCGGAATATGCGCCAAAGCCTTCACCGTCCGGCAGATCCAGCCTCTGCCCCGCGACGGTATCGCCAGCGGGTTCGAGCGGCTCCGGCAGTGCTTCGCGAATCAATGCGGGATCAGTTTTGTAGTTGATGACCAGGTATTGGCGGTTAAAAAACCGGTATGGCCCGCGCGGAAATGTGGGGCTTTGCAGGGGCATCGACGGTAGCGCTTTGACGTCACTTTTTTTCATGGTGTGTTCTCCAAATTTTTTCGTGATCAGGCGTCTTTGAGGTAGTCGAACAGCACACGGCCATGCGGCAGGGTGAGATCGCTGATGAAATGTTTGCCGCCGATGATTTTCTTGATCGGCAGATCCGCCGCCGGCGCATTAACATGAGGAATCAGGTGCAGGCGAGCGGGCGAGAGCCACACGCCTTTGACGGTGATATCCGTCAGGTTATATGCCACCAGCTGGCAGATTTTCGGGCTGCCTTCCACATCGGGAATGATTTTCAGGTTACAGGAAGTGCGGGTCATGCCTTTGGCCTGAGCTTCGACGCCGCCCGGTGCAACCTGATGTTTGTAGGCCATGGTGCCCATGGCCACCAGTTGGCCGGCATAGTGCAGGGTGCCGGTCAAGGTGTCGGAGCAGACTTCGAGCTTCGGTAGCGCGTACTTTTTTGGAAACCCCCAGATTTCACGACCGGCCGAGATTGGCGGCTCGTCGTCGAGATACATTTGCGCGGTAAAGTTAATCGGCTCGCCTTTGTAGAAACACGGGATAACGATGCCGCTTTCCGTGTAATCGCCAAAGCCGGAGCTGTCCGGCATGCGGATCCACTCATACAGGACATGCCCTTCCGGGTTCGGCTCCAGCGGTTCCGGCACAGCTTCGCGCAGCAAATCCTTGTCTGTTTCATAAGTCACGATCATGAACTCGCGGTTTATGAAGCGGTAAGGGCCCATTGGATAGCTTGGGCTCGCGGCTGGCATCGAGGGAAGCTGGAGAATCTGCTGTGCTTTCATGAATGTCCTTTCTGGTGGGATAAATCGTTGGTTTGTAGCAAGGATGTCAACTGGCTGGATCATAACGCGATTGCAGCCTTGCGTGTTTGGAGGCAACGGCTTCTTTGGAAGAGGCAAAACGCAATTTTCGCGTCACCACAATACGGTCTTCCATTGCGCTCTTACACGGGGGTTTGGTGAGTGGGTCAAGAGGCGGTGCTGTTCCATGTATGCCACAGTACTGCGAAAAGACTTGTAAATGCGATAGTAAATCGTTCAAATTTGTCTCGGCTTTGTGATACCATTTGGCCGCTGGGGTTAATGCGGTCACTCGCCGGGAAATACGGAGATTATGTCCGATAAACTGCTGTTTAAACGGCTAACGATGGGTCAGGTTTCTCAGGTTTTATTGCAACGTTGATGAATCGCCACCACCATTCCGTTCTCGAATTCAAGCAGGGCCGCTATTTCAAGGTTGCGGTTTTTCTGTGCATCCTTGCCATCCTCTCCTACGGTTGGTACGAGCCCCTTACCAAGTATCTGAATTTCCCGTTTGTCTATCCCAAACCCTATGGCGGCACTTGGCTGGGGTATACGCTGGGTACTATCGCGGCGCTGCTGATTGTATGGTTGATGTTTTTAGGCATACGAAAACGCAGCTACAGTTCCAGCATTGGAAGCGTTCAAGGCTGGACTTCGGCGCATGTGTATCTTGGAACCAGCCTTATCGTTTTCGCGTCGCTGCATTGCGCGTTTGAATTTGGCTGGAATATCCATACGCTGGCCTACGCACTGATGATGATTGTTATCGGTAGCGGGTTCTTCGGCGTATTTGTCTACCTGCGCTATCCTGAGCACATGACGGCGAACCTCGCAGGTGAAACCCTGGAAACCATGTTGCTAAAGGTGGCGGACTTAGAGCGCAAGTGCAAAAAGCTCGCGTTGGACTTGCCGGATGAAGTTAATACTCTGCTATTGACCGCCATTGATGACTCTGCCAAGCGATCTGCGTTGGGCGGCAGCCTGCGGAGGCAATTGAAAGGTGTGGATCAAAAACACCCGATGCGTATTGCGCGGGACCGCTTGCTGAAAATGGGGAGCAACTTCACCGTTAATCAGGTCATGATGCAGGAGCAGCTCATCGCCGAAATGACCCGGATTATTACGCTGACTGATCGTGTGCGTCTCGATTTACGGTTCCGGGCGTTAATGCAGGTGTGGCTGTATTTCCATGTGCCGTTGTCGTTTGCGTTGCTGGCCTCACTTATAGCGCACATCATTTCAGTGTTTTATTTTTGGTAGCGCGGATCCGGGCTAACCATGGATATTCAAATAAGCTACGTCAGCATCAACCGGCGTGGTCAGGAGCAACGTGACCAACGGCGTATTGAAGGGCCGCTAATCAACGTTGGGCGCGGTTCGCAGTGCCAGCTGCATCTGCCCGATCCGCGAATCGCGTTGCAGCACGCACACATCACTGTGTCCGAGTCGGGCGCGGTTATGGAATCGGATCCTGGACGGATGGTGATCAATGGTCGCGCGTCGGATTCCACGCGTCTGGCGGTTGGCGACCGTATCGAGTTGGGACCGTATTTGCTAGAAGTCGAAGCGCCGCCGCAGGGGGTTGCGCTGGCGTTGGTGGTCTCTTTGGTGGTGCCGCTATCTTCGTTTGGTGGTGGTCGCCGCTTTGAATTGCGGGCGCCGAGGCTGTCCAAGCGGCGGCTTTCCTATGTTGCCTTCTTCGGCGCCTTGCTGCTGTGTCTGCTGATACCTCTTTCACAGGATCTACTGGGATATCCCGCCAAACCGCCCGTAGCGGTGAAAGGTAAGGGGCCGCCTGTCGATATGCAGGAGCATGTTGTGCGCAACGTATCGGCAAAGCTCCTGCCGACGTTAAATCCCGGACCGGTGTCTCGTGCTCATCAGAATTTTGGGGATGATTGCCGCGCCTGCCATGAGCAACCGTTTATTCAGGTGCAGGATAGGGCGTGTATCGCTTGTCACAAGTCCATCAAGGAGCATGTGCCAGTTGCAGATTTAACGGGGCTTAAGGGACATGCTTTTCGAGATACGCGTTGTGCCGAGTGCCATCGCGACCATAAGGGCATTCAAATGGCGCCGCGCTCACAGGAACAGTGCGCGGATTGCCATCGTGACGTTACAGCTGTTGCCGCAAAAGCGAAATCAGGTAAGGTGACAGATTTTGCGGATGGGCATCCCGAGTTTCGGTTGACTTTGCTGGATGCGAACAAGCCTGATGCAGCGCCGAATCGTGTTCGCATGACTACGCCACCGTCGAAGGAAATGGTCGAACGTTCCAATTTGAAGTTCGATCATAAGCTGCACATGGATCCTGCTGGTGTGCGCGATCCCAATGGTCGCATGGATCCCGCAGGCATGCGCGATGCTCAGGGACGTCCCACGGTTTTGAAGTGCAGTACCTGTCATCAAATTGCCGAAGGTGGTCGCCTGATTGCACCGATTTCGATGGAAAAAAACTGCCAAAGCTGTCATTCGCTGGCGTTCGAGCCGAAAATCACCAGTCGTCAGGTGGTGCATGGGGACGAAGCGCAAATTGCAACCATGCTGCGTGAATTCTATGCGCGCCTGGTGCTGGGCGATGTGCCGCCAGATGTCAGTCCGCCATTGGACTTGCCGCGCATGCGGCCTGGTGCTGAGTTGGCGTTTCCAGAGCGATTGCAGGCCATGCAGATCGCAGATCAGAAAGCAAACATGGTATTGCGAGAATTATTTGATACTCGCAAGGTTTGCGTGACTTGTCACGAAGTATCCAAGACCACCGGTAGTGTGGGTTGGCGCGTCGCACCGGTACGCATTGCCAAGATATGGATGCCTCAGGCGTTGTTCAGTCATGCGAAACACAAAAGTGAAGACTGCACAAAATGTCATGACATAACCAAATCAACATCTTCCAGCACAATTGCCATGCCGAGTGTCAAAGTCTGTCAGGAGTGCCACACCGGCGCGTCGTTCATCGTGGGCAAAGTGACGTCTGATTGCGGAATGTGTCATAAATTCCATGCTGGTCGAGATTATTGGCATGCCGAATTGCAGGCGCAAATGCTGCCTGGAGGGAAAAAATGAGGCAGTGGTTGGTGGTTGCGGCGCTTTCGTTAGTGGTGTCGGTAAGTGGTTGTGGCGGCGGTGCTGGAGGTGATGGCGGGCCGACAGTGTCGGGTGCGTCCGCCATATCCGCCACGGGCGCGCTGGTTTCCTGTGCGGGGGAGTGTGCGGCAGCCACGCCCACTGCATTATCGATTGCAGATGTTAATCGTATCTTGAGCCAGGCTGTTCAAGAGGCGCAGGCGCGGGGTACTCCAGGGACGATTGCGGTGGTGGATCGTTCCGGCAATGTGCTGGCAGTATTCAAAATGACGGGGGCTGCTGCGACTTTTACCATCACAAGTGGCCGCGGTGTGGTTGGAGGGCTGGAGGGAGTGAGTATCGTACCCTCTGAGTATGCCGCCATCAGTAAGGCGATTACAGGCGCCTATCTTTCGTCGGAAGGTAACGCGTTCTCGACACGGACAGCCAGTCAAATCGTACAGGAAAACTTCAATCCCGGAGAAATTGGGTCGCCGGGGGGGCCCTTGTTCGGTGTGCAATTTTCGTCGTTGTCCTGTTCTGACGTGGTTGCTGCGGGTGGGAGCAATGGCCCGAAGCCGTCTCCCTTGGGGCTAGCAGCAGATCCAGGTGGTCTTCCTCTCTATAAGAACGGGATCGTTGTAGGCGGGATCGGTGTGATTGCTGACGGCGTTTATGGTCTGGATTTGAACATTAACGACGTCGATAGTAGCGTGGATGAACTCATCGCGGTTGCGGGTAGCAACGGTTTTGAGGCGCCCGCGAACCGCCGTGCTGATCGCATCACTGCAGATGGACGCACTTTCCGTTACGTGGATTCCGAGGCCATTGCGTCGAACCCCGCGGGCGCGCCACCGGTTCCAGGAGGTGGAGCTTTGATTACCGTCGCCACTTACAAGCCTGTGGCGGCCGTGACTGCTGGTGTGGCATTCAGCACGGCGGTATCTGGATTCAGGTTGGATACTACAACCCCTGCGTTTGCTGGCTTGAATGCATACGTGCTTGACAATGGTGCTGGCGTAAATAGATATCCGCCGAGCGCTGGTACGGACGGTTTGATGACTGCTGCGGAAGTCACGCGCATACTCGCCGAGGCTATCAAAATCGCCAATCGGGCGCGCGCGCAGATTCGGCAGCCGTTAGGGTCGCCTGCACAAGTGACCATTGCCGTAATCGATACCAACGCGGAGATTGCTGGTGTAGTGCGCACACCGGATGCGCCTGTGTTTGGTACTGACGTGTCGGTACAGAAAGCTAGGGCTGCATTGTTGTTTTCGAAAGCCAATACGGCGGCCGTCTTAAATGCCATTCCGTTCGCTGCGTCTCCTGCACCTTTGCAACCGAATACGCCTTTGAGTACGTACGTGACGAATATGCAGGGTGTTATTCCGGGCGCGTTAACCAACGGTATTGCTTACAGTAATCGCGCAGTCGGCAATCTTGCACGCCCTTTCCTGCCGGATGGAATCAATGGCGCTGGTCCCGGTCCGTTATCCAGGCCATTAGGATCCTGGAGTCCGTTTGCCGTTGGATTTCAGTTGGACTTAGTAAGGGATAAAGTTGTCACTAATATTCTGGCCGGCGCCAACACGGGGCCCTGTGCCACGATCCCGGGGTTCAATAAATTCAACGGCATACAGATATTCCCGGGCAGTGTCCCAATTTACCGAGGTAACCAATTGGTGGGCGCGATCGGTATCTCAGGGGACGGCATTGATCAGGACGATATGATTGCATTTTTGGGTCTCGCGAATGCAGGCTTTGCGTTAGGGACAGGCATTGCCAATGCCCCCCCCGCCATTCGTGCGGATACCGTAGCGGTACCTGGGGGGTTGCTGCGCTATGTAAGTTGTCCGGTCGCACCTTTCCTTGATACGACAGCAACGAATGTGTGCAATGGAATCTAGCATTCAGCGCCCAACTATGCGTGTGCTTGCTTTGGCAGTGGCCTTTGCATTGCCATGCTGCGTCGCCGCGCAGACCCCGCAGGCGGGTGGCGCGGTTCCATCTGTGCCTTCGTCAGCAGATCGACATTTGTTGGATGCGTGGATGTCACGGTACGCGCCGGCTTTTTCCAGTGCGTCGGATGGACGCTTTTTGCTGCAAATTGAAATTCGTGAGGTGCTGATTTACGACAAGCCCAGTACCGGAGCCTTGGTTGTTGGCCGCCTCGAACAAGGTGCGGAGGTAGAAGCCGATTTAAAGACCGGTGAGTGGTTCCGAATCAAGCGAGCCAACGGTGACGAAGGGTGGGTGTTGAATTCTACGGGTGTGACCGGGCAGGCGATGGGTGTGCGTCCGTTTCCTGCAGATAGGCGACTGGCATATGAAGCAGGGGTGGCGGATCCGCGCGTCAAGCAGTCGCTGCCAGCCGACAAGGTAGCCGAAAAGACAGAATCTGGATTACAGCGCCAGCGTCCCCAAGGCTCGACCATCGAACCCCGGTTTCCGTTAATTGATCCGGCGCGTGTCGAACCGCCATCTCCCCTGTTTCGTAGCGAGGAAATACCGATACCGGACCGCTGGCGTTTGGTTAAAGCGCTGGGGTTGCTGCCCTATAAGCTGATTGACCCCTACAATCCCAACGTGCTTAAAGGTGACTTGCCGGTATTAGAGAAGGAGCTCGGCAAGGACTGGTTCTTTAACCTGCAGGCCGTGTCCGACACCTTGCTTGAGGCACGCAGACTGCCAACACCGACTGGCGCACAATCCACGCGGAGTCCCGGGTCGAACTTTACGTTTGGCCGTGGCCGTCAGACAACGCTGGCAGAAACAGGCATTGTCAGTCTTGCTCTAATCAAGGGCAACACCCCCTCCCGCCCACCGGACTACGAATTCCGTTTCGTGCCGGTATTCAACTTTAACCGCACCATGACGCAAGAAGTGCGGGCAGTCAACATTAATCCCGCCAGCGGGCCGGATCGCAACGATAATTACTTTGGGGTGCAGGAACTATTTGTCGACAAGCACTTGCGCGACGTATCTCCTCGTTACGACTTTGATAGCGTGCGAGTAGGCATCCAGCCGTTTACAGCGGATTTCCGGGGATTTTTGTTTCTTGATCAACCCTTTGGCGTACGGTTGTTTGGCATCCGGGACAACAATAAATACCAATACAATGCAGCGTGGTTCCGCCGTTTGGAAAAGGATACCAATAGCGGTCTGAACGACATAGGTAAGCGGCTGCGAGCAGACGACATTTTTGTATTCAATCTCTATCGTCAGGATTCTTTCAATAAACTTGGACTCACGTCACAGGGCATTATTCTTCATAACCGCAATCGCGAAGGTGATCGCCCAAGCTTTTACAATGAGAACGGTTTTCTGGAGCGCCCCGCAGTTTTTGGTACCGGTCGTCCCCATAATTATGACGTAACCTATTTGGGCTATAACGCCGACGGGCATCTGGGGCGCTGGAACCTGTCGGCTTCAGCGTACTACGCAGTTGGCACAGATGATCGTGGCATGATTTCCGGACGGCGCGAGCGGATTGGTGCTGCTTTTGGGGCGATAGAGCTTTCGCACGATTTCGATTGGATACGTGTGCGAGCTAGTGGGCTTTACGCTTCTGGCGACAAAGACCCATTTGATGGAAAGGCGCAAGGCTTCGACGCCGTGCTGGAGAATCCGCAATTTGCCGGCGCCGATACGAGTTACTGGATTCGTCAGGCGGTACCTTTGATCGGCGGCGGTGGCGTTGCGCTCACCATGCGCAATGGCGTGTTGCCATCACTTAGGTCATCGCGCGAGTTTGGTCAATCGAACTTTACTAATCCTGGCTTGAGGCTGGCTGGTATTGGCGCAGATTTTGACGTGAAGCCAACGCTGCGTGTCATCAGTAACGTCAATTACCTTGAGTTCGACAATCTGTCTTCACTTGCAGTGCTGCGAAATCAGCGTTTTAGCAGTACCCGAATCGGGCTGGATGTGTCAGCGGGCGTGCAATACCGGCCGTACTTTACACAGAACGTAGTTATCAATGCTTCCATAGGTGCATTATTCCCGTCAAAGGGACTGCGTGAAATCTACGGTAACTCGTTTGATTCCACTCAGTATTCGGCGCTGGTTAATATGCTTTTGACTTTCTGATGCGTGATCGCTGATGCGTATTTTGGCCGCCCTTTTGCTGTTGTTTGCCGCTTCGATTGTCAGCTTGGCGAACTCGCCTTCGGTCCCCATGGGGCCGGAACCCGAGGCGAGTCCGCCCGCCCCGGAAAAACAATCCCAAGCGGATGCCGACAAGAAGTCCGCGGGATGCGTAACCTGCCATACCGCTTCAGACCGGCATACCATGCACGCGAATCCCGCAGTGGTTTTGGGATGCACAGACTGCCATGGCGGCAATGCGACCATCGAGAAAATCACTGGATCTGAATACGATAGCAAAGACGAAAAGGCGCACAGGGATTACCTGTCGGCCATGAGCAAGGCGCATGTGCTGCCGCGCTATCCCATGGACTGGAAAACCCCCATTTCGGCAAATCCTGAAAATACCTATACGTTGCTGAATCGCGAAAGTCCGGCCTTTGTGCGATTTATCAATCCCTCCGATTACCGGGTGGCGAGAGAGTCGTGTGGTGCGTGTCACCTGCCGGTGATTCAGGCCGCGGAACGAAGCCTGATGTCCACTGGCGCAATGTTGTGGAATGGTGCCGCCTACAACAATGGCATTCTTGATGATAAGCGTGGAGTTCTTGGTGAGGCGTACACCAGCAAGGGCGAACCAGCCACTATCAAGAATCCTATTGAACCTACTGAATGGATGAAGCAGAAAGGGGTCCTCGCCCAACTGTTTCCGCTTCCTGCGTGGGAAACCGTTCCTCCTGCGGATATTTTCCGGGTCTTCGAGCGGGGTGGTCGCGTCATCAGCAGTCAGTTCCCGGAGGTAGCTGTTCCCAACAGCTCAGGCAAATTACAAGTGCTTGATGAACCGGGCCGTCCTGATATCAAGCAGTCGAATCGTGGACCAGGCACCGGAGGGCGAATTGCGGTACCGGTAATTAATATTACCAAGACTAGGCTTAACGATCCTTTCATGTGGTTTCTCGGTACAAATGATAACCCTGGGGATTACCGTTCTTCGGGTTGTGCTGGCTGCCATGTGGTATACGCCAACGACCGAGATCCTGCGCGGTCCGGCGTGTATGCGAAGTTTGGAAACGATGGGAAATCGATCACGGCAGATCCGACGATTCCCAAGAATCGCTCCGGTCACCCGCTGAAGCACGAGTTCACGCGCTCCATTCCATCGTCGCAATGCATGATTTGCCACATGCATCAGCCCAACATATTCGTAAACAGTTTTTACGGCTTTACCATGTGGGATTACGAGTCGGATGCGCCATCCATGTGGCCGGAGAAGCAACGCTATCCTTCGCATGAAGAAAGACGAAAAATTCTGGATCGAAATCCGGAAGGCGCTGCAGTAAGAGGCAAATGGAGTGACCCAGAGTTTCTGAAAGAGGTATCCAAACTAAATCCAACGTTGAAGGATACCCAATTTGCGGATTACCACGGACATGGTTGGAACTTCCGAGCGATATTTAAACGTGATCGCAAAGGCACATTGCTGGATAAAGACGGCAATCCGGTATCGGACGATGATCCAAAGAAATTCGACCCCAACAATCCTAACAAGGCAGTACATCTAACTTCCATTCACCTTGATTTGGGCATGCACTGTGCAGATTGCCACTTTGCTCAGGACTCCCATGGCAACGGACATATTTATGGCGAAGTTGCGGCGGCAATAGAAATCGAATGTTCAGATTGTCACGGAACTGCGACCCGCTATCCGAATTTGTTCACTTCGGGCCCTGCAGCACGCCCTGGAGGTACAGACATGAGCCTCATGCGCACACCGGATGGCCGAAAGCGTTTTGAATGGCGTGACGGCAAGCTTTATCAGCGGTCCGTAATGTTCCCCGACAAAGAATGGCAGATGTCACTGGTCAAAGACACCGTCAATCCCAAGCATCCGGAGTACAACGCGAAAGCCGCACGTGCGAAAACCGTGGCCACAGGTGATTTTGATAACTATGCCCAGCGCTGGGGATTGGGTGTACCGGAAAACAAACGCGCGCACAGCGATGACAAAATGACATGTCAGACATGTCATACATCTTGGACAACTAGTTGCGCTGGTTGTCACCTTCCCATTGAGGCTAATGAAAAGACCGAACGTCACCACTACGAAGGGGGTTTCCCCCGCAACTACGCCACCTACAATCCGCAGGTTGTGCGAGACGATATTTTCCATCTCGGCCGGCATGGTCCCATTAAGGGCGATTTTTCCAAAGGAAAATTCCCGGAAGTTGGAAAGGTAACACCCATACGGTCCTCATCAGCTTTGGTATTGTCGTCCACCAATTCCAATCGCGAAAAGATATACATCCAGCAGCCGCCAACTGCGGCCAGCGGCTATTCAAGCCAAGCTTTCGCTCCACATTATCCGCACACCGAGCGAAAGGTTGAAACAAAGACCTGTACGGATTGCCACCTTTCCACTGAAAACGACAACAACGCTATCATGGGCCAGTTGCTGATGCATGGTACTGGCTATATCGGGTTGCTGGGCTATAACGCTTGGGTGGGCGCTGAAAGTCATGTTGAAGCTGTGCAGGTCACAGAGTGGGAAGAGCCACAGGCGGTCATTGGCAGTTACCTGCATCGATATGCATATCCGGACTGGTATGCCGCTCACCTGAAATCCAATCGGGAATTGAAAGAATCTCACGATCACCGTACAGCGGGGCGTGCAGCCTGCGTGCAATTGCGTGGAGAATATCTGTATGTTTCCGAAGGCTCTGGCGGCATGCGGGCGTATGACGTGGCTTCCATTGCAAACAAGGGCATATCACAGCGCATTATTACTGCTCCGTTTTCTAAATTAGGGCACAACACCCATATACCTAGTAGGAATGCCACCTGTGTGGCTTTGCCCACGACACAGCCAGTCGCCCCATTTAAGAATCAGGGTGACAAAATGCGCAAATACAATCAGGAGCAACCGTTCCATCCGATCTACAACTATGCCGTCATCACCGATGCAGAAGAAGGCTTGATTCTGGTAGACATCAATACGTTACAAGATGGTGAACCAAGAAATAATTTCCTGAAGCGGGCGGCTACTTGGGATGGTAACGGTGTGCTTAAGGGCGCACGGCATATTACGCTCGGCGGTTCGTATGCCTATATCACCGCCAACGTCGGTGTGGTGATTGTGAACTTGTTCGATCCGCTCAAACCTAAAGTGGCAGCCGTCGTTCCGCTCAAGGGGGCACGATCGACCGCCTTGCAGTTTCGCTATCTCGCGGTGACGGACGATAGCGGGTTGCGAATGATTGATGTCACCCTGCCTGAAAAGGCTAAGTTGGTAGCGTCAGCGTTTATCCCGTTGGTAGATGCGGATCGTATCCAACTTGCGCGCACTTATGCCTATGTTGCTGCAGGCAAAGAAGGCTTGGCGATTATCGATATTGAAAAGCCGGAGAAGCCCTTTGTTTACATGATGTTTACCGCGAATGGAACGCTGAATGATGTCCGAGATGTGACAGTCGCTTCGACCAACGCTTCGGCATTTGCTTATGTGGCTGATGGCCGCAATGGCTTGAAAGTAATCCAGCTTACAGCACCGGATACGCAACCCAAGTTCTACGGTTTCAGCCCGGATCCCAAGCCTCAAGTTGTCGCGTGGCGCAAGACCCGGTCACCAGCTTTGTCGTTGTCGCGGGCATTGGAAAGAGACCGCGGGGTAGACGAGACTGGTGGACAGGTCGCAGTGTTCGGTCGCATCGGTTCAAGGCCATTTAATCTTGAGGAACAACGAAAAATGTATCTCAAGCCTGATGGAACGCCGTGGACGGTAAGTGATAACCCAGCACCTGCTCAGGTGAAGCCATGACTCCATGCCAAAAGCTCTTGGCGATTGTCGCACTGCTATTGCAGTCCGCCGTTGTCCTTGGTGCCCCCGTGTTTCCCCATTACTCACAAGACAAGACGCTGGGTGTTGGCAGCTGCGCAAGCAGCCTTTGTCATGGTGCGATCGCAACATGGCGGGATTCCAACGTATTTCAGAACGAGTACGTGACATGGCAGCGCTCCGATAAGCATGCACGCGCATATACCGTGTTACTCAACGAGCGCTCAAAGGCGATAGCGAAGAGACTGGGCTTGCCCAAGCCAGCTCATGAAAGCGATGTTTGCCTGGACTGCCATACGCATAATCCCAAGCCGGCGCAGCGCACACAGGGTTTTCAGATAGCAGATGGCATCGCTTGTGAGGCCTGTCATGGACCCGCTGAACGCTGGGTAAGAAGTCATGTTGAAACGGGGGCAACCCACGCAGACAATATTTCGCGAGGCATGTATCCCACAGAAGACGATGTAGCGCGGGCGCGGCTCTGCCTGTCATGTCATCTGGGCACCAAGGACAAATTCGTAACTCATAAAATCATGTCCGCAGGGCATCCGCGTATGAGTTTTGAATTGGATACCTTCACGCAAATTGGTCCAGCGCACTTTCAGATTGATAGTGATTGGCAGCGGCGCAAAGGGGCGTGGAATGAGGTGCGTGCCTGGGCCATCGGCCAAGCCGTAGCCTCGCAGGAATTACTGTCGTTGTTGCAGGGGCCACGTGGACGTGATGGGTTGTTTCCGGAACTCGTGTTGTTTGATTGCCACTCATGCCACCATCCCATGGCTGATATGCGCAATACCGCAGCGCGCCTGGGGGCGGGCCCTGGTATTGTTCGCCTGAATGACGCGAATCTGCTCATGCTTCGGCAAATCGCGCGCCGAGTGGCTCCCGCGGATGCCGGTGTGTTTGCCGAGCACGTTACACGTTTGCACAAATCCGTGGCGAGCGGCAGCGACGCGATGGCCCAGGCCAAGGTGGTTGAACAAATGATTGCTGCGATGATTCCTAAAATTCGCGCCTATAAGTTTTCTGGCGATGATTTGAAGGCGGTCATGCACGGTTTGATCGATGACGGGCTGGCAGGGCTCTACACCGATTACCAAGGGGCGGAACAGGCCGTGATGGCGCTACAGAGTGTTGCTGACTTCATGGGGCGTCAGAATTTGATGCGTACCCAGTCGCTTAAACCCACCATCAGGCGGTTGCTGGCGACTGTGTCGCAGGATGAAAAGTACCAGCCCGCAGCGTTTACGAAAGTTCTGCGCGAGCTAAAGGCGAGTGTCGAAACGGGGGCGACCAAATGAGTGATAGCGTCCGTATAGCCATAGTGGGATCGGGGCCGAGCGGTCTGTCGTGCGCGGCACACGCGGCAGAACTCAACATTCCGCACGTGCTGCTCGAGGCCGAAGAGCATTTGTCACACACTATTTTCCGCTATCAAAAGGGCAAGCATGTGATGGCGGAGCCGGGCATTTTGCCCTTGCGCAGCCCGGTGACTTTTGAGGCCGGCAAGCGTGAAACCATATTGGGCAAATGGGACGAAGAGGCCGCCAAATACAAGGTTAACGTCAAGTATCGTGCGGCAGTTACCGCCATAACTGGCAGCAAGGGGGCGTTTGAAGTCAAGACTGCAACGGGCGAAACCATCAAGGCCGAAAACGTGGTGTTGTGTATAGGCTTGCAAGGCAATATTCGCAAGCTGGGCGTGCCGGGCGAAGACCTCGAAAAGGTTCAGTATCAACTTGATGACCCTGATGAATATAATGGAGAAGCCATTGTCGTGGTGGGTGCGGGTGACGCCGGCATCGAAAACGCACTAGCCCTTGCGGAAAACAATCGCGTTATTCTGATTAATCGTGTTGACGAGTTTCCGCGCGTCAAGCAGGGCAATATTGATCTGGTTACGGCCGCCATCCACGAAGGCAAGATGGAGTGCCGTTTTAGTACGACCACGATCAAGGTCGAGGCTGTAGAGAATGCCAACAAGCCGCTGATGTTTTCTGCGCAAACGCCACAGGGCATAGAGAAAATTCCTTGTGATCGCGTCATAGCCAGACTTGGCGCTATTCCTCCGCGCAAACTCGTGGAAAGCTTCGGCATTCAGTTTCCCAATCAGACCATGGAGGCCGTGCCGCAGGTATCAGCTACCTATGAATCGAATGTCCCTGGGCTTTATATTATTGGTGCGCTGGGCGGCTATCCGCTGATCAAGCAAGCCATGAACCAGGGCTATGAGGTGGTGGAGTACATTCTCGGCAACGCGGTGGAGCCGGCCGACGAAAACCTGCTCAAGGCGAAGTTCGTCAAGTTTAAGCGTGCGAAAAACGTTTCGGAAGCGTTGGCTCTGGTGCAGGAGAATGTCCCGTTATTCAAAGACTTGACCACGCTGCAGCTGCGTGAATTCATGCTGGACAGCGAAGTACATGCGCCCAAGAAGGGCGAGATAATATTCCGGAAAGACGATTACACGAACTCGTTTTTCTCCATTGTCGAAGGCGAAGTTTCCATCGAAGTGCCGGATGAGGGTGGCAAGGTCAAGACCATTGCGTTAGGGCAGGGGCAGTTTTTTGGTGAATTAGGCTTGCTGTCTGGTCGCCGGCGTTCCAGCACTATACATGCTGGTGCGAACTGCGTGCTCATCGAAACGCCGCGGCGCTCGATGCTGAAGCTGATAGCAAGTATTGAGTCCGTGCGCAAGCAGATCGACGAGACTTCGCTGCGGCGTGCGGTGCGCGTGCATATTGCGCCGTTCGTGCCGGTTGAAGACGTGGTCGAAATGCTCAAAGGCGCAGTGGTCAAAACATTTACCGCTGGACAGACACTTTTCAAGGAAGGCGACGAGGCCGACGGCTTGTATCTGATTCGCCGCGGTTCTGTGACGGTATCGCGAATGGTTGGTGCCAAGGAAGTGGTAATGGCATACGTCGCCGCCGGCAACTTTGTGGGGGAGATGGCCCTGCTGTCGTCCGATGACAAGCGTACGGCCACGGTACGCGCGACGGTGAATTGCGAAACCATCGTCTTGTCTGCCAAAGCGTTTAACGAAGTGGTTAACCGCAACCCGCAGTTGAGAAATGATATTCAAGCGCTGGTTCGTCAACGCAAATCTGAGGGAGCGCAACGCGAATCGGAGCCGGATTCCGGATCAGGCGGGCTGATCAACTTCCTGATGGGGCAGGGTTTGGGTGAGAGCACCGACGTGCTGCTCATCGACGAAAGTCTGTGCGTGCGTTGCGACAATTGCGAGAAGGCCTGCGCTGATGTGCACGATGGCACGTCGCGCCTAGATCGTCAGGCAGGTCCGACTTTCGCTAATATACATATCCCCACGTCCTGCCGGCATTGCGAGAATCCGCATTGCATGAAGGAATGCCCACCGGACGCTATACGCCGCAATCCCAGCGGTGAGGTGTTTATTGGCAACAGCTGCATCGGCTGTGGCAATTGCCAGCGAAACTGTCCCTACGGTGTTATCCAGATGGCGCAAGTGAATCCCAAGCGAAGAGGCGGTCCCAGCCTGCTTTCGTGGCTGATTACCGGCTTTACCACTGAGCCGGGCCGTGAGGCGCATTATCACAACGCCGAAGTGGGCAAAAAGGCCGTGAAGTGCGACATGTGCAAGGATTTACGCGGTGGTCCAGCATGCGTGCGCGCGTGCCCCACCGGTGCGGCAATTCGAATCAATCCCGAGAAGTTCATCGCGTAGTTTGTGGGGCAGCCGCGCTTTGCCGCCCCAAGCGGGAACGGACTTTGCGCTTGACCTGCGGCGATTTTATTGTAAGTATTTGAATTTATTGAAATTATTGAGGTGGGTGGCTGGCTGATATTGCCACTGAGACTACCCTTTAATTTGCGCCAAGGGCGGACGAAACGGAAAGTAGGGTGCCTGATACCACGGGTAGGGTGGAACGCCACCACGTGCAAAATAAACTTCCATTTCACGGTCGGTGCGGCGCTTGAGCACAAAAGCCTTCGTCGCAATCATACCGTCGAGTTCGTACTGCACAATTAACTCGACTTCTTTGCCATAATTGGGAATGGTCAGGCTGCCGATGTCGACTCGAGTTTGCGCCCTTGCTCCCGCCACCACGGACCTTGCTGCGCCAAGGGCTGGTTCCGTCGCTCAGCTGTTTATTCGTAGAAGCCGAATCGGCCGGTTATGCAGGTCGAGATTCACCAGGTAAAACGTGATAACCCCGGTGGCCTTGTCATCGTTCTTGTCCAGCGCACCCGGGACCCCCACGGCATCCAGACTCTTTTGCAGATCGTACAGCACAGGCACGAACTTCTTCTCATGTGTCATTGCCACATGCAGCCCGAGTTTGCCGTCCTCCAGCCAACCGCCGGCGTCATAAAACCGGGTATATTCACGCACTTCGCGGCGGCCGGTCTCGGGATCACGCGCAAATTCGGCCATGCGCCCGGTGGAGCAGGCCGTCAGTCCCGCAAATACGCATATCAAGACAGTGACCGACAGACGCATGGGGGGACCTGATATGAGCTATGACGACGCCAAATAGCGATTTTCTTGCCTTACTGCAGACCTGACCAACGCCAAGGAGTGTAGCGCATGGCCTGTATTTTCGATCCACAAAGCTATTTTACTTGATCTGCGGCAGCCATCGTAGATACCCAAGGCCATACCGCTGGAATTTGCTGCTCGCCATAATTACCAAGAATATACTAGAATTCTAAATATAAGCAGTACGTCATGCCGCCTGCCCGCCGCGTCCTTCTCTCATGCGTGGCGTTGGGGTCGTTGAGAGAAAAGTGCAGCGGAGGTGCAGCCATTTCAGCCCAGAAATCCATCGAACTCATACTGGCACGCCAGTTGGCGAGTTGTCTGGCGATGCCGGTCGGCATAGTGGATGCCGAAGGCACGCTGGTGTACTACAACGAGCAGGCAGAGGAAGTGCTCGACCAGCGTTTTGACGAAACCGGCGACATGAAGGCCAGCGAGTGGACGGCCTTCTTTGCGGTCGAGGATCTGGAGCGAAAGCCGGTGCCGGTCGAGCAATGGCCGCTGGTGTTGGCATACAAGGAACAGCGCGCGGTGTCGCAAATCGTGTGGCTGCGTTGCCGCGACGATGCCTGGCTAAATATTTCCTTTACTGCCTTCCCGCTGATCGGCCAACATGGCCGTTTTGAAGGCGCGATGACCATTTTCTGGGAAATCTGACATGCGGGTGACCTTGCGCGGCACGCGTGGATCGTTGTCGTCGCCGGGGCCGGATACCGTGCGCTATGGCGGTAACACCTCGTGCGTCGAGCTCATCGGCGACGCCGGCACTGCGCTGGTGCTCGATGCTGGCACGGGCATACGTCAGCTAAGCGGACTGCTGCCCAAGGGCTTAAAGCGCATTGATATTCTGCTGACGCATTTGCATATGGATCACATACAGGGGCTGGGCTTTTTTGGCCCGCTTCATAATCCGGCGGTGGAGGTGCATGTATGGGGACCAGCCAGCACCACGCAAAATCTGAGTGCGCGGCTTAAGCGTTATCTGTCGCCACCACTGTTTCCGGTGCGTGTAAGCGATCTTGCGAGTAAGCCGATTTTTCACGAAGTGCCATGCGAAGATGTCGACATCGGCGAGTTTCGGGTCGCGTCGGCGCTGGTGTGTCATCCTGGGCCGACGGTGGGTTATCGCATCACTGCGCCCAATGGCCGCGTAGTGACCTACATGCCGGATCACGAGCCCGCGCTCGGCGTCCTCAAATTCCCGTCGTTGCCGCGTGCATGGACGTCGGGCGCGGGGCTTGCGGAAAATTCTGATTTACTGATTCACGACAGCCAGTACACCAACGCTGAGTACGCCACGCGTTTTGGCTGGGGGCATAGCACGGTCGAGCACATGCTGGAGTTTGCCAAGCTCGCGGAGGTGCGCAAACTGGTTCCGTTTCACCACGACCCGGAACACAGCGACGTGACGCTTGACCGGATGTTTGAAGACGCCATTCAGAAAGCCAAGCCGGCCTATCAAGTAGTGCCGGGTCTTGAAGGCGCGTCGTTCGAGGTGTAAACCATTCGCAAGTGCGTGCGCGCTCTGGCCACCGAGCGCTGTCAGGGTTTTAAAAATATTTATAAAACAAATACTTACGTTAAATCAACGTATTGGAAGCCACATGATTGTTTATGATCTGGAGTGCGATCAGTCGCACCGATTTGAAGGCTGGTTCGGGTCGGCCGACGATTTCGAGAAGCAGCTTGAGCGCAAACTGCTGTCTTGTCCGATGTGCAACAGCGGCAATGTGGTGCGTCGCCCCAGCGCGGCTTATGTGAACACCGGCGCCGCCGAGCGGCCACCGCGCGAGTCTTCCCGTTCTTCCAGCGTCAGCGTGCCGCAGCAATACGCCAACGTGTCACCAGAGATGGTTGCGAAAGTTATTGAGCACATCGTCAAGAACACCGAAGACGTTGGTGCGAAATTTCCCGAGGAAGCGCGCAAAATTCATTATAACGAAGCGCCTGAACGCCACATCCGCGGTACTGCATCGGCGAAGGATGTCGAGTCGTTGCGCGACGAAGGCATCGAAGTCGTTTCGCTGCCTTTGCCGCCGCACCTTACCGCGAAAACGCACTGAGGCTGCCGGCGCGCGGTTTGCCGCGGCGAAATCTGGCATTAGAAAGGTCTCAGGGCGAGATCAACGCGAAGCCACGTTTGTGGTTGCGCGTTTGCATGTGTTTCCGCGTGCTGTCGCGCGGTCACGGTGTTGCTCCGACAGGTTTTCCCACACGTCAAAACTTTTTTCTTACGTCACAAGGACACAACCATGAACCAGTCCGGCACCACCATCCCCACGCTTACCGACAAACTGCTGGCGATTCAGGAAGGTCATATCGGTTGGATCATTTTCAACAACCCGGACAAACACAACGCGGTGTCGATGGAAATGTGGCAATCCGTG
Organism: Betaproteobacteria bacterium; assembly: GCA_900299145.1. Classification (GTDB taxonomy): domain Bacteria; phylum Pseudomonadota; class Gammaproteobacteria; order Burkholderiales; family SG8-41; genus UBA5216. The sequence continues at coordinate 10,716 of OMIN01000124.1, read as the reverse complement.
CCCATCGCCATCAATGCCTTCGTCAAGCACCCGGACGTGCGCGTGATCATCCTCAAGGGCGCGGGCGAAAAAGCCTTCGTGTCGGGTGCGGATATTTCGCAGTTCAAGGAGCGCCGCTCCAGTGCCGAAGGCGTGGCGGAATACAACGCCGCTTCGGATGGCGCGGGCGAGGCTATTCGCACCTGCCCCAAGCCCACCATCGCCATGGTGCGCGGCTATTGCATAGGTGGCGGCGCGGCGACGGCAGCCAACTGCGATATCCGTATCGTCGCGGACGATTCCAAGTACGGCGTGCCCGCAGGTAAACTCGGTTTAGGCTACCGCTACGGTGGTATCAAACGGCTGGCTGATCTGGTCGGTCCGCAATTTACTGCGGAGATTTTTTTCACCGCGCGCCAGTTCAACGCGCAGGAGGCACTGACCATGGGGCTGGTCAATCGCGTGGTGCCGGTGGCTGAGCTCGAAAGCACCGTGCGCGAATACGCTGATGCGATCGGTCGCAACGCGCCGCTGACGCTCGCCGCTGTCAAACTCGCGCTGCTGGAATATGGCAAGGACGACAACGAGCGTGACCTGGCGCTGTGCGAAAAAATGGTCAACGACTGCTTCGCTTCCGAGGACTACAAGGAAGGCCAGACGGCGTTTATGGAAAAGCGCAAGCCGGTATTCAAGGGTAGGTAAAATATTTAATAAAAACAGGTAGTTACGTATATCTGGCGTGCACATACCCCACCCCGCGCAACGTTTGCCTTGCGCGGTTTTTTTGTACCGCATTCCAGCTTGCTACGGGCGAGTAGCATTTTTGAGGCAGAGCCACTGACTTTTCGGGCGACAGCTTCGTTTTGAGCTAAATTAGTTCTCAAGTTTCATTGCTAAGCATCTGTTTTTACGGTATTTTTACACTTATCGGCCTACTTAAGAGTTACCACCTTATCAATGCGTCTGACTGGTTGCCTGCTTGAGCAAACTCGTCGATAACCTGCGGCAGGCAGAGCGCGCGCGCAGGGCGCTGTCAGGCGGCATGGCGGATGCGGAAGACGCAACCATATTATCGGAGGTGGTGTCCGGCGCGCAGGTGCCGTTGTTCACTGCGTCGCAGGACGCACAGGCCGCTGCGCTCCTTGCGCTGCAAGACAGTGCGTCAAAAGACGTACAGGCCGGCACGCGCGCGCGCGCCAGACGCGATGCTGAAGCCGGCAAAATCAGCAGTAAACGAGAACGCATCGAAGCGGAGAAACGTGCGGTAGCCGTGGCGCGCATGCGCGTCGCCATGGAAGGGCAGGCCGAGAAACTGGCTGATGAGCGCCGCGCGCTTGATGAGGAGGCCGAGCGGCAGGCGCGTGAGCGAGCGTCGATCGAAGTACAGGCCCTGCAGGCAGCTCAAGCGCGTATTGCAGCCGCACAGGAAGCGCGGCGTGCGGCCGAGGCAAAACTGGCGGCGGAAGCTGCTGCCGCGCGTGAAGCCGAGGCCGCGCGCGCCAAGGCGATGGAGGGCATCGCTGAACAGATTGAAACCGAACGCCGCATGGCGCTGCTTGCACACGAGCGCACCCGCGCCGAAAGCGAAGCACGCGATGCTGCGATGGTGCTGGCAGCGCGCGAAGCGGAAGCGCTGAAAGCTGCTCGTGAACGTGAGCTAAGCGAACAGGCCGCGCGCGCCGCGCTGGAAGCGCAAACGGCTGCCGCTGCCGATGCGGCGCGCATCGCGTCCGAACGAGCGGAGGCCGAAAGCCGTGCCGTCGAGCAACTGCGGTTGAGGCTGGCAGCGGAAGAGGAGCACCGCGCCAGGACCGACGAGGTGTTGCGTGGCACAGAAGCCGCGTATGCAGCGGCGCGCGAACGCGAGGCGCTGGAGACCCGGCTTGCCGCGGAAATTGAGTCACTGTTCAACGCCGAGCGCAGCGAAGAACGGCTGGCCAGGGAGCAGCGCGCGGCGGAAGAAGCCGCGGTGAAACTTGCGCGCCAACGTGAAAGGAAGGAACTGGCGCTCAAGCGTGCGAGTGAGTCGCGCACGCAGGCGGCGTTTCATGCGGCCAATGCCGCCGCTGAACGCGCGCAGGCGGATGCATGTGCCGCTGAGGTTTTGCGCGCGCGTCTGGATGCCGAGCAGGCGGAAAATCAGGCGCTGCTCGCCGCGCAAGAAGAAGCCGTAGCGGAGCAGGCCGCCGCGCGTGAACTGGCCGCGATCGAAAACAGGATGCGCGAGGCTGCGGCGGCACGGCTCGTGTCGGAACAGGAAATTGCACGGTTGCGTCAGGAACAACTTGCGCTGGATGCCGAAGTCACCCAGGCCACGGCGGCGAAACTTGCCGCCGAACAGATGGCGCGCGAAGCGGCCGAAGCCAATCTGAGTGCTCAGCGCGAGGCAACGCACGTGGCAGAAGCCCGCGCGGCACTTGAAGCGGAAGCTGGCGCAGCCGTGCAACAGAGGCTGGCAGCCGAGGAAACACTACGTCAAACGGCACAAGAGGCTGCGCGCGCCGCAGAGGCGGCTATCGCGGCGGCGCGGGAACGCGAGTCGGGTGAAGCACGGTTGCGCGATGCGGCCGCCGCACGCCTCGAAGCCGAGAAAAAGGCCGCGCTGTTGGCGGAAGAGCAACGCGCGGCGGCACTGAGCATCGAGCGCATGGCAGCAGAGCATACGCAAGCCGAGCGCGAAGCGCTGCGGGCAGCAGAAGCGCGTACGGCATCCGAGCTTCAGGCCGCGGCGGCGTTGCAGGCACGGATCACGGCTGAGGACAATCTGCGCCGCGCCGCTGCCGAAGCAGTGGAGGCCGCGAAAGCCGCCGCCGAGGCCGAAAAGGCACATCAGGCACTGCAGACACAACTCGCTCGCGAGTCCGAGGCTCGGTTGGCAGAAGAACGTGAAGGCGCGCGGCTGGCTGAAGCACAGCGTGCACAACACGCCGCTGCCGGGCAGGCCGCCGTGGAACGTGCCGCCTTGGAGGAATCCGCGCGCATCGCTGCGCAACAACGCACGCAAGCTGAGAACGAGGCCGCGGAGGCATTGCGAGAACGTTTGGCGAATGAAACCCGTTTGCAGCGCGCAGCGAGCGACGCTGCTGAATCCGCCCGTGCTGCTGCTGCGGCGTCGGTTGAACGCGTCGCACTTGAAACCCGGCTCGCGCAGGAAGCCGAAGTTCGCATCGAGACTGAAAAGCAGGCGGCACAACGCGCGCGCATACAGCAGGACGAAGAAGTTGCGGCATTGGCGGCTGCAGGTGCACGCGCGCAAAAAGAAGCCGAGTTGCGCGCTGCAGCCGAGGCCCATGAGAAGGCCGCGCTGGACGTGCGGCGGATGGCTGAAGAACGCGCGGCGGCGGAATTCCGCGCGGCGGGCGAATGGCAGGCGCGATTGGCGGCGGAAACCAGACATCGCGAAGCCGAAGCGGCTGCGCTGCAAGCCGCTGAAGCGGCGCTGGCGGCCACGCGAGAACGTGAATCGGCTGAGTTTCAGATGAACAAGGCGGTCGAGGCGCGCTTTAATACCGAACGCGAAGCCGAAAGGCGCGCACGAGAGGCACGGGAGCTAGATGAGGCCGTAACTCAGCAGGCACGGCAGCGTGAGAAGAAGGAGTGGGCGGCCAGGCACGCCACGGAAAAACGTTTGCAGGCGGAAGGCGCTGCGGCACAGGCCGCCGAAGCGCGCGTGCAAGCTGAGGCCCGCGCCGCTGCGGGCTTGCAGGCCAATCTCGCGTCCGAGCAGGCCCTGCGTGCCGCAGCGGCCAGCGCGCTGGAATTGGCGTGTGCCGCGCAAGCTGCCGCAGAAGAACGGGTGGCATTGGAGGAAAAGCTGATTCTCGAAGCGCGCGCACGCATAGCGGCGGAACAGGCGGCGGCCGAGGCGGCGCTCGCGCAGCGTACGTCGACCGAGGTCGCGCTCAGGCAAATCCGCGCGCGTGAGCAAAGCGAGCTGGAAGCCGCTGATGCCGAGTGCCGCCGCGCTGCGCAACTGCAAGCCGCGCGGGACATGCTGGCAGAACAGTTGCGCGCTGAAACAGCACTGCATGCTGCGGCCGAAGTGGCATTGCAGGCGGCTCAAGAGGCGCAGGCAGTGGCAAATGAGCACAAGGCGCTGGAAGCCAGATTGACGGCTGAAGCTGAAGCGCGCGTGCAAGCGGAGCGCCAAGCGGCGCAGGCAGCAGCCGCGCAACACGCCGCACAAGCTGCTTTGCTGCGGCAAATTCAGGCCCGTGAGCAATCTGAAATCGAGGCTGCCGAGGCCGCCCGGCAACGCATGCTGGAAGATGTGGCCGTGCGTGAAGGGTTGCAAGAAAATTTGCGCGTCGAAGCGGCGTTGCACGCGGCGGCTTCAAGCGCCCTGCAGGCGGCGCAAGCGGCTCGCGTGGCCGCCAGTGAACGCGAGGCGCTGGAAGCTGAGTTGAGCGCCCAGGCGGCGGCACGCGTGGCGGCCGAGCAGGCGGAAATGCAGGCGGCACGCGAGCGTGAGGCCGTTGCCGCCGTGGCGTTGCATGAGCTCAATGCGAAGCTTGACGCAGAACGCAGGCTTGAATACATGGCGCGTGAACGCGCAGATGCCGAAGCGGCATTGCGGCAGGTGGCGCAGGCGCTGGCAGCCGGCGAAGCTGCAGCGTTGGACGCGGCACGGGCACATGAAGGTGAGGTCGCGCGTGATCAAGCTGCTGCGAGTGAGCATGCGCGTGCCGCAGCCGAAGGAAAACGGCTTGCCGCTGAACGCGTGGCTGTCGAAGAAAAGGCGGCAGAGCTGGCCCGCCAGCAGACGCAAGACGAGGCAGCCGCACACGAGGATGCCGAAGCGCGTCTGGCGCACGAACAAGCGGCGGTGGCGGCGGCCAAAGCCCGTGCCGATGCGGAACGGGAAGGGGCTCGTGTGGCCGAATCGCGTCTAGTGGCTGAAACGGCGCTCGAAGCGGCGCTGGAGGCGCGTGAGCAGGAGGAAAAGGCCGCGCTGCGCGAGGCAGTGGGCCGCGAAAAACTTGAAGAACGGCTGCAACGCGCGGTAGCGCGGCGGCTGGAAAAAGAGCGGGCTATGCAGGCGTTGACAGCACAACGCGAAACGCACGAAAGGCGTGCGCATACGCTGGCTGGAGAACGCGAAGCGGCAGCTGTGCAGGCTGATACATTGCAGGCAGCGCGCAAGGCGGCGAGCGTGGATTATGGCGCGCGCGCGCCTCTGATAATGCGCTTCGCCGCATTGATTCTCTTGGTGGTGGCCGGTGGTACGTACTATGTACTGCAGCAGCCATCGCGCGACGACGAGTCCGGCGTAGTGCAAGCGCATGCCGTTGCCGCGACCACCCTTACCGCCAAAGACGCAGCGCCTGCCTTGTGGTTGCGCATGGATGACAACTTTGATGCCGTGGCGCCTGCCGCCGTGTCAGCGGCAACTGCCGGCCGGTAAAATTGCAGCGGCTTGGCACGGTTACTGACGGCCACAATAATCTGTAACTATTTGTTTTATTTGATGTTTTTGTTGCCTGATGCCGGGGCATGCAACAGCGGCTGCAGCGCCTTCCAGACCGTATCCAGCATCACCGGCTGCGCGCGAGTATCGGGATGGATGCCGTCCGCCTGAAACCAGTCGGGCTTGTCGGCAAAGCCCTCCATCAGAAAAGGCGCCAACGGCAGTTTGTGCTGTTTTGCCAATTCCAGAAACGTTTCGTGGAACTTGCTTGCGTAGGTGTTGCCGTAGTTGGGCGGCATGCGCATGCCAATCAGCAGCACCTGTGCCTTGGCTTGCTTGCAGGCGCCGATAATGGCTTCGAGATTTTTGCGCATGGTGTCGATGCTGAGACCGCGCAAGCCGTCGTTGGCGCCGAGCGCAAGCAGCACGATGGCAGGTTTGTGCTGCGTCAGTGCGCCGTTGATACGGTTAAGTCCGCCGAGCGTTGTTTCACCGGAGATGCTGGCATTGGCTACCGTATAATCGATGCGTTGCTGCTGCAGGCGTTCGGCGAGAAGATGCGCCCATGCTTTTTCGCGTGGCAGGCCGTAGCCGGCGGACAGGCTGTCGCCGAATACCAGAATGGTGCGTGACCACGCCGGTTGCGCTGCCAGCGCGGCCGGCACAGCTAGCACGTAAAAGGCGAACAACGAAACCACCATCCTCCACGAAGAAAACCCTCGCAACATGTCCGGCACTCCCGCCATAGAAATTTCGCAGCTCGGCAAACAGGTTACCACCGGCAGCACGGCATTGACCATTCTTGACGGTGTGAGTTTCAGTGTCACTGCCGGTGAAGCCGTGGCAGTGGTGGGCGCTTCGGGTTCGGGTAAATCCACTTTGTTGGCGCTAATGGCCGGGCTGGATACGCCAACCAGCGGCAAGGTCGCCATCGCCGGGCAGGATCTGTTCGCGCTGAATGAAGATGGGCGCGCGGCGCTGCGTGGGCGCAGCATGGGCTTTGTGTTTCAGTCGTTTCAGTTGCTGGCGTCGATGACGGCGCTGGAAAATGTGCTGGTGCCGCTGGAACTAGCGGGGGTGCAGGGCGGGCGTGAAAAGGCGACTGCGTTGCTGCAGCGCGTGGGCCTCTCCGAGCGGCTGCACCATTACCCGAAGCAGCTTTCCGGCGGCGAGCAGCAGCGCGTGGCGATCGCGCGGGCTTTTGTCACATCGCCGTCGATCCTGCTCGCTGACGAGCCCACCGGGAATCTGGATGCAGCCACCGGCGCACAGGTGATTGAGCTCATGTTCGAACTCAATCGCGAGCGCAACACCACACTGGTGCTGGTCACGCACGATGAAAAACTCTCTGCGCGCTGCACGCGCGTGATCCGGTTGGCCGGCGGGCGGTTGCAGGCATGAAGTTGATTCAGGAAATACGCATGGCGTTGCGGCTGCTCGCGCGTGATTTCCGTTCGGGCGAACTCACGCTGATTGCGGTGGCGGTGATGATTGCCGTGGCGGGTGTTACGACCGTCGGGTTTTTTACAGACCGGGTGAATCTCGCGCTCAACCCTCAGGCCAATCAACTGCTGGGCGCCGATCTGGTGATTTCCAACGACCGCGAATTGCCCGCCGCGATCAGCGATGAAGCGAAGCGCCGCCAGCTAAACGTGACGCAGATGCTGCGCTTTCCGAGCATGGCGCAGCGTGGTGACAAAAATGTGCTGGCCGATATCAAGGTGGTCGCAAAAGGCTACCCGCTGCGCGGCGAAGTGCGCATCGCCGACAAGCTTTATGCCGAAGACCGACGCGCCCAGGGCATTCCCGAACCGGGTTTTGTGTGGGTGGATGAACGCATCCTGTCGCAATTAAGCGTCACGGTCGGCGAAAAAATAGTCATAGGAAACAGAGACTTACAAATAGCCGCCGTGATGACGCAAGAGCCGGATGCGGCCGTAGGCTTCATCAATGCCGGCCCGCGCGTGCTGTTGAACGCAGATGATCTTGCGGCTACGGGCCTTGTGCAAACCGGCAGCCGCATTCGTTACCGATTGCAGATTGCGGGTGTCGCCGAGGCTGTCGACGAGTTCCGCGAGTGGCTGGAAGGGCGGCTGGAGCCGGGGCAGCGCATCGAAGGCATACGCGACGCGCGGCCGGAAATCCGCTCGGCGCTGGAGCGTGCGGAAAAATTTCTCAATATCGCGGCGCTGGTGAGCGTGCTGCTGGCGGCCACCGCTATCGCGCTGGCGGCGCGGCGTTTCCTGCAGCGGCATCTGGATGCCTGCGCCATGATGCGTTGCCTCGGTGCGAGTCAGGGGCAGTTGATGCGCCTTTACTTCGTTCATTTTACCGTGCTCGGTCTGGTGGCGAGCTTGATCGGCTGTGCCATCGGCGCGGCGGCGCAGCAGGCATTGGCGTACTGGTTGGGGTCGCTCGTAGCGGTCGATTTGCCACGGGCCAGTCTGCAACCGCTCATGCAAGGGCTGGTCACCGGGATGGCACTGCTGCTGAGTTTTGCGTTGCCGCCCATTATTGCGCTCGGGCGCGTGCCGACCATGCGCGTCCTGCGGCGTGATCTGGGCGCGCCGGGCAGCCGCGGTGCGGCGGGTTATGCGCTGGGCTATGCGGTGATAGCCGGGATGATTTTCTGGAAGGCGGATGACCTGCGTCTTGGCACGTTTGTCGTGGTTGGCTTTAGCGGCGCGATGTTGGTGGCAGGGCTGGCGGCATGGGCTTTGTTGAAGGCGATAGCGGGCCTGCGCAATGCCGGCGTCAGCTGGCGCTTTGGCGTCAACAATCTTCGCCGCCGGCCGCTGGCCACCGTGGTGCAGGTGATCGCGTTGGGGCTGGGCCTGATGGCGTTGCTGACGCTGACGCTGATTCGCAACGATCTGCTCGGCGCATGGCAGGCGAGCCTGCCGCCCGATGCGCCGAACCGTTTTCTGGTGAACATACAGGACGATCAGGTGGCGCCGCTAAATCGCTTTTTTGCCCAACGCAAAACGGCGGAACCGGTGATGCATCCAATGATACGCGGGCGGCTGGTGCAGATTAACGGGCGCGGCGTCACGGCTGCCGATTACGCCGACGAGCGCGCCAAGCGTCAGATCGAGCGCGAGTTCAACTTGTCGTGGGCGGCGAAGTTACCCAGAGACAATCGCATCACGGCAGGCGAGGCTTGGCCGGAGACCGGCGCCCAACCCGGGCAATTTTCAATGGAAGACGGCATCGCGGCACGTCTCGGCGTGCGTCTGCATGACCGGCTGACGTTCGACATTGCAGGGACGCCGATCACCGCCACGGTGACCAGCCTGCGCAAGGTGGATTGGGACAGTTTCAACGTCAATTTTTTCCTGATCGCGCCGCCGGGTTTGCTGGAGGGGCAGCCGGTGAGCTACGTCACCAGTTTTCATCTGCCGCCGCGTAACGCCGAAATGCTGGGTGCGCTGATCCAGCAGTTTCCGAATCTGCTGGTGATCGACGTGGCGCAGGTAATGGCGCAGGTGCAACGCATGATGACGCAGGTGTCAAAGGCGATCCAGTTTGTGTTCCTGTTCACGCTGCTGGCGGGGCTGGTGGTGTTTTACGCCGCGATGGCAAGCACGCAGGACGAACGCATCCAGCAGGCAGCGGTCATGCGCACGCTGGGTGCGAGCCGCGCGCAACTCACGCGCGCGCATCTGGCGGAGTTTGCGGTCATTGGCATGCTGGCCGGTCTGATTGCAGCGGCGGGGGCGAGCGGGCTGGGTTATGTGCTGGCGGTCAAGGTGCTCAACCTGAGCTATAACTGGAGTCCGTTGGCCTGGTTGGCGGGCGTTGGGTTGGGTGGCGCGGGCATTGCGTTGGCGGGCTACTTCGGCACGCGGCGAGTGATGGCAACACCGCCAATGCGGGTTTTGCGTGAGCTGGCGTAGTGCGTCGCCTGCGTAGCGAAGCGCTATACTGAATTCATGATGGACATCGCAATCATTGTGCTGCTGGTGGTAGTGATCGTGGCGCTGGTGCTGCTGTTCCTGCGCGTGCAGTCGCAAGCGAGAATGCTGGGAAACCTGCCGGATCAGGTGGATCGTGGTTTTGAATCTCGGCACCGCGCCATGCTGGTGGATTTGCATGGCGGCCTTACACAGCAGGGGGATCGGCTGGGCGAGCAGGTCACCGGCGCCAGCGAGCGCTTGCGCGGCTCGGTGGGCGCGGAGTTGACGCAGACACGAGATACGCTGCACGCGCTGCAACTCACGCTGACGCAAAATCTGGCGCAGCAAAGTGCCGCCATGACGGATCGTCTGACCGAAACCACGCGCGCGCTCAATGCCAAAATAGACGAGCGGCTGGATCAGATTTCCGGCAAGGTGAATGAACGGCTCGACGAGGGTTTCAAAAAAACCAACGAGACGTTCGTCAACGTGATGGCGCGGTTGGCTACCATCGACGAGGCGCAGAAAAAAATCGACGGTCTCACCGGCAGTGTGTTGAGTTTGCAGGAGCTGCTCGGCGACAAACGCGCGCGAGGCGCCTTCGGCGAAGTGCAACTTGAGGCGCTAGTACGTAATGTGCTGCCCACCAACGCGTTTGAAATGCAATGCGTGATGTCCAACGGCACGCGCGCCGATTGCGTGCTGAAGTTGCCCCCACCCACTGGCGTGGTGGCGGTCGATTCCAAGTTTCCATTGGAAAACTATCACCGCATGTATTCGCCCGAAGCCAGCGACGTAGAAACCGCACTTGCGGAAAAGCAGTTCAAGGCTGATGTGCGCAAGCACGTCGATGACATTGCCCGCAAGTACATCATCGCGGGCGACACCGCCGACGGCGCGGTGATGTTTATTCCCGCCGAGGCGGTATTCGCGGAAATTCACGCGCACCACGCCGAGGTGGTCGAATATGCCAATGCGAGACACGTGTGGATCGTGTCACCGACCACGCTGATGGCGGTGCTCAACACCGCTCGCGCGGTGCTGAAAGACGTGGAGACTCGCAATCAGATCCACGTTATCAAGGACGAATTGATGAAGCTCTCGGTGGACTTTTCGCGCTTTGACGACCGCATGAAGAAGCTCGCCGATCACGTACGGCAGGCACACGAAGACGCCCAGCAGGTGCAGATCAGCAGCCGCAAGATTTCGCAGCGCTTTGCGCAAATCGAGGGCGTGGAGCTGGAGGAGACGCCTGTGCCATTGCTGAAGGTCGTTGATGGCGGTGACAAGCCCAAGACCTCATAGTGGAATTCTAAGTATTTGTTTTGGGTCTTAGGAAGCAAACACATGCAAGGCATGTGCTAACTTCCTGAAATGATTGGTAAAAACAGGTATTTCCGCCGTTCCAAAATCAGTGAGGCTAAATTCCGGTAT
>OMIN01000123.1 GCA_900299145.1 Betaproteobacteria bacterium | reverse complement strand
TAAACAAATATTCGGAGATATTCATGAAGAAACTGATCGCCGTGCTGTGCTCATCCGCGTGCTTCATGCTGGCGGCATCGCCGCTGGCGCTGGCGCAGGACAAGGCTGCACCTGCTGCGCCGGCTGCTGCAAAGGCTGACGCGCCGAAGGCGGATGCCGCCAAGACTGAAGCACCGAAGAAGGCCGAGAAAGCCAAGAAGGAACCCAGCGAAGCGCAAAAGGCTCAGCAAGAGCGCATGAAGGAATGCAACGCCGACGCGGGCGACAAGAAGGGCGACGAGCGCAAGAAGTTCATGAGCTCGTGCCTGAAGGACAAGCAAAAGGCACAACAAGAGCGCATGAAGTCTTGCAACAAGGAAGCCGGCGACAAGAAGATGAAGGGCGATGACCGCAAGGCGTTCATGAAAGACTGCCTGTCGACCAAGAAGTAGTTCCGCCAACGTGCCGCCCTACTGGCGGCATAGCCGAAAAGGGGCGCGCCGGATAGGCGCGCCTTTTTGTTTTTTGCTGGCCGACTGCGAGTACATGGGGCTTGCAGTATCCGAAAAAATCAATAAAACAAATACTTAGTTAACTTTCCCGACGGTAGCGCGAACTGCGAAACTGAAGGTATCCGGCGATGGCTGGCTAGCCAAACTTGTGCGCCCAATTGAGGCGGCTTTTAGCTCAAGTTACTTTTGTTAAGCAAAGGATTGATAAAATATATGCCGCGTAGCAACAAAAATGCGCTGCAAATTATTGCGTGGAGGGCTTACCGGGCGCATAATAAAGTCATGTTCAGCGCTCGCTGGACATACTCCTCCAAAACCTCCTCCTTTGGTGGATCTTCAGCGCAATCCTTCGGGATTGCGCCTTTTTTTGCGCCAGTTTTATTGCCATTTGGCTGGCCGCGTTAATTGTCACAATAACGTAATGTTGCTTCGCAGCATTAATAATCGAATTGTCGCGGCAAGAAGATTTCGCATAAGAAACATTGGTAATTTTCCACAGCACTCTCCCAGCCACTGAATTCCGGATCTACCAGTAACACCGGCGCTACCGTGGCCCCTGCCAGGCAAGGCTGGGCCAATCGACTTGATATACTCGCCGCGCACTGGTTGTTGGCGGTCACACAACGGCGCGAGGCCAGGACGAAATCCCACACTTGACCACCGTCAAGGCCCGCGCGGCAGTGCTGTAATAGATTCGCGCGAACCGTTTGGCACAGGTACCAAAAATTTCGCAATCGACGTCCGTAATTGTCGGCGTGCTTCGTCAGGGACCCAAATGAAAATTCACGAGTACCAAGCCAAGGAAATTCTCAGTAAGTACGGCGTGCGCACACTACGCGGCGTGCCGTGTTTTTCAGTGGACGAAGCTGTCGCGGCTGGCCCCACGCTCGGCGGCAAAGTGTGGGTGGTCAAGGCGCAAATCCACGCCGGCGGGCGCGGCAAGGGCGGCGGCGTGAGGCTCGCCAAATCGCCGGAAGAATTAAAGTCGCTTGCCGGCTCCATCCTTGGCATGCAGCTCAAAACGCACCAGACTGGCCCCGAAGGGCAAAAAGTGCGGCGCCTCCTGATTGAGGAAGGTGCAGACATCAAGAAGGAATACTACGTGGCGCTGGTGGTGGACCGCGTGTCGCAGCGCGCGGTGTTGATGGCCTCCAGCGAAGGCGGCATGGACATTGAGGAAGTTGCCGCTCACACGCCGGAAAAAATTCACCGCGTGACGATTGATCCGGCGGCGGGCTTGACCGATGCGCAGGCTGAAGACATGGCGCGCAAAATCGGCTTGCCGGCGGATGCCGTGCCAAAAGCGCGCGATCTGCTGAAGGGGCTTTACAAGGCGTTTGATGAAACCGACGCCTCGCTGGTGGAAATCAATCCGCTGATCCTGACCGGCGACAATCAGGTCATTGCGCTCGACGCCAAAATGAATTTTGATGAGAACGCATTATTCCGCCATCCGGAAATTGTCGCGCTGCGCGATCTGGATGAAGAAAATGCCGCGGAAATCGAAGCGTCGAAATTTGGCCTTTCCTACATCGAGCTTGACGGCAACATTGGTTGTCTGGTGAACGGCGCGGGGCTGGCGATGGCGACCATGGATATCTGCAAGCTGTATGGCGGCTCGCCGGCGAACTTTCTCGATGTCGGCGGCGGCGCTTCGACGGAGAAGGTCACCGAAGCCTTCAAAATCATGCTGAAGAATCCGCATCTGAAGGCGATACTGGTCAACATCTTCGGCGGGATCATGAAGTGCGACGTGATCGCGCAGGGCGTAGTCGAGGCCGCGCGCCAGGTCAAGTTAAGCGTGCCGCTGGTGGTGCGGCTGGAAGGCACCAACGTCGAACTGGGCAAGAAAATTCTCGCTGAATCCGGACTGCCGATTCTGTCGGGCAACAACATGGCGGACGCGGCGCAAAAAGCCGTCAACGCTGTCAAAAAAGCCGCCTAGGAGACACGCCATGTCCATACTCATCGATAAAAATACGCGCGTTCTCACTCAAGGTATCACTGGAAAGACCGGCCAGTTTCATACCAAAGCCGGTAAGGAATATGCCAACGGCGCGGCGTGCTACGTCGCCGGCGTGACGCCCAAAAAGGGCGGGCAGAATTTTGAAGGCATCCCGATTTTCGAGACCGTCAAAGAGGCGAAAGCCCGCACCGGTGCGAACGTGTCAGTAATTTACGTACCGCCACCTTTTGCCGCCGCCGCCATTGATGAAGCGGTGGAGGCTGATCTTGATCTGGTGATCTGCATCACCGATGGCATTCCGGTGCGTGACATGATCCGCACCAAATACAAAATGATCGGCAAGCGCACCAAACTCATCGGCCCGAACTGCCCCGGCGTGATCACGCCCGATGAATGCAAAATCGGCATCATGCCCGGCCACATCCACAAGAAGGGCCCGATTGGCGTGCTGTCGCGCTCAGGCACGCTGACCTACGAAGCCGTGGGGCAACTTATGGAAGTGGGGCTGGGGCAATCATCATGCGTGGGTATCGGCGGCGATCCGGTGAACGGGTTAAAGCACATCGACGTGATGAAAATGTTTAACGACGATCCGCAGACCGAAGCGGTGGTGATGGTGGGCGAGATCGGCGGCAGCGACGAAGAAGACTGCGCGCGCTGGGTCAAGGCGAACATGAAAAAGCCGGTGATTGGTTTTATTGCCGGCCTGACCGCGCCGCCGGGCAAACGCATGGGCCACGCTGGCGCGATTATTTCCGGCGGCAAGGGCACGGCTCAAAGCAAGCTCGAGGCGATGGAAGAGTGCGGGATCAAGGTCACGCGCAATCCTGCGGAGATGGGCAAGTTGATGAAGTCGGTTTTGAAGTAATCACAGGAAATCAAGTACCAGCGGCACCCCTCCCCGGCATGGCGGGATACGGCGCTTCCGACGGAAGAGGCCGCGCCTTGACCCGGAGCGCTGTTAGACAATAAGTTGGAGGGGCAGCAAAGTTGGAACGCGCTGAAATCAGACGCACGGGGGAAGGCGAGCAACGCCGTGGCCGCGGGCAACCCAAGGGCCGAATGGTCGCGCCCGATGCGCTCGCCGAAGTGCAGGCGCTACTCGGTGACGCGCCGCGCCGCCGCGATCTGTTGATCGAACATCTGCACAAGATTCAAGACAAGTTCGGCCATATCTCGGCCGTGCACATCGCGGCGCTCGCGCGCGAGATGAAGCTCGCGCAAACCGAAGTGTTCGAGGTGGCGAGTTTCTATCACCACTTCGATATCGTGAAAGAAGGCGACACGCCGCCGCCCGCACTGACCGTTCGCGTGTGCGATTCGCTTTCTTGTGAAATGGGCGGCGCCAACTCGCTGATCGCAGAATTGAAGAAGGCGTTGGGTGACGGCGTGCGCGTGATCCCCGCGCCATGCGTGGGGCGCTGCGAGCAAGCGCCCGTGGCTGTGGTGGGGCAAAACCCGGTGCCGCAGGCGACGGTGGACAAGGTGGCGCCGCTGGTGGCTGCAAAGCGCACGACGTGCGATGAACCCAAGTATTTGTTTTTGAACGATTATTTAAAATCGGGTGGTTACGCGCTGGCGCGCAGTTGTGTAGGCGGTCAGCGCAGTGTCGAAGATGTCATCAAGGTCATGGAAGATTCCGGCCTGCGCGGGCTGGGCGGCGCGGGTTTTCCATCGGGGCGCAAGTGGCGCATCGTGCGCGCGGAAAAAGGCCCGCGCCTGATGGCGGTGAACATCGACGAAGGCGAACCGGGCACGTTCAAAGACCGTTATTACCTCGAACGTGATCCGCATCGCTTTCTCGAAGGTGTCGTCATCGCCGCGTGGGCGGTGGATATTGCCGAGGTGTACATCTACCTGCGTGACGAATACGCCGGTGTGCGCGCCGTGCTGGAGCGCGAGATCGCCGCGCTCAAGGCCAATCCGCCATGTGCGCTGCCAGTGATTCATTTGCGACGTGGCGCGGGCGCTTACATCTGCGGCGAAGAATCCGCGATGATCGAATCCATCGAAGGCAAGCGCGGCATGCCGCGGCTACGCCCGCCGTATGTGGCTCAGGTGGGGTTGTTTGGCCGCCCGACGCTTGAGCACAACATGGAAACGCTGTACTGGGTGCGCGATATTCTTGAGAAGGGCGCCGAGTGGTTCACCTCGCACGGGCGCAATGGCCGCAAGGGGTTGCGCTCCTTTTCCGTTTCAGGCCGCGTCAACAAGCCGGGCGTGCACCTCGCGCCGGCAGGCATCACAGTCAAGGAACTGATTGCCGAGTACTGCGGCGGCATGCTGCGGGGGCATACGTTTTATGCGTACCTGCCGGGTGGCGCGTCCGGCGGCATTTTGCCGGCCAGCATGGGCGACATCCCGCTCGATTTCGATACGCTGAATCAATACGGCTGCTTCATCGGCTCGGCGGCGGTGATCATTCTGTCGGAGCAGGACAAAGCCGCTGCCGCCGCGAAAAACATCATGAAGTTCTTCTCGCATGAATCATGCGGGCAGTGCACGCCGTGCCGTGTTGGCACGCAAAAGGCGCTGAACCTCATGGACAAATCCACGTGGGATCAGTCGCTGCTGGAAGAGCTGTCCGGCGCGATGGCGGATGCGTCCATTTGCGGCTTGGGGCAGGCTGCACCGAATCCGATTCGCTGCGTCATGAAATACTTTCCCAAGGAAATTCAATGACCGCGCATAGCAACCACGAACACGCCGCCATGCCCGTCGAATTCAAGTTGAACGGCAAGGATGTCAGCGCACATCCGGGCGAAACTATCATTCAGGCCGCCAAGCGCCACGGCGTGGAGATTCCGCACCTTTGCTACAAGGAGGGCATGCGCCCGGACGGCAACTGCCGTGCCTGCGTGGTGGAAGTGAAAGGCGAGCGCGTGCTGGCGGCCTCCTGCTGCCGCAACCCGGTGAAGGGCATGGAAGTCACCACGAACAGCGACCGTGCGGTGAAGTCGCAGAAGATGGTGCTGGAGCTGTTGCTTTCCGATATGCCGGAAAAGCGCCACACGCTGAAGTCGGAGCTTGATCAATGGGCTGCCAAGCTCAATGTGGGCAAGCCGCGCTTTGAGGCGCGCCACCAACCGCAGGCTGACTTGTCGCATCACGCCATCGCGGTGAATCTGGATTCGTGCATTCAATGTACGCGCTGTGTGCGCGCCTGCCGCGAGGAGCAGGTGAACGATGTCATCGGTTATGCGTATCGTGGCGGGCATTCCAGCATCGTGTTTGACGTCAATGACCCGATGGGCGCCTCGACCTGTGTTGCCTGTGGCGAATGTGTGCAGGCCTGTCCCACGGGTGCGCTCATGCCCGCACGGGAGGCAGGGCTCGCCAAACCCGACAAGCAAGTTCATTCCGTGTGCCCGTACTGCGGGGTAGGCTGCCAGCTTACGTATAACGTCAAGAACAACAAGATCATTAGCGTTGAAGGCCGCGATGGCCCATCCAATCACAACCGCTTGTGTGTAAAGGGGCGCTACGGTTTTGACTATGTGCATCACAAGCAGCGGCTGACCAAGCCGCTGATCCGCAAGCCTGGCGTGCCCAAGCACGCGGACTTCACCATGGACCCGTCGAATCCGCTGGAATACTTCCGCGAGGCGTCGTGGGAAGAGGCGCTTGAACTCGCAGCGGGCAAACTCAAGGCCATTCGCGACAGCAAAGGCAAGGGTGCGCTGGCGGGGTTTGGTTCGGCGAAAGGCACGAACGAGGAGGCGTATCTCTTCCAGAAGCTCGTGCGCACGGGCTTTGGCAGCAACAATGTCGATCACTGCACGCGGCTTTGCCATGCATCGAGTGTCGCCGCATTGATGGAAGGTGTGTCTTCAGGCGCAGTTTCGAATCAGGTCAGCGATGTGCAGCACGCCGAGGTGATTTTCCTTATCGGCGCAAACCCGATCTCCAACCATCCGGTGGCGGCGACCTGGATCAAAAATGCGGCCAAGCGCGGCGCCACGTTTATCTACGCCGACCCGCGTCGTTCGGAACTGGCGCGACACGCCAAATACTATTTGCAGTTCAAGCCGGACACCGATGTGGCGTTGCTCAACGCCATGATGCACACCATCGTGCACGAGAATCTTGTGGACGAGGCGTTTATCGCATCGCGCACTATTGGTTACGAGGACTTGAAGAAGAATGTCGAGGGCTACAGCCCCGAAGCCATGGCGCCGGTTTGTGGTATACCCGCCGAGACGATCAAGGAAGTCGCGCGGGTTTACGCCAAATCCAAGGGTTCGATGATTCTGTGGGGCATGGGCGTGTCGCAGCATGTCCACGGCACCGACAATGCGCGCTGCCTGATTGCACTGACGTTGATGACCGGGCAGATCGGCAAGCCGGGTTCCGGCCTGCATCCGCTGCGTGGCCAGAACAACGTGCAGGGCGCTTCGGATTCCGGCCTGATCCCGATGTTTTTGCCTGACTATCAGCGCGTGAACGTCGATGCAGGGCGCGAGCGTTTTGAAAAGCTATGGGGCGTGGCGCTGGATCCCAAACCCGGTTTGACGGTGGTCGAAATTGTTCATGAGATTCTCGACGACAAAATCAACGGCATGTACATCATGGGCGAGAATCCCGCGATGTCTGACCCCGACGCGCACCACGCGCGCGAGGCGCTCGCAAAGCTTGATCATCTGGTGGTGGAGGAGATTTTCCTGACCGAAACCTGCTATCACGCCGATGTAATTTTGCCCGCCACCGCGTGGCCCGAGAAGGACGGCACGGTGACCAATACCGATCGCATGGTGCAGCTGGGCCGGCGTGCGCTCGACGCGCCGGGCGAGGCGAAGCCGGATTTGTGGATCATTCAGGAAATCGCGCGCCGCATGGGGCTGGACTGGAACTACAATGGCCCTGCCGATGTGTTCAACGAAATGCGTCGAGGCATGAACAGCATTGCCGGCATCACGTGGGATAGGTTGGAGCGCGACAGCAGCGTCACCTACCCCTGCGAGCTGGAAGGCGACCCTGGCCAACCTATTGTTTT
The DNA here is from genome assembly GCA_900299145.1 of Betaproteobacteria bacterium. Classification (GTDB taxonomy): domain Bacteria; phylum Pseudomonadota; class Gammaproteobacteria; order Burkholderiales; family SG8-41; genus UBA5216. Next base: position 31,851 of record OMIN01000123.1, on the reverse strand, counting down.
TGTTGATAAATTTCCAACGCCGACAGGGCGCGCCAAATTTGTCCCGGCGGATGTGATGCCCGCCAACGAGCGGCCGGATGGCGAATACCCGTTCGTGCTGATTACCGGCCGGCAACTGGAGCATTGGCACACTGGCGCAATGACCAGGCGCGCGTCCGTGCTGGATGCCATAGAGCCTGAGCCGACCGCACTGATACACCCGCTTGATCTGGATGCCATGGGTGCGAAGCCAGGCGAGGTCATCAGTGTGGCGTCGCGTCGCGGCATCGTGTCGCTCTACGCGCGCGCCGACGACGGTACGCCCCGTGGTGCGGTATTCATTCCGTTCTGTTACTACGAAGCAGCGGCAAACCTGCTGACCAACCCGGCGCTTGATCCGTTCGGCAAGATTCCCGAATTCAAATACTGCGCGGTGAAAATAACCAAGGGCGGTGAGCTGGCGCCGGTGTCGAGTTATGGCGGCGGGCAGGCTTTGGCGGCTGTCTAAGAACAACAACCTTTACCGCAAAGACGCAAACGCACACAGGGAGCGGAACGACATTCTTTTGCTTTCCTTCGCGGCGAAAATTTTGAATTTTGTTTCAGGAGAAATGTAAATGGCACTATCAGACATCGAAATCGCACAGGCTGCAAAAATGCAGCGCATTACCGAGATCGCCAAGAAAATCGGCATCTCCGACGACCATCTCGTGCCCTACGGCCACTATAAGGCCAAGGTGTCGCTGGACTATGTAAATTCGCTCAAGGACAAAAAAGACGGCAAGCTGATTCTCGTGACCGCGATCAGTCCCACGCCGGCGGGCGAGGGCAAGACCACCACCACGGTGGGTTTGGGCGATGCGCTCAACCATATCGGCAAGAAAGCGATCATTTGTTTGCGTGAGCCTTCGCTCGGCCCCGTGTTTGGCGTGAAGGGCGGCGCGGCGGGCGGCGGCTACGCGCAAATCGTGCCGATGGAGGATATCAATCTGCACTTCACCGGCGATTTTGGCGCAATTGGCCTTGCCAACAATCTGCTGGCGGCGATGATCGACAACCACATCACGCAGGGCAACGCGCTCGGCATCGATCCGCGCCGCATCACCTGGAAGCGCGTGATGGACATGAACGACCGCGCATTGCGCGACATCGTGGTGTCCCTGGGTGGCACAGCCAACGGTTACCCGCGCGAGGATGGCTTTGACATCGTCGTGGCCTCCGAAGTCATGGCGATTTTCTGTCTCGCCACTTCGCTCAAGGATTTGAAGGAACGCCTCGGCAACATCGTGTTTGGCTATACGCGCGAGGGTAAGCCGCTGCGCGCACGCGACCTGAAAGCGCATGGTGCGATGACGGTGCTGCTGAAAGATCAGCTCGCGCCCAACCTCGTGCAGACGCTGGAGAACAACCCGGCCTTTGTGCATGGCGGGCCGTTTGCCAACATTGCGCATGGCTGCAACACCGTGCTGGCGACCAAGGCCGGTTTGAAGCTCGCCGATTACGTGGTGACCGAAGCCGGCTTCGGCGCCGACCTCGGTGCCGAAAAATTCCTCGACATCAAATGCCGCAAAGCGGGCTTGAAGCCGTCCGCTGGCGTGATCGTCGCTACTGTGCGCGCATTGAAACACCATGGCGGCGCCGCGCGCGACCAATTGAGTGTGGAAAACCTCGACGCGCTGAGTAAAGGCATGGTCAACCTCGAGCGCCATGTGAACAACGTGAAGAGCGTCTACGGCATCCCCTGCGTGGTGTCGATCAACCGCTTTACCGCCGACACCGACGCGGAGATGAAGCTCCTAACCAAGCGCGTCGCCAAGCTCGGCGTCAAGGTCGTGGTGGCCAACCACTGGGCTGAAGGCGGCAAGGGCGCGGCTGATCTGGCGAAGATCGTGGTCGAGCTGTGCGACGGCCCGTCCAACCCGACGTATGTGTACGAAGACAGCGATACGTTGTGGGACAAGATGAAAAAAGTCGCCACCAAGGTTTATGGCGCGTCGGACATCACCGCTGACTCCAAGGTGCGCAACCGCATCAAGGAGTTGCAGGAAGGCGGCTATGGCCATTACCCGGTGTGCGTGGCGAAGACGCAGTCGTCGTTCTCTACCGACCCGAATCTGCGCGGCGCGCCAAGCGGGCACGTCGTCAACGTGCGCGAAGTGCGGCTCTCGGCCGGCGCGGAATTCATCGTGATGATTTGCGGCGACATCATGACCATGCCGGGCCTGCCCAAGGTGCCGTCGGCGGAGAAAATTGACCTGACCGATGACGGCAAGGTGGTCGGGCTGTTCTGATCAGTCCCGTGCCAATATCACCATAAGTATCTGTTTTTATTTAGTTAATTTTCAGTCGCGCGCTGCTTCTTGGCGTTGCCCAACTCGGCCCATAGCCGCAGTTCCTCGGGCAACGGTGGCGGCGCACCGGCATAGCCGGACGCGGCAACCACCTCAGCGTTGCTGACCTTCGCGCCCTTCAACAGAAACAGGCCTTTCACGTAGGCGTGCGCGCACAGCGCACCGCGCGATTCGAATTTCTGCTCGATGTAAAAGTATTTGTCGTCCCAGCTTACCAACCGCGTTACCAGCTCAAACTTTTGCAGCGGCGCGATGGAGCGGATGAAATTGATTTCGGCGGCCGTCAGCACCGGCATCCAGCCCTGCTTGAGGATGACTGGCAGCAGGCCGCTTTGCGCCATCAGGTGCACGCGCCCCAAATCCATGAACGACAGGTAACGCCCGTTGTTCATGTGGAAATTGATGTCGCAATCATTGGGCAACACGCGAAACGCCACGCGTGATTCTTCGAGCATGTCGCGGCGCGGCGGCTGCTGTATCCACAGGCGCAGCAGCAGCGACAGCAGCCGCAGGTAAAGATTCACGCTGCTACCGGGCGCGGCCCAGTTTTCGCCGCGTGAATTCGATGATGCCGGGCAGGATCGACAGCACCACGATACCGATGATCACCAGCGAAAGATTCTGCTTGACCCACGGAATATTACCGAAAAAATACCCGGCATAAACCAGCGAGCCGATCCACAGAACCGCGCCGCCGAAAGCAAACATCATGAAACGCGGGTACACCATGCGGCCAATGCCAGCGACGAAGGGCGCAAAAGTACGCACAATGGGCACGAAGCGCGCGATCACCACGGTTTTGCCGCCATGGCGGTCATAAAAACCCTGAGTGCGCTCCAGATGCTTTGGGTTAAGCAGCAGCGAACCTTCCCGCGAAAACACCTTGGGCCCCAGAAAGCGGCCGATCCAGTAATTGGTGTTGTCACCGAGGAATGACGCCGCGACTAATACCAGAAACAGCGTATGCACGTACATGTTGCCTGATGCCGCCAGCGCACCGGCGACAAACAGCAGCGAATCGCCGGGCAGAAACGGCGCCACCACCAGCCCGGTCTCGCAGAAAATAATCAGGAACAGGATGGCGTAAATCCATACGCCGTAGTTCTGGATCAGCACCTGCAAGTGCTTGTCCAGATGCAAGACAATATCGATGAAGGTGGCGAGGAATTCCACGAAAATCCTGCGAAAGGGCTAAGCGCGGCGTGGCTAAACAGTTACACCACTGCGTCCGCGGCCTTGCGCTCGACACGCGTAAGGTCTTCGCGGCGCAGGCCCAGCCACATCAGGAGCGGGCTGCCGACGAACACCGAAGAATAAATGCCGAAGCAGATGCCAATGGTTAGCGCCAGCGCAAAGTAATGCAATGTCTCGCCGCCGAATATCAGCATCGAGCACACCATCAGTTGCGTGCAGCCATGGGTAATGATGGTGCGCGACATGGTGGCGGTAATGGCGTTGTCGATCACCTGCGGCACGGGCGTGGCACGAAAGCGCCGGTTGCGGAAATTCTCACGCACCCGGTCCATCACCACTACCGATTCGTTGACCGAGTAGCCGAGGATCGCCAGCACCGCGGCCAACACCGGCAGCGAAAACTCCCACTGGAATAGCGAGAAGAAGCCCAAAATAATCACCACATCGTGCAGGTTGGCAATGATGGCCGAAACGCCAAACTTCCATTCAAAACGCAGCCACAGGTAAAACACAATGCCGAGTGACACGAACAGCAGCGCCATCGCGCCGCCTTCAAGCAATTCCTTGCCGACTTGAGGGCCGACGAATTCGGTGCGCTTGAGATTCACCGAACCATCAATGCCCTTGAGTTCCCCCAGCACCTGCTCCGACAATTTTGCACTGGTCACCCCCTGCTTCACCGGCAGGCGGATCAGCACGTCTTTCGTTGTGCCAAAGTTTTGCACGCTGGCTTCCGTGAAGCCGAGCTTGGCCATGGCATCGCGTATTTTGTTCAAATCGGCGGGCTGACTGTAACTCACCTCCATCACCGTGCCGCCGGTGAAATCCACGCCCAGATGCAAGCCCTTGGTCGCCAGCGACACTACAGCGACTACAAACGTAATCATCGAGATCACGTTGAATATCAGCGCGTGGCGCATGAAGGGGATGTCTTTTTTGATACGAAAGAATTCCATGTTTGCCCGTAAGGTGTTAGACGTGAGGCATGAGGCGCAAGGTAAGGCAGCTTGGATTAAGCAGTTTCTGTGGGCTTCCACACCTGCCCAATCGACACTCCATCCAGCTTACGGCGCGTGCCGTACCACAGATTCACCAGCGCGCGCGACAGCATCACGGCGCTGAACATCGACGTCAGAATGCCCAAACAATGCACCACGGCAAACCCCTTCACCGGGCCTGAGCCGAACGCAAACAGCGCAATGCCGGCGATCAGCGTGGTGACGTTGGAGTCGAGAATCGTGCCCCATGCGCGGTCGTAGCCAGCGAAGATCGCCGCCTGCGGCGTATTGCCGTTGCGCAATTCCTCGCGCACGCGCTCGTTGATGAGCACGTTGGCGTCAATCGCCATGCCCAGCGCCAGCGCAATGGCGGCGATGCCAGGCAGCGTTAGCGTTGCCTGCAGCATGGACAATAAAGCTATTAAAAACAATAGGTTACAACCCAGCGCCACCACCGAAAAAGCGCCAAACAGCATGTAGTACACAATCATGAACGCGGCAATGGCCGCAAAGCCGTACCACATTGACTGAAAGCCTATGCGGATGTTTTCTGCTCCCAGCGACGGGCCGACGGTGCGTTCTTCGACTATTTCCATTGGCGCGGCCAGAGCGCCAGCACGCAGAAGCAACGACAGATCCTTGGTCTCTGTTGTGGTCTTGAATCCACTGATCTGAAATCGCGCGCCCAATTCGGACTGAATCACCGGTGCCGTCAATACTTCCGGTTTGCCACGGTCGATCAGCAGTATTGCCATGCGCCGCTTTACGCCTTCGCGCGTGACTTGCTGGATCACCCGCGCGCCCTGCCCGTCCACAGTGACACTAACGATCGGCGTATTGCTGGTGGAATCGAAGCCCGGAGAAGCATCGGTCAGCCGCTCGCCAGTAATCACAATTTGCTTGCTGAGGAGCAATGCTTCCTTGCTGCCATCGCGAGACGCGTAATGCAACTCCATACCGAACGGCACCTGTCCCTTGGTCGCCTGATCGATCTTCTGTGGATCGAAATTGCGCCCTGCCGGGTCTCCGGCATGGGCTTCGACCATGCGTACCTCCAGCGTGGCTGTACGACCCAGAATATCTTTAGCACGCGTGGTATCCTGCACGCCGGGTAACTGCACCACCACGCGGTCAGCGCCCTGCTGCTGAATGATCGGCTCGGCCACACCCAGTTCATTGACACGGTTACGAAGCGTGGTGATGTTTTGCTGTAGCGCAAATTCCTGTGTGCGAGTCACTGCTTCAAGTTTGAGGCGTGCAATCACGCGAAAATCCACATCATCCTGCGCCTTCAATTCCAGGTCGGGCAACGCCTTTTCGATTTCGGAGATACCCTTGGTCTGCGCGTCCTTGTCGCGAAAGCGTACCACCACATTGTCTTTTTCACGCGCAACGCCGGAATACTGGATTTTCTTGTCACGCAGCGTGCCGCGGATATCGCCCACTGTAGTGTCGATCTTTTTGTTAATCGCGGCTTTCATGTCGACTTGCAGGAGAAAATGCACGCCGCCCCGCAAATCCAGCCCCAGATACATCGGCAACGCACCAATGGACGCCAGCCATCGCGGGCTGCGAGACAGCAGGTTGAGAGCCACCACGTAGTCTTCACCCAACTGAGACTGCAGCAGTTCCTTGGCCTTTAACTGCGTGTCGGTATCGCCAAATCGCGCCTTGACACCACTTTCATCTTGTAGCAACCCTTCGGGCTTGAATCCACCCTTGGTCAGGGTCTCCTCGACACGACCCAGCAAGGTGCTGTCGATTTTTGTAGTGGGTTTTACCGTGGACACCTGCACCGCCGGCGATTCGCCGTAGAAATTTGGCACGGTGTACAGGAACCCAATCGCCAGCAGAACAGCGATCAAAATATATTTCCAGAGCGGATAGCGATTCATTTTGTCGTGAGGCGTGAAGCGTGTGACGTGTGACGTGAGACGCGGGACTCGCGGGCGGTACGCCTCACCTCCCCCGCAGTTCACTCTATATTTTTAATGGTGCCCTTGGGCAGCACAACCTGTATGGCAGAGCGCTGCAGTGTCATTTCCACACCCTGCGCAACTTCGAGCGTGACGTAGTTTTCATTGAGTTTCGACACGCGCCCGAGGATGCCGCCGCCGCTGACGACTTCGTCGCCCTTTTGCAGCGCTTCGATCATCGCCTTGTGTTCCTTGGCACGCTTCATTTGCGGGCGGATCATCAGGAAGTACAGCACGCCGAACATCATGACGATGAGCAGCATGCTTTCAATGCCGCCCCCTTGCGGTTGCCCGCCCGCCTGAGCCCATGCCTGACTGATAAACATTGCTGAGAGTCTCCCCCTGAAAAACGTGCTGAACTTATTTTGTGGCTGAAAGATCGTGTGGCGTCCGCCGGCGCCGTGAATAAACTGGATTGCGGGGCTGTGAACGGCTGCGTTGCGGCTACGCTACAGCCAGATCGTGGCGGCTTTGCGAGATTTCAAGGTGCAGTCCCACGCGAGGCCGCCTGCGCAAAACCTTTGTATTTTAACCCATTTTTCAGTTTTCCGGCCCTGCATTGGCCGACAATCGAGGGGCCAATTCGGCAGCCGTTTGTGCCAGCGTGCCCCCGGCTATTGCCGCCCGCAGCTGCTGCATCAAGCGCTGGTAAAAGTGCAGGTTATGCAGGGTATTGAGCCGCGCGCCGAGGATTTCATTCACCCGTTGCAAATGATGCAAATAGGCGCGCGTAAAATGCGTGCAGGTGTAACAGTCGCATTGCGCGTCAAGCGGGGCAAGATCGTTGCGGTAACGCGCGTTGCGCAGCTTGACCACACCAGCGCTGGTATACAGCCAGCCATTGCGCGCATTGCGCGTGGGCAGCACGCAGTCGAACATGTCCACGCCGGCCAGCACTGCATTGATGATGTCTTCCGGCGTGCCCACGCCCATCAGGTATCGCGGCTTGTCCGGAGGCAGTTGCGGCGCTGTGTGGCGCAAAATGCGCAACATTTCTTCCTTGGTTTCGCCCACCGACAGCCCGCCGATGGCATAACCGTCAAAGCCGATTTTTGTGAGGCCCGCCAGCGATTCATCTCGCAGCGGTTCATAAACGCCGCCCTGCACTATGCCAAACAGCGCATTGCTGTTCCCGGCATGCGCCGCCTTCGAGCGCGCCGCCCAGCGCAGTGAAAGTTGCATCGACTTTCGCGCTTCATCCATCGTCGCCGGGTACGGTGTGCATTCGTCGAACACCATCACGATGTCGGAATTCAGCACGCGCTGGATGCGCATGGATTCCTCGGGCGACAAAAAGCACGCATCACCATTCACCGGCGACTGAAACTTCACGCCTTCTTCGCTGATCTTGCGCAGCGCACCCAGGCTAAATACCTGGAAGCCGCCGGAATCCGTCAGAATCGGCCCGTCCCAGCCCATGAATCGGTGCAGCCCGCCGTGCGCGCCGATGACCTCCAGCCCCGGCCGCAGCCACAGGTGAAACGTGTTGCCCAGCACGATCTGCGCGCCGAGTTCGCGCAACTCCACCGGGTTCATCGCCTTCACCGTGCCGTAGGTGCCGACCGGCATGAACGCGGGCGTGTCGATGTCGCCGTGCGCCGTGCGTAGCATGCCGCGCCGCGCCGCGCCATCGGTGTGCTTGAGGCTAAACTCCATGCCAGCGCCAATAATTCATAAGCATTTGTTTTTATTAAGTTTTTATCGAAGCGCTTCGAGCGCTCGCCGCAGTTCGGCCGGCATCGGCACAGGCCGGTGCGTGTGCCGGTCGCACGCCACGTGCACAAAGTGTCCCTGAGCGGCGGCCTGCGGCTCGTCGTTTCGAAAGATGCCGATTTCGTAGCGCACGCTGCTCGCGCCCAGGTGCGCAACACGCAGGCCGCAGTGCACCACATCAGGAAACGCGATGGGGCTGAAATACTGGCAGCCAGTATCCACCACCAGCGACACCACCGGCGAACTGTCGAAATCAAGCACGCCTTGTTCCAGCAGATATTGATTTACCGCCGTATCGAAAAACGAATAGTAGACGACGTTATTCACATGCCGGTAGACATCATTATCCATCCAGCGTGTGGTGATGGTGATGAAGCGCCGGTAGGCGTCACAGGTGGAAGGCGGCCGGCGGGTCACTGAGTGTTTCTTTCGATCAGCATGGCGTCGCCGTAGCTGAAAAAACGGTAGCGTTGCTCTATGGCGTGGCGGTAAGCACGGCGGATATTATCCATGCCCGCGAATGCCGACACCAGCATCAGCAACGTCGATTTCGGCAAATGAAAATTCGTCAGTAGCCGATCCACCACCCTGAACGTATAACCCGGTGTGATGAATAGCCGCGTATCGCCGGTGCCCGCCTTCAGTTCACCACTGGCCGCAGCCGACTCCAATGCGCGCAGACTGGTGGTACCGACTGCCAGGACCTTCTTGCCATTTGCACGCGCCACCGCGATGGCGCTCTTGGTGGCTTGCGGTACGTCATACCACTCGCTGTGCATCTGGTGCTCGCTCAAATCGTTCACCCGCACCGGCTGAAATGTGCCAGCGCCCACGTGCAATGTAACGTGCGCGACGATCACGCCTTTCGCGCGCAAGGCGTTGAGCATCGCCGTGTCGAAATGCAAACCCGCCGTGGGCGCCGCCACCGCGCCAGGTGCACGCGCGTAGACCGTTTGATAGCGCGCTTCGTCCACTGTATCGGCAGTGTGCGTAATATACGGCGGCAGCGGTACCGAGCCGTGTTCGTCGAGTAAGGCACAAAAGTCGGCGCAATCGTCGAACTGCCACTCATAAAACTCGCCGTGCCGGCCCAGCACCTGCGCGGAAACCCCATCGCCAAACCGCAATCGCCCCCCGGCCCGCGGTGATTTGCTCGCACGCACCTGCGCCAGCGCGCGATCCTGCGACAGCACGCGTTCGATCAACACTTCGACCTTGCCACCGCTCTCCTTCGTCCCCAGCAAGCGCGCCTTGATCACGCGGGTGTCGTTAAACACCATCACCTCGCCAGCCGCGACATGCTCCAGCAACTGCGCAAAGCGGCCATCCGCCAGCGCCCCGCTACGCCCATCCAGATGCAACAGGCGGCTCGCGCCGCGCTCGGCAGCAGGCGTTTGCGCGATCAAATCCGGCGGCAACGCAAAATCAAATTCGTCAAGAAGCATCGCGCGGATTATACGGGGGCAAACTCTGGATATCGCGCATTGACGGCGGCAGCGCTATAATCGCATTCTTCGTTCGGTCACCCTGCCGGGATGGCGGAATTGGTAGACGCACGGGACTCAAAATCCCGCGCTGGCGACAGCGTGCCGGTTCGATTCCGGCTCCCGGCACCAGGCTTTCAGCGATCCAGCCGCGCCATACACGCGGCCTCCCCCTCAAATCGCCAAATCGTGTTCGTTGTAATTGCGTATGACCCGCTCAAGGGTTTGCGGATTGCAGCGAAATTCGTCTTCGCGGCCGGCGAACGGCTGATACACAAACGGTTTTTCGTTCGGGTAGTACTGCCGGCGCGCGTCGATGGCAACGGCAATCACAGATGCGCGTTTGAAAATGCGCGCTTCGTCGTAATGCACCCCCGGTATCCGCATGGTCAACGCGGTGTGCTGGCCCAGCACCGATTTGCGGCGATGAAAGCCGAAGGTAATCGATATGCGCAGGTCGGGCGACGAGTTGGCGAACGAGCCGTGCAGCGTCTGCCGGTTGACAATGGTGACATCGCCCGGTTTGCAGATCAGCGGCATCGCGCCCGGCAGTTGCTCGCTGCCGCCGTTGTCGGCAACGCGTTTCTTTATGTCGGCGCGGCCGAGTTTGTGCGTGCCGGGCATCACCCACAGCGCATTGCCCACTGTGGTCGGGTAAATCTGCACCTGATAGTTATAGCCGTGGATGCCTTCGTCCCAATCGGGCGAATTCCAGTGCGTGACGCCGTCCTGGTGCCACGCCACCGATCCGCCCACGTGCGGCTGCTTGACGAAAATCACGTCGTTAAACGGCACGAAATCATCACCGTTGATCGACGCAGCAATCGCCAGCAGATGCGGATGACCATACACTCTGAGGCCCGCCGGCATGTACTGGCACATGCCCCGCATGCGCAGCACCGTATAGGCGGGCGCGTCGCGGTCGGGCTTGGGTTCGGCCATTTTGCTGGGGTGGCGGCCATCACCGAAATCGGTGCCGCCTTGTGGGTCGGACAGTGGCTTGATAATGCTGTACGGCTCGCGTGCCGCGTCGCGGCCCAACGCCGGTCGCCCCTTCGCATCCACTTTTGCATCGGGGCTGACCGGTGCGCGGTCGAGCATCTCACCGGCGTCGCGCCGCAGTTCATTGACCTCGTCCTCGCCGACCACACCCTCGAAGATGTAAAACCCGTGCTTCCAGTACGCCGCCAGAATATCGGGATGCAGCCGGCCATTCGCATCAAAGCGCACCGGCCCGCGATGATCGAGTTGACTTGCAATGCGCAAGCCCTCCTGCTGGTAGGCGGCCATCCCCGCAGCATGCCCGGCGCGCGTAAGTTCCTTGCTGGCATCAACGACAGTATTCATATTGCCCCCCCCGTGAGTAGTCTGATGAAATCCTAGCCCAGAAGCTGCGGCAAGGCAAAACCCGGCGCAATCACTTATACGCGCGTACACCTTCGGAAAGCCAGCCCACGCAAGAACGTGGTATGGTTTACTTACGAATGTTCGAATACACCACCATTTACGTAACCTTTTTCGGGAGATTCCCATGATCCACGTCGTCGCCATTATCACCGCCAAGCCCGGCATGCGGGAAAAAGTGCTGGAGGCGTTCCGCGCCAACATCCCCGCCGTGCGCGCCGAAGACGGCTGCATTGAATATGGGCCCGCCACGGATGCCGACGGTGTCGGATCGTTTCAAACCAAATTTGGCGCTGACTCGTTTGTGGTCATCGAAAAGTGGCGCGATCTTCCCGCATTGAAAGCGCACGCTGCCGCGCCCCACATGGCCGCCTACGCCGCCAAGGTGAAGGATATGCTGGCAAACCGCGTGATCCACGTGCTGTCGCCGGCGGGCTAAGCCCTGCGGCACGGCGCCGCGAACTGACGTTAACGCCAGTACGCCAAAATCATTGCCGCCGCCAGCAATGCCATCAGATGATAACCGGCGTTGATGCGAAACCATTTCCAGCTGCGGTTTTCCCAAGCAACGCCGCCCAGCAGCATGGGCACGTAAAAACCCGCCCACGCGCCGAGTGCCGTGGCCAGACCTTGCAACGCGGCGGGGGCGCGCGAGCCGGCAATGTGAAGCGCACTTGCCAGAGCCAGCGCGGTTAACACAGCGCCCACCGTCATTAGCAGCAACGAGCGCTGCATCAGCGATGGATCAGGCTTGAAGTCGGGCGCGACACCCATTTCCTTCATCCACGCCGTGCCGAAGAGCGGGCCGTACCAGATAAAGCCGATGACAATGCTGGAGGCCGCTGCCGCCGCGATGGCGTAGTAGTTGAGCGCGCCTGGCGAAAACATGGGGGCGCGCCTCGGCGTTACTGGTTCAGGTACAACTCGGAAAGATGCCGCGCACGCATTTCCGCCTGCGGCTCGGCGGGTTCCGTCTGGCCTATTTGATCGCGCAGCATTTCGTTCATCGTTGGCAGCACGCTGCGTTCTACTTTGGCTTCGGGCTGCCACAAGTCCGCACGCATGATCGCTTTGGCGCAATGCAGATACGCTTCCTTCACGGCAATGTGCACCACCAGTTTGGGAAAGCGCCCGTTGACTTCACACAGGGAAGTGTAGGCTTCATCGTTGCGCAAACTCGCGGCACCGTTGATACGCAGCGCTTCATCCACGCCTGGCACCAGAAAAATCGCTCCGGCACGTCCGGTTTCAACGATGTTGGTAAACGTGTCGAGCCGGTTGTTGCCCGTCCAGTCGGGAATGATCACCGTGTGATCGTCCACCGCCTTGACGAAGCCCGCTTCACCGCCGCGCGGCGACGCATCCATGTTGCCGTCTTTGTCGCACGTGGAGAGCACGGCAAACCGCACCAGCGCCAGAAAATTTTTGCAGTGTTGATCCAGTTTGGGCCACTGCTTTTTGACCGCACGCTCCTTGGGCTGCAGATACATTGCGCGCAGTTGTTGCGTAGTCTCTATCGCAGCCATGAGTTGTCACCTAAAAATATCAATAAAAACAAATACTTAAAAAAACAACCGCTGCGCACCGCACCCTACTCGCGCTCCACCTCGATATTGTCGATGAGCCGCGTTCTACCGAGCCGCGCCGCTGCCAGCACCACCAGTTTGCCTTCGCCGTTTTCCGGCGGCAACAAATCGGCCTGGCGGCGCACTGCGATGTAATCGGGCTTCCAGCCGTGATGTGCAAGGTCCGCCATCACATCCAGCTCCACGCGCTGATAGTCGTGCGCACCGGCGCTCAGTTCGTCGCGCGCCTTGCACAGCATCGCATAGAGGCGCGGCGCTTCCTTGCGCTCCTCCGGCGTGAGGTAGCTGTTGCGCGACGACAGCGCAAGCCCGTCCTGCGCGCGCACGGTTTCAGCAAGAATGATATCTATAGGCAGCGCCAACTGGCGCACCATGTTGTTCAGCACCAGACACTGCTGGTAATCCTTCTTGCCGAAAATTGCCGAGTGCGGCCGCACCATATTAAAGAGCTTCAACACCACCGTGGCGACGCCACGAAAATGCCCCGGCCGCACCGCGCCATCGAGCATGTGCTGGATGTCCGGCGGCTCTACGGTATAGGTCTGTGGCTCCGGATAAATCTCGCCTTCGTCGGGCGCGAACACCACGTCCACACCGGCCGCGCGCAGCTTCTCGCAATCGGCGGTAAGCGTGCGCGGATATTTGTCGAAATCTTCGCGCGGGCCGAACTGCAGCCGGTTCACGAAAATGCTCACCACCGTGCAAGCCGCGCGCGGCTTGGCTATGTTGATGAGCTCTATATGCCCACGATGCAGATTGCCCATGGTTGGCACGAACACGTTGTTCGGCTCGCGCTGCAGGCGTTCGCGCAGGTCGGTGACAGAGTGGATGATGTCCATTTTTGGTGCGTGAGGCGTGAAGCGTGAGAGGTGATGAGCAGTGGATTAGTATTGAAAGTAAATCATGCAATGAGGCCGTCGAAGAATGGCGGCACTGAAATGTCGAGAACGCACCTGCGCCTCACGCCTCACCCCTTTTAAACAAACGAATGCTCGCGGTCAGGAAAAGCCTTCGACTTGACTTCCTTCACGTAGCGCTCGACAGCGGCGTGAATTGACCCGGCGCCCTGCATGAAGTTTTTCACGAATTTGGCTTTTTTGCCGGGAAAAACGTCGAGCATGTCGTGGAGCACCAGCACTTGCCCGTCGCAATCCACGCCTGCGCCGATACCGATGGTGGGAATGGCCAATGCATCGCTCACCTGCTTGGCCAGCGGCGATGGAATTGCTTCCAGCACCACCATGCCGGCGCCGGCTTCTTCGATGAGCTTGGCGTCCTCGAGCAGGCGCTCGGCGTCACTTTGCTGACGGCCCTGCACTTTGTAACCGCCGAGTTGATGCACACTCTGCGGCGTCAAGCCCAGATGTGCGCATACCGGCACCCCGCGCGAGACCAGGTATTCGATGGTGTCCGCCACCGGCTTGCCGCCTTCAAGCTTCACCATTTGCGCGCCTGCGGCCATGATCTCGGCGGCATTGCGGAAAGTTTCAGGCGCGCTCAACTGAAACGTGCCAAAGGGCATGTCGCCAATGATGAATGCACGTTTCGCGCCGCGCGCAACACAGGCCGTGTGATAAACAATGTCGCGCAGCGTGACCGGCAGCGTGGTTTCATGCCCCTGCAGCACGTTTCCCAGCGAATCGCCTATCAGCAGCGTTTCCACACCCGCCGCTTCGAGCAGCGCCGCAAAACTGGCGTCGTAGCAGGTCAGCATGGTGATCTTGTCACCGTCCTGCGTCATTTTATGCAGCGTCGAAAGCGTGAGTCTCATATAAAATACTCAATAAAAACAGATACTTAATTAATGCACGTCGAACTCATCGCCCAGAGCTGAAGAATTCGCGCGGCCCGCGCATGGCGGCAATGCGCTGCAACAATAAATCAAAATCAGGCTGCGAATCAACAAAGTTCAGATTGTCTGAATTGACGATCAACAGTGGCGCGGCAGTGTACTGGTGAAAGTAACGCGTATAGGTTTCCGACAATCGCACCAGATACTCGTCGCTCAAGTCGCGCTCGTAACTCGCCGCGCGCTTTTGCACGCGCTCGATTAGTGTATGCGGCCGCGCCTGCAAATAAATCACCAAATCAGGCACCGGCAGTTGCAGGCTCAGATGGTCATATATCTGCCGATAGAGTTTCAACTCGTCATCGCGCAGCGTGAGGCCGGCGAACAACGGGTCTTTTTCGAACATGAAATCGGCGAACGTCACCTGCCGGAACATATCCGACTGTGCCAGATCGCGCACCTGATTGGCGCGTTGAAACAAAAAGAATAGTTGCGCGGGCAGTGCGTTGCGTCGCGGATCGCGGTAAAACGCTTCCAGAAACGGATTTGCTACCGGGTCTTCCAGCAGGGTTACGCCGCCGCATCGCTCAGCCAGCAAACGCGTGAGGCTGGTCTTGCCCGCGCCGATGGGGCCTTCCACCACCACGTAACGCAGTTTGTCGGGGAGCTTCATGCTGCGAGCGCTTTCAACCGGGTGACGCTCGCCGCATCCACACCGCGCAGCAAATCGCGCACGCGCCCTTGGCCGGGCACCGGTACATCCGGCGCGATTTCCGCCAGCGGCACGATAACAAACGCGCGCTGCGCCATACGCGGATGCGGCACCGTCAGCCCCGGTTCGTTGATGACTCGTTCGCCGTAGAGCGCGATATCCAGATCGAGCGTGCGCGGTCCGTTCGGTACTTCACGCACGCGGCCGTGCTCACGTCCTATGGCAAGCAGCTCGTCGAGCAGCGCGCGCGGCGCAAGATCCGTCGTGATGGCCGCAATGGCGTTGACAAAATCAGGCTGACTCACATAGCCCACCGGCGCACTGCGATACAGCGACGATTGCGCAGTAAGCCGCGTGTGCGGCAAACGCGCCAGCGCGGCAACACCCAACGCCAGTTGATGCCGGGGGTTTTCCAGATTGCTGCCCAGCGCAATGTAAGCAGTTTCCATCAGCAATTCTTCATGCGTCCGGCGCGGCAGGTGCGGAAGTGGCATCGCCCTGCGCGCGCGGCTTTCTGCGGCGGCGGCGTTTCTTCGGCGCGCTTTCCGGCATCAACAAGGCATCGCGCGCACCACCGTCGGCTTCCTGAAACTTCGTCCACCACTCGCCGAGCTCGCTGGCGAGCTCACCGCTTTCACAACGCAGCAGCAAAAAATCATAGCCCGCGCGAAAACGCGGCAGCTCCAGCAAACGGTGCGGCCGCCGTCCGCTGCGCTGCTCAAAACGCGGCTGCATCGCCCAGATTTCTTTCATGTCACCACCGTAGCGGCGCGGTATGGTGAGCTTTTCCGCCTGCAACTGCAACACCTGATCCATGGCCTTGAACAGCGCCGGAATCGGCGGCACGCCGCCCGCCTCGATCGGCTTCCATGTCGAGAGCACTTCATGCCACAGCAGCGTGGCAAACAAAAACGCCGGCGATACGCCTTTGCCGGCGCGTATGCGCAAGTCGGTATTCTTCAATGCCAGCATCACAAACCGTTCGCCCAGCGGCTGCTCAAGTATCACGTCGAGCAACGGCAGCAGGCCGTGATGCAGCCCTTCCTTACGCAGCCGCTTCACGGTCTCGACCGCGTGCCCCGACAACAGCAGCTTCAGCATTTCGTCAAACAGCCTCGCCGGCGGCACGTTCTGCAGTAATTCGGCGAGTTCGTTGATCGGCTTGCGCGTGGGCGCGTCGATTTCGAAATCGAGCGCCGCGGCGAAACGCACCGCGCGCAGCATGCGCACCGGGTCTTCGCGGTAGCGCTGCACCGGGTCGCCGATCATGCGCAGGCGCCGCTCGTGCAAATCCTTCACACCACCGTGGTAATCGTGAACCTCTTGAGTGGCCGGGTCGTAGAACAGTGCGTTGATGGTGAGATCGCGCCGCGTGGCATCCTGCTGCTGATTGCCGAATACGTTGTCGCGCAAAAGGCGGCCGTGTTCGTCGGTGCGCGAACGGTCATTCTGATCTGCGCCCCTCGCGCTTCCCGCGTCTTCTGCATCATCCTCTTTGACCTGCGTGTCATGGCCCGCGCGAAATGTTGACACTTCCACGGTCTCGCGCCCGCACATGACGTGCACGATCTGAAAGCGCCGCCCAATGATGCGCGAACGCCGAAACAGCCCGCGCACTTCCTCAGGCGTGGCGTTGGTGGCCACATCAAAATCCTTGGGCACACGCTTGAGCAGCAGGTCACGCACCGCGCCACCCACCACAAACGCCGCGTAGCCCTTGCCTTGCAAGGTATCGGTAACACTCAACGCACAGGCGCTGATCTGGCCGCGCGCCACACCGTGATCCTTGTATGCGATGATTTTTGCAGTTTTGGCAACCTTGGCGCCCGCGCGACTGCCCCCAGTGTCGCGCTTAGCGCGCGACTTGAAAATTTCCCCGGAAAGTACCCGGCCTATTAGCTTCTTGATCATGTGCCGGAATTATAGCGCGGGGATAAAGCCTGCCTTGAAGGAACCCGCGGGCGACAGCGCGCAGCCGAACAGGGCTTCAAGATGCTGCTGTGTCAACACATCAGCCGCCAGGCCCGTGCGCACGCCACCCCGGCCATCCAGCAGCAACGCGTGCGTGCAATAGCGCGCCGGCCACAACACGTCGTGCAGGACCAAGACGACTGCACGTTTTTGGTCATCTTCGCACGCGAGCGATGCAACGCGCCGGAGCACCTCGCGTTGATGGTTCAAATCCAGATGTTGCAGCGGCTCGTCAAGCAGCATAAAGTGCGGCGCCTGCACCAGCAGCTGCGCAAGCCGTACGCGCTGGCGTTCGCCCCCGGACAGCGTGGCATAGCGCCGGCCTGCGCATGCCGCTACATCCATCTGACGAAGCGCCAAAGTCACCGTGGTTTCATCCAACCCGCCTCGCCCGGAGAACCACGCACCGCCGCGGTGCGGAAACCCTCCAAGCTCGGCATACTCACGCGCTGTCCCCCAGAACGTGATGTCTTCGTGTTGCGGCAACAGGCCGATAAACCGCGCGCGTTCAATCGCCTTCATCGAACGCAAAGACTTATCACCGATGGTGACTCTGCCTTGCGCCGGATCTGTCAAACCTGATAATACGTTCAACAACGTGGTTTTGCCGCTGCCGTTGGGGCCAAGCACGCCCCACACTTCGCCTGGCTGCACCGTGAACGTCAAATCGCGGCATAGCCTACGGCCCGCCACTTCCAGCATCAGGCTGTGGCACGCGAGCGTCACGTCCGCCTGCCCAACAAAATCAGCATGCACGGCACGCCAATCAGCGCTGTGAAAATGCCCACCGGCAATTGTTGCGGCGCCATCACGCTGCGCGCGCAGGTATCCGCCAGCACGAGAAAGGCGCCACCCGCCGCTACCGACACGGGCAACAGCACGTGATGGCGCGTAATCCCCGCCAGACGCACGGCGTGAGGCGTCATCAGGCCGACAAAACCGATGGCCCCACCGAGCATCACCGCCGCCACCGTGGCCAGTGCCGCACCAAAAAACACCATACGTTGCAGCGCACTCACGTTAACGCCCAGCGATTGCGCCTTGGCCACGCCCAAGCCAAGGATATCAAGCCGAGCCGCCAGCGCCAGCGCGCCCGCCGTCAACACGACCAACAACACACACGCCACGTACGGGCTTTCGGCATACGACAAATCGCCCATCAGCCAGAACAGCATGCCCTTGACTTGCGCGCCCGGAGCGATCACCAAAATCAGACTGGTCAGTGCCGCAAACCCCGCCGACAGTACCACGCCCGCGAGCAGCAGCTGGTAGACATCCCACACACCATTGCCATTGCCCGCGCCGCCACGCAACGTAAAACCGAACACCAGCGCGATGGCAACAAGGGCGCCCGCCAGCGCAGCAGTATTCACCAGCATGGCGGAAAATCCCAGCGTAATGGCGCCCAGCGCGCCCAGCGATGCGCCGCCCGACACGCCAAGAATGTAGGAATCGGCCAGCGCGTTGCGCAGCAACGCCTGCAATAGCACGCCCGCCAGCGCCAGCAGGCCGCCACAGGCAAACGCCGCAAACGCGCGCGGCAGGCGCAGTTGCCAGACGATATCGTGCGCGATGTTGGCAACGTTGTTAGATATATCCCCTGACGAAGCATCGAATAATCCTGCCAGCACTTCGCGCAAGGTGAGCGGCGCGGAGCCAAACGCCAGCGCGATCAGTAAACTCAGCAGTGCAACGCTGCCGCTTGCCACAAGAGCTATGGGCGCGCGCATCGTTGTTTTACGGGGTTGGGGACGCGTTAAGCGACATCACCGGCCAGCCGGCGGCCAAGGCGTGCGCGCGCAGCTTGCCATCAGGGTCGACCGCCACCGGGTCGCTTACCAGCGCCATCAGCGGCAAATCATTGTGCGAATCACTGTAAAACCAGCTCTTGCCGTACGATTGCAGTGTTTCGCCGCGCGCCGCGAGCCATGCCCGCAATCGCGCGGGCTTTCCCTCCTTGAAACACGGCTGGCCGCTGACGCCACCGGTGAACTGGCCATTCTTTTGTTCCGGCTCGGTGGCAATCAGATGTTCGATGCCGAACAGCCGCGCAATCGGCGCGGTTACAAAGCTGTTGGTGGCGGTGATCATCACGCGCACGTCGCCAGCGTGCCGCGCCACCAGTGCACGCGCGGAATCGCGCATCATCGGGTGGATTTTCTTCTGCATGTAAACCCCGTGCCATTGGTCGAGCACGGCGCGCGGGTACTGCGCCAGCGGCTTTAACTGAAAGTCGAGAAACTCGAGGATGTTGAGCGTGCCTGCTTTGTACTGATCGTAGAACTCGTTGTTGCGTTTCTCGTACGTGTCGCGGTCGAGCACGCCGGTCTCGATCAGAAATTGCGCCCATTCGTAGTCGGAATCGCCCGCGAGCAAGGTGTTGTCAAGGTCAAAAAGCGCCAGATTCATTATTATGTAAGTATTTGTTTTAATTAAGTTTTTTAAAGTCGTTTGACACAACCTGGCGTAGCAGCGGCACTGTCACCGCGCGCTTGGTTTCCAGCGAAAAGCGATCCAGCGCATCGAGTGTGGCGAACAGCGCCCCCATGTCGCGCGGCGTGTGTGCGAGCAGATACGCGCAAACTTCCGCCGGCAAATCAAAACCGCGTTCGCGAGCGCGTTGCGTGAGCGCCTGAGATTTCTCTTCATCGCTCAACGCGTGCAACTGTATCACCAGCCCCCAGCTCAGGCGCGTCAGCAAATCGGCACGCAAGGTGAGTTGCACTGGCGGCACGCCGCCGCTGGCGATCAAGCTGCCGCCACGGTCGCGCAAAATATTGTAGCGGTGAAATAGGGCCACCTGCGCCTCGCCACCGAGGTTGCCGACGTCGTCAGCGGCCAGTAGTGGGGCGACATCCTCGAAGATGCTATGCTCGGCGCAGGCGACGTATTGTGAATTGGCATGTGTCGCAGCCGCTTTAAGCAAGTGCGTGCGTCCGCTCCCGGATTCGCCCCATACGTAAATGAAGCGCTCTGCGCCGCCGGCAACCGCCGCGCGGATATGTGTCAACGCTTCGGCATTGCGGCCCACCACAAAATTGTCGAACGACGGCGCGGGCGGCGCTGTAATATCCAGTGCGAGCTGTCGCATGGCCTCACAAAGGCGGACTGTCCGCGCCGCCCTGATACATACGGCTCGCCAGATATTCGCCGCGCACGTGCCGCAACCACACCAGCAGCGCGGCACTCGCCGGCAGCGCCAGCAGGATGCCGGTGAAACCAAACAGCTGGCCGAAGGCGAGCAGCGCAAAGATGACGGCCACCGGATGCAGGCCGATGCGGTCGCCCACCAGCCACGGCACGAACACAGAACCTTCGAGCACGTTGCCGACAACAAACACCACCCAGATCCACGTCAGATGCGTGAGATCACCAAATTGCAATACGCCGGTAAGTGTGGCTAGCAGCACGCCAGTGATCACACCGAGGTATGGCACGAAAGTCAGGCACCCCGCCAACAACCCCACCGACAGCGCATAATCAAGCCCCACGGCCCACAAGGCCACTGTGTAGAAAATCGCCATCAGCAACATCACCAGCAACTGGCCGCGCAGGAATTCGCCGAGTACGGCATCAATCTCACGGAGAATGCCCGACACGGTGCCATGCCACAGGCGCGGAATGAGCTTCGACACATGCGCAATCATGGCATCCCAGTCACGCATGAAATAAAACAGCACCAGCGGTGTCAGCACCAGATTGCCGATCAGTCCCAGCAACGCCAGACCGCCGCTTTTCAGCGTGGGCAGCAGTTTCACAGCAAAACCCTGTACCTCGCCGGCGTGCCCAGCCAGCCATTCCTTCAGAAGCGCGGTGTCCAGTTCAACGCCAAAATGCTGCTGCACCAGCGGGCCAACATTGAGCTTGATCCAGTCGATGAATAGCGGAAACTGCGTGACGATAGTCTTTACCTGCCGCGTTACCAGCGGCATCAGCACCAGCAACAGCACGAGGATCACCCCCGCTATCAGCACCAGCGCGATGCACACCGCCAGCGTACGCGGCACGCGAGCCGCCATGCGCGCCACCAGCGGGTTGAAAATGTAGGCGAGCACCGCCGCCGCCAGAAACGGCGCCAGTATCGGACTTAACAGATAAAGCAGCGCGCATGCGGCGGCAGCCAAGGCCAGCCAGCGGCCCATATGCGAGATGCGGGAATCCGGCGTATCCATGGCGCCGCGCAATTATCCTAACCAGCAGAGCCCGGCGGCGGCGCGGGCGGGCGCTTTTTCAATTGCTCCCAAACCCACAGCACGTATCCCGACAGCAGGTAAAGCACGAATACCGCGAACAGCATTTCGGGCAGCGTGCTCGCCGACACGATCAGAAACACAAACCCCATGGCAATGCCCACCAGCGCGGAAAACGGCACGCTCTTGCGCAGGTTGATATCCTTGCCGCTGTAGAACCGGATGTTGCTCACCATGGTAAAGCCGGTGAAAACGGTCAGGCCCCACGCCAGCCATTTTACGTCCACGCCCTTGACGTGATATTCGTTCAGCGCCCACACCAGCCCGGCCAGCACACACGCAGCGGCGGGACTGGGCAACCCCTGAAAATAGCGTTTATCCACAACATCAATATTGGTGTTAAAGCGCGCCAACCGCAGCGCGGCGCACGCGCAATAAATGAATGCGGCGATCCAGCCCAGGCGCGTTGACAGCCATGGCCCCAGCATCGGAACGGTTTGCGAAAACGCAAAATCGCGCAACGCCCACGTATACACCACCAGCGCGGGCGCCACGCCGAACGACACCATGTCCGACAGGCTATCGAGCTCCGCACCAAAATCGCTCTGCGTGCGCGTCATGCGCGCGACGCGGCCGTCCAGTCCGTCGAGCACCATCGCCGCAAAAATGCCCATGGCGGCAAATTCAAAGCGCTCGTTCATCGCCTGCACGATGGCATAAAAACCCGCGAACAAAGCCGCCAGCGTAAACATGTTGGGCAGCCAGTAAATGCCGCGCCGGCCAAAGCGGCTTTTGATAAAGGGTCGATCCCTGTCGAGCGGTTGGCTCATGCGCAATGTCGTATCGCTAGGCTGGCATCACCGCCAGCACCGATTCTGTGGCATATACCACGTCACCCACCGCGGCACGCGGCGTGGCGGTGAGCGGCAAATACACATCGACGCGCGAGCCAAAGCGAATAAAGCCAAAGCGGTCCCCACGTGCGAGTGTCTGTCCCTGTTTGGCATAGCAAAGTATGCGTCGCGCCACCAAACCGGCCACCTGTACACAGGTGACATCGCCCCTGGCAGTGGCGATGGCCATGGCCGCGCGCTCGTTTTCCAGCGATGCCTTGGCGAGCGCCGCGTTGAGAAACGACCCCGCGTGATACCACGTCTGCTTGACCTCGCCATCCACCGGGCTGCGGTTGGAGTGGGCATTAAACACATTCATGAACACACTTATTTTGAGCGCGTCGCGATCAAGGTACGGATCGCGCGCCTTTTCCACCACCACCACGCGACCATCGGCGGGAGAAATGACGGCATCGGGATCAGCAGGAACCTTACGCGGCGGATCGCGGAAGAACTGAACCATGAATACGAACACGATCCAGAAAAACAGCGCCACGCCCCACCCGGCGTAGGCGTGCACTGCAATCGCCACTATCAGCGAAGCCGCTATGAATGGCCAGCCTTCGCGTGCGATGAGGGGGTGGGGATATGGCTTCATGGGATTGAGGATCGAAAATCGAGGATTGAGTTTACTGTACTGCGGACCTCTATCCTCAATCCTGCTGGCTCAATCCTAGTTTTTGGACTGATCCACCAGACGATTGCGCTTGATCCACGGCATCATGTCGCGAAGTTTGCCACCGACGACTTCAATGGCGTGCTGGCGGCCTATGCGGCGCATGGCGTTGAGTTTGGTCGCGCCGGTCTGGTTTTCCAGCAGGAACTCCTGTGCGTAAGCACCAGTCTGGATTTCCTTGAGGATTTTGCGCATCTCGTTTTTGGTTTCTTCCGTCACGATGCGAGGGCCACGGGTGAAGTCTCCGTACTCGGCGTTGTTCGAGATCGAATAACGCATGTTGGCAATGCCACCTTCGTACATCAGATCGACGATGAGCTTCAATTCGTGCAGGCACTCGAAGTAAGCCATCTCCGGCGCGTAACCCGCTTCCACCAGCGTCTCGAAGCCGGCCTGCACCAGCGCGGTACAGCCGCCGCACAACACGGCCTGCTCGCCAAACAAGTCTGTTTCGGTTTCTTCCTTGAAGGTGGTTTCGATAATGCCGGCCTTGCCGCCGCCGATAGCCGCCGCGTAAGACATCGCCATGCTGCGCGCTTTTTTGGATTTATCCTGATGCACGGCGATCAGCATTGGCACGCCGCCGCCTTGCGCGTAAGTGCCGCGCACGGTGTGGCCCGGCGCTTTCGGCGCGACCATTACCACGTCGAGATCATCGCGCGGCACGACCTGACCATAATGAATGTTAAAACCGTGTGCGAACGCCAGCGTGGCGCCCTTCTTGATATTGGGAGCCACGTCTTCGCGATACACCTTGGCGATGTGTTCATCAGGCATCAGCATCATGACAAAATCCGCGCCCTGCACGGCATCACCCACGTCCTTGACGGCGAGGCCGGCGTTCTTCGCCTTGTCCCACGACGCGCCGCCCTTGCGCAGGCCCACGGTGACCTTGCCACCGGATTCTTTAAGATTCAGCGCATGCGCGTGCCCTTGCGAGCCGTAGCCGATGATGGTGACTTTTTTGCCTTTGATCAGTGAAAGATCGGCGTCCTTGTCGTAATAGACTTTCATGAGGTTCCCTTCGTTGAACTCGAAACATGCGCGGCCCCGGTACGCCTGACTCGGCGCAGCGGTGCTGCACGATTGACACGCAAAATCACGTAAAAACGATTGTTACGCAAGTATTTGTTTTTATTATACTTTTAGAACTCTGTCACCACGGCCGATGCCCGACGCGCCAGTGCGCACGGTTTCCAGAATCGCCGTGCGATCGATGGCCTTCAGGAACGCATCCAGTTTGGAGCAAGTGCCGGTGAGTTCAACCGTGTAGTCCTTGTCCGTCACGTCGATGATGCGCCCGCGGAAAATATCGGTCATGCGCTTCATTTCCTCGCGATCCTTGCCCACCGCGCGCAGCTTCACCAGCATCAGCTCGCGCTCAATGTGATCGCCTTCGGAAAGGTCGACCACCTTGACCACATCGACGAGCTTGTTGAGTTGCTTGGTGATTTGCTCCAGCACTTCATCCGAGCCGCTGGTAACGATGGTCATGCGCGACAGTGTCGCGTCTTCGGTGGGCGCCACGGTCAGCGATTCAATGTTGTAGCCGCGCGCGGAAAAGAGTCCCGCCACGCGTGACAGCGCCCCTGCTTCGTTTTCCAGCAATACCGATACGATGTGTCTCATTGCGTCACCACACTTACACCAGAATCATTTCCGACAGGCCTTTGCCGCCGGGCACCATCGGATAAACGTTTTCGGTCTGATCCGTGATGAAATCGATGAACACCAGATCTTTCTTGCGCGAGAACGCCTCTTTCAGCGCGCCTTCAACGTCGGCGGGTTTATCGACGCGCATGCCAACGTGACCGTAGGCTTCCGCCAGTTTGACAAAATCCGGCAGCGCGTCCATGTAAGACTCCGCGTAACGATTGCCGTGGAAAAACTCCTGCCACTGGCGCACCATGCCCATGTAACGGTTGTTCAGATTGACGAGCTTGATCGGCAGCTTGTACTGCCTGCAGGTGGAAAGCTCCTGTATGCACATCTGGATCGACGCCTCGCCGGTAACGCAGGCGACCGTCGCTTTCGGATTCGCCATCTGCGCACCCATCGCGGCGGGCAAGCCAAAACCCATGGTGCCCAAGCCGCCGGAGTTGATCCAGCGGCGCGGCTTCACAAACTTATAGAACTGCGCCGCCCACATTTGGTGCTGACCAACGTCGGAGGTGACAATGGCGTCGCCCTTGGTGATTTCATAGAGCTTTTGCACCACGAACTGAGGCTTGATGATGGCGCTGGCGCGGTCATATTTCAGGCAATCGCGGCCGCGCCAATCCTCGATCTGCGCCCACCAACTTTTGAGCGCAGCGGCATCCATGTGGGTTTTGCCGGCATCAAGCTGCTTATTGAATTCTTTCAGCACGTCACACACGTTGCCGACGATGGGCACGTCCACTTTCACGCGCTTGGAAATCGACGACGGATCCACATCGACGTGAATGATCGTGCGCTTCGGGTCGAAGAAATGTTTCGGGTTGCCAATCACCCGGTCATCAAAACGCGCGCCGATGGCAAATAACACATCACAGTTCTGCATTGCCAGATTGGCTTCGTACGTGCCATGCATGCCGAGCATGCCGACGAACTGCTTGTCGGTCGCCGGATAGCCGCCCAATCCCATCAAGGTATTGGTGCAGGGAAAACCCAGCTTTTTCACCAGCTCGGTCAATTCCGGCGCTGCATCGCCCAGTATCACGCCGCCGCCGGTGTAAATCATCGGCCGTTGTGCGGCAGCCAGCAGTTGAATGGCTTTTTTGATCTGACCCGGATGGCCCTTGGTCACCGGGCTGTAAGAACGCATGCTCACTGTGGCCGGGTAGGCGTACTCGGTCTTGTTCGCCGTGACATCCTTGGGGATATCCACCACGACTGGCCCCGGCCGGCCCGTCGCCGCAATATAAAATGCCTTTTTCATGGTGGCGGCGATGTCTTCCGCGTTGCGCACCAGAAAATTATGTTTGACGCACGGCCGAGTGATGCCGACGGTGTCGCATTCCTGAAACGCATCTTCGCCAATAGCGTGCGTGGGCACCTGCCCGGTGATTATCACCAGCGGAATGGAATCCGTATACGCGGTAGCTATGCCAGTCACGGCGTTGGTCACGCCAGGGCCGGAAGTCACGAGCGCAACGCCCACCTTGCCGGAAGAACGCGCGTAGCCGTCGGCCGCATGCACCGCGCCCTGCTCGTGCCGAGTCAGCACGTGCTTGACCTTGTTTTGCTTGAATAATTCGTCGTAAATATGCAATACGGCGCCGCCAGGGTAGCCGAACACATGCTCGACGCCCTCCTCCTGGAGACAACGTATGACTATTTCGGCACCCATCAATTGCATGGTTTGAAAATCCTGATTAATTAGATACTACGGCGCTGGTAATACGAAACACTAAAACTGCAAGGCCAGACTGCAGAACTGACGCCCGATTAATCGATTGCCCAAATACACAATACATTTGAACCAGCCCTGATCTCGCCCGGCGCGCGCGCATAAGGGTAGGAAATGATTCAACCCGCAATTTTTGCCTAATTGGGCAAATTAGGAGCAAATGGGCCAAACTGGACAGTCCGTCCCCGGCCATTGGCACGGTAACCTTAAAGGTTACCTTTTTGGGTTCAGCGGGTCAAGAAAAAGGGTCTTTTAAACAAGGTGATAGGCGTGTTAAGTAGCGCCTATCGGCTGCCTCTACGCGCTGCGTGGGCGATTTGCTAAGATGCGCCCGGCCGGTAGGATCGTGATGCCGGTTCTGCGGTAACTTGCTGTGGCGACATCCCTGATGCCGCCTTATTCGCTGCCCATTCGGCGCACAGACTTTTCTCAAGGCATTCCAGGCGGGCGTTCTGGCAACTTACAAGGAAATGGCGGATTTTCTCGCTGAAGTGGAGCGCCGGGCTTATAAACAGGCCATGTTTGCCGTGCGCGACGAACACACGGCGCTGGACATCGTGCAGGACGCCATGATGAAGGTGTCGGAAAAATACGCCGACCGCCCCTCAGAAGAATTGCCGCTGCTGTTCCAGCGCATTTTGCAGAACACCATCCGCGATTTCTACCGGCGGCAAAAAGTCCGCTCCATGTGGACTACGCCGATGTCCTCGCTGATTAACGAGGATTCGGAAGGGGAACATGATCCGCTGGAAACGATCGAAGTGGAAAACGAGTCGCCGTATGCAGCACCGCCACCGCAACAGCTTGAAAGATCGCAAGTACTTAATTTAATTGAAAAATCCCTCGAAAAGCTCCCTGCTCGTCAACGTGAAGCTTTTATTCTGCGTTACTGGGAGGAAATGGATGTCGCCGAGGCCGCGAAAGCCATGGGTTGTTCGGAGGGTAGCGTAAAAACCCATTGTTCCCGAGCAACGCATGCGCTCGCCGAATCGTTGAAAAAATTAGGCATTACGTTATGACTACGCACGATCAACAACAAAACGACGCATTGGCGGCAAGAATTGCCGCCTTGCTCGACGAAAGTACGAAAGAAATCGATAGCAGGACAGCGGATAAGCTGTTGACCGCACGAAAGGAAGCGCTTGCTCACTTTCAGGAAGCGCCGCAGCACGCTTGGGCGCCGGTCTTGGCTGGGCGGTCTGGACGCTTTGGCCGCCTGCTGGAACCGTTCAGTTTCAACGCGCGAGCCGCGATGGCATTACTCGTGCTGCTGGCATCGCTGGCAGGCTTTGTCGCTTGGCAATCGTTTGGCCAGCCAGGCAGCGAAATTGCTGAAATCGATGAAGCACTACTGACTGACGAACTGCCAATCAACGCCTATCTCGAAAAAGGGTTCGACTCGTGGGTAAAGCGGCACGCGCGCTGATCGCCGCGCTGCTGATCGCCGCCGGGCTCGGCTCGGCGGGGGCTCAGCAGCAGGGCCAGCCATCATCCAGCACATCGGCTGCCACATCGGCCGCCAAAGCTGCGCGGCCGCTGTGGTCTGAGTTGTCGCCCAAACAGCAGGCGGTGCTGGCCCCCATCGCGGCTGAGTGGGACAACCTAGATACCGTCCGCCGCAAGAAGTGGGTCACCATCGCCAATCGCTATCCGAAAATGCAGCCGGACGAACAGATGAGGCTGCAGAACCGCATGCAAGCTTGGGCTACGCTCACACCAGCGGAACGCCGCGAAGCCCGCGAAAACTACAAAACCCTGCGGCAACTACCGCGCCCGCCACGCGGCGAGTTGCGCCAAAAGTGGGATCAGCATAAACAGGCGCCGGTTCCGGCGCCCGAAGCCGCTGCCGGCGATACGCCCGGCAAGTGATCACGGCAGTCACGCCGCCGCCCGCGGCACCAAGCCTCGAAGCCGCAACGCTCAAGCGCCGGCTGATCAGCCTGATCTATGAAGCCCTGATATTGGCAGCCATGCTTTTGGCGGCCACTTTGCCTATGGTCATGGTCACGAAAGGCTGGGCGCACGACACCGCGCGCTCGGCGCTACAAAGCTGGCTGCTGCTGGCGTGCGGCGCCTTTTACATGTGGCAGTGGTCTGGCACCGGGCAAACGCTGCCGATGAAAACGTGGAAACTGCGACTCGTGTGCGCAGATGGCACCCCCGTCACCCGGATGCGCGCGGCGGGGCGCTATGCCGTCGCATTGGTTAGCATCTCCGCAATGGGAATGGGTTTCCTTTGGGCGGTATTGGATCGCGACAAACAATTTCTGCACGACCGGCTTGCAGGCACACGGCTCGTCAGCACCGGATAAAATTTCGCGCCTGCGGCTAACGCCGCTCCTGCCGCCACAACATTACGGTCGCCAGCAGCAGAAACACCACAGTCGGCAACAGCGCGCTGGCTTGCGCCGGCCACTCGTTGAGCAAACCCAAGTGCGCCGAAAGCTGGTTCAGAAAATAAAACGCCAGTCCCAGCATGATGCCCGCGAAAATGCGTCCGCCCACGCCACCCTGCCGCCGCTGAAAATACGCGAACGGCAGCGCCAGCACCATCATCGTCAGCACCGCCAGCGGGTAAGTGATTTTCGACCACAACGCGATTTCATAGCGCAGGGATTTCTGCCGGTTCTCGCGCAGATGCTGGGCAAAATCGCGCAGACTCGCCGCCGACATTTGCTCCGGCTGCACCATCAGCACGTTGAGCAGCCTCGGTTCCAGCACCGACAGCCAGACAGCCGAGGGCCTCTTGTCAACCTCGGCGCGAACTTCAGTCAGCGTGGTTTTTTTTACGCCGGAAAGTTGCCACTGCCGTTCACCCTTGAACACGCCGTGATCCGCCGACATCATCGAGCGCAGTCGCGATGTCTCGTCAAACTCGTAAATGCGCACACCCTTTAACTGGCCGTCGGTAGTAACTTCGCGCACATTGATAAAACTTTTGTCGTCCTTCAACCATAACCCGGAGCGAAACTCCTGCGCCACGATGCCGGTGATGGCACGGGAACGCAATTGCTGCGCCAGCTGCTCGGCAAACGGCCCCGCGTATTCGCCGAAGACAAATGTCAGCGCGCCGAACAGAATCCCGGCCGTGAGTATCGTCCCGATCACGCTGAGTAAAGACACGCCCGACGCACGCATCACCGTGTATTCGGAGCTCGCCACCAGCTGTGCAATGGCGAACAAGGTACCAATCAGTGCAGCGATCGGAAAAATTTCATATACATGCCCTGGAATCGACAGCACAACATGGCGCACTACGTACCGCATATGGTAGCCGCCGCGACCCAAATCCTTGATTTCCTCAACCAGATCGAAAAACGCGAACAGCAGCAACAGCGCGATCATTACCACAGCAGTGGCGAGCACGATTTCACGAATGACGTAACGGCGCAGGGTCTTCACGTTGTCAGCGGCGGACTACCAGCCGTCTGAAGGAGAACACGCTCAGCCGCCGGTAAAACATCAGCATCAGCAACACCAGCACCACCGAATGCAGCACCACCAATCCTGGCGTCAGTTGCCACCGCGACTGCGCGATGTACGCCTGCACCACCGAAATCATGTTCACATACACCATGTAAATCAGTACCGCGACGATAAGATTGACCGAGCGGCCCGCGCGCGGATTGACGAACGACAACGGAATCGCCAGCAACGCCAGCAACAGCGCGCTCACCGGGAGACCTATGCGCCACGACAGCTCCCCCAGATGACGCGGCCCGCCATTGGCAATCAGCTCGGGCGTGGGCAGATTCTTGGTGCCGGGCGCACGCACGGCCTCCTGTGTCTCGATACGCACCGCGTAACGCTCGAATTCATAAATGCGAAAATCGGCACGCCCCGGTTCACCCTCGTACCGGTAGCCATTGCGCATTACGAGAAAACGGTCGCCGTTGGGCGCAGTTTCCTGATACCCCTCCTTCGCGACCATGACGCCCGAGCGGCCCTGCTGCGTGGAACTGACGAACACATTGTTCACGCGATTGTCTGTCGTCGAAGCGCTTTCCACGAAAAACACCCGGTCGGCCTGACGCGACTCGCGGAAGACCCCTGCCTGTATCGCCGATGCGTCATCACGGCTATCGAGTATTTTGCGATAGTCCTCTGCCTTACCCGCGGCCCATGGTGAAAGGCCGAGCGCCAGCGCCGCGATGGTCAGCACCAGTGGCAGCGCGAATATGAGCACAGGCGATATCCAGCGTGTCAAGCCAACGCCGCAGGAAAACCATACCACCATTTCCGAATCGCGATAGGCGCGGCTTAACGTCATTAACACCGCGATAAAGAGTGTCAGCGACAAGAGCGTCGGCAAAAAGCCGATCAAGGTGAAGCCGAGCAGCGCAACCACGCTGCCGGAAGTGATGGAGCCGCCCGCCGCCAGTGCAAGGAACCGCACCAATTGTGTGGTCAGCACGATGCCCAGCAACACCAGAAACGTCGCCAGCGCGGTGCCCGTCATCTCGCGCAGCAAGGTCCGGTGAAAGATCATGTGCCCGCTCTTGTCGTTTTGCTTTTCACGGAGAAACCGCCGATAATCGGCACATCATTCGCACCTGATTTGATGCCGATTTTTTGAGTTGAATCAGCTTGAATTTTGTTCAGATTCATAGAGGAGCATTGCCTTGGAATTTAGCACAAAAAGTATTGCACCGGGTCTGTCGAAAACTGCCTGCGCTGTGGTCGGCGTCTATGAATCGCGCCAGCTCTCGGCGCCCGCCAGCGCGCTGGATCGCGTGTCACGCGGCGCGCTCACCAAGGCGTTGAAGAGCGGCGACATGGAAGGTCGTGCGGGCACCACATTGCTGCTGCACGGCGTGGCAAACACTGCGTGCGAACGCGTGCTGCTGGTCGGGCTCGGTCCCGAGAAATCATTCAACGAAAAAGCATATCGAAGCGCAGTTGCAACGGCGCTACGCGCTGTTGGCGCCACTGGCGCCGCCAACGCGGAGTTGCACCTGACCACGCTGCCTGCGGGCAAATCCGGCATCGCGTGGCGTATCGCGCAAGCGGCAACGCTTGGCATCGAGTCGGACTACCGCTTTGAGCAAATGAAAAGTAAACGCGAGAAGCCACCAGCCACGTTAAAGCGCGTGGTGCTCGCTCACGCCGCAGCTGACGCACGTCCGGCGGCGAAAGGTCTTGCCCAAGGGGTTTCACTCGGCCACGGCATGAATTTCGCCAAAGATCTCGGCAATCTGCCAGGCAACGTATGCACGCCGACGTATCTGGCCGGTCAGGCGCAAGCACTGGCCCGCCGTTTCAAATTGAAGATCAAAGTGTTGAACCGCCCGGACATGGAAAAGCTCGGGATGGGCACGCTGCTGTCGGTGGCGCGCGGCAGTGCAGAGCCGCCGAAGCTCATCGTACTCGAATATCACGGCGGGCCGAAAAGCCAGAAGCCGGTGGCACTGGTCGGCAAGGGTGTCACGTTTGATACCGGCGGCACCTCGCTGAAACCTGCCGCCGAAATGGACGAAATGAAATTCGACATGAGCGGCGCCGGCAGCGTGCTGGGCACATTGCGCGCGGTGGCCGAGATGAAGC
>OMIN01000122.1 GCA_900299145.1 Betaproteobacteria bacterium | reverse complement strand
GCGTGAGGCGCAGGTGGACGCATGTTGTGAGCCGCGCCTCACGCCTTATTCTTTCAAAGCGTGCAAAATGTAATTCACCGAAGCATCTGCGCCGAGCGCATAACGCTGTGTAAACGGATTGTAGGTCATGCCAGTGAGATTGCCGATGCTAAGTTGTGCGTGTCGGCACATCGCCGCGAGTTCGGACGGTTTGATAAACCGCGCGTATTCGTGCGTGCCGCGCGGCAGCAGACGCAGCGCGTATTCCGCACCGATGACTGCAAATAGATACGCCTTGGGGTTGCGGTTGATGGTGGAAAAGAAAACGTGGCCGCCCGGTTTCACCAGCGCCGCGCACGCGGCTACAGTGGCGGCTGGGTCGGGCACGTGTTCGAGCATTTCCATACAGGTCACGGCGTCAAAAGACGCGGGACGTTCGCGCGCGAGGTCTTCGGCGGCGATCTTGCGATAGGTCACCTCGCGGCCGCTTTCCAGCAAATGCAATTCGGCGACCTTGAGCGGTTTGTCGGCCAGATCAATGCCGGTGACAATCGCACCGCGTGTGGCCATGCTCTCGGCAAGAATGCCACCGCCGCAGCCTACGTCAAGTATTTGTTTTTGTTGAAGTTTTACGATTCCATCGATGTAATCCAGACGTAGCGGATTGATTTCGTGCAGCGGTTTAAACTCGCTTTGCGGATCCCACCAACGGTGGGCGAGCTCGCTGAATTTTTCCAGTTCCAGCGGATCGGCGTTGGCGTTATTCATTGAGCAGGTTGCAGCATTTTATTGCGCCAGTAACCCGCGCGCGCAGTGATGTCTGTTTCATCCAGACCGGTAAACCTTCCGTTTTGCATGCGCAGCACCCCGTCCACCCACACGTGGCTAACGTGCTCGCGACCTGTGGCGTAAGCAACATGCGACAGCGGGTGATAAACCGGTGCGAGTTCGGTCGCAGAGAGATTAATGGCGGTGATGTCGGCGCGTTTGCCTTTCTGGAGCGACCCGATCTTTTGCTCCAGCCCCAGCGCGCGCGCAGCGTTGATGGTGGCCATTTCCAGCGCCTGCTGCGCGGGCAACGCGGCGGCGTCGTTGGCGCCAAGCTTGCCGAGCAACGCTGCCAGCCGCAACTCGGACAGCATATCGAGGCGATTATTGCTGGCCGCGCTGTCGGTGCCGATGCCCACGTTGACGCCCGCCTGTAGCAGCGCTTGCACGGGCGCGAGGCCGCTGGCGAGTTTCAGATTGGAAGTCGGGCAGTGCGCCACATGACAGCCGTGCTCAGCGAGTAACGCGATTTCTTCCGGCGCAAGATGCACGGCATGCACGGCGATCAGGTTGGGGCCGAGCAGTCCCAGATTCTTCAGGCGTGCCAGCGGACGCAGGCCGTGTGCCTTGAGGCTGTCGCGGATTTCGTCTTGCGTTTCATGCAGGTGCGTATGCACCGGGACGTCGAGTTCGGCGGCATAGACGGCGATGCGTTCGAAGGTGGCGTCGCTTACGGTATAGGGGGCGTGCGGAGCTAGACAAAATGTCAGCAGTGGTTCGTCGCGCTGGGCGTCGCGCAATGCCATACCCTTCGCCAGATAATCGGTGGCGTCACTCGCGTAGGCGGAGGGAAACTCCACGGCGATCATGCCGATGGCGGCGCGCAGGCCGGCCTGCAGTGCGGCTTGTGCCGTGGCCTCCGGAAAAAAATACATATCATTAAAGCAGGTTACGCCACCGCGCAGCATCTCAGCGCAGGCGAGTAGCGAACCGTCGCGCACGAACTCGGCGCTGGTGACGCGGCTTTCCACCGGCCAGATATGATTTTGCAGCCAGGTCATCAGTGGCAAGTCGTCGGCCATGCCGCGCATCAGTGTCATCGCGGCGTGCGTGTGCAGGTTGATGAGTCCGGGAATGAGCACGTGGTCCGGCAAATTTACCGCGGTGGCGTCTGGATACCTTTCGGCGGCGGCGCTCTGCGGCAGCACGTCGGTAATGGCGCAGTCTGAAATGGCGACAGCGTGATGTTCCAGCACAACGCCGTCCGGTACCACCGGAATCACCCAGCGTGCGCATAGCAGCGTTATTTTTGATGTGGCTTCTGTCATGATGCGGCAGTGTAAACCAGATACCCGATAGAACAGAGGGCAAAAAAAAGCCCTGCCGAAGCAGGGCTTTGATTTGAAACCTGAAGCTTAGGGCTTGGGTTTCGCAGCCGGTTTGGCTTCCGGCTTCGCTGCCGGTTTCGGTTGCGGATCGGCAGTGCCGACGACTTCAACCGTGACACGGCGGTTCGGACCCAAGCATTCGATCAACTGCTTGCGGTTCATTTTGTTGTCGCAGAACTTGGTCACGGGGATCGGCTGTTTCGGGCCTTTGCCTTCCCAGAAGATCAGTTTCGGATCAACTTGCTCGGCGCTAACCAGATGGTCTTTCGCCACTACAGCACGCTTCTCAGAGAGCTTCATGTTGTAGGGGATGCTGCCCAGACGGTCGGTGTGGCCGGTAACCACAACCGCACCAAAGGTCACTGCGGTGCGTTGCTTGTTTGCTTTGCGCAGATCAGCCAAGAAGTCTTTCAATTCCTTCTTGTTGTCGTCCGTCAGTTCAGCCTTGTCGAACGGAATGTTTTGCAGTTCGATCTTTTCGGTGATGTTCAGAGGATCGGGTTTTTTCGGCTTGGCCGCAGGTTTGGCTTCAGGCTTGGCCGCCGGTTTTGCCGCAGGCTTCGGCGGCGGTGCTACGGGCGCTTTTGCTGCCGGGGCAGTTGCGTCGCCGCAACCTACGAGGCCACGTGCCGGGGTCCAGTCACTGGCGCGCACACAGACATCATAGCCCAGTGCTTTGGAGGCTTGGCCGTTGCTGTCCACCAGATAGGCAGGGCGATCTACGTACTGACTGCCGCCCGTGCCGGCGCAACCAGCGATTGCGGCCAATGCGACACCCGCCAAACCAACTTTAAATACAGAACTCATGATTTTTGATCCTCCTGTTTTACGCTGAGAAATTAGGGCGCCGCACCACACTGTCCGACAATCTGAACCGTCTCCACGACTTCCCCAAACCGATTCAGATCATCAACGACCAACCGAAAATATCACAATCGTGATGGTATAGCAAACCGTGAAGGAATCATATCACGGATTTAGTGTAAAAAACACAGGCTTTTGTCGATGAAAAGAAACGCCACACCCGTAGGTGTGGCGTTTTAGTTGCACGTGCCGAAAATGCGGACTTTTACGTAATTTTATCTCGCCTTATTGCACCGGTTTCGCGGCGGCTTTTGCCTTTGGCGCGGCCTTGGCTTTCGCCGTGGGCTTCGCCGCAGCCTCGGGCTTGGCCGGCACGGTTTTCAGCGTGATGGCCTCGCGGCTGCCGACTTCGATTTCCACGCGCCGATCCGGCTGCAGGCACGCTTGGATGGCGGTGCGGCTCATCTTCGGCCCGCGGCAATCGCCCGCCTTCGTTACCGGCTGCGTCTTGCCCTTGCCGACGGCGGTGATGGTGTTGGCGTCGAGGCCCTTGCCTTGCAGATATTTCTTCACGGCTTCAGCGCGGCGCTCCGACAAGCGCTGGTTGTAACGCACGCTGCCGATGCGATCGGTATGGCCTGTGGCGAGAATTGCCTCGTATTGCTTGCCGCGCAGCGCGTCGGCGAGGGCGTCGAGTTTTTTCATGCCATCGGGTTTGAGCGCGGCTTTGTCGAAGTCGAACAGGG
>OMIN01000121.1 GCA_900299145.1 Betaproteobacteria bacterium | reverse complement strand
CGACAAAGCCGCCATCGAAGAAGTCATCACGCGCTACTTTCAGGCGCTCGATCGCGCGTTGCCGGAGCAGGTGCGCAGTTGTTTCACCGAGGACCTCAAGGCCGATTACGACGGCCGCGAACCGACTCAGGGTCTCGAGACCATGCTGGCGAAAATGAATACGTTTCAGAAACTCGCGTCGGGCGAGCGGCTGGCGTCCACGCATTTCATGGGCAATCTGAACATCCAGCGGATTGAAGGCGACGTTGCGGAGACCGAGACCTACGCCATGGCGTTTCTCGTGTTGCCGGGCGAGCGGGTGGCAATGCGCAGCCTGCGATACCTGGATCGATTGCGAAAAGTAGACAAGGCAACCGGCGAATGGCGTATCAGCGAGCGGCGGCACACGCTGGACTGGGCCACCGAAGTAACCACTAATTTTGCGGCCACGCTGGCACAGCGGATGAAGCAATGGCCTTGAGGAAAAATCGAAAATTGAGTGCTTCTATGAACCGCGTCCCACGTCTTGTATGTTGCGCCCGTCTCACTCGCAACTCGTTGCTGCTCGCCACGCTGACGGGGGGCGCGATGCCCGCAGCCGCGCAATCAGTCTCCGCGCCCTTTCCCGCCAAGGCCATCCGCTTTGTCGTGGGGTTTGCCGCGGGCGGCCCCAACGACACACTGGCGCGGCTGGGGGGCGCGCGGCTCACGGAAACGCTCGGCGTGCCGGTGACGGTGGATAACCGGCCCGGTGCAGACAGCATCGTCGGCACCGAAATCGTCGCGCGCGCGCCTGCTGATGGTCACACCATCGGCATGATCAGCTCGGGCGCCACGATACATCCCAACGTTTACAGCAATCTGCCGTACGCCATCGGCAGGGATTTCGCACCGGTCACCGTGATGGCGGCGAGCAACTTCGTGGTAGTGGTCAATGCCCGCGTGCCAGCGCGTGACATCAAGGAGCTGATCGCGCTGGCGAAGGCGCGGCCGGGGCAGTTGAATTTCGCCGGGTCGGGCGTGGGTGACACCATCCATCTGGCGGGCGAGTTGTTCAAAGCGATGGCCGGCATCGAGATGCAACTCGTTGCGTATAAAGGCGGCGCGCCGGCGATGACCGAAGTTGTCGGCGGGCAAGTCGAAATGATGTTCAGCCCCATGGGCCTTGCCGCGCCGCACATCCAAACCGGGCGCTTGCGTGCGCTGGCGGTGACCGGCCCCGCACGCTGGCCCACCATGCCCAATACGCCGACGGTGGCCGAGGCCGGCGTGCCCGGTTACGCGGTGACCGGCTGGTACGGCGTGATCGCGCCGGGTGGCACACCGCGTTCGGCCGTGGATCGGCTGAACGGTGAAATGGTGAAATTTCTCAACTCGCCTGAAGCGCGCACGCGGCTGCTCGCCATGGGCATGGAGCCGATCGCCAACACGCCCGACCAGATGGCAGCGCACCTCACGGCTGAGCTCGCCAAATGGGCACGCGTGGCAAAGCTCGCAAAATTGTCGCAACGCTCGGTGTTTTAATTGGCGCACACCGCAATTAATGTCTACAGTTCACAGGGGATTCGCGTGGCCTGTGGCTGCCCGTAATTTGTGCCGAGCGCAGCTGGAGAAGAGCATCGCTTTTCGTATGGGCTGGTGTTCTATGGAGAACGTCTATACGTGAGACCTGACGGTTCGCGCTACTCCTGCACTATTTTCGCGTCTTTCACCACCTTCGCCCATTTCGCGGTTTCGGTGCGGATCATTTGCGCGAGTTGTTGTGGCGTACCTGTGGCTGGGTCTGCGCCCGCACCTGCGAGGCGTTGCCTGGCGTCCGGGGTTTGCGCGGCCTTGATGACTTCAGCGTTGAGCTTGCTGATGATGTCGGGCGGCGTGGCGGCAGGCGCGAGCAGCGCCTCCCACAGCGACACATCCACGCCGGGAAAACCCGCTTCGTTCATCGACGGCACATCCGGCAACGTCGGATGACGGCCGTTGCCGGTGACCGCCAGCGCGCGCAGCCGGCCATTTTTGACGAAGGGGGTCGACACCGCAAGGTTGTTGAACATCAACGGAATCTGCCCGGCGAGCAAATCGTTGGTGGCCGGCCCCACACCCTTGTAAGGCACGTGCGTCATTTGCGCACGGGTGACCAGGCGAAACAGCTCTGCGGACATGTGTGCCGACGAGCCGATGCCCGACGAACCGTAGTTGATGCTGCCGGGCCGCGCTTGTGCCAGCGCCACCAGTTCCTTCACCGATTTCACCGGCAGCGAAGGATTCACCACCAGAATGTTGCGTTGAACCGCGACGAGGCTTACCGGCGCGAGATCTCGCTGCACGTCATAGGCCATTTTGCGATACACGTTGGGGTTGATGGTGAGGTTGGAGCTCGAAGTCACCACCAGCGTGTAACCATCCGGCGCGGCATTGGCCACGGCTTCGGTGCCGACATTGCCGTTGGCGCCGCCGCGATTGTCCACCACGAACGGCTGGCCCAGGCCGTCGGAAAGCCCCCGCGCGTAAACGCGGCCGATGAGATCGAGGCTGCCGCCGGCGGGATAAGGCACCACCACGCGTACCGGGCGCGCGGGGTAATTCTGTGCGGGCTGCGCGCCGGCGGTGGCACTCCAGGCCACGCAGGCCAATGCTGCAGCTGCCTGGCACGAACGGGGCAACAAGATGGCGAACAACACTTCACTCCAGTTGAATCGTGAAGTCAAAATGTTAGCATGGTGGCCCGATGCTGACTCTTGGCGTGAAGGAGTGTTGATGAATCGGATGCTATTGGCTGACTATTATTGGCGGGTGATTTTTGCGAAAGGGCGTGATCGGATGTTGGGATTGCTGGCAGGTGCGATGACCATGATAGGCGCCACACAGGCCATGAACGCGCACGCTGCTGATCGCTCATCGTCATATCCTTCGCGACCGATTCGCGCATTGGTACCCTTCGCGCCGGGCGGCGCCACCGACATCATGGCGCGCACCATCAGCGCGAAGCTGTCCGAGCGGCTGGGGCAGCAGGTGGTGGTCGATAATCGCGGCGGGGGCGGCGGCAATATTGCCGCACAAATGGCCGCGCGGTCAGCGCCCGATGGTTACACCATTTTCTATGGCACCATCAGCACGCTGGCCACCAACGTCAGCACGTTTCGCAAGCTGCCGTACGATCCGCAAAAGGATTTCGCGCCGGTGACCACCACCGCGATTTCGCCGATGTTTCTGGTGACCGTGCCGTCGGTGCCGGCAACGTCCTACAACGAGTTGATTGCACTGGCTAAGGCAAAGCCGGGCGCGCTGAACTACGCCTCGTCGGGCACCGGCGGTGCGTCGCACCTGATGATGGAGCTGTTTTTGTCGATGACGAATCTCAAGGTCACGCACGTGCCGTACAAGGGCGCGGGGCCGGCACTGACCGACTTGCTGGCGGGGCAGGTGCAGATGAGTCTGCAACAGCCGCCGGGCGCAATACCGTATTTGGGCAGCGGCAAATTGCGCGCGCACGCGGTGACCTCAAAGCGGCGCATCAGCACTGCCGCCGAGGTGCCCACTATGAGCGAAGTGGGGCTGCCGAAATTCGACGTGGCCTCATGGCAGGGGCTGGTGGCGCCGGCGGGCACGCCGGCTGACATCGTGCGGCGGCTGCATGCCGAGGTGAAAGACATTCTCGCCACGCGCGAGGTGCAAAGTCGTCTGATTGCCGAAGGCTCCGAGCCGGGCGGCATTGCGCCCGACGCGTTTGCCGAGCACATCCGGCGCGAGATCGCGCGCTGGGCCGCGGTGGTGAAAATCGCCGGTTACGTGTCGGAGTAATGCGCAGGATTCACCGGATCGTTTACGTGTCAGAGCAGCCGGTATTCTTCTCCCGCAGCGGCGGCGCGGTGTTCCTGTTCCAGTTTGATTAAATGGCTTTTCACCTGATTGCGTGCAAGATGCGCCACACCGGGTTTGACGTCTTTGTAGAGCGCGGCGGTCAGCTGCTCGACAGACTGTGGCGCTTTTTGCAGCAGGGCGACGATCTGCCGCTCGCGCGAGCGGCGATGTTCGATGAGCGACTGGATTTTGCCACGTGGGTCGGCCACCACCGGCCCCTGCCCGGGATAAATCACCGCCGGGTCGTAGCGCAGAAATTTTTCCATGGTTTGCAGATACAGCACGATTTCGCCTTCGCCCGGATTGACTACTGAACTGCCGGTGCCCATTACATTATCGCCGGTGAACAGCGCACGTTTTTCGCGAATGAAAATCGCAAGGCTGCCGTAGGTGTGGCCGGGCGCGTCGAGAAACTCCACTGTCAGATTGCCAAGGCTTAGCGTGTCGCCGTCGCGCACGGGTTTGTCTACTTTGGCTTTTGCCATGCGCGCTTCGATTTCCGGCTTCTCGGCGAATGAAGCGATGATCGGCGGATGGCCGCACGCTTGCTGGAGGGCCGGCGCGTTCTGCCAGTGCGGCGCGTGACGGTGGGTGATGGCGATGCCTTTCACCGGAGGTTTGCCGAGCTTCGTCCAGTAATCGATGCGTGCCCGGGCTTCGCCCGGACGATCCCAGCCCGCGTCGACGAACAGCGCGCCACCGCTGCCGACGATGAGGTACGTGTTGGTGACACCGGTGGCGTGCTCAAGATCGGTGACGATGTTGTGGATGCCGGGTGCGATTTCCATGCGAGTCTCCGTGTTGTGATGGCCTTGGCGTTGCCTTTTGCGTTGACGGCAGTGTAGACCGGTGCGCGACGTGTGTGTATGGCGGGGCGAACCGGTTACCTTGCAAGGTGCTGCCGTCGAGCCATGAAACAGAAGGGTTGTAAGTATTTGTTTTTATTAATAAAAAAATCAATCGAACGATTTGGGCCAAACCGCGCTGTTGCAGTGGGCATGCAATTGGTGCTAAATGCATTGGCCCGCCGCATTAAATATTCGCGTTTCCAAATGCCCCAGAATCCGATTGCACGTTTGTGCTATGCCACGCTGATGGCCGCGTGTCTGTTGCTCGCGGCAGGGCGTGGCATGGCCAATACGCCGGATGCTTTGGCCGATTACCCGGTGAAGCCCATACGCATCATTGTCGCTTCGTCCGTGGGCGCGGCGGATGATTTTTTCGCGCGCCTGCTGGCTGACGAACTCGAAAATTTTTACCAGCGGCGCGTGTTGATCGAAAACCGTCCCGGCGCGGGCGGGCTGATCGGTAACACTAAGGTATCGCGCGCCACCGCTGACGGTTACACGCTGGGCATGATCGGCGTCACGCGTTTGATTACCGAGCTGATGCGTGAAGCGCCGCCGTACAAGGCGCTGGGCGACATCGTCGGCGTGGCGCATGTCGCTTCGATCACCAATGTGCTGGCGGTCACACGCACGCTGCCGGTGTCGACGGCACGCGAATTCGTCACCTATGCACGTGTGCGGCCGG
The DNA here is from genome assembly GCA_900299145.1 of Betaproteobacteria bacterium. Classification (GTDB taxonomy): domain Bacteria; phylum Pseudomonadota; class Gammaproteobacteria; order Burkholderiales; family SG8-41; genus UBA5216. Next base: position 95,193 of record OMIN01000121.1, on the reverse strand, counting down.
GCGAACTGAACTATGCGTCGCTGGGCATCGGCTCGGCGTCGCATCTGGCGGCGGAAGTGTTTTCGCGCGCGCTCGGCATCGACGCGGTGCATATACCGTTTCGCGTGGCAACCGATTCTTTCGTTGAAATGGCGCTGGGCCGCGTGCATTACGCCATCTATACATTGCCCGCGGCGCTTGGGCCGGTGCGCGAGGGCAGGCTGCGCGCGCTGGCGGTGATGACGCCGCAGCGCAGCCCGACGTTGCCTAACGTGCCGGCGATCGCCGAAGTCGGATTGCCCGAAGCCCAGTTTGACAGTTGGTCGGGGATAGTTGCGCCCAGAGGCACGCCACGGCGCGTGGTTGAGCAATTGCACAGTGACATCGCGCGCGTGCTGCGCAAGGGCTCGCTGCGCGCGCGCTTCGTGAATCAGGGCGCGGAATCCACGCCGGATACTTCGCCCGAAGGCTTTATGCGCCACATGCAGGAGGAGTATCTGCGCTTTCAGTCGATCATCAAGGTGGGCAGTATCAAGCCTGAGTGACCCGAAGAATCAATGCCGGCAATTGACCCGGTTTTCGCCGGCGCGGCCTTGGGGTGGTTTGCGCGGGAAAGGGATAGCCGTGTCATACTGACGGTGGACGTAAGCGATTTCAACATGTTTCGCGCGGGCCGCAACCGGCGTTTTGAATTCGTCAAGTGGTTTTAATTTTTCAAGGAGACTGACATGACCATCAAACTCAATCATCTGCATATCAAAACCAAGAATCCCGAGAAGACCGCCAAGTTTTACGTCGACACCTTCGGCGCAACGATTACCAGCCAGTCGCCCACCGGCGGCTATCGCGTTGATCTTGACGGGCTGTCGCTCAACATCACCGATCTGCATCCGACGCAAAAGCGCGATCAGCTGTACGGTATGGAGCACATCGCGATGGACACCGACAAACTCGACGAACTGGTTGCGAAGTTGAAAGCCAGCGGCGCGAAGATTCTTGAAGAGACGGTCGTCACCGGTAACCGCCGCGTGTGCTTCTTTGAAGGGCCGGACGGCGTGCAGCTCGAATTCATCGAAATGAAGTGAAATCGTAACCTTCTGTTTTAATTGATTATTTTTGGAGGCGGCATGGCGAATATTGATCCGTTAAGAGTGGCATTCATCGGCGCGGGCGGGCGCTGGGGGCCGAATGCGCATGGCCCGGTGCTGCAAAAAGTGCCGGAGGTGAAGCTCGACGCGGTGTGCACGGCCCACGCAGACACGGCGCAGGCCGCCGCCGAAAAATATGGCGTGAAAAAGGCTTACAGTGATTTGCAGACCATGGGCGCGGATGCGCAAGTCGAAGCCGCGTTGGTGGCGGTGCGTGTGCCCGCGCATTACAAAATCACCATGGCGGCACTTGAGGCGGGCAAACACGTTTATTGCGAATGGCCGCTCGGAGCCAACACCAAGGAAGCCGAGGAAATGGCGGCGGTGGCCAAAAAGAAAAACGTGCGTACCATGGTCGGCCTGCAACGGCGCGCCTCGCCTGCGTACTTGTATATGCGCGAGCTGATCCAGCAGGGCTACGTTGGCAAAATGCTGTCGGTGAACATGACGCACATGGGCAGCGGCGTGCTGACACGCACCTCGGATCGCACATGGCAAAAAGACGTGAACCTCGGCGCGAATACGCTGACCATCACCTTTGGCCATTCGATGGATGCGCTGTGCATGGTGGCGGGCGAACTCGCCGAAGTGTCCGCCGTGGTCAGCACGCAAGTGCCGCAGTGGCTCGAAACCGACACCAAAAAATACGTCGACGTGACCTCCCCCGACAACATCATGTTAAGCGGCAAGCTCGACAACGGCGCGGTGGTCAGCGCCAACCTTGGCGTGCACCCCTATCACGGCAGCGGCTACCGCTTCGAGATTTACGGCACCGAAGGCACGCTGATGATGATCGGCGGCGGCGAAGCCGGAATGGAACTCAAACGCAAAATCATGGGCGGCAAAAAAGGCGACAAGGCTTTACAGGAGTTGCCCGTGCCCGAGCGCTTCAAATGCGTGCCCGAAGACATTCGCAACGGCGGCCCGGCCTACGACGTCGGCCAGATGTGGGTTAAATTCGCCGAAGCGATACGCGGCGGCGCGCCGGTTGAGGCGGATTTCGAACACGCCGTGCGGCGGCATCGGATGTTGGATGCGATCCGGAAGGCTTCGGAGACCGGGGTGAGGCAGAAGGTGGTTTTGTAGGGGTGCGGACGCAAGTGGGGAGCGCGGGACTCAATCAACCCGCGCCCCTGAAGCCTTCACCACCTTGGCCCATTTCACCACTTCTGCTTTCGTATAATTGGCGGCATCCGTTGGGGTGCCGCCAAGCAGTTCTGCGCCTTGCGCGACAAACTTTTCCCGAACGTCCGATGTTTGCAGGGCGCGGTTGACCGCGTCGTTGATGCGCGCGACGGCTTCCTTTGGGGTGCCGGTGGGCGCGAACAGGGCAAACCAGGTGCCGGATTCAAAGCCTGCGTAGGTTTCCGCGACGGTAGGGATTTGCGGGGCGATGGGGCTGCGTTTGGCGCTGGTGATGCCGAGTGCACGCAGGCGTCCGCTGCTGACGTGCTGCATCACCGTCAGAATATTCACGAACATGAACGAGATATTGCCAGCGATCAAATCGTTTAGCGCCAGTGGCGTGCCTTTGTAGGGCACGTGCAGCAGCTTGAGTCCCGTCTGCATGCGGAACATTTCGGTGGTGAGATGCGGCGTGCTCCCCGCGCCGGTGGTGGCATAGGTCAGTTCTTCGCGGCGAGACCTAGCGAAGGTGACGAATTCCCTGATGCTTTTCGCCGGCAGCGAGGGGTGAATCGCGAGAATCTGGCACACGGTGGCGATCAACGCGGCGGCTTCAAGGTCTTTCATCAAGTCGTAGTTGAGCTTCGCGTAAAGTGTCTGGCTGATGGCGGCGGGCGCGCCGTTGGCGAGCAGGGTGTAGCCGTCGGCGGGCGCGCGCGCGACCAGTTCGCTGGCGATGTTGCCGCCCGCGCCGGGCCGGTTGTCTACAATGATGGATTGGCCGAGCAGCTCGCTCATTTTGGGCGTGACAAGACGCACGGCGATATCCACGCCCGCGCCCGGTGTGAAGCCGATAAGGATGCGCACGGGCTTTGCAGGATAAGTTTGTGCGGGCGCGGCGGCGCAAAAGGCCGCTGCCAGTGGCAGCGTGGCCCAGCTGATGAAAACGGGCAGGCGAGGGCATGACGCCATGGCTTGAACTCCACTGGAACGGTGCGAGGCGGATAACAACAGGTGTCTGATAATATTACGTCAATCAGGTAATCCGATGTTTTCAACGGGCAGCGCGCGAGGATGAAATCATGTTAACCATCAAACCCGCCAACGCGATACTCGGCGCCACGGTCACCGGCGTCGATCTCAATCAGCCACTATCCGCCGCGGATTTTGGCGGCCTGCTGCGCGCGCTGGGCCAATACGGCGTGCTGTGTTTTCCCAATCAGCTGATCGAGGCGCCTGCGCTGCGCGATTTTTCGATTAACTTCGGGTCGCTGCAAATGATTTCTCGGCTGGCGGATGCGAACGCGCCTGAAGTGTCGATTCTCTCCAACGTGGTTGAAAACGGCGATTACATCGGCACGCCCGACGCCGGGCAGGATTGGCACACCGACATGACGTATAACCGCGTGCCGGGTTTCGTGAACGTGCTGGTGGCGCACAAGGTGCCCATGCGCGACGGCAAGCCGCTCGGCGGCACGGCGTTCACCAACACGCAGGCGGCGTATGACGATTTGCCGTCTGACGTCAAAACGAGACTTACCAACGCCACGGCGTTGCATGATCACAATCAGTTTCAGGAGCTCATGCGCAGCAAGGGCAGCACTCGCCCGGCGCAAACCGAGGCACAAAAGCGCTCACGGCCGCCGGTGTCGCACCCGGTGTTTCTCACGCACCCGATCAGCGGGCGCAAGGTGATTTATGTCAACCCCGGTTTTACCGCGCGCATCAACGAACTGTCGCCCGAGGAAAGCGACGCCACGCTGAAAATGCTTTACGCTCACGTGATGCAGCCGAAGTATGCTTACACGCACCACTGGTCGGTGGGTGATGTGCTGCTGTGGGATCACCTCGGCACTTGGCATTGCGCGCTGGCGGATTACGCGCCGAATGAATACCGCTTGATGAAACGTTGTCAGGTGATGGCCGACAAGGTGTTCGATCCGGCGTTCTTGCAGGAGAAGTTGCGGGTGGTGGCGTAGCGAAGTTTTTATAAGTCTTTGTTTTTGTTGAAGTTTTAAGGCCTACTGCTTCGCCAACCCCAGCTCCACCAGCACGCCGCGCGTATTGTTGTATTGCGACTCAAGATACTTGTTGAGTTCCGCGCCGCGCAACGGCGGTGCGGAGACATCGTTTTTGGACATCCATGCTTTCCAATCCTCGCCCTGAAAGCCGCGCGCGAGCGCTTCCTCCCAGAATGCAATTTGTGCGGGCGTGATATCGCGTGCGCCGAAAATCGCGCGCCAGGTGGCGAGTGTCGGCGCCTTTAAGCCTAACTCGATCAACGTCGGCACTTCCGCCAGTGCGCCGGGGCGGCGTTGCGGCGCGGCGATGGCGAGCATGCGCAACTGGCCGGCAACCACCGGCGGCGTGGAGCCCGCGGCCGATGACACCGCCGCCTGTATGTGGCCGCCCATCATCGCAGTGGTGGCTTCGGCACTGGTTTTGTAGACCACGATTTTGAGGCGCTTGGCGTCGATGCCTGCCGCGCGAGCGGCGATGGCGATGACCGCATGCGAGGTGCCGCCGCGTGACACGACGCTGAACGCTATCGATTCAGGATTGCTTTTCAGGCCCGCCACCAGATCGCCAAAGGTTTTGAACGGTGAATTGGCCGGCACCATGAACGCGCTGTAATCGACAAACGCCAGCGCCAGCGCGGGAAAATCCTTGTAGCTGTGGGGCGACAAACCTTGCAGGTGATTGGTGATAATCGTCGAGGTCGCCAGCAGCAAATAATGTGCGTCGGCGCGATGCTGCGCGAGATACGCCACCGACACCGCTTGGTTGCCGCCGGATTTGTTCATCACGTTTATCGGCGTGGTGACCGCTTTGGAATCCTGCAGCATTTTCTGCATCAGCCGCGCCACGGTGTCATTGCCGCCGCCGGGCGCCGTGGGCAGAATGATTTCGACGGGCTTGTCGGGGCGCCAGGTTGAGGGTTGTGCTTGTCCCGACGTGGCAGTGACAGCGCCGGCAAGCAGCGCAAAAAACACACGTAACCTCAAGCGTATCGGCGGTATCATACGGCGGCTCCTCGTTGCGCCGCTGACCGGCGCGGTTTTTTTGGGGTGTGCTGGTTGCTTCGGTTGTTTTGCTTATTCTGGTTCCTGACACTCAACGCGGCGCGTGCCGCAATCGGGGTCTGCCATGCATCTTGCGCGGTCTATTATTGCATCCCTTTTGCCAACTCTGACAATGCTGCCCATGAACGTGGCGCTTGCCGCCGAAATCACACTGATTGCGCCCGGCGGCATTCGCGATGCCATTCAGAAAATCATTCCGGAATTCGAACGCAAGACCGGCCACCGGGTGAAAGCCACGTTCGGTTCTGGCGGCGGCACCAAGAAACAGGTGATGAGCGGCGAATTGTTTGATGTGCCCGTGGTTCAACCGCCGCTGGCGCCCGTGATCGCCACGGGCCACGTGATGCCGGCCACCGAAACGACGCTGGCGGGGGTGCCGGTGGCAGTGGCGGTGCGCAAAGGCGCGGCAAAGCCTGATATATCAACGCCGGAGGCGGTGAAAAAAATGCTGCTGGCCGCACAACGTGTATCGTTTCCCGACGGTGCGCGCGGGGCCGCTGCCGGGGTGAGCTTTGAGGAAACGCTGCGCAAGCTCGGCATTGCCGATGCAATGCAACCGAGGCTGTTAAAAGTGCAGGGTGGCGCCAACGCCATTGCGGTGCTTGCTCGCGGTGAATCCGACATCGGACTCACTTTCCTGAGCGAGATTCACAACGACGGCGTGGATATCGTCGGCGCATTGCCGCGTGAAATTTGCACGCCGACTGCGCTGGTGGGTTACGTGCACACGAAAAGCCAAGTAGCAGAGGCCGCGCGGGCGCTGCTGAGTTTTCTGGCGTCGCCTGAAGTCGCGGACATTTATCGATCGCTGGGTATGGTGCCGGGGCGCTGACTGTGGGTTGCACCTGCCGGCGAAAAATAGCCCAGCCATATTGTGGTCGTGCGCTGGGTTTCACCGGGTCTACACTGGGGATTTTTGGTGCGCCGAATGATTCAGAATCCATCTTAAGGCCAAAAGTGCCTGGTTCGTAAGTATCTGTTTTTATTGAATATCTATTTGCGTTCCGAGTTCTGCTGCTGGCACGGCCACGTTATCCAAATGATGAAATTTTAGGCAATTGGAGCGATTTCAGGTATCATCGACCCCCCACCGCGTAGGCGGCAGCATCAGGTCACCTCAGACTACCTGCGCACATCCGATTGACTCCCCTGAAAATATTCGACATGCAAGCTATCCTGGATTATTTGAAGAACACCGGCGAACGTCTGGATACCGAAATCGCCACCGCCACCGGGCTTTCGCTCGCCAATGTGCGCAGCGGCGTCAACGAGTTAAAAGCCAAAGGCGCCATCATGGTGTGCCGCTCCATACGTTATCAGGATGGCAAGGAAATTGATGGTTTGCTGTGCCGCATTTCCGGCTACATTCCGCAGGCCGCGCCCGGCCGCAAGCCGAAGTCGCACTCGGCGCCGAAAAGCGAAATGCATCACGACTGACCGGCGTTATTGGCAGTATCCGCAGTACGAACGCCGCGGTTCGTTCCTGTTCCCGTTCCCGTTTCCGTTCCTCTCGGGCGCGGCTGACATTCCCACGGCAGGCTGACCTCGCGTAGACTCCGGGTTTTACCCACCCGGAGGATGACATGCTACGCATTTACGGTTCCGCCAAATCGCGCGCCCTGCGCACCCTGTGGATGGCCCAAGAGCTGGGCCTCACCTACGATCACAAAGACTGGCTGCCGCGTTCGCCTGAAACGCGCACGCCGGAATATCGCGCATTGAACGGCAACGGCCGCGTGCCCACCATCGACGACGACGGCTTCATTCTGTCGGAATCGATGGCGATCAATTTTTACCTCGCCAAAAAGCACAAAAGCGCGCTGATGCCTGCGGACCCGAAGCACGAAGCGCTCGCCATGCAATGGAGCCTGTGGGAGACCGATCGTCTCGACCGGCAAGTCGTCAACTATCAGCGCCACACTAAAGATCTGCCCGAAGCTGAACGCAACGCCAGTGTCGCCAAAGCGGCGTGGGATGAATGCGTGGATTCGTTCAACGTGCTGGAAGCCGCGCTGACGAAATCCGAATGGCTCGCCGGGCCGGCATTTTCGGTGGGCGATCTGAATGTTGCCGGTGCGCTGTTCCGCGGGCTGTCGATGGACTTGGGCCAGTGGCCGAAAGTGCAGGCGTGGCTAAAGCGCTGCTGGGATCGGCCCGCCGCGCAAAAGGCCAAGGCGATGCGAGGGCAGTGATAAAATATTGAATTAAAACAAATACTTACAATTTCCGGAGCGGTGCATGAGCAGCACTTACCCTTTGCCTCAGTCAGACCTCATTAAACTGGGTTTTCATGCGCCCGCGCTGGAAAAGCTGCGCGGCGTGATTCGCAAGCACATCGCCGAGGGCCGTTACCCCGGCGCGCAAATTGCACTGGCGCGGCACGGGCAACTCGCATTGTTTGAAACCTTCGGCAACGCCACCATCGAAGGCAACAAGGCCGCGCGGGACGACACGCTGTGGCTGCTGTTTTCCAACACCAAGGTGATCACCGCCATGGGGATATGGGCGCTGGTGGAAGACGGCTTGTTGACGTTTAACGACCGCGTCGCCGAGCACATGCCGGAGTTCGCGCAGCACGGCAAGGGCGACATCACCATCGCGCAGGTGTTGAGCCACCGCGGCGGCTTTCCCAGCCAAAACGTCACCCCGGCGGTGTGGACCGATCACGCCGAAATGCGCAAGCAGGTGTGCAACTTTACGCTCGAATGGACACCCGGCTCGCGCCTGCAATATCACGGCCGCTCGGCGCTGTGGGTGGCGGCAGCGCTGATTGAAATCGCAAGCGGCATGGATTACCGCGATTTCTTGCGCCAGCGCATTATCGAACCGCTGGGTCTTGGTGGCGATATTTTTGTTGGCATGCCAGACGCCGAGCATGCGCGCGCCGCTTCGATGTATGAACCGGTCGAAGGCAAACAGGTTGCGTTAAAAGACGAAAACACCGCGCCGTTTCGCCGCGCGGGTGTGCCCAGCAGCGGCGGCTATGCCACCGCGCGCGGCATGGCGGCGCTCTATCAAATGATGGCGAATTTCGGCAAATTGAACGGCACGCGTATTTTCTCGCGGCGGCTGGTCGAGTTCGTCACGCGCAACCACACGGGCGACATGTTCGATCACGGCATGGGCCTGCCAATGCATCGTGGCCTTGGGGTGCACACGCGCGGCGTGAGTGACAAAATTCGCGGTCTCGGCGCCATCGGTTCACCGCGCACGTTTGGTCACGGCGGCGTCGGCACCTCGTACTGCTGGGCCGATCCGGATTCCGGCGTGTCGTTCGCCTACATCAGCAACAGCCGCCAGCCGGACCCTTGGCATAGCCGCCGGCTGGATATCGTGGCGAATCTGGTGCATTCGGCGATTGATTAAATATTCAACAAAATCAAATAGTTATGAATATGTAGCAAGGGCGTTGCGCTACTCCACGCGGATGCCCGCGCTCTTCACCAGCTTCACATTTTGTGCGATCTCGCTGCGGATAAACGCGGCGAATTCCTCCGGCGTACTGGTCGCCGGATCAAGGCCCTGCTTCATATAGGTGTCGCGCATTTCCGGCGTGTTGACGATTTTCACGATGGCGGCATTGAGCCGCGCGACAATATCGCGAGGCGTCCCTGCGGGCGCGAGCAGCCCGTACCAGCCGGAGCGGTCAAAGCCGGTCAAGCCCTGCTCGGCCAGCGTGGGCATGTGGGGTGCCAGTGGCGTGCGCTGCCCGGTGGTGACGCCCAGCGAGCGCACGCGTTTGGCATTGAGCAGCGGCGTTGACGCGGGAATGCTGGCGATGATCATGTCGACTTCGCCGCTGGCGGTGGCCGTAACCCCGTCCGATATGCCCTTGTACGGCACGTGCGTGAGTTTGATGCCGCCCAGCGGATTCAGTAATTCAGCCACCATTTGCGCGGAACTGCCGACACCCGAAGATGCGTAGTTGAGCTTACCCGGGCTCGCGCGCGCAATGGCAATAAATTCCTTGAGGTTTTTCGCCGGCACGGACGGATGCACGATCATGAACCACGGCCCGAACACAATGCGCGTCACCGGCACAAAATCGCGCTCAAGGTCATACGGCAGCTTACGCCGCATGGCCGGCTGAATGGTGTCCGCAGCGGGCATCAACAGCAGCGTGTAGCCGTCAGCGGGTGATTTCGACACCGCGTCGGTGGCGAGCAGCCCGCCTGACCCGCCACGGTTTTCAATCACGAACTGCTGGCCGAATGCTTCCGCGAGCCTGGGGGCGAGTACGCGTGCCGTGACGTCGGCAGCGCCACCAGCCGCAAAACCCACCATCAGCTTGACGGGTTTGGCGGGGTAGGGTTGTGCATACGCCGCATGGCTGCAAAGCGTACTGATTGCAGCCATGAAGAAAATTTTATTCACCCTTGATCCCCGCTGCCTTGATGACCTTGCCCCATTTACCGATTTCTTCCGCAATGAACTGGCCAAAGTTTGCCGCCGTGCCACCCACCGCATCCGCCCCCAACGCCGCAAAACGTTCGCGTAAATCGGGTGCAGCCAACGCATCGTTCGTGGCTTTATTTAGCCGTTCCACTAGTGCAAGCGGGGCGTCCGCCGGCAGCAGCAGGCCGTACCACAAGCTGCTGTCGAAACCCGGCACGCCCGCTTCAGCGGCGGTGGGCAAATCCGGCATGGCGGGCGAGCGTTTCAGTGTAGAGATCGCCAGCGCGCGAAGTTTGCCGCTTTTCACGTGCGGCAGCGAGGTTGGTAGTGGATCAAAAATCATTTGCACTTGTCCCGCCAGCAGCGCCGGCATCGATTGCCCGCTGCCTTTGAACGGCACATGCACGAGGTTGATGCCGGTTATGAATTTCAGCAGCTCGATCGCCAGATGGCTGGAGCTGCCACTGCCGGAAGACGAGTAATTCAGTTCGCCGGGCCGCGCTTTCGCCAACGCGATCAACTCTTTCAGTGAGGCGGCCTTGACGGCGGGGTGCACCACCAGCACCTGCGGCATCGACACCGTTTGCGACACAGGCGTGAAATCCCTGATCGAGTTGTAGCCGAGCTTTGCCATCATCGCCGGGTTGATGGCGAGGATGCTGGTTGCGCCGGAGAGCAGCGTGTAACCGTCGGGCGGGGCATCCTTGACGATGCGCGCGGCGATGGCGCCGCTGGCGCCGGCGCGGTTATCGGTGACGACGGGCTGGCCGAATGCCTCGCTCAACTTTTGGCCGATAATGCGCGTGGTGATGTCGGAAGCACCGCCTGGCGAAAAGCCGACGAGGATGCGCAGTGGTTTGACAGGATAGGGCAGAAGCTGGGCTGCGTGCACGCCGAGCGTCGAGGCGCAGCCAAGCACCGTTGCCAGAATTCGAGTCACCATGGGCGCGACTTTGCCACAAAATCGCCGGGCAGGACGCTGAAACTTGACGCCCACGACACGCGGCAGCACACTGCGTTACAAATCATATTGATTCGCTGGAGAAAATCATGAAGCGCATTCTGCTTGCGATAAGCCTCACAAGTGCAGTTGCGCCGGCCGTGCAAGCTCAGCAGGTCTATCCCGCCAAATCCATCCGCATTGTCGTGCCATTCGCCGCCGGCAGTGGCTCCGACGCCAATCCGCGTTTTTACGGCGAGTGGGTGGCGAAGCTGTGGGGCCAAAGCATCGTGGTGGATAACCGCCCCGGCGGCAGCGGCATCATCGCCGTGCAAACGGTGAAGGGCGCGGCGGCGGATGGCTATACGCTGCTCACCGGCACCACGTCGACGATTTCGGTGAACCCGGTGGTGATGAAGGATTTGCCGCATGATCCGATCAAGGAGTTTCGCCCGGTGATTCTGTTTGGTCTTTCGCCCACGGTGTTTGTGGTCGGCCCTAATGTGCCCGGCAAAACGGTCAAGGAATTCGCCGCGGCGATGAAAAAATCCGGCAACCCCCTGGCCGTGGGCAATTATTCCGCCGGGTACGAATTGCTCAGTCACTGGTTTGGTCTGGTCAACGGGTTGGCAATTACGCCGGTGCCCTACAAGGGCGGCTCTCCCGTGATGACCGATGTCATCGGTGGGCAGATACCTTCCGGCATGATCGACAGCGGCGGCGCAGCACCGTTGATCCGCGAGGGCCGCATGCGCGGGCTTGTGCTGACGGGTGAAGCGCGCGCGCCGATTTTGCCCGACGTGCCGACGATGAAGGAAAGCGGCTTTCCGGATTTTGTGAGTTATTCGTGGAGTTCGATTTTCGCGCGCACGGAAACGCCCGACGCCATTGTCAACAAGCTGTATGAGGGTTTTAAGGCCGCGATGGCCAGCCCGGAAGGGCGTGCCTACCAGGCGACGCGCACCGCGCTGGTCGTGAATTACACGCCACAGGAAATACGTGCTTTTGTGAATGCGGATGCCGACCGCTACCGCAAAATTGCACAGGCGGCGGGAATCAAGCCACGGTAGATTTTTTAAACATCTGTTTTTAAACAGGTTTTTGAAAAATTTTGGCTTTTAGGGGGAGCTGCAAGAAGTAGGCCCGCAGCGGATTCTGCCGCTCCCAAGTTATCTGCTTTGTGTGCACGCGGGAAAAATCGGATGCATGATGTTCTCCAGATTTGCGTCCGTCTTTCTTGAGTGATTGCGTCACTGTAGCCACCATTATTCGCCGCCACGCGTCTCGTTTCGTAATCAATGTGCCAATCGAGAACAAGCTTCGCCGCCAGCATTGTTGGCAGTCGCGGCGTGAAAACGTCGTAGCCGTATAATCTCGCGTTCAAACTCGAGCTTGGGAGAGCATAGTGGAAGGCACCGATCGCGGAATATGGATGACTTGGTACAACCTGCCTGAAGCGGGGCGAGACGATTACCTCGCGTGGCTGCACGGCCATTACATCCCGAATATGCTGAAGCTGCCGGGTTACTTGTGGGGCGCGCATTTTGCCTCGGAAAGCAATGTCAAAATGACCGGCGCGCCGAACCGGCTGGGGCATGTCAACGACCCGTCGATTCCCACCGGCGACCGTTACATATTGCTGTTCGGCGCGAAAGACGCGCATGTGTTCGTCAACCCCACGCCGGCGCAAATGCGCGCGCGCCTGTCGGATACCGACAAAAAAATGCTCGCCATGCGCATCGGCGAGCGCTACAACATTGCCACCGAAGAAGCGCGTATTTACGGGCCGGAGTTTGAATCGGCGAAAGCCGCGATGGGGCCGGGCCTCGCCCCCGGCATTCAGCTCGGCAGCTTTAACGCCGGGCCGGGGCAAGACGAGGACGAACTTGCCGCGTGGTACGCGCAGTGGCGCCTGCCATGTATGCAAAAACTGCCGGGCTGCGTGCGCGTGCGCAAATATGCTTCCGTGTCGGGCTGGGCCAAGCACATGATTCTGTATGAATTTACGTCAACGCGCGCGCGCGACGGCAGCTTCGTCGAACACGAAAAAGTCAATCCGAAAATGGAGCAGTGGACGGATGACGTGGTGCGCAAACTCGTGCATGCGCCTGGTTCGCCTAATTTGGCGGCGCGGATTTGGCCGGTGGTGGGGTGAGGGGGCGTGTTAATAGCAATCACGTATGACATCGGATAGGAATGTGCATGCCACTGTGTTCTTTGGAAAAGCACGCAAAATTATCCATGTCATTCCCGCGCAGGCGGGAATCCATAGGGTGATTGCGATGCCACGTGTGTTATGGGTTCCCGCCTGCGCGGGAACGACAGTTGTAGTTTGTCGTGCTCATCAAGCTCACCGCGCTCGTCAGGCTCGTTAATCGATAAACAATTTGGCTTTTCTCACTAGCTCGACTACGTGCAACTCACCTCCCCCCAATTCAAAACCCGCTCGCGCGAAAAGCTCGCCGATGCCAATCTGCAGGCCGCTTTAAAAAAGCTGCAGGGTAACTTCGTCAAGGGCCGCGCCGATCGCGTGGCGGAGCTGGAAAACTTTCCGGCGATACGCGATGCGGCGGCGGACATTCGTTCGCGCACGCTGGAAAATCTGGATGCGTATCTGGAGGAGTTCGAGCGCAATGCCACGGCGGCGGGTGCAACGGTGCACTGGGCGGAAACCACCGGCGAAGTGAATCGCATTGTCTGCGAACTGGCCGCGCGCTACAGCGTGAAAAAAGCCGTGAAGTCGAAGTCGATGGTTACCGAGGAGTGTGCTCTGAACGAAGCACTCGAAGCCGCCGGCGTGAAGGTCGTAGAAACTGATCTGGGTGAATACATCCTGCAACTCGCCAATGATCCGCCATCGCATATCATCGCGCCGGCGATTCATCTGACGAAGGAACAGGTGTCGGACGTGTTCGAGGTGAAACACGAGCGCCCGCGACGCACGGATATCCCCGGCATGTGTCAGGAAGCGCGTGAAATGCTGCGCGGGCATTTTGTCACGGCCGACATGGGCATATCAGGTGCGAACTTTATCGTCGCCGAAACCGGCTCGACGCTGATTGTGACCAACGAAGGCAACGGGCGCATGGTGACGACGCTGCCGCGCGTGCACGTGGCGATTACCGGCATCGAAAAAGTGGTGCCCACGCTGGAGGATTTATCGACGCTGATTCGCCTCCTGCCGCGTCATGCCACGGGGCAAACCATCAGCAACTATGTGTCAGTGACCACTGGCCCGCAACGCGAGGGTGATTCTGACGGGCCGCAACACTTTCACATCATCCTGCTCGACGGCGGGCGCACCAAATTGCTCGGTGGCGACATGCAGGACATGCTGCGTTGCATCCGCTGCGGCGCGTGCATGAATCACTGCCCCGTGTATCAAAGCGTCGGTGGGCATGCCTACGGCTGGGTGTATCCGGGACCGATGGGGTCGGTGCTCACGCCGACTTACGCGGGGCTGGAAAACGCCCGCGATTTGCCGAATGCGGCGACGCTGTGCGGGCAATGCAGCGTGGCCTGCCCAGTGAAAATTCCGCTGCCGGATTTGCTGCGCAAATTGCGCGAACGGCAGTTCGAGCAGGGCTTGAAGCCAGCGATGGAAGCGTGGGGGCTGGCGCTGTGGCGCTGGGCGGCGCAACGGCCGGCGATTTATGCCATGCTGGCGAAGGTGGGAGCTCGAGTGTTAGCGACGATGGCGACGAAACATGATGGCGGCAAGAGACTCATCCACGCGCTGCCCATGGGCGGTGGCTGGACGGACGGGCGCGACATGCCCGCGCCAACTGGTACCAATGGAAAAACTTTTAGGGAACTTTATCAGGCAAGGCAGAATAGGCAATGAATAAACCCGTTGAAAATCAAATGGTTAGAAATATCCCGCTGTGGGTCAACAACAAGCCCGCGCAGGCCACGAGCACGCGCATGGGCGAGGTCACCAATCCGGCGACAGGCGCGGTCACCGGCAAGGTGCCGCTGTGCAACGAGGCGGATGTCGATACGGCGGTAAAGGCGGCGCAGGCGGCGTTTCCGGCCTGGCGCGATACGCCGCCGCTGCGGCGCGCACGCATTTTGATGAAGTATCGCGAGTTGATCGATGCGCATCGTGATGAACTCGCGGCGCTGATCACGGCGGAGCACGGCAAGACAATCACCGACGCCGGCGGCTCGGTGCAACGCGGGCTGGAAGTCGTCGAGTTTGCGATGGGCATCCCGCATCTAATCAAGGGAGAGCATAGCGAGGAAGTCGGCACCGGCGTGGATTGCCATTCATTGCGTCAGCCCATCGGCGTGTGTGCGGGCATCACGCCGTTTAATTTCCCGGCGATGGTGCCGCTATGGATGTATCCGGTGGCGATTGCCTGCGGTAATACGTTCGTGCTGAAGCCGTCGGAAAAAGTGCCGTCGACCGCCATGCGTCTGGCTGAATTGTTCAAGGAAGCCGGTTTGCCCGATGGCGTGTTCAACGTTGTGCACGGCGACAAGCAGGCTGTCGATGCCATACTGACTCATCCGGACATCAAGGCGATTTCGTTTGTCGGTTCGACGCCGATTGCCAAATACATTTACGAAACCTGCGCCAGGAATGGCAAGCGCGTGCAGGCGCTGGGCGGTGCAAAGAATCACGCCGTGGTGTTGCCGGATATGAACAGCGCGGCGGATCTGGATTTCGTCGCGGACTCGTTGATTGGCGCGGGCTACGGTTCGGCGGGTGAGCGCTGCATGGCGATTTCCGCGGTGGTGGCGGTGGGCGATATTGGCGACGCGCTGGTGGCGACCATCAAGAAAAAAGCGTCGTCGCTGCGCATCGGCCCGGGCGCCGGCAAGGTCGATGGCAAGGAGCCCGACATGGGGCCGCTGGTGACGCAGGCGCATCGTGACAAGGTGGCGGGTTACGTCGACAAAGGTGTGGCCGAGGGCGCAACTCTCGCGCTGGACGGCCGCACGTGTAATTCGAAGGAAGGTTTCTTCCTCGGTGCGTCGCTGTTCGACCACGTAAAGCCATCGATGAGCATTTACAAGGACGAGATTTTCGGGCCGGTGCTCTCCGTCGTGCGCGTGAAAACGCTGGAAGAAGCGATAGCGCTGATCAACGCCAACCCGTACGCCAACGGCACAGCGGTGTTTACACGCTCCGGAGGCGCCGCGCGCAAGTTCGAGCGCGAAATTGAAGTCGGCATGGTCGGCATCAACGTGCCCATTCCAGTGCCGGTGGCGTTTTTCTCGTTCGGCGGCTGGCGTGCCTCGCTATTCGGCGATACGCACGTGCACGGCATGGAAGGCGTACGTTTCTATACGCGCGGCAAGGTGGTGAGCACACGCTGGCCGGACGCGAACGCGGTGCCGACCGGGTTTAACATGCCGACATTGGGGTGAGGGTTTGTGAAACGTGAAACGTGAAATGTGAATCGTGAACAGTGAACGGTGAACCGTTACCCCGATTCGCTGCATGCCACGGACTGCAGTTGCTGTTCACTGTTAACGGTTCACTGTTCACTTGATTTATGCAGGCTATTCTTATCGAGTTTGAGGTGAAACTCGAATGCCATGAGGCATTCGAGGCAAAGCTTCGCGCTGATGCCGCTGAAACCCTGCGTGACGATGGTTGTTTTCGTATGGAAATTTTGAAACCGAGTGGTGGCGATGAAGGCAACGCGGGCAAGCTCGTGCTGTCGGAATTGTGGCGCGACGACGCAGCCATTGAAGCGCATCGCAACAAGCCGGGACACTCGCATGCGTGGCAGGAGACGATGATCTACGCTAAACAAGTGCATCGCTACGAAGTCTTGGTATGAGCGCACGCGAGAATATTCTGGGGCGCATCCGCGCGTCGCTGCGGCGCACTGACAGCGACGGTGCGGCAGCGCGGGCACGCGCGCGCATTGATGCACATGCGTTAAGCCCGCGTCCCAGCGTCAAGGGCGATTTGGCTGCGCTGTTTCGCACCAATGCCGTAAAACTGTTGAGCACGGTCGCGGAAGTCACGCACCTGTGCGAAGTGCCCGCCACGGTGGCGGCGTATTTGCGCGCGCACAACCTGCCGATGCAGGCGGTGTGTTGGCCTGAAATCGCGGCGCTCGATTGGGCCGCCAGCGGCGTGCGGATGGAAAGCCGTCCCGCGCGCCGTAGTTACGATAGCGATCTGGTGGGGGTGACTGGCGTGTTTTGCGCGATTGCCGAGACCGGGACGATGATGATGCGCTCCAGCGGGAACACGCCGCCCGCCACGAGCCTGCTGCCCGAAACGCATATCGCCGTTCTGAATTTGTCGCAGATCGTGCCGTCGATGGAGGAAGCGTGGCAGCGCTTGCGTTACACTTACGGGCCGGGGCCGTTTATGCCGCGCGCGGTGAATTTCGTTTCCGGCCCATCGCGCACGGCCGATATTGAGCAGACATTGACGCTCGGCGCGCACGGGCCGTACCGGGTGCACATCATCATGGTTGCAGAGGGAGATTGACATGACGAAATTTTATAAATATTTGTTTTTATTGAGTTTTTTGTTGTCCCTGACGCAGGGCGCCCAGGCGCAAAACGCGCAGGCGCCCACGCTCTCCGGCGGTATCGGCATTGAGGAAAACGCCGTGTTGCGGCCGCAGCAGGGCAAGTTCAATCTCAAGTTTCTGTTCACCTTCATGGAAGGCGACTACATCGCCGATGTGGCCGTGAAGGTTGCTGATGCCAGCGGCAAGGTGGTGCTGGAGCAAAACGTGGATGGTCCGATCCTGCTGGCGTTGTTGCCGGCGGGCAATTATGTGGCAACGCTGACCTACGAAGGCGTTGCCCAGACCCGCAAGTTTGCGTTGGGCGCACGCGGCCTGCGCACGGAACAGGTGCGCTGGAAGCGCAGCGAGGCCGACGGTCCGCCGATGCTGTAGGCATGGCGGCATCAGTCAGGGTTCTGACAGTTTTCTTGATTTGGCGGCAGGGCGGGTATAGCATCCGGCAGTCGCCCGCATGAATCGGCGGTTTTAAAAAATCAATAAAAACAAAGCATTACGATTCCGGCTCTCGGCCGTTTCTGATGTTTTCATTAATTGTCATCCACGCTGTCATCCCATAACCGTCCATCGGAGGAACCATGTTGAAGAAGTTGAGCAAGACCGCAGCGCCCGCGAAAACCGAAGCGCCCGCGAATCGACGTAAATTTCTGACCAAGTTCGTTGCAGCCACGGGTGCTGCGGTGACGGCAGTGCCGATGATGGCCAAGGCGCAGGCGCCCGCCGTCAGCAGCGGCCCGATCAATCTGCGCTGGCAAAGCACGTGGCCGGCGAAAGACATCTTCCACGAATACGCGCTCGACTACGCGAAGAAGGTCAATGACATGTCGGGCGGCAAGCTGCGCATCGAGGTGCTGCCCGCCGGTGCGGTGGTCAAGGCGTTTGATCTGATCGATGCAGTGTCCAAGGGCACGCTCGACGGCGGCCACGGCGTGACGGCGTATTGGTACGGTAAAAATGCGGCGATGGCGCTGTGGGGTTCCGGCCCGGCCTTCGGTATGGATGCCAACCTCGTGCTGGCGTGGCACTACTATGGCGGCGGCAAGGCGCTGCTCGAAGAAATCTACAAGGGCTTGAATCTGGACGTGGTGTCCTTCCTCTACGGCCCGATGCCCACGCAGCCGCTGGGCTGGTTCAAAAAGCCGATTACCCAGCCGGGCGATTTCAAGGGCCTGAAGTACCGCACCGTGGGCCTGTCGGTGGATATTTTCAACGGCATGGGCGCGGCGGTGAACGCGCTGCCCGGCGGCGAAATCGTGCCCGCCATGGACAAGGGCCTGCTGGATGCCGCCGAATTCAACAATGCCACGTCGGACCGCATCCTCGGCTTCCCCGATGTCTCCAAGGTGTGCATGCTGCAAAGCTACCATCAGTCCGGCGAGCAATTCGAGATTCTCTTCAACAAGAAGAAATATGACTCGCTGCCGGGTGAGCTGAAGGCTATTCTGCAACACGCGGTTGAAGCGGCCTCCGCTGATATGTCGTGGAAAGCGGTGCACCGCTATTCGCAGGATTACATCGATCTGCAAACCAAGAACAACGTCAAGTTCTACAAAACGCCGGATTCGGTGCTGCAAACGCAGCTTAAAGTGTGGGACGGCGTTGCCGCCAAGAAGGCTGGTGAAAACCCGCTGTTCAAGCGCATTTATGATTCTCAGCGCGAGTTTGCGTCGCGCGCCGTGCGCTGGCAGCAGGACACCATGGTCGGTTCGCGCATGGCGTTCAACCATTTCTTCGCCGGCAAGAAAGGCTGAAGCAAGGCTGTAAGGTTATAAGCCATCCGGGGTTCCCGGATGGCTTTTTTGTTGTTGGAGAAACCGAATGCAAAAGTTGCTGCTGTCTATCGACCGGGTGAGCACCTGGGTCGGCCAGGCGTTTTCGTGGCTGATTATCGGATTGACCGTGCTGGTATCGTGGGAAGTGTTCTCGCGGCGTTTTTTCGACAGCCCGCACGCCTTTACCTTCGACGCCATGATCATGATGTACGGCACATTGTTCATGATGGCGGGGGCTTACACGTTGTCGAAAAACGGCCATGTCCGCGGCGACGTGCTGTATGGATTCTTTACGCCGCGCGTACAGGCGGGGCTTGATCTCGCGCTGTACCTGTTGTTTTTCATTCCCGGCATCATCGCGCTGGTATGGGCGGGCTACAACTTTGCTGCCGATTCGTGGGCCATCAAGGAGCATTCTTCCGTCACCGCCGACGGGCCGCCGCTCTATCATTTCAAGACGGTGATTCCGCTGGCCGGTGCGCTGATCCTCGCGCAGGGGCTGGTGGAAATCGTGCGCTGCGTGATGTGCCTGAAAACCGGTGAGTGGCCGTCGCGGCTGGAAGACGTCGAGGAAGTCGATGTGGAGAAGCTGAAGGAAATGGTGCACGTTAAGGATGAAGATATCGCTTCGCTCAGCAAAGGAGCAGCGAAATGAACAAAGGCGTATGGTTCGGCCTGTCCATTATGGCGCTGGTGGTTCTGGCGACGTTCATATTGCTGCCGCCCGTGTCGCAGATGACCATGGGCCATCTGGGCTTGCTGATGTTGTCGTTGATCGTCGTGGCGATCATGCTCGGGTTCCCCACGGCGTTCACGCTGATGGGCATGGGGATGATGTTCGCCTTTGCGTATTACGCGTGGGGCGCGAAGGCGGCCGACCCCTTCACCAAAACGCTCGATCTGATGGTGCAGCGCACGTACGGCGTGATGGCCAACGATGTGCTGATTTCGATTCCATTGTTTGTGTTCATGGGCTATCTGGTCGAGCGCGCCAACCTGATCGAGAAGCTTTTCAAGAGCCTGCATCTGGCGGCGGCGCGCGTGCCGGGTTCGCTGGCGGTGGCGACAATCGTTACCTGCGCGATTTTCGCCACGGCTACCGGCATCGTCGGCGCGGTGGTTACGCTGATGGGGTTGCTCGCGTTTCCTGCGATGCTGCGCGCGGGATATAACACGCAAATGGCGGCAGGCGCTGTGACGGCGGGCGGCTGTCTGGGCATTCTGATTCCGCCCTCGGTGCTGCTGATCGTGTATGGCGCGACGGCGGGCGTGTCAGTGGTGCAGCTCTATGCCGGCGCATTCTTCCCCGGCATCATGCTGGCGGGTTTGTATCTCGGTTATGTAATCGTGATGGCGAAAATCAAGCCATCGCTGGCGCCACCGCTCGCGGCTGCAGATCGTGTTGTGCCGCTGCCGGAGACAGCGAAGGCGGTGTCGCCGGACGGCAGCCGCAACGCGGTGGCGGGGTTTCTGGCGGCCGCGCGTGGCACCGTGCCGGCAGCGCCACGCGGTTTGGCCATGGGTAATTTTCTGGTGTCGTTGTTGCCCGCGCTGACTATTGCTGTGACGCTGGCCGTTACCTGGCATTACACCACCGTGCCCGAACAGGTTGCCTCGACCGAAGGTCTGGTGGAAATGGGCGGCGCGACCAATGCCAGCGACACGCAGCAGGAAACGGGCGGATTGCAGGAGCCGCCGAAAGACATGGGCGTTCAGGAGCCGCCAAAAGAGTTAGGTGTGCAGGAACCCCCACAGGCGTTGGGCGACGCTGCCGGGCCCGCGCAGGAAGCTGCGGTCGCGCAGGAGGCTGCCAAGTTGGCCGCTGACGCAGCAGCGAAGGGGGCCGCCGCTAAAGATGCCGCTGCCAAAGACGCAGCCAAGGCTGCAGCGAAGGCCGCGCCAGCCAAGGCAGCCGAGCGCTTGCCGACGCCCACCTGGTTGTGGCTAACCATTGCCGTCTCGACTGTTCTAACTATTTGTTTTTATTATATTTTCAGTGTTGCCCGGTTGGAAATTTTTAAAATGCTGCTGGGGTCTTTTTTCCCGCTGGCGGTGTTGATCCTGGCGGTGTTGGGCACGATCGTCTTCGGCTGGGCCACGCCCACTGAAGCCGCGGCCATCGGCTCGCTGGGGGGGGTTTTGCTCGCGTTGGCGTACCGCTTTCATGCCAAATGGCAAACGCTGGGCGTGGATACGCCCGGCCGCGCGGCGGCTTCCACCGCGTCCGCCGTGCGGGACTTGGGGCCGATACTCAAGGAGTCCTCGTTCCTTACCGCGAAAACCAGCGCCATGGTTTGCTGGCTGTTCGTCGGTTCGTCGATCTTCTCGGCCGCTTTTGCGCTGCTCGGCGGGCAGGAGCTGATCGAAAAATGGGTGCTCTCGATGAACCTCACGCCGTTGCAGTTCATGGTGCTGTCGCAAGTCATCATCTTTTTGCTTGGCTGGCCGCTGGAATGGACGGAAATCATCGTCATCTTCATGCCGATCTTCATCCCGCTGTTGCCGCATTTTCAGATCGATCCGCTGTTCTTCGGCCTGCTGGTGGCGTTGAACCTGCAAACCGCGTTCCTCTCGCCACCGGTGGCGATGGCGGCGTTTTATCTTAAAGGCGTATCGCCGCCGCATGTCACGCTGAATCAGATTTTCTTTGGCATGATGCCCTTTATGGCGATACAAGTGATAGCAGTGGTGTTGTTGTACCTGTTCCCCGGCATCGGATTGTGGTTGCCGCAGACGCTGTATAAGTAAAGCGTGAGGCATGAGGGGGGGGCATGAGGCTCAAAGCGTGTCGCTGAAGCAATGTAGTTAACCCGCTTAGCCTGCGACTCACGCCTCACACCTTTCCTCTCAAGTCTCACGTCTCACGCCTCACGCCACTAAAGCATGCGCTGGCTCGTCTTCGCCCTCGGTGGTGCGGCCTTCAGTTTGTCGTTTTTCCACCGTGTCGCGCCGGTCTCCATTGCGGGTGAGTTGACGAGCGCGTTCTCGGTCAGCGGCGCAGCGCTGGGTGCGCTGGCGGCGACGTATTTTTATGTCTATACGTTGATGCAGATCCCCACCGGCGTGTTGGTGGATACGCTGGGGCCCAAGCGCGTGCTTACCGCTGGCGGTTTTGCCGCTGGCGTCGGTTCCATTTTGTTCGGGCTGTCAGATTCATTCTGGGCGGCGGCCTGCGGGCGCACGTTGGCCGGGTTGGGCGTGTCAGTAGCATTTGTCGCCCTGCTGAAAGTCTGCGCGCAGTGGTTTGACGAGCGGTGTCAATTTCATCGGTTTGCTCGGTGCGCTGTCGGCAACGGTGCCGCTGGCGTGGCTGCTGGCGCTGGTGTCGTGGCGGGATGTGTTCGTGGGTGTTGGCGCGGCGTCGTTGCTGGTTGCCGCGCTGACCGGTTGGCTGGCGGCGGATCATCCGTCCACCGCCGCGCAAAACAGTGCCGCACGCAACTGGCGCGCCGATCTCGTCGCAGTGATGAAAAACCGCGCGACATGGCCGGCGTTCTGGGTCAACTTCGGGCTGTCCGGCAGTTATATGAGCTTTGTCGGGCTGTGGCTCGCGCCGTTGTTGACGCAGGGCTACGGGAAATCAGCGTCGGCAGCCAGCCAGCATGCCGCAGTAATCATTGCCGCGTTGGCGATATCGAGTGTGGTCGTGGCGCGCATTTCAGACCGTTGCCGTCAACGTAAACCCGTATTGCTGGTAGTTGCGGGCCTGTATCTGGGTTTGTGGGCGACATGGCTGATTGGTGTGCCGGCCGACTGCACGTTTGCTCTTTGCGTGCTGACGGGCACGGTGGCGCCGGGATTCATGTTTGCGTGGTCGCTGGCGAAAGAGGTGAACCCGCCCGCGCATGCCGGCATGGCGATCAGTGTGGCCAACACTGGTGGATTTCTGGCGGCGGGCATTTTGCAGCCGCTGGCGGGCGCGCTGCTCGACTGGCACAAGGCAGGCGCGAACGTCGGCACAATGGCGGATTTTCGCTTTGCGCTATCGGCGGTGGCGTGTTTTGCCGTTATCGGATTCATCGGTGCGCTCTTTGTGCACGAGACCAATTGCCGTAACATCTGGGCACCTCGAAATTCAGGCAAGCCAACATGAAACCCCGCATCACCATTACCCGAGAAGTGTTCGACGACACTATTGATTTTCTCCAGCAACACTGCGAAGTTGACGCCAATCAGGCCGATCAGCCCTACACGCCACAGGCGCTGGCCGAGCGCCTCGCCGGACAGGACGGCCTGATGTGCGCGCTGACAGACAAGGTGGATGCCGCGCTGCTCGGCGCTGCGCCGCGCCTGAAGGCCGTGGCCAATATTGCCGTTGGCTATAACAACATTGATGTCACGGCGTGCACGGCACGAGGCATACAGGTGACGAACACGCCCGGCGTGCTCGACGACAGTACGGCTGATCTTGCGTTTGCGCTGATGCTCGCCACCGCGCGGCGCGTAACGGAAGTCGAGGCGTACATCCGCAAGGGCGAGTGGACGGGCTGGAAGCTGAAGCAATGGCTTGGGGTGGACGTGCATCACGCCACGCTCGGCATCATCGGCATGGGCCGCATCGGGCAAGCTATTGCCAAACGCGCGCGCGGTTTCGACATGAAGGTGATTTATCACAACCGTTCACGCGTGGCGGCAGAAATCGAACAGCGGCTGGATGCGGCGTACCGCAGCATGGATGAATTGCTCGCACAGTCGGATTTCGTGGTGCTGCAAATGCCGTATTCGCCGGATACGCATCACCTGATCGACGCGAAAGCGTTGGCAAAAATGAAGCCCGGCGCGATTTTGATTAACTCCACGCGAGGCGGCGTGATTGATGACGCGGCGCTGATCGAAGCGCTGAAAAACGGCGTGATCCGCGCGGCCGGGCTCGACGTATTCGAGGGCGAGCCCAAACTCAATCCCGGATTTCTGGAATTGAAAAACGTGGTGCTGGCGCCACATATCGGTAGCTCCACCGAGGCGACGCGCCGCGCGATGGCGATGCTGGCGGCGAAAAATCTGGTCGCGGCGCTCATCGGCGGCGCTCCGCCGAATCTGGTGAACCGGGAATTGTTGCCCGGAAAATAGAATATAAGTATCTGTTTTTATTGATTTTGTGGGGCGCGCTGTTGTTCCGTGCCTGCAAACGGCTGGAGATAAATTATGGAAATCGCACAAGCCCATTGTCAGGCGGCGCCCAATGCTGGCGAGTTGGCGTCGCTGACACGGCTTGATCCGCATCTGGTGCTGGTGTTCGGCTCGGTGAGCCGAATGACGGATGCGGCCTTGCCCGCCCTGCTGCGTGAACAGTTTCCACGCGCACAACTCGTCGGCTGCAGTACTGCCGGTGAAATTGTTGGCAGCAATGTGTTTGATGACAGCGTGGTGATGACGGCGGTGCGTTTCAGGCAGCCGGATTTTCGCGTGGGGTGTGTCGAAATCAATGGCATGGAAGACTCCGCGGAGGCGGGCCGGCGTTTGGGCGAAAAGCTCGCGGGGACGCACGAGGGGAAGGCGTTGCACTCGATTCTGGTGCTGGGGCAGGGCGTGAACATCAATGGCAGCGCGCTGATCGAAGGCATTGTGCAAGCTGTGGGCGCGGGTGTCACGCTCACCGGCGGGCTTGCCGGAGACGGTGGCAAATTTCAGCACACATGGGTGTTGTGCGGCGGCAGGGTGACGGATAAATGCGTATTGGGCGTGGGTTTTTACGGTTCATCGATCACGTTGTCGCACGGCTCGTTTGGTGGCTGGCAGCCGTTTGGCGCGACGCGTCTGGTGACACGTGCGAAAGCCAATGTGTTGTATGAACTTGATGGCGAACCGGCGCTGCGTATTTACAAACGCTATCTCGGCGACTATGCGCGCGACCTGCCGGGTTCCGGGCTGCTGTTCCCATTTGCCATGCTGGGCAAGGATCATAGCGAGACGGGATTGATCCGCACCATACTGGGCGTGGATGAAAAGGCCGGCAGCCTGACACTCGCCGGCGATATCGTCGAGGGCGGCTATCTGCGGCTGATGAGCGCGAGCACCGACGCGCTGGTCGACGGCGCGGAAGCTGCGGCCAATGCGGCGGCGGCAGCGGCGCGCAATGCGCAAAAGAGTGGCGCGCGCGGCCTCGCGCTGCTGGTCAGCTGCGTCGGACGCAAGCTCGTGATGGGCGGGCGCGTGGATGAGGAAGTCGAAGCAGTTGCAAAGGTATTCGGCGAACACACCGTGTTGACAGGCTTTTACTCCAACGGCGAAATCAGCCCCTACGTTGGCGCGCCTGAATGCAAGCTGCACAACCAGACCATGACCATTACCTGCATTGGCGATTAAGCAGCGACTGGCTAACTATGCATAAGCTACTGGGCAGGCAACTGCGCCGCAATGCGGGTATTACCGATGACGCTGGATTGGCGGCCGCTGTACGCGAGCTGGCCACGCTCGCCGCGCAGCCGGGGCTGAGCGAGCCGGCGGCGCGACTTCTGACCGGGCTGTCCGGGGTGCTGGAGGCTGTCGAAGCGACATATCTCCAGTTTGAACGTGATCTTGCCCTGGGCCAGCGCAGCCTTGATATCAGTTCGCGAGAGCTGCTGGAGGGCAACGAGCGGTTGCGCGCGGACAGTGTGGCCCGACAGGTCATGCTGCGACAGAGCGAAGAACGTCTCGCACTGGCATTGACTGCCGCGGACAACGTGATCTGGGATTGGGACATCCCCGGTAACAGCATAGCGATCACCTGCGCTGACGGCAGCTTTCTTGGCCACACGGCGGCTTTTTACGCGGAGGATGCGACGCGCCTGTGGTCCATCGTGGAACCCGAGTGCGTGGAGGAATATCGTGCGCGCACCATCGCGCATTTGCAGGGTAGAACCGCGGAATTCAACATGGAAGCGTGGATGCTTGACGCGAGTGGCGAGCGCCGTTTCGTGCAAACGCACGGCAAGGTAGTTGAGTGCGACAGCGGTGGGCGCGCGCGGCGCATGGTGGGCATTGCCTACGATGTTACGGGGCGTAAGCTGCTGGAGGAAGACTTGCGCGCGGCCAAGGATCACGCGGAAGCCGCCAATCAGGCAAAGTCGCAGTTTCTGGCCAACATGAGCCACGAGATCCGCACGCCAATGAATGGCGTGCTGGGCATGGCCGAACTGTTGCTCACCACGCGTCTGGATACCAAACAGCGGCATTTTGCAGAGACCGCACGGCGCTCCGGCGAGGCACTGCTGCACATCATCAACGACATACTCGATTTTTCCAAGATCGAAGCCGGCAAACTCGAACTGGATCTAACCGATTTCAATCTGCGCGAAACCGTGGAGGATGTCGTGCAGTTGCTGGCCGACGGCGCGGCTTCCAAGGGGCTGGAATTGCTCTGCCATGTCGCGCCCGATACGCCTGCAATGGTCAACGGCGATCCCAATCGCATCCGCCAGGTGGTGACGAATCTCATCGGAAACGCTGTCAAGTTCACCAACGAAGGCGAGGTGGTGCTGCGGGTGGAAACGTCGGCCTGCGATAAGGGTGGTTACCTGTTGCGATTCGAGGTGCGCGATACCGGCATTGGCATTCCCCCCGAGGCGCAGCAGCGCGTGTTCCAGCCGTTCATGCAGGCCGATGGGTCAACCACGCGCCGCTACGGCGGCACCGGGCTCGGCTTGTCAATCAGCCGCGAGCTGGTCAATCTGATGGGTGGCGACATGGGCGTGAGCAGCGAACTAGGTAAGGGCGCGACCTTCTGGTTTACCGCCCGCTGCACCGCTGCATCCTCGGACGACGGCGATGTCGCCGAGGAACGGCGCAGGGCGCTGGCGCCGCTTTCAGGGCGCCGGATGTTGATTGTCGGGAGGCGAGCCACCGCGCGCGAAATGCTCCAGGTTCAGCTAGCGGCGAGTTTTGGTGTGCGCAGCGTTGCTGCGGCAGACCTCACGCAGGCGCTGGCGATGTTGCGGGCGGCGGCCGTCGGTGGGGAGCCGTACGAAGTGGTGCTGGTGGATAACGGCATACAGGGAAAGGGCGGAGAGCCGCTGGACGAACGCCTGCGCGCCAATCCGCTGTGGGTGGATACGCCCGTGGTGGTGCTGACATCGTTGAGCCGAGCTGGTGAAGCAGCGCCCGGGCGAGGTTCTGGCGCCGCGGCTATCCTGACCAAGCCGGCGCGTGAAATGGATTTGTTACGCACATTGTGCCTCGTGCTGAACGTGCCATTGGCTGCGAATACGCTGACGCAGAAATTGCGCGTGGCCGCACTGCGCGCGCCGGCCTTTTCCGGCAAAGTGCTGGTGGCCGAGGACAACCCGGTCAATCAGGAAGTGGCGCACGCGGTGTTGCAGGCGAGTGGCTGCAAGGTTAAGCTCGCTTGCAACGGCAGGGAGGCGTTGCATGCCATTCAGCACGAGCATTTCGATCTGGTGTTCATGGATTGCCAGATGCCGGAAATGGATGGCTACGCAGCAGCGCGGGCGGTTCGGGCACTGGAGGCGCAGGGCATGATCCGGCATGTGCCCATTGTGGCCCTGACTGCGCATGCCACGGAAGCTGATCGGCAAACCTGTCTTGCCGCTGGTATGGATGGTTTTTTAAGCAAGCCTTTTACGCAGCAGGCGATTCGCAAGGAATTGCAGCGTTGGCTGCCGGAGTCGGGAGAACGAGGTATGGCGCAGGCGGATAGTCCGGAACAGAACAGAGTCTTTGTGGGCGGCGGCGACGAGGCAGGCGAAGGCAACGGCCTTGATCAGCGGGCGCTCGACGAATTGCGAGCGCTTGATCCCGATGGCGCCGCAGGCCTGCTGAATCAGATCATCCAGCGTTATCTGGACGACACGCCGACGCAGATCGCCCAGTTGCGCGCCGCCACCACGTCGGGAAATATCGAAGGCATGACGCGCAGCGCGCATTCCATGAAGTCGAGCAGCTACAGTGTTGGCGCCAAACGCGTGGCGGAGCTCGCGCGTGATATCGAAGCGAAAGGCCGCGATAACACTACTGACGGCTGTCACGCGTTGCTCGCTGAACTGGAAAAGCAGTACGCCACCGCCGACAGGCTGCTGCGCGAATGCATGACGGCCACAAATAAATAGTTAATAAAATCATGAAGTTAGGTTTCGTAGGTTTGGGCGCGATGGGGCGCCCGATGGCGCTGCATTTGATGAAGCACGGGCACGCCATGGGCGTTTATGCGCGGCGCGCGGAATCGGCTGCGCCTCTGGTGGCGGCTGGCGCCACACTCTATGACACGCCGGCAGCGCTGGCCGCGCAGTGCGAAGTGATATTCACCATGGTGACAAGCTCGCAGGACGTTGAAAGCGTCGTGCTTGGTGAGGAAGGCATTGCACACGGCTTGAAGCGCGGCAGTGTGCTGGTGGACATGGAAACCATTTCGCCGACGGTAGCGCGGCGCGTGGCGGCGGAACTGGCTAAGCAGGGCGTGGACATGCTCGACGCGCCGGTCTCCGGCGGCCCCGCGGGTGCGGAAGCGGCTACGCTGGCGATCATGGCCGGCGGCAAGCCAGAGGTTTTCGAGCGCGTAAAGCCACTCTTCGCCTGCATGGGCAAAACCATCATTCGTGTCGGCGACAGTGGCGCCGGGCAAATCACCAAGGCGTGTAATCAGCTGCTGCTGCTGGTGACGGCGCAGGGCGCGGCGGAAGCGCTGGCGCTGGCCAAACGCTGCGGTGTGGATCCGGCGACGGTGCGCGAGGTGCTGATGGGCGGCATCGCATCAAGCCGCGTGCTGGATGTTTTCGGCAAGCGCATGGTCGAGCGCAACTTCGCCAACGGCATCGACACGCGGCTCTATCACAAGGACATGAACATCGCGCTGGGCCTTGTGCATGAACTCGGCGCGGCGGCTCCGGCGGCCGCCGTCACCATGCAGCACATCAACGCGGCGATCGGGCGCGGCGAGGGCACGAGCGATCTTGCGGTGCTGATCGAGGTGCTGGAGGGGCTTGGCCGGAAGTAATTTAAGTATTTGTTTTATTGATGTTTTTTGGATCTCTTTGCGTGCTTGGCATGGCGTGACGTGGCGTGAATTTGGTCACCGGATATCCGGCGATTACGCCAGCACCAACCGCCCCACGCCATTTTCCTTCACCAATGAAAGCCGCCGCTGGTGGTATTGTGCCAGCGCCGGGCGGTGCCCGATGCTGACCACGGTGGTGCTCGGCAACTGTTCGCGCAGCAGCCCGTAGAGCCGGGCTTCGGTGGCTTCATCCAGTGATGCCGTGCCTTCGTCCATGAACAGCCAGTCGGGTTTGGCGAGCAGGGCGCGGGCGAAGGCGACACGTTGCTGTTCGCCGCCGGAGAGTTGTTGCGCCCAGTGCTGTTCTTCATCAAGGCGTTTTGCGAGGTGTGGCAGGTCGCAGTCGGTGAGCACGCGCACAAAATCGGCGTCCGTGTAGGCGTCGGGCGGCGATGGGTAGGCGAGCTGCGTGCGCAGTGTGCCAATAATCAGATACGGCTTTTGCGGCAGGAACATTACGCGTTTGCCCGCCGGCAGATGCACCGTGCCACGGCCCCATGGCCACAGGCCAGCCAGCGCGCGGAACACGGTGCTCTTGCCGCTGCCCGACGCGCCGGTGATCAGTACCGATTGTCCGGCGTCGAATTTCACGGTGAACGGAGTGACCAGCGTCGAGCCGTTGGGCAGACGTAATTCGATGTTGTCGCCGCTGACGCTGGTATCGTTGCTGGTGGCAGTGACAATGCCCGGTTCGCTGGCGCGAGCCTCCTGAGCGTGTTGCATCGCGGCCTTAAAGCCTGTGAGCCGGTCTACCGTGGCTTTCCATGAGGCAAGTTGCGTGTAGGCCGTAACAAACCACGACAGCGCTCCTTGTACCTGACCAAAAGCAGAGGCGGTCTGCATCAAATCACCGAGTTTGATCTGGCCTGAAAAGTAGCGTGGCGCCGCCACCACGAAGGGGAAAATGATCGCGATCTGTGAATAGCCCGCGCGAAACCACGTGAGCTTCTTCTGCCGCTTCATGATGTCCCACCAGTTGGTGGCTACTGCGCCAAAGCGCTCGCGCAAGCCGCGTATCTCTCCGGCCTCGCCCCGGTGCAGGGCAATGCCCTCGGCGTTTTCGCGAAAGCGAATCAGCGAAAAACGAAAGTTGGCTTCGACCTTTTGTTGCTCGAAATTGAGCGGAATCAGCGGCCGGCCAATCAAATGCATGAGCCACGTGCCCACCACAGCGTAGATCAGCGCGACCCACACCATATAGCCTTGAATCTCGATGTCATGGCCGCCCAGCGTGAAGCTCACCGCGCCGGACAGGCCCCACAAAATCGTCAGGAATGAACCGAGCGTCACTACTGCCGACATGAAGCCCAGCGTGAGATTCAGCGTGCGGTCGACGAATTGTGCAAGGTCATCGGCGATGCGTTGATCGGGGTTATCGGTGTCGCCCGCGAGTTGCAGCCGATAGTAGGTGCGGCCCGCGATCCAGTCGTTAAGGTAGTGATCTGTGAGCCAGCGCCGCCAGCGGATTTGCAGCATCTGGTTGAAATAAAGCTGATAGACCGAGGCGATGATGAAAATGACCGCCAGCCCGGTGAATTGCCAAAGCAATCGGTAGAATTCTGGTAAGTCTTTGTTTTGTAGAGAATTATAGAAACCGTTGTTCCACTGGTTAAATTGCACTTCCAGATAAACCAGCCCCAGATTGATGGCGATGATCAGCGCCAGCAGCGCGCGCGCCTGCACCTTTTCGTCGGAGAACCAGTAGGGTTTGGTGAGCCGCCACAGATCCTTGAGAAAACTGTTGACCTTCGCCATGGCGCCATTCCTTTGCGGGCTGATTGGATGGGCGTGATGGTACCCGTAAATTCCGCCACATTCACACCGCCGCTTTTCGCGTGATGAAAACGGGACTACACTGAACGTGCGGTAGCTTCTGGTTTCAAAGGCGTTTCGTGGCAGGCCAACTTTAACGGAGGCAGCGATGAAAACAGTGAAACAGTTATTGCAGACGAAGGGCGGCGCGGTGTTTGCGGTGGCGCCGGGCGACAGCGTGCTGGCGGCCATACGCGTGATGGCGGAAAAAGGCATCGGCGCGCTGGTGGTGCTGGAAGACGGGCGATTGGCAGGCATGGTGTCCGAGCGCGATTACGCGCGCAAGGTGATTCTGCTGGGCCGCTCGTCGCAGGATACGCCGGTGCGTGACATCATGACGGCGCGGGTAATCACGGTACAATCCTCGCAATCCGTCGAAGACTGCATGGCGTTGATGACGCAGCACCGCATTCGTCATCTGCCGGTGGTCGACGCCGGCAAACTCGCGGGCGTGCTGTCGATCGGCGATTTGATCAAGGAAGTGATCGCCGACCGCGAGGAAACCATCCGGCAGTTGGAGAGTTACATCCACAGTTGAGCGCAAGCCGGGCCACCGGCGCCTTGCGCCAACGCTAAACCAGGCATGAATTGGAGCAGCAATGAAATTTGGCGCAATCATCATCGGTGACGAAATCCTGTCGGGCAAGCGGCAGGATAAACACATGGCGAAATTGATCGGGGCGCTGTCCGCGCGCGGGCTGGAACTGGCGTGGGCGCAATACCTTGGCGACGACACGCCGCTGATTACCGCCACGTTAAAGCGCGTGTTCACCATGGAAGACATCGTGTTCAGCTTCGGCGGCATCGGTGCAACCCCCGACGATCACACGCGCCAGTGCGCCGCCAACGCCGCGGGCGTCGGGCTAAAACTGCACCCGGATGCCGAAGCGGAAATCCGCGCGCGCTTCATCGACGACCCCAAGGGCGTCACGCCGCAGCGGCTGGAAATGGGCACGTACCCCGAAGGCTCGAACATCATTCCCAATTCGTTCAACCGCATCCCCGGCTTTAACTACAAAAACGTTTACTTCGTGCCGGGCTTTCCGCAAATGGCGTGGCCGATGATCGACTGGGTGCTCGATACGCACTACAAGCACCTGTTCGACGCCAATCGCATCGGCGAATCCGCCATCATCGTGCGCGAGGCGGGTGAGAGCCTGCTGATTGATTTGATGAAAGCCGTGCAGGGCAAATACGCGGCGGTGAAAGTGTTCAGCCTGCCGCGTGTGTCGCCGGAGCGGTTTATCGAGCTGGGTGCGCGCGGGAATCCCGCACAAGTTGAGCAGGCAATTGCTGAATTGAAGGCCGGCGTGACGGCGATGAATTTTCCTTGGGTGGATGCGCCGAAGTTTGGGGGCTAGTCAGCCTTGAGGCTGGACGCGGGCGATGCCCTCTTTAGCCGCTTTGGGGTTTGGCAGGATGCCAATAGTGATGGGGTGTCGCAGGCGGGGGAGACGATTCACTTGCAACGCGGGATTTCAAATCGCAGTGTCAGCGCACGCAGCGGGACACATCTGTAACCAATGGTTTTAAAACAATTATTTACCGATAGCTTGATGGGTTTCAAATTGGCCAAGTCTAGCGACGAGGAACAAGATTATTGATGTTGAGTTAGAAGGAAAACTCAGTCGTCGCCAGAATCAAGCGAGCGGATGAGTGCAATGATTGAAGGAGAGCACAATGTTTAAACAAGATCGGCGAAGCTGGCTGTATTGGCCGTTGGGTTTGTTTTTGATGTTTGGGGCGATGGACGCCTCTGCCGCCGAAGCCGTGCGGGAGCGCGCGCCGGCATCCGAGGTTAAGCCCGCTGACGATGCGGCGAAGGCTGCAATATTTGAGTTGATCGATACGATTGTGGCGCGGCGGGATTTGTCGGATTTGGAGATGCTGACGAAGGCGCTCAAGGTTGGATCCTACAAGCAAGCAGGGGATAAGGCGAGAGTGCTCTATGTTCTTTACCCTGCCGCTGCCATATCGCCAATGAATGGCAGTGCTACCGCAAGCTGGTTCATCATTCCCTTTGAGGCGCGGATACAACAACAACTCGTCGTGTCGCTTGACGCAACGCGGGTCTGTATCACGCTCGATGATTTGAGTGTGCGCTATGGTGAAGGGGTGCGTGAACGCCGTTCCACGCACCTACCTGCACGCCAGGATCACCCGTTTCATAACGTAAGTTATAGATTCAATAGCACCGTTTCGGTTGGTATTGCATTTATTTACCAGACATGTGCAAATGACTTCAGTGTGTACGTTGAATCAAAGGGGTCAGGCTCTATTTAACCCCACTGCTGGGCATGAACAGGTAAAGTGCCATCCATTTTAGCCGCTAAATGAAAGGAAAAAGCCAGGCACATATTTCCAGAACAAGCCCCGCCGCCCACGCCATCTACCTGGACAACCTGCCCGCGCACATTGAACAAAAGGGCCACGACTGCGACCCCTGCTTCTTTAATATCAAAAGGGCGACGACGATTTGATTTCGATAAATCGTAAGTCTCTGATTTTATTAATTTATCTGAGCCAACGAGGTTAGGCTTGATCTTGCATTCAAAGCCGCATCACGCGACAGCCACAATTTCCAATCGCCGATCAACCCGCGCGATGTGATCGAAATCGCGATCACAATGCAGCAGCGGTACGCCATGTTCGATGGCGTACATGGCAATTAAGCAATCATTGGCGGATCGTGGCGTTACACCTCTCCAGCGGCAATGCGCATAGAGCCGAGCGGCTGCACGTGTCGTTTCACGCAAGTCTCCCGGCAGCAGCATGGGTAATTCGCCCAATATACGATCCCAACGGTTCAAGCGGTCTTGCCGGTCAGCGCCCTGCAAAACCTCTTGCAAGATTGGTGGCGCTAGCCAAATCGCCCTTGATTGTGTCAAGGCTCGAGTCAGCAGCTCCACTTCGGGCGTGGAATCACCACGCAGATACCTCACCCAAACCGAGGAGTCGACAAGCATCTATAGGCGCGATGGACTGGCGGTCTTGGGGTCATAGCCCGGGGTAACGCCGCCGCTGCCACGCAATTTCAACACCTCAGAATAATCACGGCTGCGGACATAGTGATCCAGCGCGATATGCAGAGCATCGCGTGTGGTGCGCACCTTGGCCAAGCGCTTGACGGCCCGCACCAGTTTGACATCAAGCACTACGTTTGTACGTTCACCGGTACGCGTCAGGGAAGTTTTGGCGGTTTTCATGATTGTGAGTTTATACACATCAAATGTGTATAGTGTAAGGGCAATGAGCGCCTTTGGCAATTCGCTGCCAATTCTACCCAGCTGCAAACTTCCACAGCATTAAGACATGAGTAACCAGGTTATCGGGGCGGGCCTTTCGTGTCGCGGTTACTTTCTTTACCGCACAGATCACGTGCGGCATGGGTAGGCGATTCTTTCGGTATGGCCTTTACCAAAGAAAAACGCCCCAAGGCGCAAACCTTGGGGCGTTCAAAGCGGGTAGTGAAGCGTTAGTAAACGCTTAGTGCTTGGCTTTCTTCGGGGCCGGCGCGGCAGTTGCGCGTTTGGCTGCGGCTTCGAAGTTGCTCTTGGCGTTGTCGTTAAACTGCTTGGCGGCTTTCGACAGCGTTTCGTAGGCGGCGTTGCCGGAAACGAGCGCCGATTTGAACGCGTTGATGCCGGCTTCGGAGCCCGCCGGGGCGGTTTCCGCGAACTTATCCAGCGCAACCACGACTTGCTTGTTGAAATCCGCGACTTGCTGCTCGATCAGCTTGCCCAGTTCGGCTTGCGTTTCGCTGGCAACGTCGTAAACGTTTTTCACGTAGTCGGCGGCTTTTTCCAGTACCGGTTGTGCTACGGTGTCCTTGACGTTGGCAAATTGCTGAAAGTCCTTGATCGAGGCGAGTGCCTTGGCCGTATCGGCGCCATCGGCGAGTGCGGCCTTGGTCGCTTTCAACTGGATTTCGATCAGGCGTTCCGCACCGCCAAAGGCAACATTGGCAAAACGTGCAGCGGCTTCGAGATTGGCTTTGTTCAGCGCGGCGAAGTGTTCCGGAGCTTGATACATTTTAAATCTCCTTTAAATTCAAATAGTTAAATTTTTACAGTGTTCTTATTGTCGCGGAATTCTCTTAAATTGCTGCGACGCACAACTTCAATTATAAGGTTGCGAAATGCAATGTCAAGGGGTTCTCTAAAATATTTTTTGCATTGCAGCAAAACGTGGGAATTGGTGGTGTATCGACAGCGTTTGAGCTGCATGGTTTTGACTTCCTGACGCCCAGCGATTAGCATCAAACGAGCACATTTCACTAAAAAAACTTTAACAATCAGGGGCCTGGAGCTGCCACGCGCCAACCCTGATCTTTTTGCAGCCCCCGTATATTTCCTGCATTTCCGTAGTCCTGAATTTCCAACGCCGCTGGCGCAATGTCCGATTCCGCAGCTACCCTGCCTTCATCTTCCGCGCCTGCGTGGGTGCCCCCCGAGTTTCATGTCGCGCCGGCGCGTGATGGCGCTGCGACGGTTTCTGTGGTGGGCGCATGGAATCTGCGCTCGCTGGAGCCGCTGATGGCGGACATGACGGCGCGTCTTGCGCAAGTGCCGCGGAATGCGCAATGGGATTTAAGCGGCATCACACGGCTTGACCATGCCGGTGCAATGATGCTGTGGCGCGTGTGGGGCTATCAGCGCGTGGTGAATCTTGAGCTGCGGCCTGAACACGAAATCATTTTCACGCATCTGAAGCTGGTGTCGGCGAAGCCGGTGGACACGGTGGCGCGCGACAAGCTGGCGTTCGTTGTCGCCGTCGGCGCGCAGGTGTTGGCGCTGTGGGATCATGCCTTGGGCGTGATGCGGCTGCTGGGCGCGGTGATGCTGAATTTATGCGAGATCGTGCGCCACCCGTCACGCATACCATGGAAGGAAATTTCCGCCAATGTGTACCGCACGGGCACGCAGGCGCTGGGCATTACCGCGCTGGTGGGGTTTCTGGTGGGCATTGTGCTGTCGTATCTCACCGGGCAGCAGTTGAAAACGTTCGGCGCAGATATTTTTATCGTCAACCTGCAGGGGGTCGCGGTAATCCGCGAGCTGGGGCCGGTGCTGGCAGCCATTTTAATTGCGGGGCGTTCCGGCTCGGCGATGACGGCGCAGTTGGGCGTGATGCGCGTCACCGAGGAAATCGACGCCATGGCGGTCATGGGGATTCCGCACACGTTGCGGCTGGTATTGCCGAAAATGCTGGCGCTGGCGATCGCCATGCCGCTGGTCGTGCTGTGGACCAATGCCATTGCGCTGCTTGGCGGCATGGTTGCGGCGCAAATCGAACTGGGCCTGGGGATGAAGTATTTCCTGAGTGCGCTGCCGCAGGCCGTGCCGGTTGCAAACCTGTGGTTGGGCTTGTGCAAAGGCGTGGTGTTCGGCGTGCTGATCGCGTTGCTGGCCTGCCATTACGGGCTGCGCATTGAACCGAACACAGAAAGCCTCGGCGCGGGCACCACGCGCTCGGTGGTGGCGGCGATTACCACGGTGATCGTGGTTGACGCGGTGTTCGCGGTGATGTTCTCGCACGTGGGGATCAGCTGATGGCCGATGCTGCAACCTGTGATGCAACGGATTGCGTGATTGAATTGCGCAAGCTTTGGACGGTGTTCGGCCCGCAGGTGGTGCATCGCGATATCAGCCTGTGTGTAAAGCGCGGTGAAATTTTGTCACTGGTGGGCGGTTCCGGCAGCGGCAAAAGTACCATGCTGCGGCAGATGCTGGGGCTGGAGAGCCCCACACGCGGCGACGTGCTGGTGTTCGGGCATTCGCTGATTACCGGCGATCCGGCGGAACTGCGACGGCTGCGCAACCGCTGGGGTGTGCTGTTTCAGGAAGGTGCGCTCTATTCGGCGCTATCGGTGTTTGAAAACGTGGCGACACCGCTGCGCGAATTGAAGGCACTGGACGAAGGGCTGATTCGTGACCTGGTGATTTTGAAGCTCGAAATGGTCGGCATCGAAGCCAGGCATGCGGAGAAAATGCCCTCGGCGCTGTCGGGCGGCATGATCAAGCGCATTGGCCTCGCACGCGCGCTGGCGCTGGAGCCGGAGTTGCTGTTTCTGGATGAACCGACGGCAGGTCTCGACCCCGACCGCAGCGAAAGTTTTGTCACGCTGATCGCGGAAATTCGCCGCGAACTGGGGTTGACCGTGGTCATGGTGACGCACGATCTTGATACACTGGTGTCGTTATCGGACCGCGTGGCGGTGCTCGCCGATCAGCAGATCGTGGCCATCGGCTCGGTGCAGCAAATTGCCAGCGCCACGCACCAGTTTATTGCCAATTTTTTTCAGGGCGAGCGCGGCAAACGCGCGCTCGAAGCGATCAAGGATATCGGAGCGGCAGGGGGTACGCCGGAAGGCGTGGAGACGCCCGCACCTGTTACCAACATTACAGCAGCGCAAGGACATTAAGCCATGGAGAATCGCGCACACGCGCTGGCGGCCGGATTGTTCACATTATTGCTCGGCATCGGCGTTCTGCTGGCCGCTCAATGGTTCAGCCGCGACAACTACGAAAAAGTGCAATACACGCTGGTGTCGAACCATTCGGTATCGGGGCTTAACGTGCAGGCGGCGGTGCGGCTGCGCGGCGTGGAGGTCGGCAAGGTCGAGAGCATCGATTTCGACAATGACGACCCGCGTAACATTCTCATCAAGATCAACGTCAAGGGCGGCACGCGCATCACCAAAGGTACGACTGCGCAGTTGGGCACGCAGGGCATAACAGGGCTCGCGTACATTGTGCTGGACGACGACGGCAAGAATCAGACTTTCCTGCCGCCGTCCGATGACAAGGATAAGCGCATCGTCGTGCAAAAATCATTCTTCGATGAACTCACCGGTTCAGGCAAGGATTTAATTACTCAGTTTGGCGAAGTCGCGCAGCGGGTGAACAAGCTGCTGGAAGACAAGAATCAGGTGCAACTCATCAAGACCATCGCCGAGCTGGAAGGCGCCTCCAAACGCATCGGCTCATTGGCGCAGACGCTGGAGCCGGGCATGAAAAACGTGCCGGCGCTCACCGCCGATACGCGCAAAATGATCGCGAATGCCGATGTGGCGATACGTGATCTTGCACCCGCGCTGAAAGAAGCGAAGACCACGCTTGCCAGCATCGACAAACTCGCGCGCGAATACGCGCAACGTGCGGATGCGCTGGATCGCGCGGCGAAAGGTGTGGAGCAGGTGGGCGCGGCATCGCAGGGCGCGGCCTCCAGTCTTTCCGGTGACATCGCACCGCGCGTCAACACGCTGCTAGAAGAGCTTGCACGCAACTCGCGGAATCTGGATCGGCTGTTGTCGGAGTTGAACGAGCAGCCCGCAGGATTGGTGTTTGGCCGCCCCAGCGGCCGGCCGGGGCCGGGGGAGTCGGGGTCTGTGGAGCCGCAGAAACGATAATCAAGGATGGTCCGCATGAAAATCCATAAGTATCTGTTTTTATTGAGTATTTTTTTCTTGCTGAGTGCCTGTGCCCTCGGTCCGGAAAAACGTGATGCGCCCGCCGTATTCGACCTCGGCCCGCAGCGCGCGCAGTCCGCCGCGAAGCCCGTCATCAATGCCACGCTGCTGATTCCACCCGTGGCCGCAAGCCCTTTGCTCGACAACGCGAACATTCAATACCGGCTGATCTATCAGAACGCGAGCCAGCCGGACGCCTACGCGCAAAACCGCTGGGCCATGTCGCCCGCGCTGATGCTGACCGAACGCGTGCGTGCGCGCTTCGCAGCGGCATCGCGTGGCGTGGTCACCGCGCAGGATGGCGCGCGCGCCGATTACACGCTGCGCATCGATTTGGAGGATTTCAGTCAGCAGTTTGAATCCGCACAGGCGAGTAAGGCCACTGCGCGGCTGCGCGCCTCACTCATCGATCAGAATACGCGCGCCCTGCATGCGCAACGCAGCTTTAGCGCCGAACGCCCCGCTGCACCCAATGCGCCGGGGGCCGCGCAGGCGCTGGCCGGCGCGAGCGATGCGCTGGTTGAGGAGCTGGTTGCGTGGGCTGTGCAGAACATCAAAAAATAGCCGAGCGGAGCAATTCATGCCCACCATCTTCACCAAAATCATCAACCGCGAAATCCCCGCCACCATCGTTTACGAAGACGATTTGTGCATCGCCTTCCGCGATATCAACCCGCAAGCACCCACGCACGTGCAACTCATCCCCAAAAAGGAAATCCCGCGTTTGGTCGATGGCCAGCCAGAGGACGCAGCGTTACTCGGCCACCTGATGCTCGCCGCCGGCAAAATTGCGAGGCAACTCGGCGTGGGCGACGCGTTTCGGCTGGTGGTGAACAACGGCGCGGATGCAGGGCAGAGCGTGTTTCATTTGCATCTGCACATCCTCGCCGGGCGGCCGTTTGGCTGGCCGCCGGGGTGAAATAAAACAGGGCGCAAATCGCTGTGCGCCTTGTTGCTATAACTGTCTGTTTTTATTGAATTTTTATAATCCCGCCTGCGTCACAAACTTACCCACCAGATAGGGCTCCAGCGCTTCCGTGCCACCTTCAGAGCCATAGCCTGAATCCTTCACGCCGCCGAACGGCACTTCGGGTAGCGCGAGGCCCAGGTGGTTGATGGTGACCATGCCGGTTTCGACTTGCGCGGCGATGTTGTTGGCGGTTTTTGCCGAGCGGGTCCACGCGTACGCGGCGAGACCGTAGGGCAGGCGGTTGGCTTCGGTGACGGCGTCATCAAACGTTTTGAACGGGTTGATGATCGCCAGCGGGCCGAAGGGTTCGGTGTTCATCGCTTGCGCGCTCTTGTCGAGTTCGGTGATGACCGTCGGCTCGAAGAAGTTGCCTTTCTCGCCGATGGGGAAGCCGCCGGTTTGAATTTTGCCGCCATGTTGTTTCGCATCTTCGACGTTGCTGATCATCGCGGTCTGCCGGCGCGGGTTGGCCATGGTGGCCATTTTGGTGTCTTTGTCGAAGCCGTCACCGACTTTCACGGCTTTCGTGCCCTCGACGAATTTGTCGACAAACTGTTTGTAAATGCCTTCCTGCACCAGAAAGCGCGTGGGCGACACGCACACCTGGCCCGCGTTGCGGTACTTCATGAAGGTCATGGTTTTCGCGGCGAGCTCGACATCGGCGTCGTCGAAAATAATCACCGGCGCGTGACCGCCGAGCTCCATGGTGGCCCGCTTCATGTGCTGGCCTGCCATGCCGGCGAGCAGCTTGCCCACCGGGGTCGAACCCGTGAAGGTCATTTTGCGAATCACCGGGTGGGGGATCAGATAGCTCGAAATTTCCGATGGGCTGCCGTAGACCAAATTGATCACGCCCGCGGGCACGCCGGCATCATGAAATGCGCGCACCAGTTCGGCGGGCGAGGCCGGTGTTTCTTCCGGCGCTTTCAGGATGATCGAGCAGCCGGTGGAGAGCGCCGCCGACAGTTTACGCACCGCCTGATTGATCGGGAAGTTCCACGGCGTAAAGGCCGCCACCGGGCCGACGGGTTCTTTCACCACCAGTTGATACACGCCCTCGGCGCGCGCGGGAATGACGCGGCCATACGCGCGGCGGCCCTCTTCGGCAAACCAGTCGATGATATCGCCGCCGGCCAGGGCTTCCAGCTTGGCTTCGCCGACAGGCTTGCCCTGTTCGAGCGTCATCAGCTCCGCCACGCGGTCGGCGCGTGAACGGAAAATATCCGCCGCCTTGCGCATGATCTTGCAGCGCTCAAACGCGGATACCTTTTTCCACACCTTGAAGCCGGCGTCGGCGGCCTCCAGCGCGCGATCGAGATCGGCTTTTTCGGCGTAGGCCACTTTGCCGATCTCGGCATGCGTGGCCGGGTTGACCACCGGCAGCGTGCGGCCCGAGGCGGCGGGGCCCCAAACGCCGTTGATGAAAAGTTGGGTGTCTTGATAGGCTGGCATGGTGTCAATCCCGGAAGTTGAGAGGAAACAAGGAATTAAGAAGGACGCAAAGCATAACCGAACTCGAGTCCGGTTGCGCGGCGGAACTGTTCAGCGAAGCTACTTCACCGACTCCGCGGTGATCCCGGCGGCCTTGATGACTTTACGCCAGCGTTCGGTTTCGCTGACGATGAGGTTACGCAACGCCGCTGGCGTGCCGGGTGTCGCCTCGACGCCCTGATCAAGCAGACGCTGAACCACGCTGGGCTCTACCAGCGCGCGATTCATTTCGTTGTTCAATCGCGTGATCACTTGCTGCGGCGTGCCCGTGGGGGCGACCAGACTGAACCAGGTGTTGCAATCAAAGCCGGGGAAAACATCTGCCACCAGCGGCATGTCGGGCGCCACGCGCGTGGGTTTGGTGGTGGAGGCAGCAAGCACCCGCAGCCGGCCGACTTTGGTGAACGCCGAGAACTGCGGAATGCCGGAGAACATCAGTTGCACCTGGCCTGCCACCAGATCGGTGATGGCCTGCGCGCCGCCCTTGTACGGCACGTGTACGAATTTCACACCAGCCATCTGGTTCAGCATTTCGATGCCCAGATGATTGGGGGTGCCGACACCCGGCGAGGCAAAGTTGAGTTTGCCGGGCTGGGTCCTGGCGTAATCGATCAGCTCCTTGATGTTGCGCGCGGGCAGAGCGGGATTGATGACAATGAAGTACGGCACGTAAACCAGCAGCCCGATCGGTATGAAATCGCGCAACGGCTCGAAAGGCATTTTCACGCCCAGTGCGGGGTTAACCGCAAGGCCTGAAGAGGTGGCGAAGGTGATGGTGTAACCATCGGGCCGTGCCGTTGCGCCCAGTTGCAGACCGAGCAGCGTGCCCGCGCCGGGGCGGTTGTCGATTATCACCTGATGCCCCATGTACTCGCCCATTTTTGCACCGACCTCGCGCGCGACGAAATCGGTGGAACCCGCGGGCGGATAAGGCACGATGAGACGGATCGGTTTGGTGGGGAAGGATTGCGCTCCGCTGGTCGATGCTGTCTGCGCACAAACGGGCGCTGCAGTGATGAGTGCCGTCAGCCACGGTACGATGCCGTGTAGCGGGAGTATTTTCAAAATTCGCCTGCTTTCATTTTTCATTTTCTGCTTTCTATTTTCCCCGCAATCCGGCGGCCACGACCAACGTGGAAATCAGGTTCATCTGTTCGCGCACGATTTTGTCGTAGGCCTCCGGCGTGCTCGGTGCGATGACGAAGCTGATGGCGTTCAGCTTTTCGCGGATGTCGGGCAGTTCGAGTTCGCGCGCCACCTCGCGGCTGATCTGATGCAGGATGGCGCGCGGTGTGCCCACCGGCGCAAGCAGGCCGTGCGAGGTTTCGGATTGGCGGAATTCGGGTTGTATTTCGCCGAGTGACGGCACGTCGGGCAACACCGGCGCGCGTCTGGGCGTGGTTACCGCAAGCGCGGTGAGCTTGCCTTCGGTGATAAACGGCAGCGCCGAACCCATGGTCGTCACCGCGTAGTGGCTGCGCCCGGAAATCAGTTCAATCATCACCTCGGGGCCGCCTTTGTAGGCCACTTGTACTGCCTTGATGCCGGCCAGCAGGTTAAAGCGCGTGCCGCTCAGATGGCCCGCAGTGCCAGCGCCAGTGGAGGCGATGATCAGCTTGCCCTGCTGTGACTTGGCCAGCGCGATAAAGTCCTTGATGCCTTTCACGCCGATGGAAGGCGACGCAACCAGAATGTTGGTGCTGAATCCAATTTGGCCAATGCCCACAAATTCGCTTACCGCCGGGAATGTAACTGTCGGCTGCAATGCCGGGCTGATGACGAAGTTGGGCAGCACATAGAGCAGCGTGTGCCCATCGGGCGCGGCCTTGGCCACAAGCGATGAGGCAAGTAATCCACCGCCGCCCGTGCGGTTGTCCATGATCACCGGCTTGCCCCAGGCGTCGCTCATTTTCTGGATCAACAGGCGGGCAATGTAGTCGGGCTGGCTGCCCGGTGCGGTGGCCGACACCATGCGTATCGGCTTGGTGGGAAACGTGGGGGTTGCGTCCGCTGCCAGTGCGTTCCATGGTGACAACGCCGCAACGGCAACGATGGCGGCAACAGCAACCTTGGGACCGCTGGGCGGGCCGCTGCGAACAATTGCAAATAGTGGGCTTTTCACGGCTGTTAGTCTGTCGCGTTTTGCGAACGGTCGCAACACGTGCCGTCCCGGTATACTGCGGTTTTACACATCGACAACCACGAAGGAGAGGAAGATGGCCAAGCATTTGGAGGGTAAGGCAGCAGTAGTCACCGGCGCGGGCCGCGGCATTGGGCGCGCGATTGCGCTAAAACTCGCGGAAGAAGGGGCCAGCGTGATTGTGGTTGATCCGGGCGTGGGCCGTGGCGGACAGGCGACGGATGAAGATCCGGCGGGCGAGGTTGTTGCGGAAATTCGCAAAATGGGCGGCAAGGCCGAAGCCAATCGCGATTCGGTGGCCGATTATCTGAAGGCCGGCCTGATGATCAAACAGTGCGTCGATACGTACGGCAAGATCGACATCATGGTAAACGTCGCCGGCAATCTGCGCGAGCGCATGATCTGGAACATGTCGGAAGATGATTTTGACTCGGTGATTTCGGTGCATCTGAAAGGGAACTGGAACACCTGCCATCACGCGATCAAGTACATGCGCGCGGCGGGCCATGGCCGCATTATCAATTTCTCGTCGGACGCCTTCAAAGGCTCGGTCGGCCAGTGTAACTACAGCGCGGCGAAGGCCGGCATCATTGGTTTGACACGCTCGATTGCAAAAGAGGCTTACAAGAACGGCATCACCGCCAACGCGATATGCCCGTCGGCGGACACGCGCATGACACTGACGCCGGAAGTGAAGGAAAACCGCCGCCGCAAGTTTGAAGCGGGCCTGATGACCAAGGAGCAATATGACCTCACGCTGCAAAATCGCGGGCCGGAATACATTGCACCGATGGTGGCCTTTCTTGCCACTGACGACGCGTATTACATCAACGGCCAGGTAATCCACGTCGAGCGCGGCCGCATCAACACCGAACTCTTCGGTGACGATTCGCGCTTCCTGCACAAGTGGAGCGACGAAGGCATGTTCACCATTGATGAGTTGATCGAATCGGTGCCCAATGCGTTGATGAGCGGCGTAATGCCGGTGACGCCGGTGGTGAAACCGGCGGATGCGGTGAGCTCGACAGCGGCGAAGAAGGAAAAGACGGCGTAGTGCAGGGCAAGATTGCGCTGTTGCTGGTTCAGGCTCTTCTCACGATCCCTCTCCCGCAATCGGGAGAGGGTGAAGGGGAAGATGCTTGGTATTAAAAAATAATAATAAAAACAAATAGTTACGTTACATCCGCCGCTCTGGTTGGCGATTTGAAAATAGATAATTCCGCATGGAAATTCTCTCACCCGGCAGAGTCCGACTG
Source organism: Betaproteobacteria bacterium (assembly GCA_900299145.1). Taxonomy (GTDB): domain Bacteria; phylum Pseudomonadota; class Gammaproteobacteria; order Burkholderiales; family SG8-41; genus UBA5216. The sequence goes on along the minus strand of OMIN01000121.1, from coordinate 51,117 downwards.
ACCGTCGACGAGGCGCAGAATCTTTCTGAGGACGTGCTCTGTCGCGCAGGTTACGACGCCGAAGAGGCGCGCATCATTGCCAATCACGTGATGGATGCGGCGCTGTGCGGCTACGAATATTCAGGCCTGCCAAAAATTCTCAACGTGATTGAGTATCCGGCGTTGCGTCAGCCGCGCAGCCGCATGCGCGTCATTCGTGAAACGCCGAATTCGGTGCTTTACGACGGCGGCAACAACAGCGGCATGGTCACCATGTATCACGCCGCGCAGAAAGTGATCGCGATGGCGCGCGGGCAGGGCATGGCGATGGTTGGCATCAATAACTCGTGGATGAGCGGCCGTAGCGCTTATTACGTTGATCTCGTCGCGCGCGCCGGGCTGGTGGCCCTGCACACCGTGTCGAGCCGCGCGCACGTGGCCGCACCCGGTTCAATGGGGCCGGTGACTGGCACCAACCCGGTGGCCTTTGGGTTCCCCACCCTCTCCGATCCGTTTGTAATCGACTTGGGCACTTCGGCCTTCATGGGCACCGATCTGCAATTGCGTGAACGCATGGGCACGCCGCTGCCCGAAGGCGTGGCGATGGATGCCGAGGGTAAGATCACGACGGATCCGCTGAAAGTGGCGACGATACTGCCATTCGGGGGTTACAAGGGTTTCGCGCTGTCGATGGCCATGCAGGCGCTGGGCGTGCTGGCGGGGTCGGGTTTTGGCGACGATAAAATCTACGGCTACTTCATCATGGCCATCGACCCCGAACGCATGCTGCCGGCGGGTGATTTCCGGCAGCATATGAGCGACATGCTGGCAACGGTGAAAGCCGCTCCGCGCCAGCCCGGCGTGGATGAAATCCGTTTGCCGGGCGAACGCTCGGTGCGTGAACGCGCGCGCTTGGTTAAAGCAGGCCTCGAAATCGACCGTCAGATCTACGATGCTCTACTGGCAGTGCCACGCGGGACATTGCCGCCGTTGAGTTGAATGTCGTGACGCTGCACCACTGCCGGGAGACGCCATGAAGCCATCGCCCCATGTTCACCGTTTCATGGCGGCTGCAATGTTGGCAGCGGGCGGGCTGCCACATGCTGGTGTGGCCAATGTGGCATTAGCACAGGCCGATTACCCCACCCGGCCCATCCGCATCGTCGTCGCCTATCCGCCGGGTGGATCTAATGATTTTCTGGCGAGATTGTTTGGTCCCAAGCTCACCGATATTTTTGGTAAACAGGTGGTGGTCGACAACCGAGGCGGCGGCAACACCATCATCGGTACCGACCTCGTGGCGAAAGCGCCGCCCGACGGCTATACGTTGCTGCTCGCGGGCAGCAGCTCAATCGCGATTTCACAAATTTACCGCAACGTGCCGTTCGACGTGATCAAGGATTTCACGCCGATTGCCGGCATCGCGCGCAGCGAGTTTATGCTCGTGGTGCATCCCGGCCTGCCGGTCACCACGGTGCGCGAGCTCATTGATCTCGCCAAAAAGAAGCCGGGCGAACTCAACTATGCCACCTCAAGCACGGGCGGGCCGACGCATCTGGGGCCGCTTTATTTTGAAATGCTGGCCGGCATCAAAATGCAGCAGGTGCCGTACAAGGGCGGGGGCCCTGCCATGACGGACCTGGTTGGCGGTCAAGTGCAACTGGCTTTCGCCAATCCGTCAGGTGCCGTGCCGATGGTGAAGTCGGGCCGTTTGCGCGGCATTGCCATCACCGGCGACAAGCGGCTGGAGGTTTTGCCGCAATTGCCGACGTTTACGGAATCCGGCCTGCCGGGGCTGGTGCTGCGCAACTGGTATGCGATTGCCGCGCCCGCCAACCCGCCGAAAACGGTTGTCGACAAACTGTCGGCCGCCACGCAAAAAATCTCGGCCATGCCTGATGTGCGCGCGGCAATCAGCCGTCAGGGGCTGGACAGCTTTACGGCCGGCGCCACGGAGATGGCACAGATCCGCAAGGAAGACATGGCGATCACCGGCAAGCTGATCAAGGCTGCTAATATTAAATCATTGGAGTGAGCAGCGAAATCGCCGCAGCGGCCAACAATGGCCGCGGCAAAGTAACGCTTGCCCCGGCCGATGATTTGCTATCGCCCATCCAGCCCCTTCGCATTCAAAAACTTCGACAATTCATCCGCGACCTGAATATTGTTCAGGTCGGAGAACATGAAATGCGAGTTGCCGCGCAGGCCTACGTCGGGTAGATGCAGCACGCTGGCCTGGCCACCTTGTTTGTTGAGTGCATCAGCGAACATTACCGATGTCACCACTTGCGCGCGGCGGCCGTCGGCGATGAGATCAGGGATCGGCTGTCTGGGAATGTTGTCGCCGTAGACTACTTGCAACGGAATCGTGGCGAGTTTGGCAAACTCCGACGGCGTTACCGGCGTGCCTGAAGGCTGCGAGCCTTTATACATGGGAATCGGCGGCGGCACTTCGCCCTGCTTGAATACGAAGCCCGGTTCGTAAGCGACGATACCTTTCACGTTGGGCGAACGCGCTCCGGCAAGCCAGCCGAAAAGGCCCGATTGCGAATGCGTCACTACCACCGCGGGGCCGATTTTGTCGAGTAGTTTCACCAGTGCGCCGCTGATGATCTCGGCGTTGTCCGACACCGTCGGCACCAGATGTTGCAGGAACGAGTCCACTGCGTTCATCGGGAACGCCTGCACCGGGAACACATCGGGATACTTCGGCCCTAGGCGCCAGCGCGACCACGCGTACTCGCGTCCGGCCTGTCCCGTGCGATTGGCGACGATCTGCTGTTTGTCGTCGAGCTGGCCGAACGGGCCACCGAAACTCGGATATCCGGCGCGGCCACGGCGCGGAAAATCGACGATATAAACCGGAAAGCCGCGCCGCAGGAAAATCGTCTGAAACCCTTCGCGCCCATCCGGTGTGGTTTCCCACACGCGCCCGGTGCCGCTACCACCATGCACGAATATCAGTGGATATTTTCGCGCGTTGACGGGGATCTGATATTGCACGTACATCTGATCGACCCAATACGTTTGCCCCGCTGTCGGCGGGTTGGGTGAGGCAGTGGCGTCGAACTTGCCCGCTGCCGTCACTTGCCGGCCGCCAACAAAGAAACTGCCCTGACTGGCGATGGTGATCGGGCCTTCGTTTGCGCTTCCACCCGTGCTGCCTCCCGTGCCCGCGCAGCCGCCGAGCATCATGCCGGGGACGACGGCCAACAACCCGAGGCTACGTAAATATTTGTTTAAAAACATATTTTCCTCACAACAAAGTGGGATGCTGGTGCGTCCAATCCGTCGACTGTTCGTAGGCATGCGCGACGCGGTAAATCAGCGCTTCGCTGAAGGGCTTGCCGACGATTTGCATACCCAGTGGCAAACCGCTTTCGGTGAAGCCGGTGGGCACCGACATCGCCGGACTGCCGGTCACGTTAAACGCGCCGCGCGCCTGCCGGCCGTAGGTGTATTCAATGGCCTTGGCGTCGTCGATGCGGAACGCCGGATCCATCGCACTGGCGGTGACAATCACATCCACGTCCCGGAACAGCGCGTGGAAAGCATCGGTCATTTTGCGCCGCAGGCGCGTTGCGTTGATGTAATCGGCGGCGCGCACGAAAGCGCCCGCCATCAAACGTTCGCGCGCCAGGGCGCCGTAATCCTGCGGCCGCTCGCGCATCCATTTTTCGTGAACGGCAAACGCTTCGCTGCCGAGGATGATGCGGTTGCACGCCTGATATTCGGTGAGCGGCGCAGTGGTGACTTCGCGCACGTCCGCCCCCAGCGCCGCCAGCTGTTTGACGGCATTGTCGATGCTCGCCGTCATTTCATCGTCGGCCTGCATGTCCTGCGTGTAGAAATGGCGAATCACGCCGATGCGGATGCCGGTGATATCACGGCCCAATTGCGCGGTGTATCCGCCCATGGCGCGGTTGGCGCTGCCCGGGTCTTGCGCATCGTAGCCGGCGATGACATCGAGCATCAGCGCGTTGTCGCGCACGGTGCGCGTCAACGTGCCTATGTGATCCAGCGAGTAGGCGAGCGGCAGCACGCCGCGCCGGCTGACCAGCCCGTACGTGGGCTTCATGCCGACCACGCCGCACATGGTGGCGGGGTTTCTCACCGAACCGCCGGTGTCGGTGCCGATGGCCGCGGGCAAAAAGCCCGCCGCCGTCGCCGCGCCGGAGCCGCTGGATGAGCCGCCGCAGAAATGCTCATGGTTCCACGGGTTGCGCGCGGGTGGCCACGGTAAATCGAACGACGGGCCGCCGGTGGCGAATTCGTGGGTCGACAACTTGCCCATGAACACGCCGCCGGCGTTGCGCAGTTTTTGCGTGACCACGGCGTCGTTGCGCGCGACATTGTCACGCAGAATTTTCGAGTGCGCGGTGGTGGGCAGTCCGGCGTAATCGACGATGTCCTTTAAACCATAAGGCACACCGTGAAACGGCCCGCGGTAGTCACCGCGCAGAATTTCACTTTCCGCGCGGCGAGCGTCTTCAAGCGCGATGTCGGGCGCGGGGCGCAGATAGGCGTTGTAATGTTTATCGTGCTGTTGCGCGCGCTCGATCAGCGCTTTTGCGTATTCCACCGGCGACAGTTGCCGCGTGCGTATCAGCTCCGAGGCTTCGGAGACGGTGAGCCAGGCGAGATCAGTCATGGCGCGTCCCCGGCCGTCAGGCTATAGACATGCGCCGGTTCGTCGGCGTAAGTCAGCGTGTCGGTACGCAATGCGTCGCGCCGCGCGCGAGCCGCGTTGGTGGCGCGCAGCAGCTCCTGCAAATGCGTGTTGTTAAGATGCGTCATGCCGACCTCAGCGGCCATGCGCCGGACATCGTCCAGTTCCAGGTTATCGGTTGCCATGTGTTGCGCGCGCTCCGTGGTATGTTGTGCGAGGCGTAATACTAAAGCACTAATGGCGCTTTCGGCGGAATTGAACCTCGCTGGCGGGCAGGCGTTACCGCAAATGAGGGCGGATTCTGGTGTTTATAAAAATATCAATAAAAACAAATACTTAAAAATATCTTTCCGCGTGATTCCTGCACGAACGCGGCGCTTGAAGCAACGAACTCTTACGGTGTCACACAGGCAGCGCGAAGCGGCTACACTTTCATCTGACAACAACAACGGACCCAATGGAGGAGATCATGGAGATGTTAAGACGCGAGGTTTTAATTCGTGCGGCTGCCCTGCTGGCTCTGGCTGCGGGTAGCCCGACCACAGCGCTGGCGCAAAACTATCCCATCAAACCCATTGAATTGGTCGTTACCACCTCAGCCGGTAGCGGCGGCGATGTGGTGTCGCGCGCGATGGCGGAAATCGTGCGCAAGGATAAGTTGCTGCCGCAGTTGATTACGGTAAACAACCGCGTCGGCGGCGCGGGCGTGGTCGGCTACACCTATTTCAAGACGCGGCGCGGCGATCCGTACACCATGATGTCGGTCACCGGCACCATTCTGCTGATGGCACACCGGCCCGATGTGGCGATAGGGCTGGAAAATTACACGCCGCTCGCGCTGTTCGCGATCGATCCGCAGACCATCATGGTGCAGGCCGAATCGCCATACAAAACTTTCAAGGATTTGATGGCCGCGCTGCAGAAGAATCCCGATTCCGTGGTGGCAGCGACCACCTCCACCGCGGGCACCGGGCGCATGGTGATACACCTGATGGAAAAACAAATTCCCGGCACGCGAATCAAGTTCGTCAATTTCAAGGGCGGCGGCGAGGCGACGACTTCGGTAGCTGGCGGTCACACCACGTTCACCACCGAAAATCTGAGCGAGGGCCAGGGCTTTGTCGAAGGCAAGAAGCTGCGCGTGCTGGCAATCGCCGCCGACAAGCGGCTGCCGCAGGCGCCCGACGTGCCGACTTTGCAGGAACTGGGTTACCCGATCACCGCTGGCACCATCCGCGGCTTCACCTTTACCGCCGGCGTGCCAAAAGAGGCGGTCACCATCATGGAGGCCGCGCTCAAAAAGGCCCACGAATCGCCGGAGTGGAAAGAGATCGCCCGGCGCAATATTTTTCAGGATGTATTCATGGGCAACGCAGAATTCACGCAGTTTCTCGCCAAACGCATGGTGCAGTACGCGGAGTTTTTCGACGCCATCGGCATGGGTAAAAAGCCGCAATGAATAGCCCGAAATCGTTCCGGCTGGTGCAGGTCGCCGACATTCACCTCGGCGCGGGACGGGAATTTCACCTCGACAACTGGCGCAAGGTGCTGGGCTGGATCGAGCGCGAGCGGCCCGACGTGGTGGTGGCTAACGGCGATCTCATCATGGGCGATCCGGACGACGAGACCGACTACGCGTTTGCGCGCGAAGCGTTCGCGCGGCTGGGCGAGATTGGCGTGCCGTGCCGCTATCTGCCGGGCAACCACGACGTTGGCGACAACATTGTTTCCGGCAACATGGAAAAGCGTGTCAGCGATGCGCGTTGCGCGCGCTTTGTGTCGTACTTTGGCGAGGAGCGCTGGTCGTTCGAAGCCGCCGGCTGGGGATTCGCCGGCATTAACTCACAGTGGCTCGGCAGCAACGGCCATCCTGCTGAAGCCGCACAGTGGCAGTGGCTCGGCCAAACGCTGGCCGGGTTTGCCGGCAAGCCCGTGGCGCTGTTCTTGCACAAGCCGCTGTTTCTCGATCATCCGTCGGAGCCGGACTATGTTGACGACCCGAGCGTGCGCCAGTCGGTGATCGACAGCGCAAGCCGTGCGCGCTTGCTGGAACTTTGCAAGGCGCACGGCGTGCGCCTTATCAGTTGCGGCCACAAGCATCAGACGCGTTCGTTCGCGCTGGATGGCATTTACCATATCTGGGCGCCTTCCACGGCCTGCGTCAATGGCTCGCCCACGTCCCGGCACTGGGGCGCGCGCGAGGTGGGGTTTATCGATTTTCAGTTCCGCCCGGATGGCTTCGAGCATCGCATCGTCGGCGCGGATTTTCTGTTTCGCCACGAAAGCTACATGCGCAAGGCCGGCGCGGCGGCGGGCCAATGAGTCAGATTAATTTAATCGCACATAAGCGAAAATAAACGAAACTCGCCGGCCGCACAGCGGCGGCGCTTCATGTCAAAATCACATCATGTCTGAACAACAATGGGCGTTTCGGGAGCCGCTGCAACCGAAACCCGACGAAACCCAATTCGATCTCGACCGCGCGTTCGACGCGATGGTGCTGATACGCGCTGAAGTGCCGGCCGACGGCTACACCGCCGCCAATCTGGGCACTGAGCGCGGCGGTTACGGCGCGGTGATCCGCGAAGACGGCCTGATCCTTACCATCGGATACCTCGTCACCGAGGCATCGCAAATCTGGCTCACCACCAACAAGGGCGCGGTGGTGGAAGGCTTTCCGCTCGCCTACGACCGCACCACCGGCTTTGCGTTGATACAGCCGCTCGGCAAGCTGAATGCCCCGCCGTTGCAACGCGGCTCGGCGGCCGATATCAAGGTGGGCGATGCGGCTTTCGTGCTTGGCCACGGCGGGCGCGCGCATGCGCTGAAAACCAAGCTCATTTCCAAAAGCGAATTCGCCGGCCCATGGGAATATCTGCTCGACGAAGCGCTGTTTGCCACGCCCGCGCACCCGCAGTGGGGCGGCACGGCTTTGCTTGATGCGCAAGGTGATTTGATCGGCATCGGTTCGCTGCTGGTGCAGCAAATGGTTGGCGGCGAAGAGACGCACGTCAACATGTTCGTGCCGATTGATCTGCTCGCGCCGATTCTTGATGGCATGCTGCAAACCGGCCGCAGCCCGCATCCGCCCAGCCCTTGGCTCGGCATGCGCACGCAGGAGGCCGACGACAAACTGGTGGTCGCGCGCGTCGCCGCCAACGGCCCGGCCGAACGCGCCGGCGTGAAAATGGGCGACGTGGTGCTCGGCGTGGGCGCGGATCGTTCACGCAGCCTGGGCGAACTGCTGCGTTCGGTGCGGCGCCTGGGCCCGGCGGGCGTAGACGTGCCGCTGATGCTGGCGCGTGGCGGCGAAGTGCTACGCATCGTCGTCAAATCGGCGGATCGTGACGACTTTTTGAAGAAGCCGAATCTGCATTGATTCGGCGTAGTCGATTTTGTTCAGCCACACGGTCTTTATTTCGGCCTACTACGCACGTCATGACCAAGTTCGAGCCATCTAAAATTCAGTGGCGCGTTCCGTGGTGGCCGACTCCGCCAGAGCAAGAAGCTCGAACTATTGCTGAGTTATATCGGGAGATGCCTGCTGGACACGCTTTGTTCGGGCGCAATGTGCAACCGATTGGCTATCGGCAAGATTGCGATGATGTGCTTTTTTATCTTGGCGAATCCGTTCCCCAATTTGCAGTTGTACATCTCACTTATTTACGTGAGACGCGACCTGAGTGGCCCGAGACCATGCTGTTTGATACTTTGGCGACATGGATAGAGCAATGCATGATTCCAGACGCAGAAGATTGGGTTGCATGATAATGGTGTTACCTATCTCCAGTATCTATTTCAGCTACAAAACTTACACGCACCAGAGCGCTGGTTTTTTATAAGTATTTGATTTTATTAAATTATTTAGTTATCCATCTTCACCGGCGTAATCAACGGCTTCCCGCCAAAAAACGCTTCGAAATTCGCCAGTAGCGCCGCCGTTGCCGCAACGTGCGATTCCGGCGCGCGGCCGGCGCAGTGGGGCGTGAGCACGATGTTCTCGAACTGAAACAACTGTTGCAGGGTTTGCGGCGGTATCGCGGGTTCGCCTTCGATGACATCGAGGCCCGCGCCAGCCAGGCGTTTTTCTTTCAGCGCCGCAATCAGCGCTGCCGTATCCACCACCGTGCCGCGGCCAACGTTGATGATGTGTCCCGCTGGCCCCAGTGCTGCGATGACTTCGGCGTTGATGAGGTGCCGCGTGCCCGCGCCGCCGGGGGTTGCGGCCACCAGAAAATCCGCCCACTTCGCCAGTTCGACCAGATTGCCGAAGTATCGGAAGGCGGAACTTTCCACCAGCTTGCGGTTGTGATAGCCCACTTCCATGTCGAAGCCATGCGCCGCGCGATGGGCGATGCCCGCGCCGATGCGCCCCATGCCCAATATGCCGAGACGCTTGCCCACGACGGTGGGCGTGTTGGCGCGCCACTGATCCTGCCAGCCGCCGGCGCGCACGAAGCGATCCGCCTGTGCGACCTGCCGCACGGACCCCAACAGCAGCATCATGGCGGCGTCGGCGACGGCGGGCGCGTTGGTGCCGGGGTTGTTGGCCACCGCGATGCCGCGGCTCCTGGCTTTCGCCAGATCGACCATTTCGTAACCGGCGCCCACGGCGCAGATCAACTTCAGATTGGGCAGCAAATCCATTTCAGCGGCAGTGAGCCCGCCGCGCCCATTGGTGAGCACCCCCTGAACGTGACCGCCGGCTTCGCGTATGGCGTCGGCGCGGCTCGGGGAATTCGCCGCCTCGCGCACCACATAACCTGCGGCGGTGAATGCGGCGGTGCGTTCCGGGTTGACCCGCACCAACGAAAGTATGCCTGTAGCCATCTCACCGCCCGCACTAGGCCGCCGGGCGGTGCGCGCGCAGGAACGAGCGCGTTTGCCGCACTGCCAGCGGAATGCGTTCCTTGGGTTCCTTCCACGGAAACAGGCTTACTTCGGATTTCGGCGCGAGCATCACGGATTCCATGGCGACCACGTAGGGGTGCGGCGGCGAATCATCCGGCAGCACCAGCACGGGTGTCTGGCAGGAACGCACGAAGTCGCGCGACACGCTGTAAACAAAATCCGGGTTGGTGCGGTACATTTTGGTCAGGAAGCGGTCGACCATGTCCATGTTGAGGTCGGGGCGGCGTTTGACCAGCTCCGGCCCCCAGCCTTTCATATTGCCGGTATAGGATTGCTCGGGCATTTCCTTGCGAAAGCCGCTGGGTTGCGCCAGCACCGCCGCGACCACGCGATCCGGCGCGCGCTTCAACAAATTCCAGATGAACGGGCCGCCGATGCAGTAGCCCAGCACCATGAATTTTTTGATGCCCAGGTGATCCATCAATCCCAACTGATCGTCGGTGTGGCTGTCCCACGGGCGGTCGGTTTCGAGCGGACCGGATGACTGGCCGTCGTAGGCATTTCGAAGATCCGAAGTGATGCAGCGAAACTCGTTTTTGAATTCTGCCGTGGCGTCGAAGGGCGCGCCGCTGGAAACCCACGCAATGGTCGAATTCAGGCCACCGCCGGGGATAACCAGTAGCGGGAAACCGGAGCCGGCTTCCTGATAGTGAATGCGGACGTTGCCCTTTTCGTAGAACGGCATGGTGGATCTCCCTGTGTGAATGGACGGTTGCGCGGATGCGCGCAGCATGAAAGAGATTGTACCGGCGCGCAGGCGAAGTCAAGCCATGCGCGGGCCGGCGCCGGGCTAAAACCCCCAAGGGGTCACTGGGCCATGCCTGCGTCGCGCGCGAGCTTGGTGAATTCCTCGACATGGTTGCGCAAAAACGCCGCGAATTCCTCGGACGTCTTGCTGGCGACAAGTTCGATGCCCAGATCCTGATAGCGTTTGCGCAATTCGGGTATGACGGCTGCCTTTGCGGTTTCCGCACGCAGACGTTCGATGATGGCGGGCGGCGTGCCGGCGGGTGCGAGCAGGCCGTTGAACGTGGTATCGATAAAACCCGGCAGGCCGGATTCATCCACGGTAGGCACTTCGGGCATCAGCACGGACCGCTTGCCGCTGGTGACGGCCAGCGCGCGCAGCTTGCCGGCGCGAATGTGCGGCAACGAGGTTGTCACCTGATCGAAGCGCAGCATCACGTGCCCGCCCACGAGATCAATCACGGCGGGGGCTGCCCCCTTGTATTGAATGTGCAGCAGCTTGATGCCGGCGCGGCGGCTGAACATTTCTGCCGCGACATGGCCAGTAGAGCCGCTACCGGACGAGCCGCTGGAAATTTCACCGGGCCGCTGTTTGGCAAGCGCGATGAACTCCTTCACCGTTTTCACCGGCAGTGTGGGGGTGATGACAAACACCAGCGCGGTGTCGCTGGTCATGGAAATGGCGGCGAAGTCCTTGATCGGGTCGTAGCCGGAATCCTTGATCATGGCCGGCGTGCGCGCGTAGGTGTTGGAAATCGCGAGCAGCGTGTAGCCGTCGGCGGGCGAGGTCTTGACATAGCGTGTGCCGACGATGGCGCTGTTGCCGGGGCGGCTTTCCACCACAAATTGCTGCCCCAGGTTTCTGGCGAACTGCTCGGCGTAGGCGCGCGCCACCACGTCCTGATTGCCGCCGGCAGCCACCGGATTGACAATGCGCACCAGTTTCGACGGGTAAGCCGTTTGCGCGAAACAGGCCGGCACGCCCGCACACGCGAGCAAGCTCAAAACAATGGCGGCAGTGGCTGGGCGCATGGCGGTTCCCGCAGAGTGGCAAGACGGCAACATTACCTGAAGCAGCGTTGATATGAAACAATTGCGCGCGCGGGCAGTCAAAAGAAAATCGACAACAAAATACTGGAGGAGAATGACGATGAAGCCGGTGAAACCACGGGCCTACGGCGCCGTCTTGCTGATGGCGCTGTCGATGACGGGTATTGCGCACAAAGCGCACGCCGCTACCGCCGACCGCGTGCAGGAGATGAACGGCGTGACTTTTGTGTCGGGCGGCATTGGCAGTGATTCGCGCGAAAGCCTTGCCGCGCGCGAAAAGTCGTACAACTTCAAGCTGGTGATGACGCTCGAAGGCAGCGGCACGTTTGTCGCGGACGCACGCGTGACCTTGACCACCGCCAGCGGACAAAAGCTGATAGAAACTGTCGCCGAAGGGCCGTTGTTTCTGGCGGGCTTGCCGGCGGGCGCTTACGTGGTGAACGCAACCTTTCGTAACGTCACCCAAAGCAAGAAATTTCAGGTGCGCGCCGACCGTTTGCACACGGAATACTTGCGCTGGCGCGCCGATCCGCAACTGGACGTAACGACGCCATGGGAAGAACGCGACGCTAAATAGCGCCCCTAAAAAATACCAATAAAACAAATAGTTACGGCAGCGTATTGTTGGCGGCCAGATGAATCTGGCAACGGACACGTGGCTGCGCGTAACGACGTCGAGGCTCGCATTTCATATACTGGCCTGCAAAAGTTTAGCGCCCGGCCAACGCGTGGATTGTGTCGATTGACGGCGGCACAACGATTCAGGACACTCGTGCATCCCTCCAAATTCCTGAATACCGAGCCGCTTGATCATGAATGCCCCCCAATCGTCCAGTTCGTCCACCTTGTCGACATTGTCCCCACTGGAAGCCGCGCGCAAGATTGCCCCGCTGGTACGCGAGAACGCCGGTGAAATCGAGAAAACGCGCGAGCTGCCACGCCCGGTGTTCGAGGCCATAGCGGACGCAGGACTTTTTTTGTTGTGCGTGCCGAAATCGTTGGGCGGCGGAGAAATTGATTTTCCGACGCAAATCAGAATTGCCGAGGTGTTGGGGTTGGCCGATGCCAGCACGGCGTGGGCGGTCGATCAGGGAATGACTTTTGCGTCGTTTTCCGCCTACATGCAGCCCGACGCCGCGCGCGAAATCTGGACCAACACGCCGCGCAGCGTGGTGTCAAATACGCCGGAGCCTTCGGGCAAGGCCATAGTCGTGCCGGGCGGATACCGGGTAAGCGGCCGTCATGGCTTCAGCACCGGCAGCCGCCACGCCAACTGGGTGGCTTCGCAGGCGCAGGTGATCGAAAACGGCGAGGCGCGCCTGCGCGACGGCAAGCCTGAATTGCGCTTTTGCTTCGTGCCGCGCGAGCAGGTCGAAGTGCTCGACACCTGGCACACGCGCGGCATGCGCGGCACCGGCACCAATCATTTTGAGTTGAAGGACGTGTTCGTGCCCGAAGCGCATACCGTCTACACCACCAAGCCGCCGCGCATCACCGACGGCAAGCGCTTTCACATTCCGCAAACGCTGGTGTTTGCCGCGGGCGACGGCATCGTGGCGCTGGCGGTGGCGCGCAACTGCATCAATGATTTCTGCGAATTGGCCGGGTCCAAGGCGCCGCACCGCATGGTGGGGCTCTTGCGCGATCAGCCGATTGCGCAATACAACGTCGGCGAATGTGAAGCACAGCTGAACAGCGCGCACGCCTATCTGATGGATTCGGTAGACAAAATTTGGGACGACGTGATGCGCACGGGCGATCCCTCAATGGAATCACGAGTGGCGGTGCGTCTTTCGGGTACGCACGCCATACGCGTCGCTGCAAAAATCGTCGAAAGCATATATGCTGACTGCGGCGCCACCGCCATTTTTGAAGGCAACGCCATCCAGCGTTACTTTCAGGATGTGCACGTTATCACGCAACACATGCAGGGCCGCCGCGTGCATTATGAAATGATCGGCAAATACAGGCTCGGTTTGCCGATAGACGAAGGCCGCATGTGACACTTGCCCGGTTTTTCATGATATGAGCCAACTTGCGAGGGACATACGCCATGGACAACACCACCGCACGGCCCGCAGCTGCGGCAAGCCCGGGGACGGAATTGCGGGCGCTGATCGGTGTGGCCTCGCAGATTGCCCGCCACGGTTACGGCGAACCCATCGTGGATTTGGCACTGCGCCGCAAGGGCGTGAACCGGAACGCCGCGCGGCTCATCGCTGCGTCCGTGGTGAGTTGTCACACCACGCTCGTGCGGGTGCAGGCGCAAGCGCTGGCTCAGTCGCAACGGGAGCAAGCCTATAAACAGGCAGCGCGACTGGCGGAGATACGCGCCGCCCGCGCAGCCAGTTACGCACTTAGAAAACTGGCGGCTTTTGCACTTTTTGTCCTTATCGGGCTCGGTGGCGGCGCTTATCTGGGGTGGAGTGCCGGGTTCAACCTTGGTATTGACGAAGGATTTGACTGGATCGTACGCACCATTGATCGACGAATCGCGGGCTGATTCGCGCTGCGTTTTGGGTGCTGGCAAACTTTGGAAGGCAATGAGCCACTCCTGGCCACAGCTGTTGGAGTAGCTCGGCTGACGCACAACCGGATTCTCGAAGTTCTGCAATGGCGATTTTTGTGGTGTGCGCAAGAGAAAATAGCCTTTTATCGAACCAGTCCGTCGGCGGCTTCCGCTCCATGGCAACGAGAAGGGCAAAGGCCAATCGATCATCAGGATTAGCCAATTCGTCATCAGTCCGTGAATCGAACCATTGGGAAAGCAGAAACGATTCCGCGAAAGGCTATACCACTGTTGCCGCGTGGCGCCCGATCTGATGCCGCGAATGGTGATGCGACATTCGACCAGCCTGAAAGTCGGCGCCAATTGGCACACCAACAAACAAGGATGCTGTACCACTCAACGGCTGTCACATGCTGGATTGTCCGAACAGTATGATGGTGCCTTTCACGCGTGATTCGCCCGGGTTCTCACGGTAGAATAGTCGTGTGATCGGGTGCCCGTGAGCATTGCATTTGGCGCAATCAGCGCATCGCAGCCAGAATCACGCATCGGCACCTTGCGCATAGCCGTTTCGCGTGATTGCACCGCTGAAGTGTCAAGCGCTGGCGTTGCCGGTGATCTGTAATTATGCAGTAACTGTATGTTTTTATTATATATTTTCAAAGAACCTTCGTAACACTCAACGAGGCACGGATGGATCAACATCAGCATCATTCCCAATTGTTCAAGGTCGGCAACGCGCAGGTGTCGCGCTTTGAGGACATGCGCCTGATTACCGGCAATGGCAAATATTCGTCGGACTGGAACGCGCCGGATCAATTGCATGCGTGTTTTCTGCGGTCGGATCGAGCGCATGCGCGCATTGTGTCGATCAATTTCGACAAGTTGCGGCAGATCAAGGGCGTGGTCGGCGTTTACACGGGCGCGGATGCGCAAGCTGCGGGTTATTTGCGCGCGCCGAGTTTTCTGCCGCCAACCGGCAAAGGCGGCATGAAGGCGCGCGTGCCGGCGCGGCCGTGTCTGGCCATTGGCAAGGTGCGGTTTGTGGGCGACCCGGTGGCTATGGTGGTGGCCGATTCTCATTTGGCCGCGCAGGATGCCTGCGAGTTAATTGAAGTGGTCTACGAAGACTTGCCCGCGATTGTGGATCCGGAAGAAGCGCTGAAACCCGGCGCGCCACAGTTGCATGATGATGTGCCCGGCAATTGCCCGGTTGAAGCCGAAAGCGGCGTTGAGGCGCCAGTGATGGAGGCTATCGCGAAGGCCGCGCACGTGACCAAAATCACGGTCGATTGCACGCGCGTGACGGCAAGCCCGATGGAGCCGCGCGCGGCGTTGATTGAATACAAAGCCGACACGGACAGCTACGTGGTACACACGCCGTCGCAGGGCGTAAACATGACGCGCAAGCAGTTTTCCACGTACGCCAATCTGGGCGAAGAAAAATTCCGCGTCGAAATTCAGGATGTCGGCGGTGGCTTCGGCCAGCGCAGCACGGTGTATCCCGAATATGTGTCGATGATGATGGCGGCCAAGGCGTTGCAGCGGCCGATCAAGTGGGTGTCCACGCGCACGGAAAGTTTCCTCACCGACACACATGGCCGCGCCAACCTGATCACCATCACGCTGGCGATGGACAATAACGCGCAGTTCACCGGCATGCGCGTGGACTGGATTACGGATCAGGGCGCGTATCTGTCGCCCACCGGCCCGGCGGGTCACATTCGCAATGCCACCACCTGCATGAACGGCGTGTACAAGATTCCTGCGCTGTACGGGCACTTCAAGGTGGTGCTGACGAACACCGGCTGGGTGGCGGCGTATCGCGGCGCGGGCCGGCCCGATATCGCTTACGCCATTGAGCGCGCGGTGGATGCAGCGGCACTGGAACTAAACATGGATCCGGCCGATTTGCGCCGCCGCAACTATGTGCCGCTAAATGAATACCCGTACAAATCCGCGACGGGCTCGACCATTGAAATCGCCGATTTGCCGGGCCTGTCGGAGAAAGCGCTGACACTCGCTGACTGGTCGGGCTTTGAAGCGCGCCGTGCCGCCAGCGCCAAAAAAGGCAAGCTGCGCGGCATTGGCATGTCCGCTGTGATTGAACCTACGGGTGCGGGTACAGCGCCGCGCGACGAGATCGAACTTACGGTCAATGGCGACGGCCAGGTCACGCTGCACACCGTGTCGCATTCGCAGGGGCAAGGGCATGAAACCTCGTTTGCAATGGTCACCGCCAGCGCTCTGGGCATTCCCGTTGAGCAGATCAAAGTCAAGCAGGGCGACGCCGAGCGCTCGGTGACGATGACCGGCAACCATTCCGGCGGTTCGCGCACCATGGTGGGTGCGGGTACGGTGTGCCACATCGCTGCCAACAAGTTGATCGATGCAGGCAAATCGCTGGCGGCTGAGGATTTGAGCGTCGAGCCGTCACAGGTGAATTACGCCAAGGGTGAGTTTTCGTCGCCGCACAGCAAGAAAAAAATCACGCTGGCGCAACTGGCGGCGAAGAAAAAGCTGTCGGTGATCGGTGAAGGCACGTTTACTTCAACTTATCCCAACGGTTGCCATATCGCCGAAGTGGAAGTCGACCCGGAAACCGGCGTCACCGACATTGCGTCGTATCTGTCGGTGGACGATTACGGGCACATCGTCAGCCACACCATTGTCGAAGGCCAGATGCACGGCGCGGTGGTTCAGGGGCTGGGCCAGGTGTTCGGCGAACACATTGTCTACGACAAGGATTCCGGACAGATGATTACCGGGTCATTCATGGATTACGTGATGCCGCGCGCAGGCAAGCTGAAATCCATTCGCATGGAAGAATACACCACGCTGTCCAAGCTCGGCCCGCTCGGCATCAAGGGCATGGGCGAATCGGGCTGCACGGCATCGCTACCGGCGCTGGTGGGCGCGGTGAGCAACGCGCTGGGCGTCAGACACCTTGACATGCCGCTGACACCGTCAAAGGTGTGGGCGGCGATTCAACAGAAAAAATCTCATTTGGGTAATACACATTAAGGAAGGGCAGAAACCATGCATAGCTTCAGTTATGTCAAGGCAACATCCGTAAAACAGGCCGTCGATCTGCTGGCGGCCAACGCCGAGGCGAAGCTGCTCTCCGGCGGCATGACGCTGATCCCGACCATGAAGGCGCGGCTGGCGCAGCCGTCGCACCTGATCGACATCGCGGGCATTGCCGAGCTTTCGGGCATTGAAGTGAAGGACGGAAAGCTCACGATTGGCGCCGCCACCAAACACGTGGAAGTGTCGCGCTCGGCAGTCGTGAAAAAAGCCATCCCCGCATTGGCGTATCTGGCGGGACATATTGGTGATCCGCAAGTTCGCAATCGCGGCACCATCGGCGGTTCGCTGGCGAATAACGACCCGGCGGCCGATTATCCGTCGGCGGCGCTGTCGTTGGGTGCTACCATCGTCACAAATAAGCGTGAGATTGCTGCCGATGATTATTTTCAGGGCATGTTCGCCACCGCGCTGGATGCCGGCGAGATGATCGTGAAAATCGTGTTCCCGGTGCCGGCCAAGGCAGCGTATGAAAAATTTCCGCATCCGGCGTCTGGTTACGCAATGGCGGGCGCGTTTGTGTCGCAACACGGCAAGACTGTGCGCGTGGCGATCACGGGTGCCGGGCCAGGCGTGTTTCGCTGGACGGAAGCCGAAGCCGCGCTGGGCAAAAAACTTGCTGCGGCATCCGTCGAAAGCCTGAACGTGGACGCGTCGAATCTGAACGAAGACATGCACGGCACGAAGGAATATCGCGCCAATCTCGCCAAAGTAATGACCAAGCGCGCCGTCGCCAAACTGGGGAAATAATCATGGCCAAAGTCGAACTCAAAATCAACGGCAAGCAACACAGTTTCGATGTCGAAGACCGCACGCTACTGGTCAACTTGATCCGTGATCACGCGCAACTCACCGGCACGCATGTCGGCTGCGACACCAGCCAATGCGGCGCCTGCACCATCCACATGAACGGCGTGGCGGTGAAATCCTGCACCGTGCTCGCGGGGCAGGCCAACGGCGCGGACATCACCACCATCGAGGGCATGGCCAAGGGGGACAAGCTGCACCCGGTACAGCAGGCGTTCACTGAATGCCACGCGCTGCAATGCGGTTTCTGTACGCCAGGCATGATTATGGCGGTGTCGGGCTTTTTGAAAGACAACCCCAAGCCGACCGATGAGGAAATTTATCGCGGGCTTGAGGGCAATCTCTGCCGCTGCACGGGGTATATCAATATCGTCAAGGCGGTGAAGCAGGCGGCCAAGGCGATGAGCAAGTAGGTGGTTGCGGTTCATTTGGCGCTGGTAGTGGGCGTAGATGTGTCACCGTGATTACCACGCCATTTGTCAATGCAAACAAAAGAAAACCCGTCATTCCCGCGTAGGCGGGAATGCATAAGCCGTCTCAAGTGGCACTGTGTTATGGGTTCCCGCCTGCGCGGGAACGACAGTAGGGGGTTGCCATCCTCATCAGTTCTCGATGGGGTTTTACTATAAATATCTGATTTAAAACAATTTTTTATAATGCCTGAAATTGACGTCATCGTCGTAGGCTGCGGCGCTGCCGGCCTCTCCGCCGCCGTCGCCGCGCAACAAAACGGCGCAAAAGTCATCGTGCTCGAACGCGCGCCCATCGAAGAGCGCGGCGGCAACACGCGCTACACCGGCTCGTGGCTGCGCATGAAAAGCGTGGACGAAGTGTCAGACGATTTCATCGAACACTTCGCGCTCAATGCCGGCGGTTATCTTGATCCGTCGCTGGTGCACGAAACCTCAAAAGACCGCTCCAACTGGCCGCCTAATCTGCGAGCCATGAGTTTTGCCGACCCGGAGGTGGTCGCCACCTTTGCCGAAGAGGCACCGAAAACGCTGCGCTGGTTGCAGGGCTTTGGTGTGCGCTTTGAAAAACTCGAAGTGCCGTTTCTAACCAGTGTGCAACCGCGCATGGCGCCACACGGCGGCGGCTTCGCGCTGGTGGAAGCGCTCGCCACCGAGTTTGAAAAAAACGGCGGCGTGATTCATTACAACACCGCCGCACAGTCGTTGATCCAGAACGATGATGGTGCCGTCATCGGCATACGCGCCACCGGGCCGCGCAACAAGCCACTCGAATTTCGTGGCAAGTCAGTGATCCTCGGCTGCGGCGGCTTCGAAGGCAACGCGGAAATGATGACGCGTTACATCGGCCCGCGGTCACTCTTTTTCCGATCCATGTCCAAAGGCTGCCATTACAACAAGGGCGAAGGTATTGCGATGGCGCTTGCCATTGGTGCAGCGCCTTGCGGCGATTTCGGCAGTTGGCACGCGTCGCCGAGCGACCCGCGCTCGGATCGTGCTGGTCCATCGATTTACATTTACCCGCAGGGCATCCTCGTCAATCAACACGGCCAGCGCTTCGTCGACGAAGGCCCCGGCCCGACCGACGAAACCTATGAATCCGTCACACGCGAGATCAACGCCCAGCCCGGCGGCATCGCCTACGCCATCCTCGACACCACGGTGGCGCAAGTGAAACACCCGGGGTCAGTGGTGCGCAGCGAAGTGCCGCCGTATCAGGCCGACACGTTGCCGGGACTGGCCGAACAATTGAAGATCCCCGCCGACGCGCTCGAGGCCACGGTTGCCGCCTACAACAAGGCTTGCGCGAGTGATGCGAATGGGCGCTACAACGAAGCCGACATGGACGGCCTGTCTACTAAAGGCATCGCGCCGCGCAAGTCCAACTGGGCGCGGCCGATCAAAGCGCCGCCGTATATCGCCTACCCAATCGTATCATCCATGGTACTCACCTTCGGCGGTCTCCGTGTCACACCTCAGTCGCGGGTGGTGAACCAGCAAGGTGACGAGATTCCAGGCCTTTATGCGGCGGGCGAGACCATGGGCTTGTATTACCGCAACTATACCGGTGCCACGTCGGTGTTGAAGGGCTTGGTGTTTGGGCGGATTGCGGGGATTGATTCGGCGGAGAGTTTGCGCGGCTAACCTTGTAGCTGGCTGGGTAGAGCGGGCAAAACGTATTTCGTTTTGCCAATGCCGCTGAATGGGTAACATGCAAGACGCGTGGGCACCAACATCGTGCCCATCCTGCGCCTCCTTATTGACGCCCTGCGGTGTGCGGGTTACTTCATACATTAATGTACAGCGTTCACAAATTCTTTGGAATGAATGGCCCCGTGCTAGGCCAAAAAGCTTCCCAATGTTTGTGCCAATCTGCAGGCATATCTCCCGCCCAGACTACATTTCGGCTTGGAGAAAAGCGCTTCTTTCCCACGATCATTCTGGACTCCGCCAGCGCGATGAGTTCTTCCGAAATCCACGACATGTTCTTGGGTGTTGTGGCCACGCCAATGGTCAACGTTATTGGATAGGACACAGAGGAATGTCCGAAATCTTGCTCCACTACCCTTCGAAGATGTTTGGCAACTTCAATTGCCGCAGAAAGTCCGGTGCTGGGAAGCACAACGAGGAATTCATCGCCACCAATGCGTCCGATTTGACTGGTCGGGGGCAATTCTCTTGATATTGCAGCAGCAATGTTAATCAGTAGTTGGTCTCCTTGTGGGCGTCCAAGCGTGTCGTTGTATTGCTTGAGATAATCAACATCGACGAATAAGACTGACTGTTCTGCGTCAACATCAAGAGTAAAAGTCGTTGAAAGCTCATGCAGAACAGCAAAAATCGCCTCGCCAGATAAGAGGCCAGTTAAAGGGTCTTTCTGCGCATTGTTCACGAAATCAACTTGGGACATACTGCTTCCCAATCCCCGGCGAACTCCGCCCGATCCCCGGCAATTCCCAGATCCCCGACCCCGCCGGATTCAAATCGCCATCGATATTGGCATCGATCACGCAGGGCTTGTTGGCGGCAATGGCTTCCTTGATAGCGGTGTGCAAGTCCGCTGCACGGTCGACGCTCACGCCCGTGATGCCGGCAGAGCGCGCCATGGCGGCGAAGTCGGGGTTGTAGGGTTTGTTGGTGTCGGGGTGTCTGAAGTCGGTGGCGAGTTCGCGTTTGTTCAAATAACCGCGTTGCAGGCCGCGGATAGAGCCGTAGGCGTAGTTGTTCCACACCACGTAGACCACGGGGATTTGATATTCGTAGGCAGTGGCGATTACGTTGGCGTGCATTAAAAACGCGCCGTCGCCGACCACGGCCACGCACGGGCGGTGGGGCGCGGCGAGTTTTGCGCCGAGCGCACCAGCGACGCCAAAGCCCATCGCGCCGAAGCCCATGCAGCCGATCAGCGAATCGGGCCGGCGCGGTTTGGTGAACTGGATCAGCCAGTTGTGATGCACGCCGATGTCGCTCACCAGTATGGTGTCTTCGGTCAGCGCGCTGTCGATTTCGCAGGTGGCGCGCTGCGGCGGGATCGGCGTGGCATCGGCCTTGTAGCCGGGGGCGATAAAGTCTTCCCATTCCTTGCGGTAGCCGGCAATGGCGTCGAGCCACGGCGCGCGCTCGGCGGGGAGTTGCCCCTTGGCGATGCGTGCGTCGAGTTCGCCCAGCAACTGCCGCAGGAAGGCGCCCACGTCGGCCATCAGCCCCAGCGCCACAGGGTAGTTGCGGCCGATTTCTTCCGGGTCGATATCGACGTGGATCAGTTTCGTCGGCGGAATGGTGAACGAGAAGCCGGGTATCCACGAGCTTGAGGTGCGGTCGTCAAAACGGACGCCCAGCGCGAGCAGCACATCGGCCTGGCGCGCGGCGTGGTTGGCCTGATACGGGCCGTTACGCGCAACGAGGCCCAGCGCCAGCGGGTGGTCTGAGGGGATTGCGCCGATGCCGCTGGCAGACATGCCCACGGGGATGCGCAGCTTCTCCGCGAGCGCGAGCAACTCCTTGGTCGCACCGCCATCCTTGCCCAACCGCACGCCTTGCCCGACCAGAATCACCGGGCGCTTGGCGGCCATCAGCATGTCAGCGGCCTTGCGCACGCCTTCCGGGTCTGCGCCGCAGCGGCAGCTGATATGGGCGTCCCAGTCCTCCGGGCGCGGCGTGGGTTCGCTGATTTCGGCGTTGAACATGTCGAACGGCATGTCGAGCACCACCGGACCGGGACGACCGGTGACCATGGTTTTCCACGCCTGCCGCACCATGATCGGCAGTTGTGTGGCCGTGGTGGGTTGAAACACCCGCTTGCAATACGCGCGCACGGTCGAGGGGAAATCCGCCTGATAGTGGCGATACAGTTCCTGAAACGCGCCGCGTCCGAACTGGCTGGTGGGCACGTTACCGGTGATGGCATAAAACGGTACCGAATCAAGATAGGCGTTGCCCATGCTGATCGGCAGATTCGCCGAACCGGGGCCGCAAGAGGTGAACGTCGCCGTGGGCTGGCCCGACACGCGGTAATACACATCCGCCATGAAGCCCGCGACGGATTCGTGGTGCACCGAAATGGTTTTGATCTGGTCCTGCCGCGCATGCAGCGCGTCAAGAAAGCCGATGTTGCCGTGGCCACATACGCCGAAGACGTAGGGCACATTCTGCGCGATCAGGTATTCGGCGATGACGGCCGCGCCATCGTGTTTGGTGTTGATGTTGTTGTCCATGCTGTTTTCTCCCGTGTGCGGCTGTTGCGCTTGGCAAGGATTCTACAGGGCTTTGCTGCGGCGGCTTATCGATATAATTCACCTTGAAAACCGGATGGGGTCATGCATTGCCATGCTGGCAAATGCGATGAATCGCGAATGGCGGTACAAGACATTTCCGACGGCTGTCGCGGGGATATGAGTGCGTTAACTTGATTGATCGTGCGGCAGCTTCCATGCACATGCCGAGTTGTGTGTCGAGGCGGCTGTGGGCGTACGTGATGCATCGTGCTTGCCGGCTCGCGGGAAAGGCATGTGTGTTTTCGAAGGTGAGCGGCAAATCGCGTGCGGTTTGCGTGCGATGGCTGTCCGTCGATGGCTAAGCGCGGATGCTGCGTACAGACGGCCGCGTTACTAAGGAATCGTTGCGAACCGAGCGTAAAGCCACATAATAAATTATCAATTAAAACAAATACTTATAATCAACCGTGACAGATCCCATCCTGGCCCAACTGGCCCATTTTGCGACTACTTTGACCTATCGCGATCTGCCCGCCAGCGTCGTTGCGGCGGCCAAGGATCGCCTGCTTGATGGCATCGCCTGCGGCATCGCCGCGCACGATTGCGATACCGCCGAGGTTGGGCGCACGCTGGCCAGCGCTGCTGCGTGCGCGGAAGTCGCAGGCAGGCTGCTGGGCAGTAAAAAGCTCGTGGCTGCCGATGCCGCCGGGTTCGTCAACACCTGCATGATTCGCAATCTTGATCTGAACGACATTATTCAGGGCGGCCATCCGAGCGATTGCCTTGGCGCGCTGTTGGCGGTGGCGCCGCAGATGGGCGCATCCGGCGAGCGGCTGATCACCGCGATGGTGGTGGTGTATGAAATCATCATCCGGTTGCAGCGCGCCGCGCGCATTCGCGAAAAAGGTTGGGATCAGGGTTACGCGCTGGGCGTGGGCGTGGCGGCGGGGCTGGCGAATTTGATGAACCTTAATCTCGCCCAAACCTGTCAGGCGATTGCCATCACCTCGGTGGGCAATGCGCCGATGCGCAACACGCGCGCGGGCCAGTTGTCGATGTGGAAGGGTGCGGCCACCGCTTATGCCGTGCGTAACGCCGTTTACGGCGCGCAACTTGCCGCAGGTGGCATGACCGGTCCCGAAGCGCCGTTTACCGGTCGCCACGGCCTGGCGGATTTGATCACCGGGCCGTTTGAACTCACGCCGTTCGGCACCACCGCAGCGGATTTTTTCATCCCCACCGTGTACATCAAATACTGGCCGGTGGCCTATAGTCTGCAATCGGTGATCTGGGCGGGTATCGAATTGCGCAAGCAGGTCGCGCATTATCAACTGGCGAGTGTGGTGGTACACACCTATGAATTCTCGTGGAACGAAAGCGGCAACGAGCCGGCGAAGTGGGATCCTCAAACACGCGAGACCGCCGACCATAGCATCCCGTATGTGCTGGCGCGCACGCTGCTGCATGGGCTGATCGATCATCGGGCGTTCGTGCCGGAGTCGTATCTCGATCCGTCGATACGACCGCTGATGCGGCGTATTGAAGTGTGCGTTGACGACGAAATCGAGCGCGAGGTGCAACGTGGCACCATCCATGTGCGGGTGAACGCTAAAGATCATGCGGGCAAATCTTACGAAATCAATATCGTCAATCCACCCGGCCACGACCAGAACCCATTTACGGCCGATGATCTCGCGGCCAAATTCACGCGGCTGTGCGCGCCCAAGCTCGGCAAGCGGCGTGTAAAGAATGCGTTGCAGCTGTGGCAGAACATCGAAGGCGCCACCAGCCTGACACCGGCGCTGGATGCGCTGGTGGTGAAAGCCCCGCGAGGCAAAGGCGCTGGGACAGGCCGGTAATGCACGGGTTGTTTACGCTGGCTAATGCCTCTGCCGCTATCGCTAATGCGGCCCTGTTACTGGCGCCGCCGTTGGCATGGGCGCAGGGCCTAGGTCAAATCTATCCAACCAAGCCCGTGCGCGTCATCGTGCCTTACCCCGCGGGCGGCGGTGCCGATCTGGTCGCACGCATGATGACGCAAAAGCTCGCTGATGGCTTGGGGCAGCCGGTGGTGGTGGATAATCGCGCTGGCGCTGGCACGATCATCGGCACCGAGATCGCCGCGCGCGCTGCGCCCGACGGTTACACGCTGATCATGGTGAATCCGGCACATGCCATCAACCCGGGCTTGCGCCAACTGCCGTATGAATCGATTCGTGACTTTGCCGCGGTGATACTCATCGCCACGCAGCCGAATCTCTTTGTGGTGCATCCGTCACTGCTGGCCAATAACACCGGTGAATTCATCGCGCTGGCGCGAGCCAAGCCGGGCTTGCGCTATGCGTCTGCGGGCATCGGCAGCGTGGTGCATCTGGCGGCTGAACTGTTGGCGAGCATGACCGGCATCAAACTGACGCATGTACCGTACAAAGGTGCTGGGGGTTATATGCCCGATCTGGTGGGTGGACGCGTGGAATTTACCATTGCGCCTATCGGCAGTCTCATGCAGCAGGTGCAAGCGGGGCGGCTGCGCGCGCTTGCGGTCACCACGGCCACACGCGTGGCCGCGCTGCCCGAAGTGCCCACAGCGGCTGAAGGCGGCGTGCCGGGATATCAGGCGTTGTCCTGGTATCTGCTGCTGGCGCCGGCCAGAACGCCGGCCGGCATTGTGAACAAGCTGAATGCCGAGATGAACAAAATTCTTGGCGGTATTGATATTCGCCAGCGCCTTGCGCGTGAAGGCTCCGAAGCGGCGGGCGGGACACCAACGTCGGCAATGAAATTCCTGCGCGACGAAACCGCGTTGTGGACGGGCGTGATTCAGCGGGCGAATGTCAAAGCGGAGTAGCACAAGAACCGTATTATCATCGCCCGATGGTTTTATTGAGGAGCTGTTGTGATTCAATTGAAAGAAAGTATTTCCGTGCCGGCGCCGCCGGATGAAGTGTGGCCGCTGATTTCCGACCCGGCGGTGGTGGCGGCGTGCATCCCCGGCGCAGAGCTAACCGAGTTGACGCCCGAGGGCGCACATCGCGGAAAGGTGACGTTCAAGTTTGGCCCGACAGTGGCGGTGTTTCGCGGCGAAGCGAAACTGACTTACGATCACCCGGCGAAGCGTTGTCTGATTGAGGCACGTGGCATCGATCAGCGAGGGGCTTCGCGCGCACGCGCACGTTTTGACGTGGCTGCGAAAGGCGCCGAGGCGACTGACGTTTCGCTCGAAGGCGGTTTTGAAGTGGCCGGGCCGCTCGAAATGTTCGCCTCGGCGGGCGGTGTGCATGTGGCCAAGGCGCTGCTGGCGGAGTTCGCGGCGAACATTGGCCGCGTGATCGAGCAGCGGCGCGCGGGTGTCGAAGGCGTGCCACAGCAGGCCGAGGCCGCATCAGGTGCAAAGATTCTGGGGCGTGCGCTGCTGGATGGCGCGAAGGACCTGCTAAAAAAGTAGGTCTCGGCGCTTATTAAAAATTTCAATAAAATCAAATAGTTATTATAACCCTCTGTGGAATGAAATGACTGACCGCCCGTCGTGTTGCATGCGGTTTTCGCGCGCGTAACGCGCTGGCGATTCAACGAGCAACGCTAAACACCTACTCACAACCATTTTCCGAAAACGAGGTAACAACCATGGCTGATCCAAACGGCTACGAAGTCCTGTCACAAGCATTTGTCGCGGAGGGGGTGGACACGCTGTTCGCGCTGCTCGGCGACGCGAATATGTACTGGGGCACCATCATGGCGGAGAAGTACAAGGTGCGCCTCGTGCACGCACGCCACGAACACTGCGCGGTGGCGATGGCTGACGGCTATGCACGCCAAACCGGCAAGGTGGGTGTGGCCACGGTGACCTGCGGGCCGGGCTTCACGCAAATCATGACGGCGCTGACCACGGCCGCGCGCGGCAGCATTCCGCTGGTGGTGTTTGCAGGCGATTCGCCGACTTCCGCCGCATGGTACGTGCAGCAGCTAGAGTTGGGGCCGCTTGCCACCGCCACCGGCGCGCGTTACCTGCCGGTGAAAAGCGTGGATCGCATGCTCGACACCGTGCGCGAGGCGTTCTACACCGCGCGGCAGGAGCGCTGCCCGGTGGTGCTGGGCGTGCCACTCGATTTGCAAAAGCAGCCGTTTCCGTGGGGCGCGGAGTATTCGCCGTCGACCGAACTCATGCCCACGCCGCAGCGGCCCGCGCCCGACCCCGCGCTGGTCGACAAACTCGCGGCCATGATTGCCGAAGCCAAACACCCGATCATCCTTGCCGGGCGCGGCTGCATACGCACGGGGGCTGCGCCCGCGCTGGAGGCGCTGGCCGAACGCTGCGGTGCGCTGCTCGCGACATCGCTCTTCGCCAAGGGCCTGTTTGACCACAATCGCTACGGCATCGGCATCGCGGGTGCGTATGCGAGCCCGCTGGCGCGCGAGCAGTTTGCGGCGTGTGATCTTCTCATCGGCGTGGGCGCGGGCCTCGGCCATTACACCACCGAGGCGGGTTACCTGTATCCGAACGCCAAAACGGTGCAGATTGATCTGAATCCGCGCGGCTTGTATCAAGGCCTGCGCGTCGCGGACATGCACATCCGCGCCGATGCCAAGGCCACTGCGGAGGCGGTGCTGGCAAAACTTGGCGCGCTGAATTTCCAGTCCGCCGGTGCGCGCACGCCCATGCTCGCCAACCAGATCGCGGCGATGGCGGCGCGGCCCGACAGCAAGGAATTTCTGGTGCAGGCCGATGTGGTCGATCCGCGCCCGGCGATGCTGGAACTTGATGCGGCGATCCCCAAGGATTGGACCGTGGTTTCCGGCGGCGCGCATTTTGCCGGCATCGCCGTCACGCACTTCTACGGGCGCAAAGCCGAAAATATTCATGTCATCAATGACTTCGGTGCAATTGGTTCGGCGTTCTCGGTAGCCATCGGCGTGGCCGCCGCGCGCAACGACGGCAAGGTCATGCTGATCGAAGGTGACGGCAGCCTGATGATGCACATTCAGGAGCTCGAAACCCTGCGCCGCCAGGGCATCCGCATGCTGATCTGCGCAGTGAACGACGGCGGCTACGGCGCCGAAGTGCACAAATTCCGCGCGCAGGGCTACAACCCGGCGGAATCGCAGCACGGCCGCGGCGACATTGCGGCGATTGCGCGCGGCTTTGGCTTGCGTGGTGAGAAGGTCAACACTTTAGGACGATTCAAGGAACTGTTCGCCGCGCATGACGCGCAAGGTTCAGCCGAGTTGTGGGACTTGCATGTGGATGACAAGATTCCATCGGCGCCTTACCGGCGGATACATTTTGGGGAGGTTTGACCTCAGTTCTCTTATCTTGACCTCAGAAGGAAATATCATGCGCATCGTCCTGATTGGTGTTTCGCACTGGCACACGCCCTTCTATTCCGAGCCGGTGCTGGAGATGAAGGACGCCACCATCGTCGGTGTCAGCGACCCGGATGCCACACGTGCGGCGCCGCTGGCGGCCCGCGCAAAATGCCCGGTGTTTACCGATTACCGCGAGATGTGCGCAAAGCTGAAACCGGATTTTGCCTTCGTGCTGGGCCGCCACAACGAGATGGCCGATGAAGCGCGATTTTTGATCGACAGCCGCATCCCCTTTTCCATCGAGAAGCCTTGCTCTCGGACCGCTGCTGAGGCGCACGACATTGCACGCCGCGCGGCCGCAGCCAAGGTGTTTGTGGCGGTGCCGCTGGTGGTGCGTTATTGCCCGATCATCGCGGCCATACGCGAGATCGCGGCAGGCGAACAGATTCAGTATCTGTCGTTCAAGTTCGTCGGTGGAATGGTCGACCGCTATTACAAGCAGAATGTCACCTGGGTGATCGACCGCGCGATTTCCGGTGGCGGGCCGCTGTTGAATCTGGGCATACACTTTGTCGACTTGTGCCGGGTGCTGCTCAACAACGCCGAGCTGCAGGTGACCGGCGCGATGATGTCCAACCGCGCAGCCGGGCTGAGCATAGAAGATCACGCCATTTTGTTGATGCAGGGCGGCGGGGCGAGTTGCATGGTTGAAACCGGATATCTGTATCCCGCGCCAAATTCGGTGTTCGATCTGCATTACAGCATCCGCACCGAAAAACATTACTTTGCCGCGCGCGACAACAGCACGCTTGAAATCGTCACCAACGACCGCCAGCGCACCACGCGTGAGATGAAGCTCACCAATGTGTTTTTCTACCCGGAGTACGTGCGCGACACGCTGCGGCGTGTGCGTGAAGGGTTGCCGCCGATTGCGGATTTGTCCGATAACGCCGCTGCCGTTGAATTGATCGAGGCTGGTTATGCCATGTCGCCGTTGCCCGTGGCGGCTAAAGGTTAGTGACCAAACCCTGATACGATCACCGCTTTTACCTGAACAGCAAGGATGACTGCATGAGCAAGCCCGTGTGTGTGGTGTGGTTGAACGAGGCCAAACTGTTTGCAGAGGCGCTGGCCCGCGCGGGCGTTGGCGAAAAGGTTGAAATGCACGGGTTCAAGGTGGACGAGCAAGTGCCCGAAGCACTGGCGGCCCGCGCGGAGTTGTTCGCTGGCTGGCGCCCCGCGCCGGTCATGAAGCAGATGCCGAAGTTGCGCTATGTGCAGGCGATGACGGCGGGCGTGGACGCGTGGCTCGCCAGCCCGAATTTGCGGCACGAGGTGACGTTGTGCTGCGCGCGTGGCACGCATCGCGTATCGATGCCCGAAAATATTCTAGGTGCGATTTTTCATCTGACCAAGCCGTACGCGGCTATTGCGCTTGATCAACGCAACAGTCATTGGGCCAAGCGTCAGTCAATTCCGCTGGCGGGGAAGACGCTGGGTATCCTGGGCCTCGGCGCCATCGGGCAGGAACTCGCGCGCAAGGCCGACGCGCTGGAAATGCGTGTGATCGGCACCAAGCGCCGTCCTGAACCATTGCCACACGTAGCCAAGGTGTATCCGCAAGAAGCGACGGATGAAGTGTTAGGCCAGTCTGATTTTGTGCTGTTGCTGCTGCCCTCGACGGTCGAAACTGAAAACTCCATCAACGCCAGCCGCTTGAAGGCGATGAAGCCCAGCGCGTGGCTGCTGAACTTCGCGCGTGGCGCGCTGATTGTCGATGCCGACCTGATTGCCGCGGTCAAGGCCAAGACTATCGCCGGTGCGGTGCTCGATGTGTTTCGCGAAGAGCCGCTGCCCACTACACACCCGTTCTGGCAAACGGAAGGCATCCTCGTGTTGCCACATCTGGGCGGTGGACACCCGGATCGTACGGCAGCGGTCGCCGAGCTCTTTGCCGAGAACACCCGGCGGCTGCTGGCCGGCGAAGCGCTTAAAGGCGTGGTGGATCGGGCGGCGGGGTATTAATCGCATTGACGTTTTTCCGCTGACGCATCGCGCACTTTCTTTCAATTGTTAATGGAGCAATACAGCATGTCTTCCACCCCCTTCGATTTCTCCACCTTCTTCCCCAAATCTCTGCCCGCCGCCGCCGCGCGTTGGACGGGGCGCGTCAAGTTTGATTTTACCGGCGGCAACAACGATGCCGACCGGCTGCCGCTGGAGGAACTGACCGCTGCGGCCGAAGCGGTGTTAAAGCGCGAAGGGCGCACGATGTCGACGTATGGTTTGAACAGCGGGCCGCAGGGCTATCGTCCGTTGCGTGAATTTTTGTCGGGAAAGTTGAAGGCGGATGCCGGGATCAATGCCTCGGCGGACGACATCCTGATCACGTCGGGCTCCTTGCAGGCGCTGGATCTGGTGAACGCAACGCTGCTGGAACGTGGCGACACGGTGATCATTGAGCAGGATTGTTACCAGGGCACCATCAACCGGCTCAACCGGCTGGGCGTTAACATCGTTGGCATTCCGCTCGACGGTGACGGCATGCGCATGGATTTGCTGTCGAACGCGCTGGATGACTTGAAGAAAAAAGGCGTGCGCGCGAAATTCATTTACACCATCCCGACGGTGCAAAACCCCACCAGCACCATCATGCCGCTGGCACGCCGGGAGGAAATGCTGCGGCTGGCCACGGCACATGGCGTGCCGATTTTCGAGGACGATTGCTACGCCGATCTCATCTGGTCGGGTGAGCGCCCGCCCGCGCTGTACGCGATGAGCCAGAATCAGAATGTGATTTACGTCGGTTCGTTTTCCAAGTCGATTGCACCCGCGCTGCGCGTGGGTTACATCGTCGCGCCGTGGGCGGTGATGTCGCGCATTTTGCCGCTTAAAACCGACGGCGGCTCTGGCGCGTTGGAGCAAATGGTACTCGCCGAGTTTTGCGTAAAACACTTCACTAAACACGTGCCCGCGCTGCGCAAGGGCCTGCGTGCCAAGCTCGAAACGCTAATGGAGTCGGTCAAGGAACACTTTGGCGACGCGGCGAAATTCGACGATGCAAAGGGCGGCATTTTTCTGTGGGTGACGCTGCCGGAAAATGTCGACACGCAGAAGCTCTATCAACCCGCGCTCGCGGCCGGTGTCGCGATCAACCCCGGCGCCGAGTGGTCGGTGAATAAGGCCTATGGCCGCAACCGCATGCGGCTGTGTTTCGCCAGCCCCACGCACGAGGAAATTCATCAGGGCGTGGCGGCACTGGCTGAAGTTTGCCGGAAAGAGTTTGGTGTGCCCAAGTAATTCTGAAAATATTCCATAAAAACAGATAGTTATGATCGTTCGCGGATTGCCGGTGAATTCTTCGGCGCAGATCATGACGGGCTTCCCCAACAGCGCCCTTCGCGGCAATAGTCAACACGGCCAATGCAACGCCTTGGTCACCGCGGCCCGCGGGTTCGCGGCAGCGTTGTTGGTTTTGAGTAGCGCGGCGCTCGCGCAAACGAACTACCCTGTCAAGGCCATCCATTTCATCACGCCGTTTCCGCCCGGCGGCAGCCTTGATCCGCTGACGCGCATGTCCGCGCAAAAGCTGTCGGAAAAATGGGGCCAGCCTGCGGTGGTGGAAAATCGTCCCGGCGCCAACACCATCATCGGCACCAACGCCGTGGCGAAGGCCGCGCCGGATGGCTACACGATTCTTGTTGCCGGCACGCCGCACGTCGTCAATTCCAGTCTGTTTCCCACGCCTTACGATCCGATTCGTGATTTCGCGCCAATCGCCACCATCGCCCGCTCGCGGCAGATACTGGTGGTCAATCCGGCTTTGCCCGTGGCCGATCTGAAGGCGCTGCTCGCGCTGGCAAAAGCCAAGCCGGGGCAATTGGCCTACGGCTCGTCGGGCACCGGCAACACCAATCATCTGGCTGGCGAGCTGTTGTGCAACCTCACCGGCATCAAAATGCTGCATATCCCGTACAAGGGCGCGGGGCCGGCCACCATTGATCTCATCAGCGGGCAGTTGCAACTGTCGTTTCACGTGACGATTACCGTGATGCCACATATCAAGAGCAGCCGCCTGAAACCCATTGCCATTACCGGCAAGACGCGCATCGCGGCGTTGCCGCAGGTGCCGGTGTTTGCCGAGGCCGGTTTGCCCGAGTTTGACATTTCGGGGTGGACGGGGATGTTCGCGCCGGCTGGCACGCCCAGAGACGTCGTCGAAAAAATCTCCGGTGAAATGGCGCGCATGCTGGCCGCGCCGGACGTGGTGGAGCGGCTAACTTCGCAGGGGCTTGAACCGCTGATCTCGTCGCCGGACCAGTTCGCCGCGTTGTTGAAGTCTGACATGGCGAAATTCGCCAGGCTCATCAAGGACGCCAACATCCGCTATGAGCCGTGAGGGGTAAGACAAACCCCTCCGCTGCGCGGTCAACGGGTGAACGTAGCGTCCAACGCCGCAACGAATTAGACTCGTGCCATCAACCCCTCGATTGATTGTCCTACTTTCAGGAGACCGACATGTCTGCGACCAATTATCTGCCCGATGTTCTCGAAACCACTGAAGCGGTTAAAGTCGCCGGCGGCTTTACCTTCACCGAAGGCCCGCTGTGGCACCCCGATGATTTCTGGTATTTCGTTGACCTGCGTCCGAACCGGTTGCATCGTATCAAGATCGGCGGTCAGGCCGAGCTGGTGCGTAACACGGAAGGTGGCAACGGCACCACGTTCGATTTGCAGGGCAATCTGATCGTGTGTGAAGGGGACGCACGGCGCGTCACGCGCACCGGGGCCGATGGCAAAGTCGGCGTGCTGGCGGATTACTTTCAAGGCGGCCGATTTTCGCGGCCCAACGACGTAATCTGCCGCAGCGACGGCAGCATTTATTTCACCGATCCGGACAAGCGCCGGCCCTATGCCGAGCGTGAAATTCCGGGCCGCTACGCCGCCGGAAATTTGTGGGATGGCGCAGGCGTGTATCGTGTGATGCCCGACGGCAAAGTAAGCCGGGTCGCCAATTGCGAGTATCCGAATGGCCTTGCATTTTCGCCTGACGAACGCACGCTGTATGTCGCCAACACGCGTTCGTCGAAATACATCCACGCCATCAAGCTTGACGCGGCGGGCAACATGGTGGGCCGCAGCATTTTTTGCGACATGAACGAAGGCGACGAACCAGGCATTCCCGATGGACTGAAAGTCGACAGCCTCGGCCGCGTGTATTGCACCGGCCCCGGCGGCATCTGGGTGATGGCGCCGGACGGCAAAAAAATTGGTGTCATCAAGTGGCCCGAACAGGCGGTGAATTTCGCCTTCGGCGGGCCGGACCTGCGCACCATGCTGTGCTGCGCGCACACCGGCGTTTACACGCTGCGCATGAAGGCGCCGGGCAATCCGCATCCTTGGTACAAGCTGCGCGGCAAATAATCCTTACCACGACGTCTGGCCCATGCAATACACCACGTTCGGCCGTACCGGGCTCAAGGTCAGTGTCGCCGCGATGGGGTGTGGCGGCAGCAGTTGTCTGGGCCTTACCCGCGGGCACAGCGTTGTGCAATGTGCCGGCATCATTCACCGCGCAGTGGATCTTGGCGTTAACCTGATCGACACTGCAAAGAGTTACGGCACCGAGCCGGTGGTGGGTGCAGCGCTGAAAATGATGCCGCGTGACAGCGTGGTGATTTCCACCAAGCAAAAGGTGACCGAAGGCAAGACGCTGCTCTCCGCTGCCCAGGTGGTTGCCGCACTGGATGATTCCCTGCGCGTGCTGGGCACGGACTACGTTGATATCTTTTTTCTGCACACCGTGCTGCCGGATGCCTACGGTCATGCCGTGCGTGAAATCGCCCCGGCTTTGCTGCGCGAAAAGGAAAAAGGCAAGTTTCGTTTTCTCGGCATTACCGAAATGCCACCGAAAGACCCGCATCACGACACGCTGCAGCTGGCGTTCAGTGACGACTGCTGGGATGTGATGATGTTCGCGTTTCACATGCTGGGGCAAAACGCGCGGCACGCGGTCTTGCCGCATACGCGCGAGCGCAACATTGGCACCCTGATGATGTTTGCCGTACGCAGCCTTTTCAGCACGCCGGGGCGGTTGCGCCAGGACGTGCGGGCAATTGTTGAAGCCGGCAAACTGCCCGGGTGGCTTGCGGAAAAAGACGAGCCGCTGGATTTTCTGTTGCACAAGCGTGACCCGCAGGCCGCACGTAGCGTAATCGAAGCCGCGTACCGTTACGTGCGTCACGAACCGGGCGCCCATGTGGTGTTATTCGGCACTGGCAATCCGGCGCATGTCGCGCCAAATATTGAGGCCATACTCAAGCCGCCGCTGCCACCGGAGGATGTACAAAAGCTCAACGCGCTGTTCGGCCATCTGGAAGGCGTGGGGTTGGATGAACCTGTGCGTGCGACGGCGGCGACGCGTGCCGGCTAACATCGATATTTATTTAAGTGTTTGTTTTAATTAATAATTTTTAGGATTCTTCATGGCGGAAACCCCCGCGCACGGCGCACTCGACATCAACGAAGCCTTCCGCAGCGGCGGACGCTCGCCGGAATTTCTCGATCAGATCAACAAGGCGTGCGTTGTCATGCTCGCCGAAGCGGGCATCGTGCCGCGCGCGACGGCGGCGCGCATCGCGGCGGGCATCCTCACGGTGATCGAGCAGATGAAAGCTTCCGGCGTGGCGCGCCGCTCGGCCGATTATCTTGATTACGAACCGCGCCTCGCTGCCGTGGTCGGCGCCGATGCTTCGCGTTTGCACAGCGGCCGTAGCCGGCAGGATCTGTCCTCGACGATGGCTCGCATGAATTTGCGCGACGGCTTGTTGCAGGAAATCGGCGCGTTGAATCTCGCCCGCGAACGCACGCTTGCGCTGGCGGCGCAGCACGCCGAAACCATCATCCCCGCGTATACGCACGGCGTGCAGGCGCAACCGACCACCTTCGCGCACTACCTGCATGCGCTGGCTGCAGCACTCGCGCGCGAGACCCAGCGGCTGCGCGAGGCTTATGCGCGCATCAATGTGAATCCGCTGGGCGCAGCGGCGCTGGCAACCTCGAGTTTCCCGATCGACCGCAAGCGGCTGGCGACGCTGCTGGGCTTTGACGGCCTGCTGGAAAACGCCTATGACGCGAATCACCTGGCGCCAGTGGATAGTGCGCTCGACGTGGCAAGTGCCTTGTCGATTGCCGCCGTGCAGATTGGCCAGTTCGCGCAGGATTTGCATACGCAGTACGCCGATACGATGCCGTGGTTCCTGCTCGCCACGGGGGAGCTCACTGGCGTGTCCAGCATCATGCCGCAGAAAAGAAACCCGGCGGCGCTCGAGCAACTGCGCGCGCAAAGCAGCATTTTGCTGGGCGAAATGCAGACGGTGTTTCTGATTTCGCACAACAACCGCACCGGCATGTTCGATTACCGCATGTATGATCCGGTGCCCTGCGCGCGGGCGTTGCAGGTATTCAAGCTGCTGGCGCAGGTGATGAATGGCCTTGTCGTCAATAAGGAACGCGCGCTCAATGAGGTGCGCGCGGATTATTCCACCACCACCGAAATCGCTGACGCGCTGATGCAGAAGGCCGACGTGCCGTTTCGCATCGGCCACCATTTTGCGTCCAGGCTTACCGACTATGGGCGCGGCAACAAACTCAAAATTCACGAGATACCCTATGCTGAAGCCGTGCGCATTTACCGCGAGCAGACGCAGCAGGCGTTGCCGCTCGACGAAGCCGCTTTCCGCGAGGCGATCAGCGCCGAATATATGGTTTACGGCCGCAAGGGCATCGGCGGGCCGCAGCCGGTTGAAGTGAATCGGATGCTGGCCGAGGCCGGCGAGGGTGTGGCGGCCGACCAGACCTGGCTGGCCGATGCCACGGGCAGGCTTGCGCAGGCCGATGCGCAACTCGCGCGGGCGTTTGACACGTTACGCGCCGGGTAGCCGGCAGAGTACACCGGCGAAGCAGAAAGCGTTTTAATACGGCGGCAACAGCCGCCGAAATCCGTGCGTCAGCACGATCAACATAAACAGCACGTTGCGCACGAAAAGCGCCAGCGGGTTGATCCACAGACTCGCGCCGTTGGTTTGCGTGGCGCAGTGTGAGGCAAGCCGTTCACTGAGGTGCTCCATCCACGCCACCGAGCGCGGCCATTCAGCGAGATGGTCGAACCACTCTGCTGGAATGCCCGCCTTGCCCACGCGCGCCCCCACAATTGCGCCGACAATGGCGGCGGTGGTGTCCGAGTCGCCGCCCAGACGAATCATGGCGGTGACGGCGGCGCGATAGTCCTTCTGGTGGGCAAGCCACACATGCAGCGCGCAAGGCAGGGTGTGATACATGTAGCCCGACACGCCTTTGCCGCAATGCAGGCCTTCAGCGAAAACCTCGGCGCTTTCGCCACGCATCACACTGTCGGCGGCGCTGCGCACCAGCGACAAAAATTCGGCGTCGGTGAGGTGTTCGCCGAGAGTTTCGACAAACACGGCAGGCGCAATGTCAGCGCCGTGCGAAGCAATGTACGCAGCAAGCGCCACGGCGAACGCGCCGTATTCCGCCTTGGGGTCGGTGTGCGTCACGCGCGTGGCCGCGCGCACGAGCACCCGCATGCGCGGAAGGTCATGGCCGAAACACACGCCGATCAACGCCGCGCGCATTGCCGGGCCGTTGCCCGCCGAAAACACGCCGCTTTTTGTCGCGGGAAACCCCAGCCACAGTTTGATGATGGCGCGCAGTGTCGCCATGCCGATGCCCGCCGGCAAGCCGAGCAACCAGAAGCGCAATCGCCACGCGAAGTTTGCCGCGAATTTTTTCTCCAGCGCTGCCAAATCGCCATGTCCGGTGACGATCAGGCTTTGCGCCAACATGCAGGTGTGCTCGGTGTCGTCGGATGTCATGCCGCGCCCGCCGGGGAGCAGCTTGTGGCTATCGAGCACGGGAAACATTTTTGCCTGACGCCGCCGGCTTAGCCCTTCGAGTGCGAGGCCCAGTGCGTCGCCCGCGGCGGTGCCGAGCAGGCAGCCGGTAATGGCGAAGGACTTCAATTGGGTCATGGCCATGCGTGCGTGAGGTTTTGCACAACCATACGCTGCGCGAGCACCCTTGTCACGCTGTCACGCTATCAGGCCACCCCGCCGCACCGGCTTTTCCCGTCGCCCGTGCCGCGGTATCAGTCGGCGGTCGCGCCGGAAGCCTTGACCACCTTCACCCAGCGCGTGGCATCGCTGCGAATAAACGCGGCGAACTGCTCCAGCGTCAACTGGCCCGGCTCCGCGCCTTCGGCCGACAGCCGCGTGCGCACCTCGGCGGATTCCATCCAGCGCATGATTTCGCCATTCAGCCGGGTGATGGTTTCCCGGGGTAGCGCCGCCGGGCCAAACAGTGCAAACCACTGCTGCGATTCAAAATCTGCCATGTTCGCGGGCCCGGCTTCCCGCAGGGTCGGCAGATTCGGCAACGCCGCTGAGCGTTTGGGCGAAGTCACCGCAATGGCGCGCACGCGGCCTGCCTGTATCTGTGGCAGCGTAATCGCCACCGTCGAAAACGACAGGTCCACCTGGCCGCCCACCAATGCAATCACGCTGGGCGCAGACCCCTTGAACGGCACATGCGTCATGCGCGTGCCGGTCAGGCTTTTGAACAACTCGGCGGTGAGATGCGGCGGCGAACCGTTGCCGCCCGAACCGTAGATCAGTTGATTGGGCCGCGAACGCGCGAGTGCGATCAGGTCGTGGAGACTTTTTGCCGGCACCGAGGGGTGCAGCACCAGCACCAGGGGTGATGAGGCAATCAATGCAATCGGCGCAAGATCGCGCTGCGGGTCGTAGCCAAGCCGGGGATACAACGCCGGGTTGATCACAATCGGCCCGGCGGACGACAGCAACAGCGTGTAGCCATCTGGCGCTGCCCTGACGGCCATTTCGGTGGCAATGCCGCCCGCCGCGCCTGCACGGTTTTCCACCACGGCGGGCTGCTTGAACGTTTCCGTCAGACGTTGCGCCACCATGCGCGCGATCAAATCTGAAATACCACCGGCCGTTTGGCCGACGATGATGCGGATGGGCTTTGCAGGATACGGTTGTGCCTGCGCTGCATGACATAGCGTTGCAAGCGCCAAAACCAAAGCAACACATCTTATAAAAAATTTAATGAAAACAGACACTTATGATGTCGTCGATAAGGAGGGGTTTCGATTAATACCCATGGTAGTTCAAGTGGCTTTCTGCAAACTTTCTCAGGCGGACGGGAAAAATGGCGGGGATGTCGAGCGTTCGCGCCGGTACAATTTCATCTGGAATTGATTCCCCGCAAATGGTGCGGACACGCATGAAAAAACCTCTCGAAGTTCTCAGTATCTACGCGGCACACAACTACACCCTGAACGGTGCGTTTCAAAGCCGCGCTGCGCGAGATCCGGAACGGCCGTTCATCCGCTACAACGGGCGCACGCAAAGCTGGCGTGCTTTTGGTGATCTCGTGCACAAGACCGCGTGCCTGCTCACCGCGCGCGGCGTGAAGCACGGCGACCGCGTGGCGGTGATGGCGCGCAACTGTGATGGCCATGTGCTGATGCTGCTGGCGCTGGCACGCATCGGCGCCGTCATGGTGCCGGTGAACCCGGAGTTTGGCGTGGAGGAGGCAAGGTATGTGCTGCATCACGCCGAGGTCTGCGCGGTCGCGGCAAGCGCGGATACGCTGGCGGTTGCCAGACCGGCGGCGCAAGGGTTAAAGACCGCGCCGTGGTTTGTGTCGCTGGATCAGGCACAGGACGGCGCGCCGCTGGTCACCGACCTGGCACATGCGGCGGTGGACGTGCCGTTGCCCACGCCCGGCGCCGACGACACGGTATTGATTGTCTACACCTCCGGCACCACCGGTTTTCTCAAGGGCGCCATGCACAGCCAGCGAAGTTTCGTCACCGGCGGCGAAGCCTTTGTGCAGCGCGTGTATTTGCAGGATGACGACCGCGTGATGGTGGTGCTGCCAATGTTTCACATCAACGCCAATTTTTACTCCGTGGCGGGTACGCTGGCGGCTGGCGCGAGCCTTGTCATCGTGCCGAAGTTTTCGGCATCCACCTTCTGGCAGACCGCCGCCGACAACGGCGCCACCGAGGTCAACATCATCGAGGCCATGGGCACGATCCTGCAAAACCGCCCACGCAGCGAGTACCGGCCCGATCACAAGATCCGCGCGGTGTATGGCGTGCGCGGCAGTTACGCCGACACCTTTCGCAATGAGTTCGGCATCCCGGTGCTGATCGGCGGCTATGGCATGACCGAAATCCCCGGCGTCACCTGCAACCCCGTCGAGGGCGTGCAGAAATGGCACACCATGGGCCCGATAGGCCGCCACCCCGACCCCACGCGCCCGTGGGCGCAATGCCGCGTGGTCGACGATGAAGGCCGCGATGTCGCCGACGATGTCGAAGGCGAGATGTGGGTGAAGACGCCCATCGTGATGAAGGGTTACTTTCGCGACCCGCAACAGACGAAAGACGCATTTCACGACGGCTGGTTCAAGACCGGCGATCTGGTGAAGCGTGACGAAGACGGCTACTACAGTTTTGTTTCGAGGAAGCGCGACATCATCCGTCGCCGTGGCGAGAACATTGCCGGCGCGGAGTTGGATCGCGTCATCGGCGCCCACCCCGCCGTGCATGAGGCGGCTGCCGTGGCCGTGCCCGCCGAGCTGGGCGAGGACGAAATTCTGGTGGGCGTGGTGCTAAAGCCCGGCGCGAATGCCACGGCGCAAGACATAGCGCAATGGTGCCGCGAGCGCCTCGCGCCGCAAAAAGTGCCGCGCTATGTGTTGTTTGTCGATGAACTGCCGCACACGCCCACCGGCAAGGTGCAGAAGGTACAGTTCAAGGCTGATAAGGGTTTGAAGTCACGGGCGGTAGATTTGGGTTAAAGTTCGCGCTGCAAGGAGGAAGGGATGGAGCAACGCCGTAGTTTGTTGAAAGCTGCCGCCGTGGGCGGTGTGGCCATGGTGCTGCCAGCGGCTCAGGTGGCCCAGGCGCAGGGCAACCCCAAGGAGGCGCGCCCGCAAGAGGGCGACCGTTTTGTGCTGAGCGAAGGTGACAAAAAGGGCGCCGCAGTGAAGCTCGATGACCTGAAACCGGGCGGGCCGCCGGTGACCGTGTTTCCGCAGGATGCGAAGGACGGCACGGTGCGTGACGGTTCGCGCCTGAATCAGGTGCTGATGGTGCGGCTCGACGAAAGTCAGCTTAAGAACGATACCAAGTCGCGCGCGGCGCAGGGTGTGGTGGCGTATTCGGCGGTGTGCACGCACACCGGCTGTGATGGTTTGTCGTGGGATGCAGGCAAGGCCATGTTCAAATGCCCGTGCCACGAAACGGAGTTCGATGCCACCGATGGCGCGCGCGTGGTCGCCGGCCCGGCACCGCGCCGTTTGCCCGCTTTGCCGCTGAAAATTGTTGAGGGTTATGTCACGGCCGCCGGGGCATTCACCTCGCGCGCAGGCGTAATCCAGACATAAAATTGTTTTAAATCAAATAGTTACATAAATTTTATTACCACTCAGGGAGACCGCAATGAAGATAGGGAAGTGGTTGTTACCCGCGCTGGTGCTGCTGCCGACACTCGGCACGCCGGCGCAGGCGCAAGGCGTGCAGAACTATGCGCCCGTTACCGATGAACGCCTGCTGAATCCGGAGCCGCAAAACTGGCTGCAGATTCGCGGCGGCTATCATGGCAACGGTTACAGCCCGCTGAATCAGATCAACGCGGGCAACGTCAAGCGGCTGGTGCCGGTGTGGAGTTACTCCACCGGGCAACTTGAGGGCCATCAAGCGCCGCCCATCGTCAACAACGGCGTGATGTTTATTTCGACGCCGCGCAATCAGGTGCTGGCGCTCGATGCGAAATCAGGCAAGCAGTTGTGGCGTTACCAGCGCGAGTTCGCTGAAGACGTGAACCATCCGCACCCGACCAACCGCGGCGTGGCGCTCTACAAAGACAAGGTTTACCTCGCGACGATGGATGCCTTCGTGGTGTGTCTCGACGCCAAGACCGGCAAGCTGGTTTGGGAAACCAAGCTCGCCGAGAACAAACACAACTATTACTTCACGCTGGCACCATTGATTGCCAAAGGCAAAGTGATGGTGGGCAGTTCTGGCGCGGAATATGGCATTCGCGGCTTTATTGCCGCAGTCGATGCCGAGACCGGCAAAGAAGCCTGGCGTACCTATACCGTGCCCGCGCCCGGCGAGCCCGGCAGCGAAACCTGGCCTGGCGGCGATGTATGGAAATCCGGCGGCGGCTCGGTGTGGGTGACGGGCAACTACGATCCGAAACTGGGTCTCGCGTATTTCGGCACGGGCAACCCCGGCCCGTGGCCCGCCGATGCGCATCCCGGCGACAATCTCTACACCACGTCGGTGATTGCGTTGGACGTGGAAACCGGCAAGATTCGCGGGCACCATCAGTATCACTGGAACGATAACTGGGATTGGGACGAGGTTTCCACACCGTTGCTGTTCGACGTAAAGCGTAATGGCCGCACGTTCCCGGCTCTGGTGCATCCGGGCCGCAATGGCTATCTGTGGCTGCTGGAGCGCAAGCAGGATGGCATCGGCTTTGTCGACGCCAAGCCGTTTGTGAAGCAGGAAGTGTTCACTGCCATTGATCCGAAAACCGGCCGTCCCACGTACGACATGAGCAAACGCCTGCTGGTGGGGCAGACCACCACGTTCTGCCCCTCGCACTGGGGCGGCAAGGATTGGCCGCCGGCGGCATTCAACCCGCAGACCAATCTGCTCTATATCCCCGCGCACGAGAATCTGTGTGTCACACTCGCGGGCGAAGCCAAGATCGCGCCGTATCAACCCGGCAAGCGATACGTCGGCACTGACGCCAGCAAGACGCGCCTGTTCCCGCGCGACGGCGCCAAGTACATCGGGGAAGTTCAGGCTTGGGACATGAATACCGGCAAGAAGGTGTGGTCCTATCCGTATCCCGACATGGACATCAACTGGGGGCCGCTGCTGACCACGGCTGGTGGCCTCGTGTTTGCGGGCGGCTCGCAGGATCGCAAGTTCCGCGCGCTGGATGCGCGTAGCGGCAAATTGCTGTGGGAATTTGTCACCAACTCCGGCATTACCGCCATGCCCGCGAGCTACATGGTCGATGGTGTGCAATACATCGCCGTGCAATCGGGCTGGGGCGTGGATGCGCAGAAGATGACCGGGCGTCTGAACGACTCGATGAACCGTAAAATCCAGGTGCCACAGGGCGGCGTGGTGTGGGTGTTCGCGGTTAAATGAGTGCGGTGAAGTAAGTGCGGTGAAAAGAGCGCGGTGAAGTATCGCGTTTCTTCCCGCGCACATTAGAACGGCAGGGTATTCCCCCTGCCGTTTTTTTTGACAGCCTCTACCTGAGCGTGAAACTTACGCTTTCGGTTTGGCTTTGGCGGGCGTATCCGCCGCCGGTTTGGCAGCTTTGCCGGTGTCGGCTTTTGCCACGCGCTTCGCCGGCTTTGCTGCTTTGGATGTCTTCTTCGGCGCATCCGCTTTCGGCGCGGCCGGCGTGGTGGTGGTGGCTTTCGCCGCATCCGCCTTCGCGCGCTCGGCTTTCAGCCGTTCCACACGATCACGGATTTCGGTTTTTTGCTCCGCCGAGAGCTCTTCCTTCTTTTTGGCCGGTTCCGCCGCAATGCCGGAGGCGGAGCCGAGTGCGAACGCCGACGCAACAAACAGTGCAAGCAACTTGTTCATGGTGACTCCTCATTAAAATGATACGGGGTTAAAGAAACGTTGGCCTCCGGAGACCGTGCGTCCAATAACGAGAGGTGACACCACGAGTTGACGGTAGCGCTGAAAATAAAAAAAGCGCCGGCGGGGGAACCAACCCGGCGCGGCGCTGTCAGCTAAAGGCAGATGGTCAGACTTTGTAACGCTCGATCATTTTCCAGTCGACCTCATAGCCAAAGCCCGGCTCTTCGCCCAGCGTCAGTTTGCCCGCTTCAAGTTTGGGCTTGACCGTCAACACCTGATGCCAGAACGGATCGCGCGGTACACTCGGAAAACTCTCTACACAGTACCCGTGGGGTTGCGCCGCCATCAGGTGGCCGTGGATTTGCGGGTCGTGGTGGTAGGCGATCTGCACGCCGTGCGCCATGGCGTAGGCGGCGATGCGCAGGCCCTCAGTCAAACCGCCCGCGCGCGTGCAATCCCACTGCACAAAGCGTATGCCGCCCAGATCGATCTGATCGCGCACCACATTCGAGTGAATTTCGCTTTCGCCGCTGGCGAGCGGCACACGGGTACAGGCCGCCAGCCGCCCGAGTCCGCGCGTGGCGTCGTGCCATTGCAATGGCTCCTCGAACCAGAAAATGTCGTACGGTTCAAACGCCTTGATCGCGCGCTCAGCCTGCGCCAGCGTGTAAGCGCCGTTGGCATCGATCATCAGTTGAGCCTTGTCCCCTATGGCCTTTCGCACGCCGCTGATACGCGCAATGTCGCCTTCGATGCTGGCGCCACCGCATTTCATTTTGACGGCGGTGTAACCCTGCGCGGCATAGTTGGCCATTTCGTCGATTACCGCCAGTGGTGAATAGCCTTCCTCGTAATAGCCGCCGCTGGCGTAGGCCGCCACTTCGCGCTGGTCACCACCCAGGAACCGCCACATCGGCAGTTTCATTGCCTTGCCTTTGATATCCCACAGCGCGAGATCGATGCCGGCGAGCGCCGCCATCAGGTTCACACGCTTGTTTTGCTCATACTTTGGCCGGGTGACGTCGGACTTGCCCGCTTCCAGATGCGGCACTGTCAGGTTGAAGATCTTGTCCCACACCGCTTCGTGCGCCAGCGCATCCATGCCTTTGATCACCGGCCCCAGCGCATCGACGATTTCGGCGATGTCCCTGAGCGGCGTTTTGTTTATGGTGCCAAGGCCTATGAGGCCGTCGCTGGTTTCGACTTCGACCACGATGGTGTTATAAGTGCCCCAGGCGCCGCGAGAGGTCCAGTAGACCTTGTCGAGCTTCATGGACATCGCGTGGGCTTTGACGCGAACGATTTTCATGATGAGTGACCTTTCGTAAGTGACGCGTGACTTTAGCACGGGCGGTTTACACGCGGCATTCGTCTATAATCAAATTTCGTTCGAACCAATCTGCGAAGTGAATTCCGTGAAGCGTATTTTTCAGGCGTTTGCTGCCACGGCGGCTTTGTTTGCCGCTATGGCGTCCGCGCAAACGCAGCCGTACCCCGCCAAACCCATCCGTCTCATCGTGCCCTTCGCCCCCGGTGGCGGCACTGACATCATTGCACGGCTGATCGGAACGGACCTGACCGAATCAATGGGCCAGGCAGTGGTGATCGACAACCGTGGCGGCAGCGGCGGTGTGGTCGGTATCAATCTGATGGCCAAGGCCGACCCCGATGGCCACACCATCGGCCTGTGCAGCCTTGGGTTTTCATACGCGCCTGCGGTTTATGCCCGCCTGCCGTACGACACGGAGAAGGATCTCGCACCCATTGCGCAAGTGGCCTCGCAACCCTTCGTGTTTACCGCGCACCCG
Source organism: Betaproteobacteria bacterium (assembly GCA_900299145.1). Classification (GTDB taxonomy): domain Bacteria; phylum Pseudomonadota; class Gammaproteobacteria; order Burkholderiales; family SG8-41; genus UBA5216. The sequence continues at coordinate 6,828 of OMIN01000121.1, read as the reverse complement.
TCACTGGCTGCCACCAACATGAAGGAGCTGATCGCGTTGGCGAAAGCCAAGCCGGGCGCCATTCACTTCGGCTCCGGCGGCGCGGGTGGCGCGGCGCATCTGGGCACCGAGTTGTTAAAGCACATGATGAACATCGACATGACCCACGTGCCGTACAAAGGCACGGGGCCGGCATTGACCGCCATGCTTGGCGGGGAAATCCAGTTGCAGTTGATTGGCGCATCGTCCGTGGTGCCGTTGCTGAAGACGGGCCGTCTGCGTGTGCTGGCCGTGGCGGGCGGCAAACGCTCGCCCGCGTTGCCCGACGCGCCCACGGTGATCGAAAGCGGCATCCCCGGCTACGTGTTTGACGTGTGGTACGGACTGCTCGCGCCGGCGAAAACCCCGCGTGCCGTCATTGGCAAGCTGAATACGGAAATCAACAAGTCGTTGAAGAACCCGTCACTGATACAACGCTTCGCGGCGGCGGGCCTCGATACGGCGGGTGGTACGCCAGAGGCGTTTGATAAGCTGATCCGTAGTGAGATTCCCAAGTGGCGCAAGGTGGTGGCTGCGGCAAACATCAAGGTGGAGTAACCATGCAACGTAATCAAATCGGTCTGGGCATCATTGGTTCCGGGCGCATCGGCACGCTGCGTTCGCGGCTGGCATCCGAGCATCCGGCAGTGAATTTCATTGCCACGGCGGATCGTGTTCCGGCGAATGCCAAGGCGCTGGCGGAAAAAGTCCGCGCGAAGGTTCATTCGGGTAACAATCTGGAGATCATCCACCACCCCGATGTGACGGCGGTCGTGGTGTCCACCGCCGAGGGCGAACATACCGAGGCGGTGCTGGCGGCGATAGCCGCGGGCAAGCCGGTGCTGGTCGAAAAGCCGATTGCGCTGACCACCACCGAAGCCGATGCGATCATCGCGGCGGCGGAAAAAAGTCATGCAAATGTCCGCGTCGGCTACAGCCGCCGCTACAAGGATCGCTATCTGATCGCCAAGGAGCAAATCGTGCAGGGCCGGGTCGGCAAAATCACCGGTGCGGCGGCACGTGTGTTCAATTCCAGTACGCAGGCGCTGGCCATGCTAAAGCGCGATCCACATGCCACGCCGGTGGTGGATGCGCTCACCTATTACGTTGATCTGATGGGCTGGTTCCTCGGTGGCGCGAAACTCGCCGAGGTGTATTCGCGCGGCACCAAAGGCGTGTTGAAGTCCCACGGGCACGATGTTGATGATGTGTGTTACTCCGTGCTGACTTACGATGACGGCACCACGGTCAACCTCGGCATCAGTTATGCGCTGCCGGAAAACTACCCGGCGATGGGCCACGCCGCGCGCGTTGAGGTGCTGGGCACCGGCGGCGTGATGATTCTGGATGATGATCACACCGATCAGATCATGTATTCCAACAAGGGCTTGCCGCACGTGTATCTGCCCGATGTCACGGTGAACATGGTGTTCTTGCAAAGTGGCACGCCGGGCGATTGGGCGCTGGGGGATTTCTGGGGGCCGATCGCGAATGAAACGCGAGCATGGCTCGATCATCTTGCGACCGGCAAGCCGTGCGTGCTGGCGACACCGCGCGAGGCGCGCGCCACGCTGGAGGCTACGCTGGCGATTGAGCTGTCGGTGGAAAGCGGACAGCCGGTGCGGCTGCCGTTGGCGGGATAAAGACCGGCTGGTTAAAAAATCAATTAAAACAGATACTTGCAATATCCCCTGACGGCGCCTCACTCACGACTTTATCCCCGCCGCCGCCGCCACCTTGATCCATTTGGCCAACTCGCTGGCGATCATGTTCCCGAAGGCATCGGGTGTTGCGGTGACCACTTCCGCCGCTTCCGCCTCCAGCCGTTTGATAGCTTGAGGGTCGCGCAGGATCGCATTGATTTCGCTGTTGAGTTTACTGACGATGGGCTGAGCAATGCCCGCCGGCCCCAGCACACCCCACCACACCAGCGCCTCGTAGCCGGGCACGGTGTCGGCGATGGGCGGCACATCGGGCAGTACCGGTGAGCGTTTCAAGCTGGCGACACCCAGCGCTTTGAGTTTGCCGGAGCGAACATGGGTGAGTGCCGAGACCAGCGCATTGAAATGCAGTTCGACCTGACCCGACATCACGTCGATCATCGCAGGTCCGCCGCCTTTGTATGGTACGTGCACGATGTCAGTTTTCGTGGCGAGCTTGAAGAGCTCCGCCGAAAAATGATTGACGCCGCCTATGCCCGATGAAGCGTAGCGCAACTGGCCCGGACGTGCCCTGGCTAGCGCGATGAGTTGTTTTACCGAGTTGACCGGCAGCGACGGTGTCACCGCCAGCACGCTGGGGCCGTGGCCGATTTGCGCGATGGGCGCGAAGGATTTCACCGGATCGTATGGCAGCTTATGCAGTGCCGCATTCATGGCATAGCTCACGGAAATGATGAGCAGCGTGTAGCCGTCCGGCGGTGACTTTGCCGCCGCGTCTGCGCCGATGATGCCGTCCGCGCCGGGTCGATTTTCCACCACCGCCGGCCGGCCTGTGCGCTCAGTGAGTTTGGCGCCCACAAAGCGGCCCATGATGTCGTTGCCGCCGCCGGGCGGAAACGGCACGATAATGCGGATGGTTTTGGCGGGGAAATTTCGCGCGGCATCGCCGGTCGCGTCCTGCGCGCAGACCCCATGCGTGCAAAACGCCATTAACACGCCCGCGAGGCCTTTCAGACATCCATGATTTTCAATGTGCATGGAGCGATTGTGCGGTTCGTGTGTGCACCGGGTCAAGCAGGCGCGCGTAACCGGGCGGCGGAGAGTGATGCGTGCGGTGTTATGATTTCCGGCCTGCCATCGTGCTCATCAACCCGGAGATTTTCATGTCACAGGACGCCAACGACTTGCGGATGCTGCTCGACCGCGCCGCCATACACGACGTGCTCAATCGTTATTATCAGGGCATTGATCAGGGCGACGCCGGCAAGGTGCGCCGCTGCTTCACCGAAGACATCGTCGCCAAGTTTGATGACCGCCCGCTGGTGCGCGGCCTTGACGCGTTGATGGATAACTTTTTTGTCTTCAAGGCCCAGCAATCGGGCGACTGGAAAATCACCACGCATTTCATGGGCAACCTGAATTTCAATGCACTCGAAAGCGATGTCGCGGAAACCGAAACCAACGCCATCGCGTTTCTGGTGCTGCCGGGTGCTTCCGCCATGGCAAAGGAGCAGGTGGCAATGCGCAGTCTGCGTTATCTCGATACACTGCGCCGCACCAAAGAAGGCTGGAAAATCTGCGTGCGGCAGCACACGCTCGACTGGAGTTGCCATGTGCCGGCGTCGTATGCGGTGTCACTCGGCCAGCGGCTGACGAAACGGCCGGAATTCTAGGTTTATTAAAACGCAATTAAAACAGATGCTTGCATAACGCCTTCATGACCACCATTGATCTGCACAACCACGTCGTGCCGCCCACGGTGCTCGACGCCATACGCAAAAGCCCGGAACGCTTTCACACCAGCGTTTACGAAAAAGATGGCAAGACTTACTTTGACGTTCACGGCAACCCGGCTGAATTAAAGCCGGAGTTTTTCAACGCCGACGCGAAAGTGGCGTGGATGGACAGCGTGGGCATGGACATCGCCGGCATTTCCGTCGGCCCGCCGATTTATTTTTACAACCTGTCGCCGGATGTCGGGCTGGAATCCGCGAAGCTTGCCAACGACGGCATCGCACAAATGGTGGCGGCGCATCCAAACCGCCTGCGGGGGCTGGCGCACATTCCCATGCAGGACCCCGACGCGGCCATCGTCGAACTCGAACGCGTGGTGAGGGAGCACAAGTTCAAAGGCGTGGAAATGGGCACTTCAATTGAAGGCCTGCCGCTCGCCGATCAGAAATTTCGCAAGGTGCTGAAGACCGCCGAGCAGTTGGGCTGCTTCATTTTCACGCACCCGTATCAGTGTCTGGCTAAAGGCTGGTTGGAACCCTATTACCTGTCCAACTTCATCGGTTTTCCGCTCGACACCACGATGATGGTGGCCCACCTGATGTTCAGCGGTGCGATGGACGAATGCCCGAAGCTGAAAATCCTGCTGGCACACGGCGGCGGCTATGTGCCCTATCAGATTGGCCGCTTCATACACGGCCACAATGTGCGGCACGAGCCGAAGGTCAACAACGCGAGCTCGCCGCGTGATTTGTTGCGGCGCTTTTATTTTGACTGCCTCACGCACGACGCGCAGGCCGCGCGCCACCTCATCAACCGCGTGGGCGCCGACCGTGTGGTCATCGGCACCGATCACCCGTTCGACATGGGGCCGGATCGTCCGATTGAGGCGCTTGATACAATCCCCGGTCTCACGGCGGTGGAACGCGAACAGGTCGCCAGTTTGACTGCGAGAGAGCTGCTGGGCGAGCGGTAGATGCTGCCAGAAAAGTTTATAACTAATTGTTTTTAAAGGAATTTTATGAAGATTTATTTTGCGGTGATGGCTGCGGTTTGCACGCTGACTACAGCGCACGCCCAGCCATACCCCACCAAGCCCGTGCGCGTGGTCGTGCCCTTCGCGCCCGGCGGTGGCAGCGACATCACCGCACGCCAGTTTTCGCAAAAGCTGTCTGACGCGCTGAAGCAGCAATTCGTCGTCGACAATCGCGGCGGCGCGGGCGGGTTGATCGGCATGGAAATGGTGGCCAAGGCGCAACCCGACGGCTACACGCTGATGATGATGTCGGCGAGCTTTGCCGCCACGTCCGCGCTGCATCAGCCATCGTGGCAGCCGATCAAGAACATTGTGCCGGTAGTGGAGTTCGGCAGCACGCCTTTCGTGCTCGTCGTGCATCCGTCCGTCAAGGCTAACAATACCAAGGAGCTGATAGCGCTGGCTTCGGCGAAACCCAACGGACAGACCTATGCTTCCACGGGGCTTGGTGGCATCACGCATCTGGCCACCGAGCTTTTCATGAGCATGACCAAAATACAAATGGTGCACGTGCCGTACAAGAGCACCGGTGCGGCACTGGTGGATTTGCTCGGCGGGCAGGCGCCAATCATGGTGGCGAGCATGCTGCCGGTGGTGCCGCACATGCAGGCCGGCAAGTTGAAGGGGCTCGCGGTTACCACCGCCAAGCGCTGGTATTCGCTGCCGGATATTCCCACGCTGGGCGACACAGTGCCGGGCTACAACGTCGAACTGTGGTTCGGCGCAATGGCGCCCGCCGGCACGCCGCCCGCGATCATCAGCCAGCTCAATGGTGTGATCAACAAGGCGCTGGAGTCAGCCGAAATGAAAAAGCATCTCGAAAAGGACGGCATGATCCCCACTGGCGGCACGCCCGCGAAATTCGCAGAGCGCATCAACAATGACTACAACAACTGGATCAAGGTCATCAAGTCGGCGAATATCAAGGCGAGCTAGTTTTTAACGCAAAGGTGTGACCATGTATCTCTCCGCCCAGGCCATAGCCGCGATGCAAGCCGTCAAACGCGTGCATTTTCTCAATGAAAACGCTGTGCGCGAGAACAAGGCCATTGGTGACGCAGCGGGTCTTAAGAATATCGGCGTGCATTTGATTACCGTGCAGCCGGGGCACTGCTCGACCGAGTATCACTTTCACCACTACGAAGAAGAATGCGTCTACGTGCTGTCGGGCCAAGGCACGGTGGTGATCGGTGGTGAGTCGCACAAGGTCGGCCCCGGCGATTTCATGGCGCACCCCATCGACAACATCCCGCACGAAATGATCAACGATGGGGCTGAACCGCTGGTGTACCTCGTCGTCGGCCAGCGTCTGACGCAGGACATCACCGATTACCCGCGCCTGGGCAAGCGGCTTTACCGCCACAGTGGCGCGCGCAGTCAGGTGGAGCTCGCGGCGATCAAGTCCTTGTAAACGTTGAATTTACGTCTTGGCTTAACGTGTACCGGCGCGCTGCTGGCGGCCAGCGTTGCCGCGCAGGGCTATCCCGCCAAGCCCATCCGCTTTGTCGTGCCACAGCCGCCCGGCGGCGGCGCGGATATCGTCGGGCGCATCGTCGCGCTGAAGTTGCAGGAAGCGCTTGGCCAGCAGGTCATCGTCGATAACCGCAGCGGCGCAGGCGGCATTGTCGGTACCGAACTGGTGGCGCGCGCGCCCGCCGATGGCTATACGCTGCTGCTCGGTTACACCGGCGTGCTGACCATCAACCCCAGTTTGCACAAACAACTGCCGTATAAACCGCTGGAGGATTTCGCGCCAGTGAGCGTGGCGGCGGCGAGCCCGTTGATACTGGCGGTGCATCCGCAGCAGAAAATCAACAGCGTTGCCGATCTGGTAACCGCAGCCAAGGCGCGACCGGCGCCCCTGACCTATGGTTCACCGGGCAATGGTTCGCTGCATCATCTGTGCACCGAGTGGTTGAAGTCCGCCACCGGCATGGCGCTAACCCACGTGCCGTATAAGGGCGTCAGTTCGTTCAACGCGGTGATCGCCGGCGAAGTTGCCATGGCGTTCGTCAGCGTGGTGGGTGGCTTGCCGCATGCGCGCGCGGGGCGCGTCAAGATCATCGCCATCACCAGCAAGACCCGTTCACCGCTACTCCCCGAAGTGCCGCCACTGGCCGACACCATCTCCGGCTTCGACGCCGCCAACTGGTTCGGCGTGCTTGCGCCGCGCGGCACACCCGATGCTGTAGTGACACGTCTTGCGCAAGACATAGCAAAGGCCATGCAAGCCGACGACGTGAAACAGCGTTTTATCCGCGACGGTGGCGAGACCATCGGCGGCACCCCGGCGGCGTTTGCCGAGTTGATGCGGGCGGAGACGAAGCGGTGGGCGGAAGTGGTGCGGGGGGCGGGGATGAGGGTGGATTAAGTGTTTGTTTT
>OMIN01000120.1 GCA_900299145.1 Betaproteobacteria bacterium | reverse complement strand
GGGGAGCTGGCATGGGACTACGGCTTAAATTCAATCTGGTGCTGCTGCTGGTGTTTGCCATCGGGCTGGGCGTCACCGGTTATATCTCGTACGATCTTTTGCACCGCAACGCGCGCGAGGAGGTGCTACGCAATGCTGGCGTGATGATGGAGGCGGCGCTGTCCATGCGCAGTTACACCAACATGCAATTGCGCCCGCTGATCCCCTACAGCGATGAAGTGTTCCATCCGCAAAGCGTTCCGGCGTATTCCGCCACTGAAATCATGAACGCACTGCGCAAGAAGTACGCCGATTATTCCTACAAGGAAGCGGCGCTCAACCCGACCAACCCGCGCAACAAGGCGGTGGAATGGGAGAACGACATCGTTACTTCATTCCGCAACAAATCTGACCTGACGGAAATCAGCGGCATCCGCGACACGCCCACCGGCCGGTCGCTGTACTTGGCACGGCCGTTCCAGATCAAGGACAAGGCCTGCCTTGCCTGCCACACCACCGCCGCCGAAGCGCCGCCTGCGATGGTCAAAATATATGGCCCCAACAACGGTTTCGGCTGGAAGCACATGGAAGTCATCGGCGCGCAAATCGTGTCAGTGCCAATGGCGCTGCCAATGCAGAACGCCAACCGAGCGTTTTATACCTTCATGCTGTCGCTGACGCTGGTGTTTTTGTCGCTGTTCATCATCATGAACGTAATGATGAGCCTGCTGATCGTGCGACCGATAACGCGCATGTCGGAGGCGGCCGACAAAATCAGCACCGGCGACATGAACATCGCCGAGTTCGCCGAAGCCGGCAAGGACGAAGTGGCGCTGCTCGGTAAATCGTTCAACCGCATGCGCCGCAGCCTTGCCAAGGCCATTGACCTCATCAACAAGGGCTAAGGTCCCGCGCGGACGCCAAAGACCATGAGCGGCCCCGAACACCTGCCCGCGGGCTATGCGCTTAACGAGTACCGCATCGAATCAGTCCTCGGCGCGGGTGGCCTCGGTGTCACGTATCTGGCGACCGACGTCAATCTCAATCTCAAGGTCGCAATCAAAGAGTATTTACCCATCGATTGTTCGATGCGCGCCGCCGATCAATCGGTCAGCGCGCGCACCGGCCCCGCCGATGGCGAATCGTTTGCCTGGGGCTTGAAGCGCTTTCTCGATGAAGCGCGCACGCTGGCCTCGTTTCGCCACCCGAACATCGTGCGTGTGATGCGCTTTTTCGAGGGCAATAACACGGCCTACATGGTAATGGAGTTCGTCGAGGGCGAATCGTTGAGCACCTGGGTCGCCTCGCGCCGTCCGCTGCCACAGCAGGACATGCTCAACATCATCGTGCCGCTGGTCGGCGGCCTCGCGGTCATTCATAAAACCGCGCATCTGCATCGCGACATCAAGCCCGCCAACATTTACATGCGCGCCGACGGCAGCCCGGTGCTGCTCGATTTCGGCTCCGCGCGCGAAATCAAGGGTGGCGATCAGGAAGTCACTGCCATGGTGTCGCCCGGCTATGCACCACTGGAGCAATACCACAGCCACGGCAAACAGGGCCCGTGGACGGATTTGTACGCCGTTGGGGGCGTGATGTACTGGATGGTCACCGGTAACAAGCCCGTAGAAGCCGCCGCACGCATTCGCAATGACGTGATGCCGCCGGCGGTGACGCTGTTGCCCACCGGGCGCTACGACGGCGAGGTGCTGGATGCCATCGATTGGGCCTTGCGGCCCAATGAAGACGAACGCCCGCAAAGCACGGGCGAATTTCTGGAGCGGCTGGGTATCGTGCCGATGGATGCGATGGCACGGCGCGCGATGGCTGCGACAGGAGGCACGCCCGCCAGCAACACCCCGCCGCCACAGCCACAGTCCAGACCACAACCCACAACACAGCAGCAGACCACCACGCCATCCGCCCCGCCGGTCTTCGAACCGGCGTTACTGAAGCGCATCGAAGCCGCCGCCGCACAGCACATCGGTCCCATCGCGCCGGTGATCGTGCGCAACGCCACGCGCAAGGCGGCGACCGTCGCCGCATTGTGCGAACTGGTCGCCAGCGAAATCGAGGACGAAAAGGCGCGCGCCGGATTCCTGAAGCAATTTGAAAGTGATACGCGAAAGCCACCAACGCAAGCAATCACGCAGCCGCCCGCGCAGGTCGCGCCCGTAACGCAGCGGGTGGAAAGCGCAGCAGCCATCGCACCGGAGCTGCTCAAACTCACGGAAAACGAACTCGCCCAGCAGATAGGCGCAATCGCCAGCGTGGTCATCCAGCGCGCGGCGGCGAAGGCACGCAATGTATCGGAGCTGTATCTGCTGATCGCCGATGAAATAGCCGACCCCGCGCAGAAAAAAGTTTATGTACGCAAGGCGGTGCTCGCCTCAAAAGCCCGTTAGAATGCTTTTCCCACCCACGACCGAGGAGCTTGCTATGAAAATTACCCGAATAATTCAAATACTTATAGTAAGTTCAGCCATGGCGCTGCCGGGCATGGCGCAGGCTGCCGATTCAAAAACGAGCAAACACACCACCAGCAGCGGAGCCAGCGCGGGGCGTTCGGTGACACAAGGCAACACGACGAAGCACTACAGCAGCAGCGGCGCCAGCGCGGGCAAGTCGGTGACGCAAGGCAACACCACCAAACACTATGACAAGACGGGCAAGGTCACCGGCAAATCCGTCACGCAGGGCAACACCACGCGCACAATGGATGCGTCCGGCAAGACCGTGGCGAAATCCACCACCAGCGGCAATACCACCACGCACAAGGATACGTCGGGCCGCACCATTGGCAAGACCGTAACGAAATAAGCGTCGGCGCGCGCCGCTACTTATTTCACCCAGGCGTCCACCAGCTTTTTCAATTCCTGCAGGCGGAAGGGCTTCGACATGTAATCGTCAAAGCCCGCCGCAATGCAGCGTTCGCGGTCACCCTGCAACGCGTTCGCAGTCACCGCGATGATCGGCGTGCGCACGCGGCCGCCCACAGAGCTGTCACTCGCGGCATCTTCAGCCGCGCGAATTTTCCGTAACGCCTCAAAGCCGTCCATCTCCGGCATCTGGCAATCCATCAAAATCAGTGCATAGCGGCCGCGTTCGTGTGCGGCCACTGCCTGCACGCCGTCCGCAGCCACATCCACATCAACATGGCATTGCTGAAGCATGGCCAGCGCCACCTGCTGATTTACCACGTTGTCCTCGGCCAGCAGGACACGGGCACGCTTGATGCCGGGCGCCGGTTCCGCCGCCACGGATGCGGGTGCAGCTGCAAGGGGTGATACGTTGGATGCCGCCGCCGGCGGCGACTTCTTCATGGCATGACCAGACAGCAAGTCATTGATTGCATTGAATAAATCGGATTCCCGCACGGGCTTGCTCAGATACAGGCCGATACCGGCCGCGCGTGCCGCGCGCAACTCGCCCGCCGCACCCATTGATGTCAGCATGATGATCGGCGTTCCAGCCAGAGCCGGATCAGCGCGTATCGCGCGCGCGAGTTCCAGTCCATCCATGCCCGGCATCAACATGTCGATAATCGCCAGCCCGTAAGGATCATTCAGGGCCACCGCCTCGCGCAGCCGTTCCAGCGCCTGCAATCCGCCCGTGGCGGAACCATTACGCATCCCCCACGACAGCACCTGTTCGTGCAAGATGGTGCGATTGGTGGCGTTATCGTCCACTACCAGCACGCGCGAACCTTTAAGCCGGTTATCCAGCACCCAGTTCTGCACGCGCGCGGTTTCGTCGACCAATACCGGCAGCGTGAACCAGAAATTGGAGCCCACGTCGGGCGCACTGCTGACGCCGATGTCACCGCCCATCAGCCGCACCAGTTGCTGGCTGATCGCCAGCCCCAAACCCGTGCCGCCAAAGCGGCGCGTAGTGGATGCATCTCCCTGCACAAAGGGCTTGAATAGATCGAGTTGCGTCTGGGGCGATATGCCCATGCCGGTATCGCGCACCGAAAACTGCACAGTACACGCCCCCGCGCTCTGGTCACGCGTCGCGTCCGCCGCGCCGGCCACGCGCTTGACTTCCACAAACACCTCGCCGCGCTCGGTGAACTTGATTGCATTGCTTACCAGATTCGACAGTATCTGGCGGATGCGCACCGGATCACCGCGCACGTTCGACGGGACGTCCTGCGCGATCTGATAAACCAGCTCCAGTCCCTTGCCCTGTGCGCGCTCAGCGAACAGTTCCACCACTTTCTCGACGCATTCACGCAGGTTGAACTCGAATTCCTCCAGATCGAGCTTGCCCGCTTCGATCTTGGAAAAATCCAGTATGTCATTAATGATCGATAGCATCATCTCGCCGGAGTTGGCTACGGTTTCCGCATACCGGCGCTGCGTGTCGTCAAGCGGCGTCTTCAGCAACAGCTCGTTCATGCCGACGATGCCGTTCATCGGCGTGCGGATTTCATGGCTCATATTGGCGAGAAACTGCGACTTCGCGCGATTCGCGGATTCCGCCTCCACCCGCGCCTGAGCCAGCGCCGCAACGTAGGTCTCGCGCGTTTCATCCGCCGCCCGCATGGCGCGCAGCACCCGGCTGCCGTAGTACAGTGCACCACCGATCATCAGGATCACCAACCCGAGAATCAGATACTCAATGCGCTTGAGGTTATGTGCGATCTGAACCTGCCGGTCGAAATGGGTTTTCTGGATCGCGCGCACCTCCCGGGAAAGCCGCGCGAGAGCACCGTTAACCGCGGC
>OMIN01000119.1 GCA_900299145.1 Betaproteobacteria bacterium | reverse complement strand
CGCTTCGCCAATTCGTCCACTTTGCTCTTTGCTTTCATAGCTCAACCCCGATGTTATGCCCACATCGGAATAACGCACGAGAAGCAAAGTGGTTGTCATACAGTTACGTAATTCTCAATAAAACAAATAGTTACGATGCGCCTGTGTTGACTACGCCTGGCCCAGCTCATCACCCAGTTCTCGCGAACGCTCTGCGGCAGCCTTGACCGCGCGCACGATCGCGGCCTTTACCGCGTCGCTTTCCATGGCGGCCAATGCACGCTCGGTGGTGCCGCCCTTGGAGGTGACGCGCGCGCGCAGCACCGCCGCGTCTTCGCTGCTTTGCGCCGCGAGTTTGGATGCGCCGGTGAACGTGGCGAGGGCGAGTTTGCGCGCCGTGTCGGCGGATAGACCCAGCTCGCGCGCGGCGTGATCCAGCGCCTCGATGAAATAAAACACGTACGCCGGTCCGCTGCCGGACACTGCCGTCACGGTGTCAATGTCGGCCTCGCGTTCCACCCACACAGTTTCGCCCACCGCGCTGAGTATGCTTTCCGCGCTGGCGCGGTCGGTAGCGGTGACTTGCGGCAACGCATACAAACCCGAAATGCCCGCCAGCACCAGCGCCGGCGTGTTGGGCATGACTCGCACGATGCGCTGGTGATGATTCAGCCAGCGCGATAAATCACTGGCGCGGATGCCGGCGGCGATGCTGATCACCAGTGCTTTGGCAGCCCCTGGTGATATTTGGGCTAGTTGCGTTGCGACCTCGCGCATTTGCTGCGGTTTGATCGCCAGCACGATGCAATCACATTGCAGGGCCTGTGCATTGATGCCTGCATGGGTTTGGATGCCGAACGATTGTTCAAGCTTTGCCCGCGCGCCGGGCAGGATTTCCACAGCGCGCAGGCTGGCGCGATCCCAGCCGCGTTGAATAAGGCCGCCGATAATGGCGCTGGCCATGTTGCCGCCGCCGATGAAGGTGATATTCATGTTGAGTGAGGCGCGAAGCGTGAGGAGTGAAGCGTAAAGTTGTATGGTATCGCAATCGCAGTGGCGCTTGAGTGTTTGCGAGCCTCACGCCCGACGACTAATGGTTTATCGCCTCACGCTTTCCAAATATCGCCGTGCCAACGCGCACGACAGTCGCTCCCTCGGCAATCGCATCTTCCAGATCATCCGACATGCCCATCGATAGCGTATCCAATTGATGTCCTGAAGCATTCAGTTGTCCCAGCAACTTGCGTAACAAAGCAAAGCGGCTTCGGCGCAGTGCGGTATCCGGCGTGGGTTCAGGGATCGCCATCAGGCCGCGCAACTTGAGTCGCGGCAGCGCGGCGACTGCCTTGGCGAGTGCTACCACGCCCTCCGGCGACACTCCCGATTTGCTGGCTTCGCCACTGACGTTGACCTGTATGCAGACATTCAGCGGCGGAAGAGCCGGCGGCCGCCCGTCGTTCAGCCGCGTGGCGATGCGTTCGCGCTCGATGCCGTGCACCCAATGAAAATTTTTCGCGATCGGTCTCGTTTTGTTGCTTTGGATGGGGCCGATAAAATGCCATTCGAGGCCGAGGGATTGCAGCGCCGCGATTTTGTCCAGCGCTTCCTGCACATAATTTTCGCCAAAGGCGCGATGGCCGGCGGCGGCGCATTCACATACCGCATCCGCAGAAAATGTCTTGCTCACCGCCAGCAGTGCGACGCCGGCGGCGTCCCGCCCGGATGCAATCGCGGCGGCGGCGACGCGTGACTTCACGGCTTGCAAGTTGGTGGCGATTGTGGACATAATTTTGACTATACTACGTTGCCGTGGAATGGCGTAGAATTGATTGGAATCAATAGCTTATCGAATATTTTTCGGGTTTTGTCTAACTACAAGCCATCTCAAAAATGGGTTCGCAGAATAATACACATGCAACTGAGCTGCACGAAGCCGAGAAAGTTTTCGACATGATATTCGTATCGAGTCACCAGTCGGCGGAAGTTGTGCAACTAGGCGAACAGTCGCTCGACCTTCCATCAATGTCGATACCTGCGCAACGCACGACCATCCTGAGTCGTAGCTCTGACGCGATTATTCTTATGCGGCGCGATCATGTCGATGCTTTGCGTCTGAAGTTGCGCATCCAGCCGGTCGCTGTCGTAGGCGCGATCGCCGATCAGTCGTTCGGGAACGGCTGTGATAAAGCGCTGCTCAAGGGTAGCTTCGACAAGGGTGATTTCATGCGGCGAAGCAGACGTTGTGTGAATGGCGATAGGAAGACCAGCGCCGTCTGCTACTGCCATGAGCTTCGTACCCTTGCCCCGCTTGGTTTTTCCCACTGCGCAGCCCCCTTTTTGGCCCCTACAAAGGTGCCGTCGATGAAGCACTGCGCCAAGTCCAGCTTGCCGCGCTTTCGCAAATCCTCGGCCAGCGCTTCGAGTATTTGCCTGAACACGCCACCGTCAACCCAGTACTGGAATCGCCGATGGCACATCTGGTATGACGGAAAGCGTTCAGGCAAATCTTGCCAGCGTGCGCCCGATCGCAATATCCACAAGATGCCATTAAGTACGTCGCGATCATCCTTGCGCGGTCTACCGCGCCCATCCGCTCTGCGTTCCGGTTTGAGCAGTAGCGGTTCAATGACTTGCCATTGTTCGTCGTTGAGATCTTCACGTCGTGGCATCGTTTCACCTCAGCATACACTGAGATAAAAGTAATCCTTAAATCAACAAAGTACAAGTCCTCATCCTATTTTTGAGATGGCTTCTAGCAGTTTGTTGAATTTATCCATGTCGTCTGTCCACGGATTGGTGGGGAGGTACGTTGAATGATGAATATCCTATGGCGGTGAGGCGGTGATTGCGATGCGCGGAGCGGACGTGACCCAGGAAGGCTTGTTCAGTGTAAGGAAGACATCGGATTACGTGCCGAGCGGGCATCCGCTGATTGCGATTCGAGAGATTGTAAATGTGGCGTTGCGCGGCATGGACCGG
>OMIN01000118.1 GCA_900299145.1 Betaproteobacteria bacterium | reverse complement strand
GGTCGTTGCCGGTTTCACCCTCGATCCAGTCGTTGCCATCGCCCCCCGTGATGGTGTCGGCGCCGCCTGCGCCTCGCAGCAGCGGGTTGTTTGCGCTGTTGCCGAAAATCTTGTTGTCCGACGCATTGCCCACGCCGTACGACGCGCTACCCAACAGCACCAGATTTTCCAGATCCGCACCAAGGACATACGGGATGTAGGTATGTACGGTGTCAATGCCGGATGCATCTATAACAACGTCACCGGCACTGTCAACGGCGTAGGCGTCATTCCCCGCACCGCCATCCATCGTGTCGGCTCCGCCGCCCCCATCCAGATAATCATCGCCGCCCAATCCTGAAATGTGATTTGCCAGCGCGTTGCCAAGCATTTGATCATTGCCAGCAGAACCTATTGCGTTCTCAAACTCTCCATAAAACCATCTTAAACTCTCAGGCTCTCCGCCCGCTGACATTTTGGCTGCATCGGCCATACTCATCGAAACCCCCACCAAGTGGGCAGCCTCAATTATAGAAGTTCCCATATGCAGATAGGCGCCGGGGGCATAGTTGGTCAGATCGATGGTATCCGTCCCTCCAGTATCGAAATAAGTTCTATAAGCCGTGACACCGCCGCTTCCGCCCGGCGTAATACGATCATCCCCGGTTCCGGATGAACCCCGGCCTTCCCCA
Source organism: Betaproteobacteria bacterium (assembly GCA_900299145.1). Taxonomy (GTDB): domain Bacteria; phylum Pseudomonadota; class Gammaproteobacteria; order Burkholderiales; family SG8-41; genus UBA5216. The sequence continues at coordinate 23,465 of OMIN01000118.1, read as the reverse complement.
TAGGCGCTTTGCAGGGCCAGCACGTCAAGGATCATAGGGGTTTGAGCAAACGTATCCGGCTGCCCTGCGGGCTTTTGGTCGTCGTACGACATGATGGAGAAATACTCCTTGTACATGTCGAGCGGACTATTGATACGAAAACCGAGTTTCTCAAAGCCAAGCGATGTGGTGGCGGCATACTCTGCAGTAACCGTCGGAACGCCGTTGACATAAGCGCTATGAGGATGCGATAGGCCCAGTGAATGGCCTATCTCATGCATCAGGGTGTGAAATCCAAATGTGGTTGAATTGAAGGTAACGTTATTGTTTTGCCCCTGTGACCCAAAGCCACTGATGTTGAGCACCACATCGCCCGCGCTGCCGCCGTAACCAAAACTGGAATCGGTACCCAGCGCGGAAATACCAGAGAATTGCAGTTCGGGACGATAAATAAGGCTGATATTAATATCGGACGAATTCCCGACGTTTTCAGGCGACATCCCCGAATAATTTGAAACGCTGGAAAAACTCAGATTGATGAAGTTCGAATAGGTACTTGTGAGTAATTCTATGTTCGAAATCTGAGTCTGCGTCCAATTGCCACTTCCGGATACCAATGAGGTATACAGGAAACTCGGAATTGCAGGAAACGCCGCAATATATTGAGGAAGCGTGAAGCTGTCTGATATTGACAGGTTTACCGTCCCTGATAATTTGAAATTGGTGAGTCCAAAAATATCGAAATTAAACAGCGCATTGGAAACGAGGTTTGTTGGAGAATAGGGGACAACAGTGGACATGGTTTTAACCACCTCATCGGGGCACTGAATATACACATATACTGCGCCAACTCTGCGGTAACACTAAGGCATTTCTGCTCACCGCTCGGATTTTGTCACGCCCCACCTAAACCACCGTCGCGTGGAATCCCGACTGCCCCAACCAAAACCAATGAAATGCAAATGAAATCAATGGCAATTGGGGCTTTTCGCACCCAAAGTATGCTAGGGGATACCGAAGGGTAGCAGAGTGAACATAAGTGGCAGACGCCCGGCTTTTGGCTGTACTGCCAACTTTTTGAGGAGGCTGTCAGGGGCCGCGAGAATCATTTGGCCAAGTGCACTAGAACAAAAAGAAGCTATCCGTAATAGTCGCAGCCGTCACGCCGACGAGCGTCACCAGCGTAGTAAACCCCTCGGGCCCGGGCGCACCATCCGGGTCGATTTGAAAGAGAGTGTCCGCACCCGAATGCGTCACTTGCAGCAGGTTTGTGCCCTCGGCTCGCGGCGTGTTGCCCGAATACCCCAAGCTCGCAAACAGTGATCTCAAATCAATGCCGTCGTTCTCGCCAATGTTCAGTCTTGTATCAAACCCGTAGATGCTGTCCCCCGCGTCTGCCATGCTGTTGTAGACAAACAGATCACTGCCTACGGTCGCGCCGCCATACGCCACGGCATTGCTGCCGAGCATGATATCCGCCCCCGGCCCGCCGACGATGTAGTCGTTGCCGTTGTCGCCATCTATCACGTCGTTGCCGTTCCCACCGTAGATGGCGTCATCCCCCGCGCCGCCGTCCAGGATGTCGTTGCCGTCTTCGCCATGCAGGGCGTCTCCGGCACCGTTGAGGCTGGCTTCGCCTGCCTCGCCCATCATGATGTCGTTGCCCGGCCCACCAAAGAGACTGTCGTTGGAGAAACCAAACAGGTAGAAGTAGCCGTCGCCGAAGATAATGTCGTCGCCGTCTTCGCCATACAACACATCACTGCCTTGACGCCCGTCGATGGCGTCAAATTCGCTGCCGCCGTAGGCAAGATCATTGCCGGTTTCGCCGATCAGGAAGTCAATTCCAGCACCGCCGAACATGACGTCGTCGCCTGCGCCCCCGAGTAGGGTGTCGCTGCCGTTTTCGCCGTTGAGGGTGTCGCCACCGGCTACCCCGGTAAATGGATCGTTGCCGGTTTCACCCTCGATCCAGTCGTTGCCGTCGCCGCCCATGATGGTGTCGGCACCGCCTGCGCCTCGCAGCAGGGGGTTGTTTGCGCTGTTGCCGATGAGGATGTTGGGCAAATCATTGCCAATACCGTAGCTGGCGCTGCCCAACAAGGTCAGGTTTTCTATGTTCTCGCCCAATATCCACGGAACGTAGCTCTGCACTACATCGGTTCCTTCATTGGGGTTCTCTACAGCCTGATCGTCCGCACCATCCACTATGTAGGTATCATCACCTAAGCCTCCAGCCAAGATGCCCCTGCCGGGGCTACCGTTGAGGATGTCGTTGCCAGTGCCACCACGATGCGTGATAACTTGCACGGCGATTGTGGAGGCTGCCGCCACACTTTCGGCAGTTCCATGACCGTCGATATAGCTCGCCACCACGCCAATAGCCTTGCCCACTTCAGCTTCCGTAAGCAAGAAATTGTTAGCGGTTGCACCATTTATGGCAACGCCCCCCGCAGTCCACTGATAGCTGATTGCCCCCAGCCCATCAGTGTCGGCCAAGGTATTCGACACTCTCAAGGTTTGCCCCAGTACCGCCGCACCGGAGATCGCTACAGAGCCAGTCGGAAAGTGATTGCCTGCAATGTCCGTGCCGAAGACCTGTAACTGGTTCACGGTGTAATTTCCGGCAAGAGTCACCGTCACATCAGCACCGGGAGTTAAATCGGTCCCAATATACAGTGTAGTAGTAATACCGCTAGACGATAGCTGCGCCTGACCTTGCCCAACGGCAACACCGTTGCCTATTGTCAGTGGCGCAGTGAAATTGACTCCGCTAAACCGGATAACGTCCTCGCCATTCAGAAAATCCGTGATGGTGTCTATGCCGTTTCCATCACCCAAGAACATGAACACGTCGTTTCCTGCACCACCACTCAGCGTATTGTTGGACGTGTTGCCTGTCAGAATATCGTTGAAGCCACTGCCTTTGAGGTTTTCAATCTCCGCCAGGGTATCAGTGCCAGAACCCAGCGTGTTTTGTGCCCCGGTCAGGGCAAGGCTTACGGTGACTCCAGCGGCGCTGCCGGTGTAGTCGGCAGTGTCGGCGCCTGCTCCCCCAACTATGCTGTCGTCGCCTGCACCTCCATTCAATACGTTGCTGCCAGCATCACCCGTCAAAATGTCGTCGAAGGCGCTGCCTGTCAGGTTCTCTATGCTGATCAGGGTGTCGGCACCCGCGCCTCCTGTCACCAGTCCGGTTTGCAGGTTGGCTACGACACCCGATGCCGCGTTCGTATATAGGGCTGTGTCTACGCCACCACCACCATCAAGAATGTTAGAACTTAGGTCACCAAGCAAGGCGTCATTGAACATGCTCCCAGTTACGTTCTCTATTTCAACTAGCATATCGCTTCCTGCACCGCCATTCGCAGTACCCGCCAAGAGGTTCACGCTAACTCCGGAAATCGCACTTGCAAACAGCACTGTATCAATTCCCGCACCTCCAGTTACCGTATCGTTGCCAAGTCCGCCATCGATTACATTGTTTCCCTCATTACCAATCAGCAAGTCGTTAAATCGGCTTCCTGACAATCTCTCAATATCAGTTAGCACGTCACTACCCGCCCCACCACTTGCAACACCCGCCCGAAGGCTCACAGATACACTTGCGATGGCACTAGAATAGCTCACCGTGTCAATACTGCCACCGCCATCAATAACGTCATTCCCCAGTCCCCCGTCAAGCGAGTCATCCCCTGCACCGCCTGTAAGCGTGTTTGCCCCAGAATTGCCAATTAGGGCGTTATTGGCCGCATCCCCCACTGCATAGGTCGAAGCGCTACCTGTAAGCGTTACATTCTCTACGTTTGCGACTGAATTAAGATCAATACTTGCGACCGAGAAAACCGTGTCATTCCCTTCGTTTACCAATTCCGTTATAGACTCGCGCGCCAACGCACTCGTTGGAATGTTCCAGTTAAATACACCCGATATTGGCGACTCTCCGGGAAGGAAATTGTCTTGGTCGAATCTAAAAGAAATGCTTCGCAGTTGAGGAGAGGATCGATTGCTGTAATTTACGTCGATGCTAAATAACTCAAAAGTGCCATGTTCGCGATTGGAGATGCCTCCGAAGGAGGTTTCAATTCCACCGCTATAAATTCCTGGCGTAAGATTTTGACCTGGGGCAACAGGTTGCCCAAAGCCAGTCGGCGTTATGGAAATCGTAAAACTTGAATTGGGTTCTAGGTATCTGACAAAAAAACCGTCCACAATCCCGTCGCCACCATTATAGATCCCGTTGTCATACAAATTGACAATGTCAAACACTCCAGTACTAGGTGTAAATGTAGCGGGTGTATCAAAGTTAATTTGACCGTAATGTCCATACAACAACAATCCAGTGGATGGTGCACCACGGTTATCAATCACATAGGTATCGTTGCCCGGGCCACCAAACATCCTGTCAATGCCTGGCCCGCCGTCCAGCACATCGTCACCCGCCCCGCCAATCAGTTCATTCCATCCGCTATTACCGGTAAGCTTGTTATCAAACTCATTTCCAATAGCCACTGCGTCAAAGGACTTGGTAAATCGAAGATTTTCGATACTGGTGTTGACGAGGCTGTAGTTCACTGAACTGATAACAGTATCGATCCCTTCGTCGGGATTTTCTACCACTACATCCTGTGTGTTATCTACACCATAGGTATCATCCCCCTTGCCACCGGTGAGCACGTTTACACCACTGTTACCCAGCAATACGTTATTCAGATCATTACCCGTACCGTTGACGCTGTCAGCACCAGTGAGCGTCAAATTCTCGACGTTTGTGCCCAATACATATGTGAAACCAGCGACAACACTGTCCGTCCCTTCCTCTGCGTTTTCTACAACTGTATCCGTGGCATCAAGCAAATAGGTGTCATTGCCCGCGCTACCAGCGAGTACATCTGCACCCGCGCCACCATCCAGCACATTGTCTCCGCTATTGCCAGTGATACTGTTATTCAGGCCATTTCCTGTCCCGCTGATGTTGGCATTACCTAACAGGGTAAGACCTTCCACGTTCACAGGGAGCGCAAAGGACGCAGAACTCAAGACAATATCGAAACCCTCGGCAGGGCCTTCCGTAACGACGTCCTGAGAATTGTCTACAACATAGGTATCGTCACCTTTGCCGCCTCGCATGATGTCAGCACCACCACGGCCGTCCAAGCGATTGGCTGCATCGTTGCCAATAAGCACGTCTCCGCCACTGGAACCAATTGCATTTTCGATAATGACGTTGTAAGCAATAGCAGTGAAATCGTTTTGCGCCCTATATTGATAAAATCCGGTTCCAGGTGTAAGGTCAATCGTTACAAGAGACAAAGAAGTGTTGATACTGGACGCATCGACTGTGTCGTTGCCGCCGGCATCCTATATGGTTCTACGCGGACTTGCTGTGGAAACGCTGTTAGCCGTCAATAGGTAAATGTCGTCGCCCGCATGAAACGACATATTTGCGCCATAGATTTGCTGAATCGCAAGCATATCCAGCGGCATTGGCGTGGCATCCCGATTGTAGGCAATCGCTGAGTCAGTTTCGTTATTACTCATAATGGACCAGCGATCTGAATCCAATCCGCTTATCCCTAGCTGCGAAAACGTCAAACGACCATTGCCACCGTCGTCATCAGGATGTTTCAATCCCAGTGCGTGTCCGATTTCATGCAATATCGTTGATAGCCCTGCACCCCCTGTGTTCAAAAATTGATACCATTGAAAGAAATTATCAAAGAAAACATCGCCTTCGGGATTTGGATAATTGGTGATTGCAAGTCCGGCACTTGCTCGCAAAAGGTTTGCAAAGGCGGGATCCGGAAAAATCGCTAACCCTATTGCGCCCAAACCAAGCTGCAGATCATCCCCGGTCAGCGTAAACGCGATATCAGCCTGACTTTCAAAATATAGCGTGCCAGATGCGACATTCCGAAAATTGATATTTGCGACGTTTGACCATTCCACCAGCGCACGATTTACCGCATCGATGAATGAACTGGTGAAAGCGCCTCCAGGACCATCGTTCAAATTGAAGGAGTAGGTCAGTACGCGCGGCCCACCCCCAAACTGCCAAGAACTCCCCTGCACCAGCCCATTGATAGCCTCGTCGGCAATCGTGCCGTTGCCGCCATCTATCGCGGGTAGCGCTACAGAATTGGATACCGGTGTAGCCATGGAGCTCCTTTCCCGTCTGGCGCTTTACGCCGAACATCGTCAAATCGTTCGAGCAGCAGTAACAAAGTGCTATGCATATTGGGCTTCGCTCCGACCGTTCGAGCAAACAGCACGCAATGGCCCTATTTCAACGGAATTTTAGACCGTAACCACCATGACAAAACGTAACAAAATCACAAAGACAGGAATTTTTTCTTATTCACCAGTTCAGGCCAGTAGGAGCGCTGCTGTTAGCGCAAGATAAGGGAAATTGATATACCTTTTACCCCCTGAAATAAATAAACAAAATCAAATAGTTACGTCAAGAAGAATCTTCCCGATATGCTCGCTGGTCTCCATCCGCGAATGCGCGTCACAAGCCTTCGCCAGCGGCAGTATCGAATCAATCACTGGCGTGACTTTCGCGCCCAAATGCGGCCACACTTTTTCGTTGAGCTGGCGCACGATCTCCACTTTCACCGGCAGCGCCGACACGCGCAGGCCTGATCCGCTGACCACGGCGCGCTTGCCCATGATCGCGCTGAGCGGCACGCTGTATTCGTTTTTGTCGCCAGAGCTGATATGAATCACGCGCCCATCCATCGCCAACGCCTGCAGGTTGCGCTTGGCGTAGGCGGCGCCTGCCATGTCGAGAATCACGTCGGCACCGTGGCCTTCGGTGATTTTTTCGACTTCGGCTACGAAATCCTGCGTGCGGTAATTGATCGCGGCGTGCGCACCGATCTTCAAGCAGAATTCTCGCTTGGCTTCGTTGCCCACGGTGGCGATGACTTTCGCGCCAGTGAGCAGCCCAAGCTTGATTGCCGTACTGCCGACGCCGCTTGAGCCGCCGTGCACCAGCAGCCATTCACCCGCTTTAAGCCGGCCAAGAATAAAAACATTGAGCCACGCAGTCATCAGCGCCTCCGGCAGCCCGGCAGCCATTTTCATATCAAAACCATCGGGAATCGGGAACGTCACCTCCTGCAACGCCAGGCAGTATTGCGCATAGCCACCGCCGTTCACCAGCGCGCAAACCTTGTCACCAGCTTTCCAGCGCGTGACGCCAGTGCCAACCGCGACAACTTCGCCGGAGACTTCCAGGCCCGGAATATCGGTCGCCCCCTTGGGCCCGAAGCCGCGATTGCGCTGACCACAGTCGTGGCGATTGATACCGGCATACGCCACTTTGATCAGCACCTGTCCCGCCGCCGGTTGGGGCACGGGGCGCGTGGTAAGTTTGAGCACTTCGGGGCCGCCAGCCTGCGTAATCTCGATGGCGTTCATGGTTGCGGGTATCATGCTGTCTCCTTTGGATGTAATGTTTGACTGTTACAAAATTCAACGGATTCCCCGTGGCGCTTCCCGGCATGATGGTATAGCGATGGGCGCACGCTTAACGACCTGTTGCGCCTCTTCCCCGGTCAGCCTTATGCAAAAATTGCGGCAACTGCCACGCCGCAGGCTTTCTGATAGAATCCGCGCCTCCCGGAGAGGTGGCAGAGTGGTTGAATGTACCGGTCTCGAAAACCGGAAGGGTCGCAAGGCCCTCGAGGGTTCGAATCCCTCCCTCTCCGCCACTCCCTCGCTACGCCAAACCGACAGTTCGGCACGATTCCCCGGATGCTTGCGTTGCCCTCCAATCGCCGATTACTGCTGACGGCGCGACCCACCGGTATTCCCGGTCCGGCAAACTTTTCTAGCGATGCCGTGCCGGCGCGTACCCCAGCCGCCGGCGAGGTTTTACTCGAAACACGGTATCTATCCCTTGATCCTGCGATGCGTTCGTGGATGAGCGAGGGCACGTCGTACAAACAGGGCATTCCGCTGGGCGAGCCGATGATGGGTGGCGGCATTGCTCGCGTGATTGACTCCCGCGCCGACGGGTTCGTACCCGGCGACATGGTGCAGGCACGGCTGGGCTGGCAGACGCATCCGACCATTGCCGCGCGTTTTCTGCAAAAGCTGGATCTCTCGCTCGGCACGGCGGAAGACTGGATCGGCCCGCTGGGCTTGAGCGCGGTTACCGCGTATTTCGGGCTGCGCGATATCGGCGGCATGCGGCCCAATGACCGGGTGCTGGTGTCGGCGGCGGCCGGCGGCGTGGGGCAGATCGCGGTGCAAATCGCGCGCATCGAAGGCTGCCGTATTGTTGGCATCGCGGGCGGTGCGGACAAGTGTGCGTATGTCACGAACGATCTCGGCGCGCATGCGGCCATCGACTATAAGGCCTGCAGCACCGGCGCAGACCTTGAAGCTGCCATCGGGCGTGCTTGCCCTGGGGGCATCGATCTTTATTTCGACAACGTCGGCGGCGCGACGCTCGATGCGGCGCTTGCGCATTTGCGGCATGGCGCGCGCGTGGTGCTGTGCGGCCGCATTTCGCAAACACACGCGGCCGAGCGCTATGGCATACGCAATCTCGACAAACTCGCTTCAGCACGCGGCCGCATGCAGGGCTTTCTGGTGTTCAACTACCACGACCGCTATGACGAAGCGCGCGCATGGCTGGCAGCGCGGTTGCGCGATGGCAGTCTGCGGCAACGGCTGCACGTACTCGAAGGCCTGGATCAAGCGCCCATCGGGCTGGGCATGCTGTTTCGCGGCGAAAACACCGGCAAGCTGGTGGTACGGGTCGAGGCGTAGCGCGCCGCTACGCCATTGGCACGATGGCCTTCAGCCCGCCCATATAAGGCTGCAACGCCGCCGGCACGGCCACGCTGCCATCAGCGTTCTGATAATTCTCCAGTATCGCCACCAGCGTACGCCCCACCGCAAGGCCAGAGCCGTTGATGGTGTGCAGCAGTTCCGTCTTGCCCTGCGCTGTGCGATAGCGTGCCTGCATGCGCCGCGCCTGAAACGCCTCAAAGTTGCTGCACGATGAAATTTCGCGATAGGCGCTTTGCCCCGGCAACCACACTTCAATGTCGTAAGTTTTTGCCGAAGAGAACCCCATGTCGCCGGTGCACAGTGTCACTGTGCGAAATGGCAATTCGAGCTTTTTCAAAATTGTTTCCGCGTGCGCGGTAAGTTCTTCATGCGCCGCGCCGGAATTTTCCGGGGTGACAATCTGCACCAGTTCAACCTTGTCGAACTGATGCTGACGGATCATGCCGCGCGTGTCCTTGCCGTACGATCCCGCCTCGCTGCGGAAGCACGGCGAGTGGCAGGCAAATTTCAGCGGCAGCTCTTTGAACGTAAGTATTTGATTTCTAACGAAATTTGTCACCGGGTATTCAGCAGTAGGGATCAAATACAAATCCCGCCCTTCGATCTTGAACAAATCCTCCTTGAATTTCGCAAGGCTCGACACGCCGTTGGCGCAATCGCCGCTCACCATATACGGCGCGTACACCTCGGTGTAGCCGTGTTCACTGGTGTGCGTGTCCAGCATGCACTGCGCAATCGCACGGTGCAATCGAGCCACGCCGCCCTTCAACACCGAAAACCGCGCACCGGCGATTTTGCCCGCGGTATCGAAATCCAGCCCGCCCAGCGCCGCGCCCGCATCGACGTGATCTTTCACCGTGAAATCAAATTGGCGTGGCTCGCCCACGCGCCGCACTTCGGGGTTGTCATCCGCCGATTTACCGAACGGCACTGACGCCTGCGGCAGATTCGGGATCACCATCAAATACTCATTGAGCCGCTGCTGCACATCCGCGAGTTGCTGTTCCAGCGCCTTCAGTTGCTCAGCCTGCGCGTTCACCTCTGCCATCAGCGCCGAGGCATCTTCTTTCTTCGCCTTCATCTGGCCGATTTGTTTCGACAACGCGTTGCGCTTGGCCTGCAATTCCTGCGTGTCGGTTTGCACTTTCTTGCGTTCGGCTTCAAGTGCTTCGAATGCGGCGGCGTCGAGCGTGAAACCGCGATCAGCAAGGCGTTTGGCGACGGCGGCGAGGTCACTGCGCAGAAGTTGTATGTCAAGCATGGGTTTCAGCAAGGCTCGATGGGAGAATGCCGATATTATCCCGGAGAACGCGCCCGCTCACCACTACAGTAAAATTAACGCTCTTGCGAAGGAGCTTTCGTGCCGATTACACGCACTTTTGTTATTGCCGCTCTGTCCCTCGGCGGCGCCAGCCACGGCGCATTTGCACAAAACTACCCTGCGCGCGCCGCGCGCATCATCGTGCCGTGGACCCCCGGCGGCACGGCCGACCTGTTGGCACGCATTGCCGGGCAGAAATTTTCCGAAACCTGGGGGCAGCAGTTCATTGTCGATAATCGCCCCGGCGCCAGCGGTTTGATCGGCACCGAGGTTGCCGCCAAGGCCGCGCCCGACGGGCACACGCTGCTACTCGCCACCACCGCGCCCAATTCGGTGGCGCCAAGTATTTACAGCAAAATTCCGTTTGACCCGGTGAAAGACTTTGCCTCCATTTCACTGATCGCGACGACATGTTATGTGCTGTCGGTGCACCCGGCCATGCCGGTAACAAGCGCCCGCGAACTGGTTGCGCTGGCCAAAGCGCGGCCGGGACAAATGACGTTCTCCTCGCCCGGCGCTGGCACGCCCAATCACCTCTCCGGCGAAATGCTCAAGATGCTGACCGGTGTTGACATGCAGCACGTGCCCTACAAAGGCAGCACACAAGCCATCGCCGATGTGATGGGCGGTCAAATCACCATGAGTTTTGAAAACATCGTGGTCGTCAGCCCGCTCGCCAAAAGTGGGCGTGTCAAATCTCTGGCGGTCACCTGCCCCAAGCGCACTGCAGCGTTGCCCCACCTGCCAACGATGGCCGAGTCAGGCGTGGCGGGCTTTGAAGCAGTGGGTTGGTTCGGCATGGTCGTGCAAGCGGCCACACCCAGGGATGTCGTCGCAAGAATCAACGGCGAACTCACGCGCGCGCTCAACCTCGCGGATGTAAAAGAGCGCATTACCAGCCTCGGTGCGGAAGTGGTGCCGACCACGCCGGATGGCATGGACAAATTCAATCTCGCGCAGATTGCGCTGTGGGCGAAAGTGGTCAAAGCTTCTGGCGCGCGCGTGGATTGACAGTTGAGCGTGTAGATGTCGCGCGCACATTCTTAAATGACACTTTAAAATACCCAATAAAAACAAATACTTACAATCCATCTGATCGATTCTGCAACGGCGTCGTCCATACGTCATGCAACTTTGCGCGCCGCACTTTTCCTTGCTAAACAAGGCCGCAACGCCCATACTGCCGCTCTCAAATTAGTTGTCGGTTAGCGCCACGCCCCGCAAGGGTGTTCATGCTGGTCTTCCTCGATGGGTCATTTGACACCGCGCCCGCCCGTGCTGCCGGCGCGTGTTACGCAATCGGGAGTTCAGCTTGGCAAAAGAAGAGACCGTCGAGTTCGAAGGTGTGGTCAACGAAGTATTGCCCAACACCATTTTCCGCGTGACCCTGGACAATGGCCACGAAGTCACCGCCTACGCCTCCGGCAAAATCCGCAAGCACCGCATCCGTATTCTTGCCGGTGACAAAGTCACGCTTGAAATGTCGCCCTACGACATGAGCAAAGGCCGCATCAGCTTCCGCCACAAGGATGAGCGTGCCGCTCCCACGGGCGCCAAAAGACCAACGTTTTTCCGGCGGTAAATTTCTGTCCGTTACTGCGCCGTCCAGCCGCCGTCGATGACGAGGCTTGCGCCGGTCATCAGCCCCGCCGCCTCGCTCGCCACGTAAACCACCGACGCGGCAACTTCATCGAGTTGCCCCAACCGGCCCAGCGGAATGCGCTCCATCACCCATTTTGCAAATTCCGGCCTGGCGAACATCGGTGCGGTCAACGGCGTTTCGAGAAACGTCGGCGCCACCGAATTCACGCGAATGTTACCGGGCGCCAATTCCACCGCCAGCGCCTTGGTGAAGCCTTCCATGGCATGCTTGGTCATGCAATAAACCGTGCGCGTGGGCGCGCCCACGTGGCCCATCTGCGACGTAATGTTGATCACACAGCCACCGCGTGATTTGCGCTGCGGATCTTCCTGCATTTTTTCACCGCTGCCTGCGCCGTGATGAACATCGCGCGAATATTCAGATTCAGCACGTGATCCAGATTGGCTTCGCTGACATTCACGAACGGCTCGGGGATGTTCGTGCCCGCGTTGTTCACCAGCACGTCGAGCCTGGGCAATTGAGCGACAGCATCTTTTACAGCGGCGGCGTCAGTCACGTCGCACACCAGCGCATGCGCCTTGCCGCCCGCCCGATTGATTTCCGCAACGGCGGCATCCAGCTCGCCTTGCGTGCGCGACATCAACCACACTTGGGCACCGGCATGCGCCATCGCCACCGCGCACGCACGGCCGATGCCGCGGCCCGCGCCGGCGACCAGCACCGCACGGCCATCGAGCCGGAATTTATGGTTGATATTACCGGCCGCACTCATTTATTCCTCCTGCTTCGCACCGAGTCCCACGTTCTGCCCGCCATATTTGCGCAGCCGCAAATCCGCCTGCTCCTTGTGTCCCCAGAAGCGTTCAATGGCACACAGCCGCGAGCAGTATTCACCTACTGTCACCGCAGCGGCGTCGGAAATTTCCTGATACGTGCACGTCTTCAGAAACTTGCCCACCCACAGCCCGCCGGTATAGCGCGCCGCGCCCAGCGTGGGCAGCGTGTGATTGGTGCCGATCACCTTGTCGCCGTACGACACGTTGGTTTGCGGGCCCAGGAACAGCGCACCGTAGTTTTTCATGTGCTGCAAAAAGTAGCGCGGCTCCTTGGTGAGGATTTCAACATGCTCAGCAGCCACACGGTCGCCCTCTTTCACCGCTTCATCGATGGAATCGACCAAAATAATTTCGCCGTAATCACGCCACGCTACGCCCGCCACGTCCGCAGTCGGCAGCACCTTCAACTGCCGCTCGATCTCGGCAGGCAGTGCATCTGCAATATTGCGCGACGTGGTGATGCAAATCGCCGGACTGGTCGGCCCGTGTTCGGCCTGCCCCAGCAAATCAGTGGCAATCATTTCAATGTCGGCGGTTTCATCGGCAATCACCAGAATTTCCGTCGGCCCTGCCAGCAAATCAATACCCACCCGGCCGAACAACTGGCGCTTGGCTTCCGCCACGTACGCGTTGCCCGGCCCCACCAGCATGTCCACCGGCGCGATGGTCTGCGTGCCCACGCCCATCGCCGCGACAGCCTGCACACCGCCCAGCACGTAGATGTCATCCGCGCCAGCCAGCACCATCGCAGCAATGGTCTCGGCATGGGGCGCGCCCTGATTTGGCGGCGTGCACGCGATCACGCGCCGTACCCCTGCCGTGCGCGCGGTCACAATGCTCATATGCGCGGAAGCCACCATCGGGTAACGCCCGCCGGGCACGTAACAGCCCACGCTGTCAACGGGAATATTTTTGTGGCCGAGCTTCACGCCCGGCAGCGTTTCGACTTCAATGTCTTTTAACGCCGCGCGCTGGTGCAACGCGAAGTTGCGTATCTGCGCCTGCGCGAATTTGATGTCGTCAAGCGTGCTTTCCGGCACCTTGCGCAAAATATCGTCCAGTTCGCCCCTCGACAGTTTAAAGCTCGCCGGCGCCCATTTGTCGAACTGTTGTGACAACTCACGCACGGCATCGTCGCCGCGTTTTTTGACATCGGTGAGTATGCCTTCCACCGTTTGCCGTACCTTCTGGTCGAGGGCGTCTGTAATTTCGGCGGGAATGCGTTTTTTAAGGTACTGGGCCATGAACGTCCTTCACATGCGGCAAGAATTCGATGCGGGAATGATACCCCAAGCGCGCCGCGCCTTTTGCCAAGTCCCGCGACGCGCCTGCCGTCTATTGCAGCCCGACCTTCTTCACCACCGCGCGCCACTTTTCGAATTCGGCCTTGACTTCGTCGCCGAACTGCGCGGGCGTACTGGCCACAATGTCGGTGCCTTCCGCATCCATGCGCCGCACCACTTCCGGCGCCTGCAAGGCGCGTTTGGCCTCAGCTTGCAGACGGTCGACGATGACCATCGGCGTCTTTGCCGGCGCGAACATTCCGTACCATGCCGTCACTTCATAGCCCGGCAGGCCACTTTCGGCTACCGTCGGAAGATCCGGCAGCGTACGCGCACGGCGCGTGCTGCTTACCGCGATGCCTTTCATGCGTCCAGCCTTGATTAACGGCAGTGCGGATATGGGACTGCCCATCACCCAGTCTACCTGCCCCGCCGCCACTGCGGGATACACATCGACGACGCCCTTGTACGGCACGTGCACCATGGTCACGCCCGCCATCGATGCCAGCAGCGCGGCCCCCATGTGAATGATCGCACCGTTACCTGATGATCCATAACTTACGCCACCGCTTTTGGATCTGGCGAGCGCGATCAGTTCCTTGATGGAATTCACCGGTAGCGTCGGTGTCACGCAGATAATGTACGGGTTGGCAGTAAGCTTCGACACGGCCTGCAAATCGCGCAGCGGGTCATAGCCCAACGCGCCCGCCGCACCGCCCGAACCGCGCATGGCTGCCGTGGTAATCAGCGTGCTGCTGCTGACCAGCAGGGTATGGCCGTCTGGCGCCGCCTTCGCGGCAATGTCGGCGCCGATCGCGCCCCCAGCGCCGGTGCGGTTATCGACGACGAAAGTCTGCCCCCACACCGCGCTCATGTGCGAACCGGCAATACGCGCAACAATATCCACGCCACCGCCGGCACTGACATTGACAATGATGCGCACCGGCCGCTGCGGATAAGGCTGGGCAGGCGCGACACCCGTCACGCTCACCATCGCTGTCAACAACACCAAGCCTTGCGTCTTCATAACTATTTGTTTTATATGAGTAATTTATTCCGGCTTGATGCCCGCCGCCTTGATCACCGACGCGGCCTTGTCGTAGTCGTCGCGCACGCGCACCGCGTATTGCTCGGGCGTGTTCGGCGCAAACTCCACACCCTTGGCGGCCCAAGCTTCTTTCAGTTCTGAACTGGCGAGTAGCGTGCTTATCGTCGTGTTAAGGCGCATCGCCAGATGGCGCGGCGGATTCAGCGGCGCGAACAGTCCTTCGGAACCCGTCAGTTCGTAACCGGGCAGGATCGCAGCGATCGGCGGCGCTTGCGGCAATACCGGGTTCGGCTTCGTGCCCGTAACGCCCAGCGCGCGCAGGCGTCCGCTCTTCACGTACTGATTGATGGCGATGGCGTGGATGAACATGACTTCCGCGCGGCCTGCGATCAAATCGACAATCGCCGGCGGGCTGCCCTTGTACGGCACGTGCCACAGATCCACCCCCGCGCGCAGCTTGAAGAGCTCGCCCGCCAGATGAAAATTGCTGCCCACGCCTGTCGACACGAAACTCAATGCGCGCGGCCTGGCCTTCGCCACTGCAATCAATTCCTTCACGCTACGCGCCGGCACCGATGGATGCACTACCAGTACGAAATCGTACGAACTCACCTGCACGATGGGGGCGAGATGTTTCAACGGGTCCCACGGGGCTTTCACGTTCAGCTGCGTACTCAGCGTGACAAACGACCCTGGCTGCAACAGCAGCGTGTAGCCGTCCGCCGGCTGCCGCGCGGTGAATTCATTGGCCAGCATGCCAGCAGCGCCCGGACGATTGTCGACAATCACCTGCTGTGCCATCGCATCAGCGAGTCGCTGTGCGATAGCGCGCGCGGTGATGTCCGCGCCACCACCGGCCGACGAGCCGGTCACCAGCCGCACCGGTTTGACGGGATAAGTCTGCGCATGCGTGGCGATTGCCGCCGCCAGCAACGCGCACGCCAGCAGCAGAGTCAGCTCATGCCGCATGCCAGGACCTTGATTCGCTGTTCGCAGCCATACCATAAGTATTTGTTTTTATTAACTATTTTTAAACAATTACTGCGGTCGGATATTCGCTTCCTTAATCACGCGCGCCCACTTGCCTTCTTCCGCTTTGCGAAACACCGCAAACGCTTCCGGTGTGCTGCCTACCGGATCGGTACCCTGTGCGATCAATTTCGCCTTGATGTCGGGAGCATTCATCGCCTTGGAAATGTCCGCGTGCAGCCGGTTCACCAGTTCACGCGGCATGCCCGCCGGGAGCACCATGCCATACCAGTTCTGTACTTCGTAACCCGCATAAGTTTCACGGATCGTGGGAATATCGGGCAGAAACGGCAACCGCTGCGCGCCCGTGGTGGCCAGTGCCAATAGTCGTCCACTTTTCACGTGCTGCAAGCCGATGGGTACGGCCTCGATGCAATACTGCACCTGGCCCGCCAGCAAATCGTTAAAAGCCGGCGCGCTGCCCTTGTACGGAATGCGCCGCGTGTTGATGCCGGCGGCGAGCTTCAGCATCTCGCCCGCGAATTGCGGCAGGCCGCCGTCACCCGACGACGACCAAGCCAGCTTGCCGGGATTCGCCTTCGCATGTGCCACCAGTTCCGCCAGTGTTTTCGCAGGCACCGACGGATGCATGTAAAGCAAAAACGGCAGCGTCACCACCTGGGTCAGCGGTGTGAAATCGCGCTCCATGTTGAACGGCAGCTTTGGGTAATACACCGCATTCACGCTCAAGTGGCCCGCCGTACCCATGTACCAAGTGTAACCATCAGGCGCGGCGCGCGCGGCAAGCTCCATGCCGATAATACCGTTCGCCCCGCCGCGGTTATCCACCACCACTTGATGACCATAACCCTCGGAAAGTTTCGCCGCGAGAATGCGCGCAACGATATCGTTGCCGCCGCCCGCCGGTGAACCGACGATAAAACGCACCGGCCTTACGGGAAAGGGAAACGCGGCCTGTGCCACAGCCGTTCCCGTGGCCATCATTGCCGCCAGCACAAAACAGCGTGCCCGCTTTGGAGTCAACATGCTCACCTTTCGAAAAGCGTACGACCGCGCACGTGGCGTCTGGATTCCACTCAGCGCGGACTTAACCGGAATCATCGCACCTGCTGATATTCAGCCAAAACTTCCTTCAAGCTGGGATTCGATTTTCCCCGGCCGTTGATGAACACAATCGGCGCCTTGCCATTCATCACGCCACTCAAACGCCCGAACGCCGCCGGATCGGCGGCCTCGAAACTCGCGGTACTGCTACGCACATGCGGAATCTTCTGCCGTTCGAGTTCACGCACCAGTTCATCCGACTTGCGGCCTTCTTCACGGCTGCAATTGTCCGGCGCGAACACTACCACCCGGCCTTGCGAACCAATCTTGGGCTGTGGTAGCGGCACAAAGCCGGTGTCGGCCACGGCTACCGCGGCTGCGGGCCGTCCGTCTGCGTTCAATTGATGGCGATTCCATTCCTTGACGCCCACTGTCAGCGCG
The DNA here is from genome assembly GCA_900299145.1 of Betaproteobacteria bacterium. Taxonomy (GTDB): domain Bacteria; phylum Pseudomonadota; class Gammaproteobacteria; order Burkholderiales; family SG8-41; genus UBA5216. The sequence continues at coordinate 6,112 of OMIN01000118.1, read as the reverse complement.
ATGGCGGCAATAATGATTTTCAGCACGCTCATGACCGGCTCCTCGTTGCCAAGGGTTACTGCATGGGAATCGCCGCATCTTTCACGACCTTCGCCCAGCGCGTCATTTCCGAACGGATGAAGTTGGTAAACTCCTCGCGGCTCTGCGTTGCGGGGTCCACCACCATCTCGGCGAAACGCTGCGCCACATCGGGCATTTGCAGCACCTTGACGATGTCACCGTGAATCTTGTCGAGGATCGGCGCGGGCACGCCTGCCGGCCCGCAGGTGCCGTACCAGGCCACCACCTCGAAGTTGGGAAAACCCGACTCGATAAACGTCGGAATGTTCGGCAGCGGCAACACGCGTTTGGCGCTGGTCACCGCCAACGGACGTATCTTGCCGGACGCCACGTACGGCAACAGCGCCGGCACATTGGCAATCATCACCGGAATCTGACCGCCCAGCAAATCCGTCAGCGCTGGCGACGCCCCTTTGTAGGCGATGTGCACGACATCCAGACGCGCGATAGTCTTGAAGAGCTCCATGGTCAAATGCGGCGAAGCGCCCACACCACCGTGGCCATAACTAATTTTGCCCGGCGTGGCCTTGGCGTGCGCGACAAATTCCTTCAGCGTACGCACTGGCATCGACGGATGCACGTTAAGCGCATTGGGCGTAGCGCCCACCCGGGTGATCGGCGAAAAATCCTTGAGTCCATCGTACGGCAGCTTCGCGTACAAGCCCGACGCGATGCCGTTGGACGCGATGTTGCAATGAAACAGTGTGTAGCCATCTGGCGGCGCTTTGGCCACGAACGCGCCCGCGATGGTACCGCCTGCACCGGTGCGGTTCTCCACCAGCACCTGCTGCTCCCAGATGCGGCTTAACTTGTCGCCCATCAGCCGCGCCACGATGTCCGGCGAATCACCCGCGGCAAACGCCACGACATAGCGGATCGGTTTGGTTGGAAATTGCTGCGCGGCCGCCGGTTGTGTAACCGCAGCTCCCAGCAGCCCCATTATTGCCGCCCTTTGAATTGCCAAGAGTCTCATCACTTTCTCCCGTGAATGCCGCATCACAACGTTAGCCCGTAATCCTGCTGTGCCTTTTGCAACACCGCTGCATCAGGCGCCTGATAAAGCATTTTACGGCTCACCACACTACCCATGGTTTTTTGCAGCTTGACCATGGTCTCGGCCATTTTGATCAGCATCGCAAGGCCATCGACAATCAACGCGCCGTCGATTTCGTTCACACCACGCCTCGCCGTGAGCACGGCGTGTGAGCCGCAGGGAATCAGCACCTCGGCACCAGCGGCAATGGCGCGGCGCGCGGCGGCATCCCATTCGTTGAATACACGCGTGCGAGCGGCCTCGTGGAGATAGGCCTGCCGGTAGTCGGCGAGATTCGGAATATTCATCGCTTCGATCGACGCCAGCCGCCCGGTAAGGCCGTACAGCGTCAGCCTCTGCTCGAACGACAACGCGAATTTCGGGTTGGGCGTAATCAGTGAAAACTTCTTGCCCATCATGCACGCCATGTGCGCGGTGGTTTCGAGGAACCCAAGCACTGGGATATCCAGCACTTCGCGCGCCTCGACCAGCGCGGGGTCGGTGGAGTTGAGTGACACGAACGCGTCGTACTGCCGTTCGCCTTTTTCGTTGGTGGCAAATTTGCACTTCAACACGTTTTCGATAATGTCCGGCGTGTCGATGGCCTGAAAAATGCGGAACTGTTCGCCCAGCCCGCCCTTTTTCGTGCCGTGCACATCAATCTCGGTGCCCGGGTCGACGATACTTCGCAGATGGCTTTCGAGCGCACGGTGGTAATCGGGATTGCGCTCGCGCGAGGAAAAGACCTGTATCCAGAGTTTCATAAGTATTTGATTTTATTTAATATTTTAAAATCCAAATAACCGTGCCGGATTATCCACCAGCACTTTCTGCCGGATCGCTGCGTCCGGCATCCACTGCGCCACCAGATCAAAGAGGTCAATCGAATTCACGCGATGAGCGTTCGACAGATACGGATAGTCACTGCCCCAGATCACGTGATCCGGCACAGCTTCGATGAGCGCCTGCGCGATTACGGTGGAATCCTCGAACTTCGGCTCACTGGCCATGCGATACGGCGCGGTAAGTTTCATGTAACAGTGCCCCGGCCCATCGCGTCCATCGCGCAAAAATTCGGTCATCTTCAAAAGGCCCGGCTGCTTTGCGCCATCCCGCGCGAGGAACATGCCAAAGTGCGCCAGCGTGAAGTTTGATTTGAGTTTACGGTAAACGTCGAGCATGTCGATGATCAGCCAGCTAGGCGACAGAATATCCAACTGCCAGCCGATTTCCGCACAGCGCGCATCCAGCCGCAGCAGGCGCGGCAAATGTTTTTCCATCAAGCCCGCTTCACGTGGCCGGTTCGGCGGGCCGAGATTGAAGCGTATGCCCACCACGCCCGCAGCTTTCAGGCGCGCGAGTTCAGCGTCCGGTGCGTTCTCGTCGATATCGACAATGCCGCGCGCGTTGCCGTTGCACAACTCGATGGCGTCGAGCAGGCAGGTGTTGTCACGGCCATAAGTGCTGGGCTGCGTGAATACCATGCGCTCAATGCCGCAGCGATGCGCCACATCGCGATAACCCGCCATGTAATCCGCCAACGGCACGGCAGGCGGTGAGTTGCGTTTGTCCGCGCTATACGGATAAGTCGCCGGATCACCGAAGACGTGCAAGTGGGTATCGCAGGTGAGCGGAAGACCTTTGATCGCGGGCACTCTATCATCGACAAGCATTGGGTCTCCCAGGAACCCACATAAGGTGGGTTGGCAACGTCAGTGAACTATCATGATACCTGCTCCAGCGTGCTTGCCACCATAATCCATATCACGAACGTGCGAATTTTGTTTGCTTGCCGCACCATTCCAGCAGCGCGATAATCACGTATCCGCTGTGTGCCAGCTCTCGCACGGCACCTGTGGCAAGCTAGTCGTATCCAATACATGGCCACTGCTCCCCCTACGCCCACATCGTCTTCCACGTCAGATGCGTCTGCTGCATCCGCCGCATCTGCCGCCAACGGCGACACCTGGTTCTCACGCCACAAAGCCAAATTCGTCGCGCTGCTTTCCGCAGTGCTGTTCGTAGCGGGCGGATATTGGGTTTATCAGCGCTTTACGCACGTTTATATCGACGATGCGCGCATCGACGGTGAGGTAATAACCTTGTCGAGCCGTGTTGGCGGCGTGTTGGTTGAACTGCCAGTCATCGAAGGCGACGAGGTCAAGAAGGGCCAGTTGCTGGGACGTATAGACGAACGCGACTCGGTATTGCAGCGGGAAGTGCTGGTGTCGAAACTGCGCGCGATTGAAAGCCAGATCGGCGTCACTACCGCGCAGACAGGGCAGGTCGCGCAGGAAACTGCAGGCCGTTTTCAGAGCGAGACCAACCGGCTCGCCGCCGCCGAGGCCGATGCTGCAGCTGCGGCTGGCCAGTTACGGCAGGCCGAAGTCGAAATGAAACGTATGCAAGGGCTGGAGAAATTCGTTTCCGGGCAGGAAATCGATCAGGCCCGCGGCGCATATCAACTCGCTCAAGAGCGGCACCGCAAGGCGATCGCCGAAGTGGCCGCAGTACGCGGTGCGCTTTCCTCCGCAGGCGGCAGCCGCCAGCAGGTGCAGGTGATCGGCCAACAGCAGCAGGTGCTGGCGCGTCAGGCCGACGAAATTCGAGCGGAAATCAAACGCAGAGACATCGATATCGCCGATCGCACCCTGAATGCCCCGGCCGATGGCCGCGTGGTGATGACCTTTGTACGCAAAGGCGAACATGTGTCGGCCGGACAACGCATCCTGATGTTTCACGACCCGAAGGAAATCTGGGTCGAAGCCAACGTCAAGGAAACCGACATCGGCCATCTCAAGCCCGGCATGCCCGCCGACATCAGAGTCGATGCCTACCCGGGCCAAGTTTTCAAAGGCGAGGTCTTGCGCATCGGACAAGCCGCGACCAACCGTTTTGCGTTACTGCCAGACCCCAACCCGAGCGGCAACTTCACCAAGATCACGCAACGGCTGCCACTACGCGTGAAGCTCGTGGACAAAGACGCGCGCCTGCGCCCGGGCATGATGGTCGAGGTCATCATTGAAACCGGAAAGCACTGACGATCTCTTCAAGCGTTTCGGGCCAAATTACCGCTGGTTTGCGACGATCACGGTAATGCTGGGCACGCTGTCAGCGATGCTCACGACTACCATCGTCAACGTGGCGCTGCCAGACATCATGGGCGCGTTCGGCGTGGGACAGGACCGTGCGCAATTGTTGTCTACCGGAGCGCTTGCCGCGATGACTATCGGCATGTTGGTCAACGCATGGTTGATTCACAGCTTTGGCCAGCGCCAGACGTTTATCATTGCCCTGTGTATTTTTTTCAGCGCACTGGCCCTTGCAGGGTTGGCCCCGAATGACACGGTGCTGATCTATGCCCGCATTGTTCAGGGTGCTATTGCGGGCATGCTGCAACCGTTTGCCATGTACACCATGTTCCGCGTGTTCCCGCCTAACCAGCGTGGCCTCGCCATGGGATTTTACGGCATGACCGTGCTTTTAGGACCGGCGCTGGGGCCCTCGCTCGGTGGCGTGATCATCGCGCATTTCAATTGGCGCTATATTTTTTACGTCGCCATGCCCATTTGCGTGGCCGCCGTGATGATGGGCAGCCTGTTTCTGCCAACGCGCGAGGAAAAAGGCCCGCGCATGAAGTTCGACTGGACCGGTTTTTTCCTCATGACATTTTCGATGACCGCTCTGCTCTACGGTTTATCCAGCGGTCAACGCGAAGGCTGGAGCTCCACTTATGTGATATCGATGGTCGGCATCGCGCTAATCGGGCTGTCGGCCTTTTTGTATTGGGAACTCAGCACGCCGGAACCTCTGGTGAATCTGCGGGTATTCACCAGCGTGCCGTTTTCGGCAGCGGCGGCGGTAGCATGCATTTTCGGCATAGGCTTGTTCGGCTCGACATACATGGTGCCTCTGTATGTGCAAACGCTGCAGCGCTACACACCGCTCGATTCGGGGCTGCTCTTGATGCCCGCCGGCATCATCATGGGCATTAGCATGCCGATTGCCGGATTTATCAGCGACCGGGTCTCCGCGCGCATCATGGTGATTGTGGGACTCGCGTGTTTCGGCGCTTCCTCGCTCTGGCTTGCGCACGTGGACGCCAACATGACGTTTTGGAACATGGCGTGGGCCGTGGTGTTGTCGCGCGTGGCACTCGCCATCATGAAGCCGTCGCTCAATGTCGCGGCACTGCGCGCACTAAGGCCCGAACACTTGAGCCAGGGCGCGGGCATGATCAACTTCGCGCGACAACTGGGCGGCGCCTTCGGCGTCACCTTGTTGTCGGTCACACTCGATCAACGCACGGTTTTCCACAGCAGCACCATCACCGCCACACAAACGGCGGGCAACAGCACCACAACTGAGGCGTTACGAGCCATTCGTGAAATACTCGCGCGATCCGGTCTACCGGACGACTTGCAGGCGGCGGGCGCAATACATTACCTTGGTAAAGTCATTCACGCGCAAGCATACACTGCGGGCTTTCGCGACAGCTTCCTGGTCGTGGCGATCGTGTTTCTCGTCGCGATGATACCGGCGTGGATCATGGGGCGGCATGTGCCTAACCGGCGTGAGGCGTGAGGAGTGAGGAGTGAGGCGAAGTTTAAGGGAGTTCATCATTTTTGCCCTACCGTCTGTTGGCCACAATTTGCGGTTCCCATTCTCTTGTTCCATGAAGTGCTTATGAAACACCTGCCCTTCGTGCTACTGCTAGCCTTGCCCTGCGCAAGTTGCAGCGCGGCTTACCCCGAACGCGCGGTGCGCATGATGGTGCCGTTTCCGCCAGGCGGCGCGAACGACATCGTGGCACGGCTGGTGACGCAAAAACTGTCGGAGCGCTGGGGCAAGCCGGTCGTGATCGACAACCGCGCAGGCGCGGGCGGCAACATTGGCACCGAAATCGGTGCGCGCGCGAATCCCGACGGCTACACACTGACCATCGGATCCACCAGCACCTATGTCACCAACGTGGTCCTCGATGCCAAATTACCGTTCGATCCGCGCCGCGACTTTGCG
>OMIN01000117.1 GCA_900299145.1 Betaproteobacteria bacterium | reverse complement strand
TGTTCCTGCCGTTCGCGGCAGGTTATTTTTGCTCTTTCCTGTTCCGCAATGTCAATTCGGTGGTGTTTCCGGAGCTTACCCAGCAGTTCAACCTCTCGCCGGGCACGTTGGGCCTGTTGACCAGCGCCTATTTCGTGACCTTTGCTGGCGCCCAATTACCGCTGGGCCTTTTGATGGATCGCTTTGGCCCGCGCCGCGTCAACGCCAGTATGTTAATGGTGGCTGCCACGGGCGCGATGGTGTTTTCGATGGCGGGCGGCCTGCCTGGCCTGCTGCTGGGGCGCGCGCTGATCGGGCTGGGCGTGGCAGTGTGCCTGATGTCGTCGATGACAGCGTTCGTCATCTGGTTTCCGCGCGAGCGTACGGCCACGCTGTTCGGCTGGATGCTGATGGTCGGCGCGCTCGGCGCGTTGTCGGCAACCAAACCAGTGGAAATGCTGCTGCGGGTGGTGGATTGGCGCGCGTTGTTCCAGCTGTTGTCGGCGTTGGCGGTGTGCGCCAGCCTTTTGCTGTTTTTTGCCGCGCCGGAAAAGCCCTTGGCGCGCAAGAGCGAAACGCTGCGCGCGCAAATCGCGGTTATCGGCAAGGTTTTCCGCAGCCGCGATTTCTGGTACATCGGCTTCGCTGCGGCGCTGGTGCAGGGCGTTGCCATCGGCCTGCTGGGCCTGTGGGCGGGGCCGTGGCTGCGTGACGTGGCGGGGTTTGCACGCGCGGACATGGCGGATCGCTTGTTGATTGCTGCAGGGGCATTCGGCATCGGCGGCGTGGTGTGCGGCACGTTGTCTGACGCGCTGGCGCGGCGCGGCGTACCACCCGTAACGACCTATTTCGCAGGCTGCGTGGCCTGCACGCTCGCCATGTTGCCGATCGCGCTCGGCGTGCGCGAAGGTGCGGTGTTGTGGTGGGCGCTGTTCGTGGGCTTTTGCGCGTTCGGTTCGCTGTCGTACCCGCTGCTCGCCACGCGCTTCCCGGCGGAAATCACCGGGCGGCTGGTGACTGCTTTGAATCTAGTTACGTTCTCGACCGCGTTTGCCGTGCAATTCGGCGTGGGCGCGATCATCAATTTGTGGCCGGTAACCGACGGCCGCTATGCCGTGGAAGGCTACACGACGGCGTTCGCACTGTGCTGGGTGGTACAACTGGTGTCGGTGCTGTGGCTCTGGCGCACCGAGCGGCCGTCCTTGAAAAAGTCTATTAAAACAGATACTTAGATATTGCCTCAGAGTTGAACGCTTGCCATCAATTGGCCATCAATTGAGGTAATGAATCTCCACGCTGGGCCGCCCGCCGCGCGTGTCCGCGTAAATCATCGAATATTCGGGCACCTCCAGCCACGTTGAAGTGTCTCGCGTCAGCGGTTCGGAAGCGATCATCCCCGTATCGGCGGTGTCCGCGCCGCCGGTCATTTTCCATTCGCCGTCGTGGCAGCCGTATTCACGGCCGGAGGTGTACCACAGGCTCAGAAAATTCATATTGGCTTCGTGCACGCGCGCGGGGTCTTCGGTGCGGTAACAGCCGAAGTCGAAGCAGTAACGCACGGCGGCGAGCTGCTCGCCAGTGGTAATGAAAAGATTCACCGACGACGATACGTTGATCCCGAGTTGCGCGCGCACGCCCCGGATGATCGCCAGCGTTTGATCGACGGCGCGTACCAGTACATCTGCGCTGCATTGGCGCATGGGGTCGTCGAGTTGCGACGCGAGCAGGGCATAAATCCATTCACTGTCGGTGGTGCCTGCGATGCGCGTGGCGATGTCCGGCTTGATGTGTTGCAGCAGCAACGGTTTCATGTCGCGCATGCGAGCGAGATCGCCGTTGTGCGCCAGCGCGAGTTTGAATCCCGGGTACTGAAATGGATGCACGTTTTGCAGCGAAATCTCGGCCTCGGTCGAATAAGCCACGCCGCGCACATGCGCCAGCACGCAGGTGGCACGGATTTTTTCCGCCAGCGCCTTGAGATTACGGTCGAACACTGGCAGCGAGGTCGAGGCATAGCTGAATGGCCGTTCCGGATCAAACGAATGCCGGTCCCACGCGCGCATGCCAAAGCCCGCGAGGTTGAGCATGTGCAACATCTTCGGCATGTACGATTGCCGGATCAGCGCACTGTCGGGCTGAAACAGCAGCGTGTCGAGCAGCACGGGCTGGCCGAGGTAGGCAAGGGCGCGGCACATGGCGGTTGGCGGCAGGTCTTATGGCAGCGACGGGTAGAATGTCGCTTTATACTACGCCATTAACGACTGCTGCAAAAATTCCATGAGCGCCTCTGTCCCGTTTTCTGTCGCAGCCGTGCCTTGGGCGGAGCGCGCCGCGGACTTGCAGGCGATACGCCGCGAAGTCTTCGTCGTCGAACAGCACGTGCCCGAGGAAGAAGAGTGGGACGACAAAGACGCCGCATGCCGGCATGTGCTGGCGACGGTGAATGGCGCGCCCATAGGCACGGGGCGCTTGTTGCCTGACGGCCACGTCGGTCGCATGGCGGTTCTAAAAGCGTGGCGCGGACGTGGTGTCGGGCGTGCGATGCTGTCGCTGCTATTGGCGTTGGCGCGCGAAGCCGGCTTTAAAGCCGTGGTACTGCACGCACAAACCCACGCACTAAATTTCTATATAAAACAAGGATTTAGCGCAGAAGGACCGGAATTCATGGAAGCCGGCATCCCACACCGGCTGATGCGCATTACTTTTTAACGGATTACGCCGTAACCGCAGCCTGCCGGGTGAGGCTGAAGCGACGTGCGACTTCGCCATGAAACACGCCGTGGCCGCCGAAGCTGCGTTCAGCGTAGGTGACTTCGCCGTTGTGATCGACGATGATGACGGTGGAAGCGCGTGTGCCATAACGGTCGTCACGCGCAATAAACTTTGGCCCCAGCTGCTTTTCTCGCACGATGCCGACGCCAGTGTCAGGCAACTGATTCGCCGGCGCTACGCTGCGGTCGGCGAGCATGTCGAATAATTTTTCCGCCAGCGTGGTGGTATTGGCGCCGCTGTCGAGCAGCGCGGTGAGTTCCGCGCGTCCGGCCACGACCTTGGGCCATGGCGTGTCGAGCAGATGATTGCTCAAGCCGTGCACACCCGGCGTGACGTTTTGAACGCCGTTGCCATAATTCGACAAATACCACAGCGCATCGAGATCGCCAGCCAGCGTGCTGAATCCCGAGTATTCTTTTTGCCGGGTGGCGACGCTATCGAGATACGAGCGTGCATCCAGATCACCGGTGAGAAAGCCCCCGGCAAGATCGCCGCGCGAACGGGGTGCCGCACCGCGGCCATTCGGGTAACCGTCACGAAAATTGGTGACCGCCGCGAAGCGCCCGCCACGCGTGAGGCCCATCCATGTGCCGCCCATGTCCAGATCGCGGCCAGCGTAAATATCGGGATGATCGCCCCAGAACGCGGCGGCGGCAGTGGGCCGCGCATAAGATTCATCGCGGTTGGCGGCGACCACCAGCGGGTAACGGCTGCTCGTCTTAAAGGCAAATAAAATCAAACACATAGCGTTATTTTACAGCTATTTAACTGCATAAGGCAGGGGCGAGATTTGCAATACCGGTCCAGTGGGTGATTGCCAGTGCACGGCTTCGTTTTCAAGTGCATTGGTTTGCACCACCGCCAGCACGTCGTGCTCTCCCGGTTGCGGCATAGCCGTCGCCGATACAATTATGCCGCTGGCTTGATCGCCCAAGGTCGCCGTATACAGCTTGTCGCCGGGTGCAGGGGCATCGCCGGACGCAATGCGCGCGCGCACCATGCGCTGTTTGAGCTTGCCGAGGTAATGCGTGCGCGCGACGATTTCCTGCCCGGGATAACAGCCCTTGTCGAAACTCACCGCGCCGATAAGATCGAAATTCACTGTCTGCGGCACGAACTGTTCCTGTGTCGCGGGCACCACGCTGGGGATGCCAGCTTCGATGTCCAGGGCATCCCACAGGGCTGGTGGAGAGGCGGGAGACGAGGCTGCGAATGACGCCTCCACATGGGCGGCCGCTGCTGCGGCAGCTATGACCAGATTACGCTCGATGGGCAGATGGATGACCGATACGCCACCGTGATGTAAAACCTCGTGGGACAAGCCGGGCGCGGTTACCGCGATGCTCTCTGGCATGCCGCCCGTCACGCCAAACAAAGCCAGCTCATCAGACACATCCGACGCCTTCACTTTGGCACGCAGGATATACATCGACAGGCGTTTGCGCAGCGGCTCGCACAACACACGCGGCATCATCATGAAATACGCGCCATCCTTCTGCCACAGCAGAAAGGTCGCCAGCAGCCGGCCTTTCGGCGTGCAGTAGCCCGAGTATTGGCTGCGCGTGGCGGTCAGCGCGTTGATGTTGTTGGTGAGCTGGCCTTGCAGGAACGTTTGCGTGTCCGGCCCGTCAAATCGCAGCACGCCGGATTGGGTGATCCTGCACCAGCGAATGTGGGTAGTCACAGGGGCGGTTGTGTGGTCATGCAATAAAGAGCGCGCATTGTATATGAGCCGAGTACGTCAAAAGTGCATCGAAAAAATATTCAATAAAAACAAATAGTTACGGTATATTCTTTAGCCGATGCCATGCTTGTTTTCGCACGCCGGGCGAGCGTATGATCAGCCAGTTCCCATTCAAACGCGTGCAAGGAAAATGCTGCGGCACTCGCGGTTTTCAATTCTGATCGGGCTGTTGTGCGCGCTGGCGTGCGCCGTGGTGGATACGCCAACCGCCTACGCTGGCGTGGCCGAAGGCGTGGAAGCCTTCACGCGTGGCCGCTACGCCGACGCCCGCCGCGAGCTTACCGCACCCGCCGAGGAAGGCGATGCGCAGGCGATGACCTATATGGGAGAAATGCTGATGCGCGGCCTCGGCGGCGCGCGCGATGAACTGAAGGCGCGCGACTATATCGTCAAGGCGCAGGCTACCGGCAACGTGCGGGCCACCTTCGTGCTGGGGTCGTTATACATGACGGGCAATCTGGTGACGCGCGACACGGCCAAGGGCGTTGAACTGGTACGCGAAGCGGCCGACAAGGGCGAAGCGGGCGCGCAGTACGTGGTGGGTACCTGGCTAGCCGCGGGCAGTAACGGCTATCCCAAGGATGACGTCAACGCGTTGGCGTGGTTCAAGCTGGCGGCAGAACAGAAAAGTGCGGCAGCGATGCATTTTATCGGCGCTTACACGGAACTGGGGCAAGCGGGCATTGCGCAGGACAATCTGGTGGCACTGGACTGGTACAAGAAATCCGGAGAACTGGGCTACACCGCTGGCATGACCGCGGCCGGGCGCCTGTACGCGCTGGGGCGCGGCGTCAGCGCCGATGGCCCCGAAGCCCTGCGCTGGCTGCGGCGCGCGGCGGCGGCCAATAACTACTCTGCGTTTCAGTGGATCGCCAACGTGCTGGAATTCGGCCGGGGCGGCACGCCGAAGGACGCCGTGGTGGCTTACGCGTGGTATGCGGCGATTCCCGCCAACGCGCCGGAGGCCGTGGTGAAAAATGCCACGGCTGCCAAAGAGCGCTTGCAGAAAACGTTGTCCGCCGCAGAGCTGGCCGAGGCGGAGAAACAATCCAAAACGGTGGCGCTGACTAATCGCGCGGCGGTGATAACCGGCCGCATCGCAACCCTTCCCGGCGCGAATGGGCAGCCGCGCACCGGCGTGTACGGCAGCGGCGTAGTGGTCAGCAGCGCTGGAGACATTGTGACCAACGAGCACGTCATCAACAATTGCGCGCGCGTTCGCATCCAGCCGCTCGGTATGCCGGTGACGGTGGTGGCGCGGGACACGCGTAATGATCTGGCGCTGCTACGCGTGGAAGGCGCGGATTTGCCGGCGGTCAAGCTGCGCGCCGGGCGCAATGTGCGGCTGGGCGACGACATCATTGCCATCGGCTACCCGCTGAAGGGCATTCTGTCGTCGGGCGCGGTGGTGACGTCTGGCATTGTCAATGCGCTGACGGGTTTGAAAGACGACACCTCGGCGTTTCAGATTTCCGCCACGGTGCAGCCGGGCTCCAGCGGCGGACCGATTTTCGACCGTAGCGGCAATCTGGTCGGCATTGTGCGCGCACGCCTGCTGTCGACGGCGCAGGCTAATCCGCAGAATGTGAATTTCGGCATTAATCTGGCAACGGTGAGCAGCTTTCTGGATGCGCAGACCGTGGGCTATTAAACCGCTGCACCCAGCGGCACCCCGCCCGAGACCGCCGATCTTGTCGAACGCGCGAGCAAGTCTACGGTGCAGGTGGAGTGTTATTGACCGTGGGCGTTGTTGGAGACGCGGGCGAGGGCAACTTGCCGCCATGGGATTCGCGTTCGACGACCTGAAATTCGCCCTCGACCACGGTGTCGCCGCTACTCGCCGGTGGCGTGTGAAAGGCGCCGCCTGCGCGTTTTAGTTTGCGTAGCGTCCACCACAGCCGCACGCCGAATACCAGCGCAACCACGGCGCCCACCGCCAGCGCCACGGTCAAAAAGAAAAAGCCCAGCACCACCAGCGTCAGGGTGGTCAGCGTGAACAGGATGCGAGCGAGCCAGTTGGGTTTCATCAGATATGTCGGTGTGTCGGTGCTACGGAAGTGATGTTGCCAGTCCGCAGGTATCACGCCTTCCCGAGCGTATTAGTATCCCGCATACACCGTATCGGGCGGGAAGACTACCAATGATTGCGTCCTGCACGGCAGTTGCGCATTGTGCTGAAGTGTCAGCCGATTGTCGATGAAAATGACGCAGGGGCGTTGCGCGAGGGCGCGGGTTGACGCTACGATAGCCCCATGAGTAGAGAAACCCGGACGCTCACGGTGTTGTTCGCGGATGTAACCGAAAGCAGCCGTCTGTACAATCAATTGGGTGACGTTGCGGCGCGCAATGCCATCAACGGCAGTTTGGGCGCGTTGGTGGATTTGCTGCCGCGTTACAAGGGCCGTCTGGTCAAAACGCTGGGCGACGCGGTGATGTGCGTGTTCCCTGATGCGGCCAACGGCGTCGCCGCGGCACGCGAAATGCAGCGTGTGATCGCTGACGAAGTGCCAGGCGGCCATCCGATTCGAATGCACATCGGTCTGCACGCCGGGTCTGTGATCGTTGATAACGACGATGTGTTCGGTGACACCGTCAATGCTGCGGCTTTCCTTACCAACGCGGCCATGGCTGATCAAATTTTGCTGTCGGAAGCCACTGAACAGGCGTTACCGCAGGATATGAAAGCCTGCGTGCGGCCGTTGTTTCGATCGGTGCTTAAGGGCAGCACCGAAGAATCTGCGATTTATCAGGTGCTGTGGCGCCAGGACAATCTGGAACTGACGGACGTCAATTTGATGGCTTCGCGTGTGCTGCCGGCCGACGCGGGCAGCCTGGTCGTCGAGCTGGGGCAGGCGCGCGCGCGCGTGGATCGCTGGCACCCGCTGGTGTCCATGGGGCGAGACCTTGCGAGTGATATTTCCGTGCTCGATCAGTTCGCTTCGCGCCAGCATTGTTCGATACGCCTTACGCGCTCCAGCTTTTATCTGGTGGATCACAGCGTCAACGGCACCTACGTTACCTTCGCCAGCGGCGAGGAAGTGCATTTGCTGCGCGGCGAAATCGTGCTTGAAGGCTCAGGCGAAATCCGCCTCGGCCGCAGCCGCGATGAAGTTGCCGACAGCACGATTATTTTCCGGCGTGACCGGCGCTCAGCCTATAGACCGTAAAGTCCGTACTGCACCGATGGAGTTAACGATATGACCAATCCCAATCTACGCAACTACGCCGTCAATGCGCGCAGCACCGACACTCACGGGCGCGTGCTGTGCAGCGTGCGCAATCACCATTTCATCGTCGACGGCCCCGTGCAAAACGGCGCGCCGGGCGAAGAAGTCACACCGGCGGAATTGTTTCTTACCGGCGTGGCTTCGTGTGGCGTGGAGCTCGTGCAATCCTTCGCCAAGGCCGAAGGCATGCCGCTTACCGGCATCCATGTCGACATCACCGGCATGATGGATCGTGCCAACCCCGTGCGGCAGGATGTCAGCGTGTTAAACAGCGTGCACGTGAAATTCGATCTTAAAGGCGTGACGCCTGAGCAGGGCCGAACGCTGATTGATAGATTCAAGGGCAGGTGACCCCTCTACGGCAGCGTTGCGGTCGCAACGCCCGATGTGAAGGTGGAAGTGAGCGTTACCGCGTAAAACACCGAGACCTGTAGGCTGCAATGTAAACAGCGTATTACAGCTTCAGTACTCAACTACAGAATTTATGGGCACGATCCTCGCAAGCATCTCTAGAATATTAAGTTGCCTGCTAACATCTTTGCTGTGCGTCTTACTTTCTGGCTGCTTAGACTTCATTCCTCTGCGCAAAGATTGCAAGAATGAAAATCAAAGCGGTTGTGATCCAAAAACCTTCAAGCATTCTGATGTGGATTTAAAATTCAGCCGGTAGCCTCTACGGAGCGCAGCGTATTACAGGCTCACCAGCACTATCTGCCTTGCATTTCGCTGCGCTGTATATGGGCTACAAATACCCGCGACTAGTAAAATATCCCCGGCGTAGACCCGCCATCGATCGCAATACTTTGCCCGGTGATCGCCGATGCATGGGGCGAGGCGAGAAAAGTGATCATGGGCGCGATATCTGACGGCTCTACAATGCGCCCGATCGGGAACTGCTTGGCAAAACTGGCTTCGGCTTCGGCCTCGCTCACGCCGAGTTGCTTGGCGCGGGCGGCGCGGCGAGCAGGAAAGCGGTCGGTTTTGGTAAACGGCGGGTGAACGACGTTCACGGTGATGCCTTGCGCCGCCACCGTGCTGCTGAACTGCTTGGTGAAAGCAGTAATGGCCGAGTTGCCCAAGGCACTCGGAAGCGCTGTCGCCGCAGCGTGGCGTACGGCGGAACCGCCGATGCAAATTACGCGGCCGCGCGCGGATTTACGCAAATGGGGCAGGGCAGCGCGGCAGCAGCGCATGTAAGCGAGTGTTTTCCCGGTGAGGCGTTCCATCAGCCCTTCGTCGTCCAGCGTTTCAATATTGCCGCTGACAGCGGTCGACGCGTTGTTGACCAGCACGTCGAGGCCGCCATGGGTGTTCACCGCGGCTTGCACGGCGTCGATACAGCCTTGTGCGGTAAAAAGATCGACTGCCACGGCCTTGGCCTTGACGCCCTTGGCCTTCAGTTTGGCTTCGGCTTCAGCCAGCGCCGCTTTGTCGCGGCCGCAGACAACGACATTTGCCCCTTCATCCGCGAAGGCGAGCGCAATGGCCAGACCAATGCCGCGATTGCCGCCGGTGACCAACACTGATTTTCCTTTTAAGCCCAGATCCATTTTGTGTCCTTTGAGTTGCGTGAGTGAGGGCGGGCTTAAATCGTATCCGCCAAGCCGTTGATGACGTCTTTCGCGCTGCGTTTTTTCGCGCGCGCTTCTTCGGGTGATTCCTTGCCTTGAGGCGTGGTGGCAATCTGCGCGTAGAGCTCTGAAGCGCCCTGATAAATTTTCGGCGTCATGCCTACGTCGCCGAAAGTCTTGGCGATTTCG
>OMIN01000116.1 GCA_900299145.1 Betaproteobacteria bacterium | reverse complement strand
TTGGCTGGGAAAAAATTTTAGGGAGAACCCAATGAGCAGTGAAGAAGTTGGTTACAGCATTGAAAATCACGTCGCAACTGTAGAGCTACGGCGTCCACCGAACAACTTTCTGGATATCGACCTGATTGGCGCTTTGGCGACTGTCCTTGAATCCCTGGATCAGGATGCGTCGTGCCGCGCCATAGTGCTGGCATCTGCAGGTAAACATTTTTGTGCGGGTGCGAACCTCAAAAAGCGTGTGGATGATGAGGCAGCAGGCAAAGCCCAGGCGGCGCGTCCGCGGCATTTATATCACGAGGCGCAGCGGCTGGTGCAGACTAGGAAGCCCATTATCGCCGCGGTGCATGGCAGCGCGATTGGCGCGGGATTGGGACTTGCGCTGGTGGCGGATTTTCGCGTGACCTGCAAGGAGGCGCGGCTTGCCGCAAACTTCTGTTCGTTGGGCTATCACCCCGGTTTTGGCATGACTTACACATTGCCGCGGCTGGTGGGCAGTCAAACGGCCAAATGGCTGTTCCTGACGGGGCGTCGCGTGCCGGGTGAAGAGGCTGTTGCAATGGGCTTGGCGGATCGGCTGGTCGCGCAGGAAGATGTGCGCAAGGTGGCTACCCAAATGGCCTCAGAGCTTGCGAATTCGGCGCCGCTGGCGGTGCAGGCAGCACGCGAGACGTTACATGTCGGTTATTTTGAGGCTTTTCGCGCAGCGACGGAACGCGAAGCGTTTCAGCAAAACATGCTGCGTGAGACCAACGACTTCAAGGAAGGTGTCAAGGCCGGATTTGATCGGCGTGAGCCGGTGTTTACTGGCACTTGAGTCTACGTTTTTTCGTGCGTGCGAACGAGACTCTTGTATCTCGCTCGCACGGTGCGGGGGCTGGAGCCCTCGTTCACGGGGCTTTGAGGGGCAATGCAGCAACGGCGCAATAGCGCCTACGCCGCAACCAGCCCCATCACGTTCTCCAGCATTTTACGATGTGCCTTGGGCGCGCCGAGGCAGTGATACAGCGAGCGCGACATCTTGGTGTGAAGGGTGAGCCCGTATTCGCACGATACGCCGATGCCCGCGTGCACCTCGTGGGCGTAGTCGCATGCGTGCATGTAGCTTTCCGAAGAAACCGACTTGGCAACGTGACAACTCGCGCGGGCATCGCTGCCATTGTCGAGCTTGGACAGCGCTTCGTAAGTGGTCCAGCGCGCCGAATCCAGATAATTGACCATGTGGATAAGGTGATCCTGCACGCGTGAAAAGCGTCCAATTATTTGGCCAAACTGGGTGCGTTCACGCGCGTAGTTGAGTGATAGATCGAATATGGCCTTGCACGAACCGACTTTGTAAGCGCACAAAACGGGTGTCACCGCGAGCATCGCGCGTTCCGCTGCAGGCCAGCCGTCGGCGACAACATCGGATGCCTTGACGGCTACATTGTCAAACAACACTTCGCTCATCCCCGTGATGAACCCATCAAGCGCGCGTACGCTTACACCGGCAGCCTTGGCATCCACGCGTACC
Source organism: Betaproteobacteria bacterium (assembly GCA_900299145.1). GTDB lineage: Bacteria > Pseudomonadota > Gammaproteobacteria > Burkholderiales > SG8-41 > UBA5216. The sequence continues at coordinate 2,833 of OMIN01000116.1, read as the reverse complement.
AAGCTGATGTTGGCCGCACCATCCACGCGTGCAGCGGCCAACAGGTCGGTGGCGTGCAGGGCATCGTGCACGAATACCTTGGTGCCTGATAACACGTAATCGCTGCCCGAACGCCTCGCGTGGGTGCGAATGCCATACGCTGACCAGTTGTATTGCTGCTCGGTCAAGGCCAGCGCGAATACGCTTTCACCGCTGGCGATCATTGGCAGCCAGGCTTTTTTCTGCGGGTCACTGGCTGCCTCCATGATGATGCGCGCGCACAACACGGCGGACGAAAACAGCGGTCCCGGCACCGGGCCGCAGCCCAGTTCCTCAAACAGTACGGCGACATCGGTGAGACTGTTGCCCGTGCCGCCGTACTGCTCGGGAATGGCCATGCCGGTCCAGCCCAGTTCCGACATAGGCTTCCACAGCGTGCCCATCACCAGCTTGGGATCACGGTCGAGTTTTAACAGCACATCGCGGCCGCAGGAGCCGCGCACGAAATCCTTCGCGGAATCCTGAATCAGTTGTTGGGTATCGTTGAGTGAGAGATCCATGGCTTTGTCCTATCGCAGATTTGCCGCTTTTTCGCGCTCGCGGCCGCCGATGCCGAGGCGCCGCGCCATGATGACGCGCTGGATATCAGTGGTCGCGCCTGGATGCAGCGCGGTGATTGAATCGCGTTGAAAATATTCGATGGCGCCGTTGAGCGGCGCCCAGCGCTTGTCTTTGGTCAGCACCAGCGGGCCTGCGATGCGAACCATTTTTTCGCCGATATCGAGACCGGAGAGCTTGCGTCGCAAGCTGTATTGCGAGCCCTCATACGAACGCGGCTGATTGGCATGCGACAGCCAGTGATTGCGCAGTGCAAAGAGCCGCGTGATTTCCGATTCGATATACAGATTAACGATTTCCTCGCGCGCATCCGGGTCATCGGCAATGGCCCAGCCGTCATGACGCTCCTTGCACACATTGATGAAGTCGGTAATCGCACGCCGGTCCGACAGGCGGCCCATGCCACCGTGTTCGACTTCCAGGTGAGTAGTGGCGACCTTCCAGCCGTTGTTTTCGCCGCCCACCAGGTTTGCCGCCGGCACGCGCACGTTATCGAAAAACACTGCGTTTTTGACCCCGCAGCCACTGCCGCCTTCGCCACCGGTAGCGAGCAAATCCATTGGCGTCACAGTGATTCCCGGCAGGTCCATCGGGATCATCAGCCACGACAGATTCTTGTGGCGTTCACCCTTGGGATCGGTGACCACGATGGTCCACGATTGATCGGCGCCGTGCGAACTGCCCACATACATTTTTTGCCCGTTTACAACGTAGACATCGCCATCGCGGATCGCCGTGGTCTTGATGCCCGCAAGGTCCGAGCCCGCTCCCGGCTCGGTGAGCAACTGCCAGGTTCGCACGAGCCCTTTGCAAATCGGCGGCAGAAAGCGCTTCTTGTGCTCGTCGGTGCCCCATACCAAAATCGTGGGCGCGCCCATGCGTCCGCCAGCATCGTAGTACGGCGGCAACGCAAGGCCGATCCGCGTCAGCTCGTCATGCAGAATCGCGACTTTTTCGGCGGAGAGATCGCCACCGCCGTACTCCTTGGGCATCGACGGATACAACCAGCCGCGCTCGCCCAGTGCACGACCGAGATCACGCCGCAACTGGTATTGTTCAAACGACATATCGCACGGGTCAGCCATATGCTCGATTTTCGGCGACACGGCCTTGTCGAGAAATGCGCGTACCTCGACGCGAAATGCACTTTGTTCGGGGGAATCTTCAATAGCAAAGTTCATATGTAACCTATTGGATTAATTAAGATATTTTATTCTAGCCGACGAGAAAAATTGTGGCAAAAGGACAGAGAGTGGGCAATGGAATGAGGGAACCCTTTTATTTTTACGTGTCGGTAAGCGCATGATACTGCATCCCTTGGCTCAATCGCGATGAATCCACATCGTCTTCAACCAGCGACTTCTATTGCGTCACGATAGGGAATTATTTATAATTACCGACCGGTTATGCGGGAATAGCTCAGTTGGTAGAGCGCAACCTTGCCAAGGTTGAGGTCGGGAGTTCGAGCCTCCTTTCCCGCTCCAGAATTCTGGGGCACACAGCGCGGGTCGACGCGGGTCGATCGTGAAGGCGGCTGTGGCCCCTTTTAGTTTCAGCGCCAGTTGCTAAGTGTTTGTTCCACAGCGGCGTTAAGCGTTGTTCCCGGACAACGGCGGGGTGGCAGAGTGGTTATGCAGCGGCCTGCAAAGCCGTGTACGCCGGTTCGATTCCGACCCCCGCCTCCAATTTTGGATTGTTGCCGCCAGACATTCGTCCGGCTTGCAGGCGGGCTTAGCTGCGATCCTGCTCATCAGCCGAAAGTAAGCGCAAGCAGCAGTGGCGATTCTCAATGCTACAATCGCCGCGCGCCCGGGTGGTGAAATTGGTAGACACAACGGACTTAAAATCCGTCGCTTGGGTAAAACCAGCGTACCGGTTCGATTCCGGTTCCGGGCACCAGAACTTTGTTTTAAGTGGTTCAAAGGCGTCTGGAATTTCGTTAAAAATGCAATAAAAACAATAATTTATAGTTTAACGATGTCCAAAGATGTTTTCTGACAGCAAATTGAGTTGATGGTATCTGTGATGGTATCTACAGCGCCGGGTGCTAAAATGCAGCCGGAGATACCATCAGATACCATCAAATGCTGCTTTCTGACATTCGAGTACGCAACGCCAAGCCCAAGCTTACGCCTTACAAAATTGCTGATGGGCAGGGCATGTATTTGCTGGTGCAGCCGGGCGGTGGGAAGTACTGGCGGCTGAATTACCGCTTTGCCGGCAAGCAGAAAACGCT
>OMIN01000115.1 GCA_900299145.1 Betaproteobacteria bacterium | reverse complement strand
GTGGATAGCAGCGGCGTTACGGTCGCGGAACGCCAGAACGCCCACCAGGTTCTTTCATTGAGCCGGCGCAATGTCAGTTGCAGCGGGCGCTGCCTGTTTGCGGCTTGGGACAGAATGTCGTTGCAAATCGCTGCTGACATTTCGCTGGTGAGCCGGATGCCGCCCTGGGTTTTGCGCAAGGCCTTGTCGGCCCCCAGATCGCCGGCATAGGCGAGCAGCGCCCGCCCCTGATACAGGCCGTCGAGTATGGCGCGTTGCACGTAGGGCGTTTTTCCAGCCGCCCTGTAGAACAGCAATTGATCGTCGCCGTATTCCGAGCGGGGGCTGCCAGCGTTGTGCGCGCTACCGATCAGGAAATACTTGCCGAGTTCTGGCTGGTCCGGGCCGGTAACGCTTGCAGCGGCTAAGCCGGAGAGCAGTACGGTGCTGCCGTCGCTTAAGGTGGCGATAGCGGCTTTGGAATGATCTGCGGGTACCTGAATGTCCAGCTTGAACACGGCGGTGATCCTTCGCGGTTTATGGTGCGCGACAGGCGCGCGGCATGTGAGCGACTATACTGAGATTTTCCGCGACAGGGCGGTGACGTGTTGTCGTTAGCTAAGGAGAGCGTCGGTCTCGAAATAAAAAATCAATAAAAACAGATACTTATGGGAACTCAGTTCGGAGAAAAACAGCGAGAATCCTGGAGAAGCTGTTCCGCGCCCATCGTCGTTGCCGCCTGCGGTCTGAAATTGACCGTAAGCCGGGGCGGCGATAGATTGCGCAATCGATTGCGGTTGTAATGTCTTGTCTTTATTTATTTTTTCCATCGCTGATCATCTTTCAGTCATTTTGCGCTCATGCCCCACGCCACACTATCCAACGGCAGTCTTTATTACGAGGAACAAGGCGCCGGTGAACTGATTATTTTGCTGCCGGGCCTTGGCCACGATCACACGTACTTTGCGAAAACACTGCCGTTGATCGCGGCGGCGGGCCGTGTGGTGACGCCGGATCCGCGTGGCCTGGGGCAATCGTCGCCTGCCGCCAGCTACAGCGTTGAACAATGGGCGGCGGATGTGCTGGAACTGATCGCGCTTTTCAAAGCACCGCGCGCACACTTGGTTGGCTCATCATTGGGTGCCTGTGTGTGCCTGCAGGCCGCGCTGGAGCAGCCAGCGAAGGTGGCGTCGCTGACGCTGGTGGCGGGTTTTTCCGAGGTGGATCCGCTGCTGGAAATGAATTTTCGCACGCGGCTCAGAATCCTTGACGCGGTGGGTTTGGGCGATGTGATGGCGAGCCACGTATCCATGTGGACCCTGGGCCGAACGTTTCTCGCCACGCCGGATGGCCGCGCGCAGATGGACAAACTCTTCGCGTCGGTGCGCAAGAACAGCCCGGCGCGTTACCGCGCTTTTATCGAAACGCTGTTGCGCTTTGGCCGTTGCGAACCGGATCAGACGGGGGTGCCGAAACTCACGGCGCGGTTGGGTGAAATTGCCTGCCCCACGCGCGTGATTTGTGGCGACGAGGACATCATGACTCCGCCCGCGCTGTCGCAACAGATGGCGCAGCGCATTCGCGGCGCGGCGCTGAAAGTCATCCCGCGCTGCGGCCACATTACATTTACGGAACAGCCGGCGGAAACGTCACGGCTGGTGGTGGAATTTTTGCAAGGCGTTACGCGGCCGAACCGTTAGCGCAGCGGGGGCGGTGTTGCGCTGATGTTATATAAGTATCTGTTTTTATTTAATAATTTATCATCCCGCAATAGGCCATCGTAGCGTTTGCGCGGGGCAACGCACGCTCAATTCATGCGCATACCCGAAGCCTTGATGACTTTCTCCCACTTCGCCATTTCCGCGCGGATGAAAGCATCAAACTCCGCTGGCGTGCTCGACAGGATTTCCGCGCCCAGCGTGGCAAAGCGATCGCGCATGTCGGGCTGCTTCAGTTGCTGCACCACCACCTGATTTAACAGCGCGATGATGGCGCGTGGTGTCGCCCCCGGCACGATGAGGCCGTTCCAGATCGCCGCTTGATAACCGGGCACGGTTTCGGCAATGGCGGGTACATCGGGCGCGAGCGCCGAACGCTTTGGCCCCGTGGTGCCCAACGCCTTCAACTTGCCCGCGCGCACGTGCGGCAACACCGATGTGACGCTCGCCATCGCGGAGTGCACATGCCCGCCGATGACATCGGTGGTGGCCTGTGGCGTGGATTTATACGTCACGTGCGTCAGCGTCATGCCGGCCATCATATTCAGCAACTCCCCCGCTAGATTGTTGGGCGAACCGTTGCCTGACGTGGCGTAGTTGAACTGACCGGGGCGGGATTTCGCCAGCGTTATCAGCGCCTTCATGTTGTCCGCGGGCAGGCTGTTGGTGACCACCAGCAGCATTGGCGTCGAGCTGGTGAGGCTGACCGACGCCAGATCGCGCGCGGTGTCGAACGGCATTTTTTTCATGAACACCGGGTTGGTGGCGTGGCCGTTGGCCACCCACAGCAGCGTGTAGCCATCGGGTGCGGCGCGAGCGGCCAGCTCGGACCCCAGCATGCCACTTGCGCCGGGCCGGTTGTCGATTACCAGCGTCTGGCCGAACGCCTCCGCCATGCGCCCGCCCACCAGCCGGCTCAGAATGTCCGCGTTGCCGCCCGCGCCATACGGCACGATCATGCGGATGGGGCGGTTGGGGTAAGCCGCTGCGGGGGCGGCTGCACGCGAGGGTGTGGCCGTCAGCGGCATGAGCACGGGTAAAAGCGGCAATAACGAACGCGCCGCCGTGCGCAACAACGCAAGCGCCGCGACGCGCAACAATGAAAGCGCCGCCAGGCACTTTGCGTGCACGAGTGATTCAGCAATGTGCGGATCAATGCGGGACATGTTGATCAGATCATACGCCGGGCGCACGATGAACGGAATCAGTCACGCTGTGTTATTTTGCCCGGTGCGAAAACCAAACGAAATTGGAGAAAAGCAATGGACAGAAGCCAGTGGACAGTCAGGGCGGCACTTACGCTGAAACTCGCTGCGGTACTGGGTGTACTGTTGGCTTGCGGCAGTGTGCAAGCCCAAAGCAACACCGGCGACATCGCCCTGCGCGGCATGGGTTCGTTTCACGTGGGCGGGCGCGAGATCACCATCAGCGACCAGCCGGTGATGGAAGTGGCGCGGGTGCCGGGCGGGCCGCTGACCAAAATCGATCCGAATGGCGTCTACATGGTTGAGCAGATGTATGCGCAATATTTTCTGCCGAAACAAAAGCGTGGTGGCGTGCCGCTGATGCTGTGGCACGGCGGCGGCCTCACGGGCGTGACGTTTGAAACCACGCCCGATGGCCGTGACGGCTGGCTCAATTATTTTGTGCGCGCGGGTTGGGATACGTATAACGCCGACGCCGTCGAGCGCGGT
>OMIN01000114.1 GCA_900299145.1 Betaproteobacteria bacterium | reverse complement strand
TCCATGCCGCCGCCGCACGCGCTCAAATACCCGCTCCGCCATTCCAGCATGCAGAACAGATTAACCATGAAACGAATCCTCTTCATCGCAGGGATTGCCTGTGCCAGCCACGCCGCCGCGCCACTGGCAGCCGACAGCTATCCCGCCAAACCAATACGCATGATTGTGCCGTTCTCACCCGGCGGTACATCCGACACGCTGGCGCGCATCCTCGGCCAGAAAATGACCGAACAGTGGAGCCAGCAGATCGTGGTGGATTTCCGCCCCGGCGCCAGCGGCATCATCGGCACGGAAATCGCCATGCGTGCCGCGGCAGATGGTTACACCCTGATGCACGGCAACCTCGCGCAATGGGCAATCAACCCGGCGTTGTTTCCCAAACTGCCCTACGACATGTTGCGTGACTTCGCACCCGTATCGCAGGTGGCGGGCGCGCCGCAAATATTGGTGGTAAACCCCTCGCTCGCGGCGAGATCCGTGCGGGACTTAATCGATCTTGCAAAGGCGTCGCCCGGAAAGCTCAATTTCGGTTCTGGTGGCGCCGGTACGCTGGCATTTGTCGGCGGCGAACTTTTCAAGACGCTGGCTGCGGTCAACATGGTGCACGTGGCGTACAAAGGCACTGTGCTGGCGCTGACCGATCTGATGGCGGGGCAAGTGCAACTGCTGTTTTCCGACATGCCCATTGCACTGCCACACACGAAGACCGGCAAGCTGCGTGCGCTGGCAGTCACCAGCGCACAGCGTTCCGCGCTTGCCACGGGCGTACCCACAGTCGCCGAATCGGGCTTGCCCGGCTACGCACTCGTCAACGCGTGGGGTGTCTTTGCGCCGCGTGGCGTACCGTTGCCCATTATCCGCAAGGTGAATGCTGAACTGGTGCGTGCCCATGGCCTTTCGGACTTGAAGTCGCGCTATGAAAATCTCGGCATCGAAGCAGCGAGCAGCACGCCGGCGGCATTCGCGGACATCATACGAGACGACGCCGCGAAGTTTGGCAGGGTGTTGCGTGAGGCGGGAGCAAAGTTGAACTGAGTCTGACGACTATTTGCGCAAGCTGCTGAACACAAAATCACGGTCTTTCTGCGAAACATGGCACCGATGGCAGGCGCTGGCGGCGTTTTTGCCCACCGCACGTTCGGTATTGCTGTCCCTGGCAAAACCCTCATAGCCCCAACCGCCGGTATCCTTGTACTGCTTTGAGTCCTTGCGCATGACGCCCACAACCTTGCGATCACCCTCGGTCACGGTGTTATCCGCGTTTTTTGCGTCGATCAGGTCAAACACGATCACCGCACCATCGGGAAAGCGTCCTTTCCTGTAGCCCTCTATCGCGGCTTTGTTGGCATAAATATGGTGGATTCCGCCAAAGCTTTGGTACAACGCGTGGCCCTGCTGGATCACCATGCTCTTCACGTGATGCCAGTCACGATAACCCGCGGGATACGGCACGGGCGCGGGGTCCGCGGCCCAAGCGTTGGCGTGAATGTTGACGAGGGTTGCTGCGACGGCGACGGCGAATTTCCGGCTCATGATGGGCTCCTGTAAAATGAATGCAGGCGCACTGTAGACACGCATTCCGTCTGCCACAAGTAAGCACTAAAGCGTCAGGTAGGCACCAAACGGTGCATCTCATGGAAAAGAAAGCAAAAAAAATTCCCCGCCAGCCCGCCACCGCAAGGCGCAAAGACGTGAGCGCCATGGTGGAAGACATCGTGGGCTGCAAATGGTCGCTATCGGTATTGCGTCTCGTGCGTGACGGGGTCAATCGCCCCGGCGCCATGCAAAAGGCGGTGGACGGACTATCCACCAAGGTGCTTAACGAGCGGCTGCGCAAATTGCAGCGCTTTGGCATTGTCGAAAAACATGCCTATCCGGAAATACCGCCGCGAGTGGAGTATCAGCTCACCGACTTTGGCGCGCGCTTTTCGTCCCTGCTCGATGGGGTTGCCAGCCTTCAGGGTTGGCTGGATGCAAAGCCCTAGCCGTTACTGCGTAGCACCTCGTGCACGCTAGGGAGTGCTGGGCTTGAGGTGCCGCGCCAGGAACGCCGAAACCTGTTCGCGTGCATCCGCCCAGGCTGCAGGGTCACCCCCGGTGGTGGCGCCCGCACCGGTGGGCGAGTTGGCGTTGTTGCGTTGCGCGACATAACGCACGGGTGCGTTGCTGTCAAATGAATGATACGCGCCGGGATAGATTTTGATATCCACCGGATAGCCCGCCACACGGGCACGTTGCGCAAGCTCGCGGCACGGCTCGGCCGGCGTCCAGTCGTCTTTTTCGCCGGTTAGGATCAACAAGGGCGCCAGCGCCTGATATTCGCCCGCATATTCAGTCACCGGCCCAAACGCTCGCGGCTTCGAAGTGGACCACGCCCCATAACGCGGTGCACACGAGGGATACAACGCGATCGCTGCCGCGAAGGGTTCGCGCTTGGCTTGTCCGAGCGCGTTGTTCGTTTCGAGCGCTGCGTGCATCGCCGCCAGCGTCGTCCAGCCGCCGTGCGAGCCGCCCATCACGGCGACACGGGCGCCGATGACGTCGCTGCGTGCACGCAAATACGTCAGAGCACCGTAGGCATCCAGCGCCCGCACGTGGCCGTTCACCCGTTGCCGGTTGGTCGTCGCCGATGTGCACACACCACCAGCGAACCCGCGTGTGCTGAAACTGTCCGGCACAATCACCACATAGCCCTGCCCCACCAGTTCATGTGCCCAGCGCATCGGCGCACCACTGGAGCGTGGCCCCAAACCGCTGCAATCGTGCATCATTACCACTGCCGGAAATGGACCGGGGCCTTCGGGGGCAAGCAATGTGGCGGGGATTTGCTCAGTGCTGCCGGCGGGGGTGACTGCGACGCTGACCGGCTCCGCGCCGGACACCACCGCCGTAAACAATGCACACAACAGGGCAATGATGCACCGCATGGCCGTCACGCTCAGCTTATGCTTGGACAACACCCAGCCCGCCGCCAAGCGCATACGCCCAGTCAATCAACCGCACCACGCGATAACAATCATCCACGCTGGTGAACGGTGGCCGGCCTTCGCGCCATCGCGTGATGGCTTCGCGCAATACCAGCAACGACCCCTGGCCTTTGGACACGAGCTTCACCGGCTCTTCGCCATCGGCAGTGATGAGCTTAGCCACGCTGCCCGACACGTGAAACAGGCCCTTGTCACCGGACACGCAAAACTCCGCCAGCCCGCTCATGTTCGGATGCAAATTGCTCACCTCGACGATGCCGGTGACGCCATTGCTACCGTTGCTACCATTGCCACCATTGGCGGCACGCAACATCACCGCAGCGTAATCCTCCACCGGTTGCGCGAGCGCGCGGTTGCTGAACTGCGCACCGGTAACCGTGGCATCACTGCCCGTCAGCAGCATGAACACATCCAGCCCATGCGGCCCAAGATTGCGCAGGCAACCGCCGTTGGCGATTTTCGGATCGAGCATCCACGGTGCGCCCCACGTGGCGTAACGCGCGGAAGTCGGGCGCATCTGCCGGATGTGGATGTGCGAGAGCGTGCCGAGGCGGCCTTCGTTGATGAGTTGTTGCGCCATCACCGTCTGCGGCTGAAAGCGATACGGCAGCGACACCGTGGCAAAGCCCTTCACCGCGCGCGCCTTGTCGGCAATGCCACGCACTTCATCGGCGTTGTAACCCATGGGCTTTTCCATCACAAACGGCAAGCCGCGATCGAGCAGATGATGCGCGGTGGCCGCCATGTCGGTGGGCTTGCCAAGCGCGAGCACGAAGTCGGGCCTGGTTTCGTCGAGCATGCGGCGGTAATCGGTGTAAACCTTGGGCGCTTTGGCCGGATCAGCAATGGCCAGTTTTTCCACGCGCTCGCGCGCACGCGATTCATCGTCATCCTGCAGCGCGACGATTTCCACGTCCGGCATGTTTTTCAGCATCAACAGATACGCCGCGTCATACAGCGCATGCCAGTGATTGACGCCGATGGCGGCGACGCGGGTGATTTCGGCCATAACGGGTGGCACTATAACTATTTGTTTTTAAATGATTTTTACACCAGCCAGCCACAGCAGTTCCGACAACTGCTGATCCGCTATGGTCAATCCCTGCGATCGTGCAGCGGCGGCCATCTGCTGCCGCCGCGCACCGGGCAAGCGCACGCCTTCATCGCGCACAATGCCGGCGATCATCGTCTCCAGCCGCGAGAAGTACAAATCGCTGCCCGCGAGTGCACCCGGGTCAATCGCCAGAATGGCGTGGCCAATGCGCGGCTTGTTGCCAGGCTCGAAGTAGCTGTCGTTTTCAAAACTGAAGGCTGCGCCGGTCAGTGCGACGCACAACACCTCCACCATCAGCGCGAGCGTGGCGCCCTTCGCGCCGCCGATGGCGTTCAGGCTGCCGGTTAGCGCGGCCTGTGCATCCGTGGTGGGGTTGCCATCCTTGTCCACCGCCCAGCCCGGCGGAATCGGCCGGCCTTCTTTTGCGTAGACCATGACCTTGCCGCGAGTCACCTCGGTAAGCGACAAATCGATCACCACCGGCTCGGCGTCTTTACGCGGAAAAATGGCCGCGATCGGGTTGGTACCATAGAAAGCGCGCTTGCCACCCCAGGCATTTATGGCGGACGGCGAATTGGTAAACGCAAGCCCCGCCATGCCCGCGCGCGCAAGGGGCGCGAGATGATAGGCCACTGCACCCATGTGATGGCTGTTGGTGACGCCCACAAAACTCACACCGTAGCGCGCGGCGCGCGCGGCAGCCTCTTTCACCGCCAGCGCGCACGCGGGAAACGCGAGGCCGCCGCCGGCATCAATCAGCGCCGTGGCACCTTTGCGTTTAAGAATTTTCGGTTTGGCCTTGCCATTGGCGCGGCCCTCTTTCAGGTGCTGACAGTACAGCGCCACGCGCGACAAACCGTGGCCACCCAGCCCTTCGGCCTCGGCGGCAATTAACGCTTGCGCCGTGGTCTGCGCCATGGCTTTGGAGGCGCCAGCCCGTTTGAGGGCGCGTGCGGTGATTTCGGTGAGTCTCGCGACGGGCAATTGCGGCATGATCGTAACTATTTGTTTTTATTTAATAATTTTAAATGTGGTTACGCATCATTTAAGCAGTGATTGTCCAGGCTTCACGCGCGTAAACGCCACCGGCTTGGTGGTGCATGCCAGCCGGCCGCCGGCCCACGTCACGCTGGTAAAGCGTGAGTTTTCCACGTCGCGAACATCGGGAAAATCCTCGCGATAGTGTGCGCCGCGCGAGTCTTCCCTGGCCACGGCGGCGTAGCGTATCGATTTCGATACCAGAATCAAATTCTTCAGATTCATCCAGTCGTGCCATGTCAGATTGAACGCGAGATTGCCGCCATCAACACCCGTGGCATCAAGCTGCGCTTCCAGTTCATCCAGCGCGCCCGCCGCGCGGGCGAGCGACGCCGCGTCACGCACGATGCCCACGTCGTCCCACATCAGGTTGTAAAGCTTTTCGCGAATGTTCGCCAAGCCGTCCAGCGATCCGGCGGGTTTACCCAGCGGCGCGCGGCAAGCGGCCACGGCCGCATCCATCGCCTCGCGATCCGGCTCGCTGAACTGTCCATGTGCCTTCACCCAGCCTGGCATCACGTCACCGGCAATGCCGCCGAACACCGTGGAGTTGGCCACGCCGTTGCCGCCCAGCCGGTTGGCGCCGTGTACGCCGCCGGAATCCTCGCCCGCGCAGAAAAGGCCATTTAACGCCGTGAAGCAGCCGGGCTTAAACTCCACACCACCCATCATGTAATGCGCAGTCGGCACCACGTCCACCAGCCCGGACACCAGATCAAAGCCGCAATCGGCGCAACGCTCGACCATGCCCTTGAATTCCTTGCGCACCATTTTTGGATCAAGATGCGCCATGGTGATGTAAAGACCGCCGACTTTGTTGACGCGGCCCTCGCGCATTTCCTGATACATGCCTCGCGAAACGATATCGCGCGTGGCGCGTTCATTGCGCGAGTCGTACTTGTGCATGAAGCGCTCTTTATCGCCATTGAGCAACTGCCCGCCCGCGCCTCTCAAGCCCTCTTCAATAATAGTGCCGGTGATGCGCGTGTCCATGCCGGCGATCAACCCGGTCGGGTGAAACTGCACCATCTCCATGTCGCGCAACGCCAGCCCCGCGCGCAACGCCATCGCCATGCCGTCACAGGTTTTGTCGCCAGAGGGCGTGTGGTACTTGTACATCGTTGGCCCGCCGCCGGTGGCGAGCAGCACGGCTTTGGCCTGCACAAACACAAACTCGCCCGTACGCATGTCGATCATCAGCACGCCGGCAATCGCGTCGCCCGCCTTGTTCTTGATGAACTCCACCGCGCGGTGTTCCTCCATGCGATGAATGCCGCGCGCCCACACCTGCTCGGCGAGACGGTTAATGATCTCGATACCGGTCAAATCCCCTTTGTGCACCGTGCGGTCAAACGTTTGCCCGGCAAAGGCTTTCTGGTGAATCGTGCCATCCGGGTTGCGGTCGAAGAAACAGCCGAGTTCATTTTCGAGTTCATGGATGCGCTCAACGGCAGTTTCCACCAGCGTCCACGCCAAATCCTGATCCGGCAGCCACTTGCCGCCTTCGATGGTGTCCATGAAATGCCGCTCGACCGAATCCTCCTTTGCTAGCGCCACGTTGTAGCCGCCTTGTACCATGCGCGTGCAGCCGCATTTGCCCAAAAGGCCTTTTACCGCGACGGTGATCGACAGATCGGGGGCGTGCTGATGTGCGTGGAGCGCAGCAAACAGGCCCGCGCCGCCGGAGCCGAGGATGAGAATGTCCGTTTTGACGGTCCGCATCAGCTACTCTTTACGCCAAGAGCGGCCAGAACTTCGGCTCGGTTGTCCTTCGCCGACTTGTTCACCTCGGTATAGAGATTGCCGCCGTGTGCATCCATCGACACCAGCAGCGGGCCGAAGCCCTTCACACGGAATTTCCACAGCGATTCAGGATTCAGATCGTCCAGATCAACTTCTTCGATCTGTTCTATCCACGTGGTTTCCAGCGCCGCCGCGCCGCCGATCACCGCGAGGTAAATGCCGCCGATGTCGCTGAACGCCTTTTGCGAGGCCGCGAACAGCCCGCCCTTGCCGATGATAATGCGCACGCCATACTGCTCCATCAGCGGGCGCGTAAACCGTTCCATGCGCGCGCTGGTGGTGGTGCCGATGCAGATCGGCTCGTAACCCGATGGCGCGGCCTGTGTTTCGCCCACCCAGCGCACGTTGGGCGCGGTGTGCACGACAGCGTGTCCCTTCAGATCAAAGCGCGTCTTGCGGCCGTGATCAAACATGTGAATCTGCGTGGCGTCGCGGATGCCGTAAAGCGTGCCATTAAGCGTCACCGTATCGTTGACGCGCACGGCGCGCGCCTGCGCTTCGGTGATGGGCATGTTGAATTCGTGATGCGCCATGATCAGAACCCGTAACTCAAACCGGCCGGCGTAAACGTTGCCCGCGCACGCCGCGCCGAATGACATTGCATGTTGACCGCCACCGGATTCAGCGTGATGTGCGTGGCCGCCGTTTCGACGTGCACGGCGAATGCCGTGGAATCACCACCCAAGCCTTGCGGGCCAACACCCAGCTTGTTGACCACGGCACTGAGTGCTTTTTCCAGTTGCGCGCCTTCGGGGTCGGCGCACTGCGAACCGAGCGCGCGCGTGGCGGCCACTTTCGACAAATGCACACACAAATCCGCGGTGCCGCCCACGCCCACGCCTACAATCGTCGGCGGGCAGGTTTTGCCGCCGGCCTCCAGCACGCAATCGATGACGAAAGTTTTGATCACATCCACACCGTCGGCGGGCAGCGCCATTTTTAGCCACGAGTTGTATTCCGAGCCGGAGCCCTTGGGAATCATCTCAATGGATAACTCATTGTTTTTATTGGAAAAATCGATATTGATCACCGGCACATGCCGCCCGCACGAGGTGTGATCGTTTTTGCGCGTTGTGGGGTGCACGACACTGGAACGCAGCGGGTGCTCCTGGGTGGCGCGCGTGCAGCCCTTGATAATGGCCTGCTTCAACGCGTAGCCGTCGACCGCTACACCCGTGCCGATCTCCACGTTGTAAATCGGAATCCCCGTGTCCTGACACAGCAAATTGGTGTTGTCTTCCGCCACTTTGATATTGCGGATCATGGTACCGAGAATCGCCTTGCCCGTCGGGTGCGTTTCCGTGGCATCCAGGCGCTTGAAACCTTCCTTGATATCCGGCGGCAACAGCTTCAACGCGCGGATGTAGATTTCCTTAGACGCTTCCTCGACCTGCTGAAGATCAATCTGCATTCAATTCACCGTGAGATTGCGCGCCTTGACGATTTTCGACCAGATCGCGGATTCTTCCTTGATTGATTTGGCGAGCGTGTCCGGGTCTTTCATGTACGGCACCATGCCCAGTTGCGCGAGGCGTTGCGCGTATTCCTGCGATTGCAGAATTTTCGTGACGTCCTCGTGTATTTTGCGCACCACGGCGGGCGGCGTACCGGCCGGAGCCATGATGCCGAACCAGCCGATGTTCTCAAAGCCGGGCAGCGTTTCCGCCACCGCCGGCACATCGGGCAACTGCTTCGCGCGCTCCTTGCTGGTGATCGCCAGCGCTCGCAATTTGCCCTGCTGCACAAAACCGAGGGCCGCCGCCATATTGGGCGTCATGAAATTGAGCTGCCCTGCCACGAGTTCGGTCAGCGCGGGCCCCTCGCCTTTGTAGGGTATGTGCACTGCGTCGATGCCCGCGGCGTGCATGAAATTTTCGCCCGCCAGATGCGTTTGCGTTGAATGCCCGGCCGAACCAAACGTCAGCGCTTTCGGCTTGGCCTTGGCGGCGGCGATGAAGTCTTTCAGCGTTTTCGCCGGATAGCTGGGGTTGACGGCAATCAATTGCGGCCCGCTCGCCGTACCGGTGACCGCGACAAAATCCTTCTCCGGATCAAACGGCATTTTGCGATAAATGTGCTGGTTGGCGGCAACAATGGAACCGCTGGTCATGAACAGCGTGTAACCATCCGGCGCGGACTTCGCGACAATTTCGCCGGCGATATTGCCGCCCGCGCCGCCGCGGTTGTCGATCACCGCGGTTTGCCCCCACGCCTCATTGAGCTTCAAGCCGATCACGCGCGCGACGATGTCGGTCGCGCCGCCAGGCGGAAACGGCACGATCATGCGCACCGGCCGTGTCGGATAGTTTTGCGCCAGTGCCGGGACAGCGACCAACGCCGCCACCACAACGCAATACAAGTATTTAAATTTATTCATAATTTTGTTACCACCTCGGAACACTCTCGAACCATACCCGATGCACCGGAGCGCCGCAATCAATCGCCGCTCACAGCAGATTCAGCAAGAACAGCAAACCTATGGCGGCACTCGCTCCTGCTGCGCACGCAAGCAATGTTTTGTGACTGTCGCCGACGTGCCGCCAATCCATGAATTCCAGCATCAGCAGCCGCAATCCGCCCGTGAGGTGAGCCGCCAGCAGCAATACCAGCCCCACCTCGGCGCACTTCACCAGCGGCTGATCGCTCCAGCGCAAAAAGGTTTCGAGCTTTGCTTCGCCGTGCAGCGCGTTGCCCAGCGCCCAGAAGTGCAACGGCAGGAACAGCGTGAGCGCTAAACCGGAAATGCGGTGTACCACAAACGCCCAGTAGGCCGGGTGGTTGCGGGAGCGGGTGTCGTTTTTCATGGTGCTAGGACACCACCGCCCAAACCGCCCGCAATCCCCACATCGCAAGCGTCAGCGCCAACACAAACATCAACACATCGACGCCGCGCCCGCGCCAGCCGATCTCCGCAAGAATATTGCGCACGCCGATCGGCGCATGCACCGCCACCGCCGCCACGAACGTCGCGTAAAACAAGCCCCACGCCACGCTGCCGCGCGTGCGGCCCAGAATTTCCGCCGCGCTCAACCCATGGCGCACGGCGTAAATGATCGTAATCAAGTGCACGAGCACACACACCGCCAGCAGCATGGCACTGGCGCGCTGTGCGCCCCACAGCAAGACTTGTGAGCGCGTATTCATACGGCTACAAGTCCCCCTTCAGCGTCGCCGCCAGCACCAACCGCTTCAAGCCCGCTATCCCCGCCGTCGGCGAAATGCCCTTGGGACAACGCTCGGTACAATTCAAATGCGTATGACACGAGTGGCAACCGGCATCGCCCGCCACCGCCGCGAGCCGTTCTTTTTGTGCCACGTCACGCACGTCGTTGGCGAGTGTCCACGCGCGGGAGAGCGCTGCCGGGCCGAGGTAATCCGGCTTCCACGTCACCACCTCGCACGAGCTGTAACACACGCCGCAGCCGATGCACTCTATGGCGGCGTCTACCGCCTTGCGCTGTTTTGACTCGGGCTTGACTTCGGCGAATTCATCCTTGCGCGTTTGCGCACCCGTAAAGCGTCCGCGCGCCTTCGCCCATTTGTCGAAAAATTCGCGCATGTCGGTGGCCAGATCGCGGATCACCGGCAGATTGCGCAGTGGCGCGATTTCCAGCGTGTCGCCCTTTGCAACCTTGTCGACATGCGTGCGGCAGGTCCAGCGTGATACGCCATTCACCGACATTGCACACGAGCCGCATACGCCCACGCGGCAGGCAAACCGATACGCGAGCGAGGGATCCAGCCGGCGCTGCACGTACGTCACCACGTCGAGCACGGTCTGGCTTTCCAGGCGGGGCACTTCGTATTCCTGAAACTGGCCTGACTCGGCGCCGCGCCAGATTTTGACTTTGAGTGTGTTCATGCCATCAATTTTTGCGCGTCACGTTCGGCGCGGGCAGCCGCTCGATCATCACATTCACGCAGGCGGGTTTGCCAGATTGTACTGCGCGCGCCAGCGCGGCCGGCAGGTCAGCGACATTCGTTACCCGTTCACCATGGCCGCCGAGGGCCACCACAGCCTGCTCATAGGCAGCGCCGGGGGCGAGTTCACAACCATGCGTGCGATCCTTGCCATACGCGCGCAACTGAATCTGATACTCAGCGTTCCACGTCGAATCGTTCCCGATCACCGCCACAAAGGGCAGCTTGTGGCGTGCCGCCGTATCAAATTCGGCCATATGAAAGCCAAAGGTGCCGTCACCCAGTGTCGCGATGATGGTGGCGTTGGGCCGTGCCACGCGCGCCGCCAGCGCGAACGGAATCGCGCTGCCGATGGAACCAGCCACACCGTTGATAAGGCGCGTGCCGGCGCGAATGCAGGCTTGCGCCCACTGGCCCACTTCGCCGCCGTCGGAAATGAAGATCGGGTCATCTGCACGGTCGAGCCAAGGCTGCACGGCGCGGCCGATGTCGAGTGGGTGCACAACACCGGGCGACTGTGCCTTGGCGTCAACCCATGCCGCAGGGCGGTAGGCCACTGCCTCTTCGACATGATTTTTGTAAGTATTTGTTTTTAATGGATTTTTTAATGATTCAGCAATGAGTGTTCGCGCACCCTCTGGCGCGTCCGCTACATGGCTTGCCAGCACGCGCCCGGCTTTCAGCGTAGCGATGGATTGCCGCAACACCTTAATGTCGGCATCCATCACGATGAATCGGCAATTCGCATTGACTGCTGGTGGCGCCGCAAACTTCAACGTGAAGTCGGTTTGCTTGCCCAGCAGCACGATCAAATCCGCCTCGGGCAATACATCACCAAATGCGCCGAGACAGGGATCGCCAATGCCGCGCGGGCTTTCCATACAAACAACCGCAACGCCGGTCGCATCGCGCAGTTGCTGGCATAAGGCTGCGCCACGGTGGCTGGCGAGTTGCGGGCCGGTGATGATGAGGGGGCGTTGCGCGCCGGCAATGGCCGTCAAAACGCTTGCCGCTTGCCCGGATGACAAGATTTGCGCCGGCGCATGGAACGCGTCTCGCGCGGGCACATGCCGCTCGGCATCATCGACAACAGCGTCGAGCAAATCCTGCGGCAGGCTCAAATGCACCGGCCCCGGACGGCCGCTGCGCGCGATGCGCATGGCGCGCGCGAGATCATCGCCCAGTGATTCCGCGCGCTGCGACGTGAACGAGGCTTTGCAGATGGGCGCCGCCAAATCCGCCTGCGCCATTTCCTGAAACGCACCGCTTCCCAGTTGATTCAACGGCGCATGGCCGGAAAGCATCACCAGCGGCGATTCACCCGCCAGCGCCGTATAAAGCGCGCCAATGCCGTTGGCGTGGCCGGGACCACCGGTCAACAATGCAATGCCTGGCTCGCCAGTCAGCCGCCCCCATGCATCCGCCATGTGTACGGCCGCACCTTCGTGACGTACGTGCGTGATGCGCAAGCCCGCATCCAGCGCGGCGTCGTACACCGGCATGATGTGGTTGCCGGATAGCGAAAAAATATCGCGCGCGCCGGCAACCGCCAATGCGCGCGCGAGTATGTCGGCACCGCGTAGCTTCGGCATTGCGCTCTATGGTGCTTCCGTGCTTACGTGCTTATGTGCTTACGCGCTTTCGTACAACCGCGTCATCACAAACTCGTTGTGCCCCAGCGCCTCGGCGGCAGTAAGGCGGCCATTGCAGGTGCGCAGCATGATTTCAAGCAACTCATCGCCGGTCTGGTCGAGATTTTTTTCACGCTGCAACAAACCGGAACAATCGTGATCAACGTGTTCGCTCATAGTGCGCACGGTGCGCGGATTGGCGCACAGCTTGATCACGGGAATGATCGGGTTGCCAATGACGTTGCCTTGGCCCGTGGGGAAGAAATGCACCACGTAGCCGGAAGCGGCGCACAGCGTCACCATTTCGGCGGCGGCGGAAGACGAATCCATGAACCACAGACCAGGCTTGGTGGGCATCTCGGCTTTATCGAGCACGCCGACAACCTCGCACTTGTGGCCGATCTTCTGGATGTTGCCAAGCGCCTTTTCTTCGATGGTGGTGAGGCCGCCGGCGATGTTACCCTTGGTTGGCTGCGAATCGGAAAGATCGCTGGTCTTGTGGCGCTCGATCACTTCCTGATAGCGATCAAACATTTTCATGAAGGCCGCGCGCACTTCCGGCGTGGCGCAACGGTCGGCGACAATATGTTCGCCACCGGTGATTTCCGTGGTTTCGCCAAAACACATGGTCACGCCCAGCGGATCCAGCTTGTCGAACGCGTTACCCACCGTCGGGTTCGCGCCACAACCGGAAGTCGTGTCCGACTCGCCGCACTTGGTTGATACCCACAGATCGCTGATCGGGCATTCCACGCGGCGCAGTTCCGACGCCCATTGCACGTATTGCTTCGCCACTTTGGAGGCGCGATGAATCGTGTCGTGATCGCCGTGCAGCTCGATACCGAAGCCGGTGACGGGCTTGCCGGTCTTGGCAATCGCTTCGACGATGCGGTTGGTCCACTCTTCCTCGATGCCGATCACTACCACGGCAGCAACATTGGGATTGCAACCCGCACCGATCAGCGTGCGGAAATGCAGCTCAAGGTCGGCGCCGAATTGCAGCCGGCCATACGGATGCTGCACGGCGATGGTGCCCTTGATGTTGTGCGCGACGGCCTCGCAGGCGGCGTTCGACAAGTCATCCAGCGGCAGAATAATCACCTGATTGCGCACGCCGACGCGGCCATTCTCGCGGCGGTAGCCCCAGAACGTGGTTTTGCTGTTTACAACGGCCATGATGTTCTCCAGTGTTCGTTCGTATGCGTTTGTATGCGTTGAGGTTTGGCCGAATTACCAGCGCTTGGTTTTGACGTTATGCACATGCAGATGTTCGCCAACCTTGATGTCCGCGATGGCCTTGCCGATGTCGAAGCCATATTTCCAAACGGTGTCGCCGTTTTTCAGCGGCTTGATGGTGACCTTGTGGCCGATGGGTATGTCGGTGATGGCCTTGACGTTGACGGTGGAGTCATCCTCCATCAGCCAGCCGGTAAGATCCTGGCCGGCCTTGATGCCCTCAACCACGGCCACGCCGACGGAATCCTTTTTGTCGTGAATCAGAAAATGGATCATGTGCGCCCTCTTGTCAGAGTAACTAAAAATTGAATAAAAACAGATACTTAAAAATCATTCGAGCCTGAGACCACGATGGCTCATGCTAACCGCCCGCGCAATCGCGAGTCAACTAGATGACTTGGATGAATGCTGCGCTGCGGTGCTAGAATCGCGCGCCGCGCAAACTGCGCGATCGACCTCCGCAGAGTGTATCAGCCGCGTGGTGTTTCGACCGACTATGCCGACCGCTTCCCACACACCCACAGGGCCCCTTTACCGCCGCGTTCAAGCCGCACTGACGCGCAAACTCGCCGCAGGTGCGTGGCGGCCCGGTGAAGCGATCCCCAGCGAGGCAGCGCTGGCGCGTGAGTTCAATGTCTCCATAGGCACGTTGCGTAAAGCGGTGGACGAACTCGCAGCGGGCAATATTCTGGTACGCCAGCAGGGGCGGGGCACATTTGTCGCCACGCACAGCGAGGACCGCACGCTATTTCACTTTTTCCACATCGCGCAAAAAAGCAGTGGCGGCACACGCGAATTGCCCGTGCACGAACTACTGTCATTTCGCGCAGCCAAGGCCTCCGCCACTGAGGCCGCCGCACTTGGCATCGGCGCCGGCACGCCCGTGCTGCGCATGGAAAACGCGCTGAAACTCGGGGGCAAACCGGTGATCTTCGACGGCATCGTGGTGCCTTCCGCATCGTTCAAGGGCCTGACCGAAACGGCGTACCGCAACCGCGACAGCACCATCTATGGTCTGTACCAGGCACGTTTCGGCATCAACGTAATCCGCATCAGCGAACGGCTGTCAGCGGAAAACGCATCGCCTGCAGTAGCCAAAGCGCTGGCCCTGCCCGCGAATACGCCGGTGCTGGTGGTCAAGCGCGTGGCGTATACCTACAACGACACACCTGTCGAATACCGCGTGAGCTGGCTCGACACGCGGGAGCATGAGTATTTGAGCGATTTGTGGAAAGGGGATATTGCGAGTTAGCCGCTACATGGTAATCGTCAATAGGTTCCACAAGTATCAGTCCTTCGCTTCTGCCAACCCGGAGTAGACTCGCAGTCATGGGAATCCTGACCTTCAGCATCAACGTCACGCTCGACGGCTGCATCGACCACCAGGAAGGAATCGCTGACGACGAGACGCAGGCTTTTTTCACCCGCCTGATGAACGAAGCGGGAGCGATGCTGTGGGGCCGCGTCACCTACGAGATGATGGAAAGCTACTGGCCGGCGGTCGCCCGTGGTGACACGGCGGCACCGCCGGCGATTCGCGAGTGGGCGGTCAAGCTGGAGGCAAAGCCGCTCCGCTGCGGCGCGGTCGCGATGCACTACCGGCGCGTTAACTTAAGATAGTGCGTGCATCACAATGCCGTGTCCGGCCTGCGCTCCACAAATCCAATAAAAAAGCGACCGAAGCCGCCTTTTTACCAAACCGTTCAACCGGCTGTATAGCCAGCCGAAAAATCCGAAATGCCGCGCTTATTTCGCCGCTTCTGCGGGCGCCGCTGCCGGTGCTTCCGGCGGCAGCATGTCCGGCACCGCGCCGCGCGCGGAGAGTTTTTCCTTGATACGTGCGGCCTTGCCGGTCAAATTGCGCAGGTAATAAAGCTTGGAGCGGTTCACGTCGCCACGGCGTTTGACTTCAATGCTGGAGATCAGCGGCGAGTAGGTCTGGAACGTCCGCTCGACGCCTTCGCCCGAGGAAATCTTGCGCACAATGAAGTTGGAGTTCAGCCCACGATTGCGGCGCGCGATCACCACGCCTTCGTAGGCCTGTACGCGCTTACGCTCGCCTTCAACCACGTTGACACTGACCACCACGGTGTCACCAGGCGCGAAATCCGGGATTTTTTTGCCGTTGTTGGAGAGGCGCGCGACTTCTTCGTTTTCCAGTTGCTGTATCAAGTTCATTTTGCTGCTCCTTATTGCATCACTCTGTGCTTCGTTATTCGCTTCATTCGTCACTTCGTTCCGAAAGTCGTTCTACGCTTCGCTCGTTGCTTCTCTTTTGTATTCGTCCAACAGCTTGCGTTCTGCTTCACTCAATCCATGCGCAGCAAGGCGCTTTTCAAACAGATCCGGCCGGCGCGCCGCGGTTCTGCCCAGCGACTGCTTCAATCGCCAGCGTGCGATATCGGCATGGTTGCCCGACATCAGCACCGGCGGCACTGCCATGCCTTCGTACACCTCCGGACGCGTGTAGTGCGGGCAATCGAGCAGGCCGCTCACAAAAGAATCCTGCGCCGCCGATTCCGCATCACCCAACACGCCCGGCAACTGCCGGATAACCGCATCCATCAACACCATCGCCGCCAGTTCGCCGCCGGAGAGCACGAAATCCCCGATCGAGATTTCTTCTCCATCCTGCACAAACTGCCGCGCAATCAATCGTTCGTCCACCCCTTCATACCGCCCCGCCAGCAACACAATGCCCTTCTCGGCCGACAGTGACATCACAATCTCGTGTGTCAACGGCTTACCCTGCGGCGACAGATACACCATGCGTGGCTTAACCACGCCGGCGCTGATCTGCCGTTGCCGCGCCGCGCATACGGCCTTTTCCAGCGGCTCGGCCATCATTACCATGCCGGGGCCACCGCCGTAAGGCCGGTCATCCACCGTGCGGTGCGCATTCGCCGCAAAATCCCGCGGATTCCACGGCAAAAACTGATACGCCCGCCTCTCCCGCGCCCTGCCCGTGATGCCCGACTCGGTAATCGCGTCGAACATTTTCGGAAACAACGTTACGACATCAAATTGCAGCATCGGCAGTCCGCGCGAAAACCTACTCAATCCTGCGCTAAAAGTCGGCGCCCCAGTCTACTTCGATCAAACTTGCTGCCATATCCACACGCTTGATAACCGGCGCAATGAACGGGATCAGCCGTTCGTACTGCCGTTCGCCTTTCTTTTGCATGCCCTGTCCGCTATCAACCACGTACTGTTGCTTATCCTGCTGCACCACCTGCCGTACAACCATCACCGCATTGGCGCCAGTTTCCAGCATTGACGTTACCACACCGAAATCCAGCCCCTCGCTATTCCTGACGCTGAGCCCCACCAGATCGGCCCAGTAATACTCACCTTCCTGCACCGCCGGGAACGCCGCCCGCGGCACCGCGACAGTCTGTCCTTTCAAACCCGCCGCGACATCGCGGTCATCACAGCCGGCCAGTTTGGCCACCACTTCTACGCCGTGCAACTGCGACTGCTCAACCACAACCTCTCGCCAGCCAGTGATCTCGTTACCCAGCCACCAAGTTGGATAGTCAGCCAGCTTGCCATCTGCGCCGGCATACGACTGCACTTTGACCCAGCCCTTGATTCCGAACGGGGCGCTGATGTACCCCATTTCTACAAGATTTACCGGCGGCGTACTTTGCACCGGCTCAACCTGCGGCGGCTTATCACGCAGCGGCAGGCGCGGCCCCGGCGGCCTTGGCAAACTGCTTCGCCAGACGGCTCACGGTATCGGACGGCTGCGCGCCCACCGATTGCCAGTGCGCCAGACGCTCGCGATTCAAACGGAAAGTTTCGTGGCCTTCGGGCGCCTTCGGGTCGTAAAATCCGATACGCTCAATAAAACGGCCGTCACGGGCGCGGCGCGAATCGGCCACCACCACGTTGAAAAAAGGACGCTTTTTGGCGCCGCCCCGCGCTAAACGAATCACTACCATGGGAATCCTTTACCCTAATTTGCCCTTGTTTGCGCGTGGCTGCACCAGCCACTTACACACACAAGAACACAAAAAAATTACCAACCACGAACATTGCCGGGCGCGCATACACGGCACCGGGCGGCGAAAATCGAAAGGGCTAGATTCTACGGTACTTTCACCGCAAAAAGCAAGGTAATTCACGGGTTATCGCTGGGGAAATTCATCATTTTCAGGCACTTACACCAACTTTAATTCCGCCATTTGCTCACGGATTCAAAGGGCTTTGCCACCATTGCGGCTGCCAATTCCGCTCACTACCCAAGCCCGGCCGGCTGGAACTCCACCCTTAGACTACCGGCAAACGCCATCCCCACGCATATCATAACTATTTGTTTTTATTGACTTTATTATCAGGACAGCCACCATGACCTCTCCCGCCGCCAACGATGCCGAACGTATCGCCAAAGCCACCCAAACCCGCTTTGGCGAAACTATCGCCTTGCCTGCCGGCTTGCCCGCCGATGGAGCGAGCGAATTGCGTCGCATGCTCGAACACAGTTCTCACCGCAAATGGGCGCCGCAGCCGGTCGAACCTGCGCTGCTCAAACTGCTGTTCGCGGCAGCGCTATCCGCACCCAGTAAGTCCGATTTGCAGCAGGCAGACATCATCCACGTCGCGGATCGAGCGCGCATAAAAGCTATCGCCGACCATATCCCCGACATGCCGTGGATCAACGACGCGCCGGTATTCCTGGTGTTCTGCGGCAACAACCGGCGTATCCGGCAAATTGGCGAATGGCGCGGCAAACCGTTCGTCAACGAACATCTCGACCACTTTATGAACGCGGCAGTGGATGCCGGCATCGTCATGACCCAATTCATCCGCGCCGCCGAAGCGGCAGGCCTTGGCACCGTGCCGATCAGCGCTGTGCGAAACCACCCGCGCGAGACCAGCGAAATTATCGGCTTGCCCGATGGCGTATTCCCGGTGGCCGGCCTGTGCGTGGGCTATCCGCTGGAGCGCGGCTACATCACCGCGCGTCTCGATCTCGATATCACCACCCACACTGACACCTATTGCGCGGGCGACGAATCGAAACTCAAAGACAAAATCGACGCCTACGACCAGCGCCGCCACAAACTGTTTCCACTGAAAAAACAACGCTACAAAAACAAATACCCCGACTCACCGTTCTACGGCTGGTCGGAGGACAAGGCACGGCACTATTCGATGCCGGAGCGGGCGGATTTTGGGGCGTTTGTGCGGGAGAAGGGCTTTAGCCTGAAGTGATGCGCGGCGTTTACGCGTCTGCCGCATTCTGAAACTACCGCCACAACCGAGGCATCCCCGCGCAAACCGCATTCCCCTGCTGTGCCGGACTCAAACAGGCCGCATACTGGCAGAGCGTGCGCGAAAACACGTTTGCACGTTGCGTACAACTGTCGAAAGAAGGTAGCAACGACACGAGGGCATACACTGACCCGCGAGCCGGTTGAAACGTGGCAAAGTAATCGCGTACGCCGGGCGGATGCAAACCTGGTTCGTCTTCTGAAGTCTGCACCACCAACTCGTAATCGAAACCGCCCTCACGTACCACCTTGTGCATGCTCGCAGCAGCGCCGTTGCCGCCCTTGAACATGTATTCATCCGCACCCAGAGAACCGTCGGATTCGCCGACGCGGCGCACACTGGATTCACCCATCGTGATACGCGCACGAATCTCCTCGGCAATATTACCCGATGGTCCTGCAACAGGCCGGCGGAACACCGAAAAGCGCAGCGTGCCCTGCTCGGCGCGATATTCGACGCTGCCATCGCGGCCTATGATGCGAGATGCAAACGCGGGCATCGCGATACGAAAATCCCCCTCAGCCGAAACAAAACCGACCCACTGCTGCGCAGCAGACATCGGCGCAATCAGTGCCAACCAACTTGCAACGAGTAGCTTGCCGAGAGACAGGTGACAGACACGAAGGCAGGATTTCATGCGTAATTTCCTTGCAGTTTGCAGGATGAGACTGAGATCTGATGGCCCGAACAGCACCGT
Organism: Betaproteobacteria bacterium; assembly: GCA_900299145.1. GTDB lineage: Bacteria > Pseudomonadota > Gammaproteobacteria > Burkholderiales > SG8-41 > UBA5216. Next base: position 134,926 of record OMIN01000114.1, on the reverse strand, counting down.
GGAATGTAATCCACCCCAACGCCATTGGCTATAAGTGGTTGACGTGGGGAATTTCATTTGGGGGAGTGCCGAATGTGTTCCATCCACTCAAAAACCCCCATCCCCGCGAGCATCGCCACGAAAAACATCGTGCCCTTGCCCGAAGCCGTGCCCAACAGCACCACCGCCGGCCCCGGACAAATCCCCGCCAGGCCCCAGCCGACGCCGAATAGTGCGCTGCCGCCGATCAGCCGTCGGTCGATGTGCGTGGCCACGGGCAGCAGTATCGGCAAGTCCAGCCATGTGTTTTGACGGCGTTTCGCCAGGGCAAATCCCGCGACCGCAACGCCTATCGCGCCAGCCATCACCAGTGCGAGCGACGGGTCCCATGCGCCAGCCAGGTCAAGAAAGCCCAGCACTTTCGCCGGGTTGGTCATGCCGGATATCAAGAGGCCGACGCCGAAGATGAGTCCGGCGAGGAAAGCGAATGCGATGTTCATGGTGGGCTCGCTTTCTCACACCACGTGAAACACATGGCGCATGAGATACACCGTCGCAAAGCCCGCCGCCATGAAGGTCAGCGTCGCCGCGAGCGAACGCACGGAAAATCGTGACAGCCCGCATACGCCGTGGCCGCTGGTGCAGCCCGCGCCGTAACGCGTGCCGATGCCAACCAGCAGACCGGCGGCGATCAGCAACGCCGAGTTGGCATCCACCTGCCGCACGGTGACTAGCGCCACGTTGGTGTATTCGGCAACCGACAACCAACGGCTTGCGGGTAGCAACACCGAGACCTGCCACACCAGCGGCGCAGCCAGCAGCCCGGCGATAAACGCAACACGCCAGCCCACGTCGCCCGCCTCGGCACGCAATTGGGGCCGCAACAGTCCGCCGATGATGCCGCTGATGCCGGCAATGCGTCCGTTAAACAAGATCAGCAGAGTGGCAGAAAGGCCGATCAGCGCGCCGCCGGCGAGCGCGCTAAGTGGTGTAAACGCGGTGAAATCAATAGCCATTGCACATCCTGTCCTGAGTTTTTACATCAGTTGTTGAATTCATGTAACTATCTGTTTTTATTAAAATTCCTAGAGCATTGGTTTGCAGCCACTACAGCGCTGCCAAACAGCGGGGCCTGTGTGCGCTTCGACCGCCGCTCTGGTCACGCCCGCGCGCCTGCGCGAGAATGCGGCTCTGCGAACTTGCAAAACAATCCCATCCACAACGAGCGCGCAATGTTCAAGTGTATCTCTGTTGCCGGTTTGATATCAGGCGTGAGTATCGCGATGGGCGCGCTTGCCCCGGCGCACGCGCAAACCACAGCCTATCCCGCCAAACCCATCCGCATTATCTGCCCGGCCGCGCCCGGCGGCATTTCCGATTTGCTGAGCCGCATTGCGGCGCAGCGCCTGTCACCCATCTACAACCAGCAAGTCATCGTCGAGAATCGGCCTGGCTCTGGCGGACATCTCGCGGGCGATCTGGTGGCCAAGGCCGCGCCCGACGGCTACACGTTGTTGCAAGCCACCATCGCGCAAAACGCGGCTTACGCCATGTATTCCGGCCTGACCTACGACCCGGGCCGTGATTTGCAGCCAATTGTGTTGCTGGGCGAATCGCAGGGCGTGCTGATCGTGCATCCTTCACTGCCAGTAAAAAACGTGAAGGAATTCGTCGCGCTCGCCAAGGCTCGCCCCGGCGAACTGAATTACGGCTCGGCGGGCGCAGGCACCGCCATTCACATGGCCGCGGAACTCTTCAAGTGGGTCGCGGGCGTCAACCTCACCCACATCGCCTACAAAGGCAGCGCGCCGGCGATGATCGATCTCATCGGCGGCAACATTCAGGTCATGTTTGAAAACGTGGCGTCCGGCACGCCCTACGTCAAGGCCGGCAAAGTGCGCGCGCTCGGCGTCACCGGTAAAACCCGCGCACCCAATCTGCCGGACATCGCACCCATCGCCGAGTCAGGTTTACCCGATTACGAAGCCGTGCCGTATTACACGCTGTCCACATCCAGCAAAGTACCTGCGGACATTGTGCGCAAACTGGCCGCCGACAGCGACGCCTTCATCAAGGCCGCCGATCTGCAAAAGCGCTGGAGCGAACTTGGCATCACGCCGCTGGGCGGCACAGCCGACGCAGCGGTCAAACGCAATGCCGTGGAAACCGCGAAATGGAGCCGCGTGATCAAGGCGGCGGCCATCAGGGTGGACTAAAGGTGGATTGATCACAACACCGGCAACGGCGGTGCGACGCCCCCCGCCAGCGGCTGCCGCGCGACATTGAGCACCATCGCCAGCATGGTGTAGTAGCCGGTGATGCCCATCAGTTCCACCACGCCGCGCTCGCCGAATTTGTCCACCGCAGCCTTGTAGGTTTCGTCGCTGACGGCCTTCGTGTCGTGCAATTCCTTGCAGAACTGATACACGGCGGCTTCGTCGTCTTTCATTTTCGCTGGACGTTTGCCTTGCGCAAGGTCATCAGCCACAGATGGATCAAGCCCCGCTTTCAGCGCCAGCGGTTGATGTGCCAGCCATTCCACCTGCGCCGTCCACGCGCGCGCAGTAACCATGATGGCAAATTCACTCAGGCGTGCCGGCAGCGAGCTGCTGTAGCGCAGATACTCGCCGACTTTCTGCGTGCGGCTCATCAGCTCCGGGGCGCGCAGCAGCACGATATTTGGGCCCGAGGTGCTCATGCGGCCGCGCGGGCCGCTGGCGAGTTCGCGAGCGGCTTTCAGTTGCGCTTCGGTCATTTCGCTTTCGGGTAGTGGGCCGAATCGAGGGGTGGGGGTGATATTGCTCATTTCAATTTTCCTTGGCTGATATTCGTATGCTAATCAACGCGTGCGCCGGAGGCCTTGATCACTTTCGCCCACTTCACCGTCTCGGCGGCCATGAACGCCGCAAACTGCTGCGGCGTGCCGCCGACGGGTTCGGCGCCGACCTCTGCGAAGCGCTTTTTGATGTCGTCGCTTTGCAGAATTTTCATCGACTCGCGGCTTAACCGGTCGATGACCGGCTGCGGCGTGCCCGCGGGCGCCAACACGCCGAACCACGTGTGCGATTCGTAGCCGGGCACGGATTCGCCGATGGTCGCCACTTCCGGAATCTGCTGCACACGTTTGGCGGTGGACACGCCAAGAATTTTCACGCGCCCGGATTTGTATGGCTGTATCGCCGTGGTGAGATCGTTAAACAGCAGCGGAATATTGCCGCCCATCACATCAATGGTTGCCGGATTCAGCCCCTTATAGGGCACATGCAACAAGTTCGTGCCCGTCATGGTTTTGAACAATTCGCCCGCCAGATGCGTGCCGCCGCCGTTGCCCGATGAGCCGTACGACAACTACCCCGGATTTTTTTTGGCAAGCGCGATCAAATCCTTCACGTTCGCCACCGGCAGCGAAGGGTGCGCATTGATCACCAGCGGAATAATCGACGCCTGCGTAATCGGCGCGAAATCCTTCACCGGGTCGAACGCGAGTTTGCGATAGAGACTGACGTTGATGCTGTGTGTGCTGATCGCGCCCATCAAAATGGTGTAGCCGTCGGGCGGTGATTTCGCCGCCACCTCCGCGCCGACGTTGCCACCCGCGCCCGCGCGGTTGTCCACCACCACCGTCTGGCCCAGCGCCTCGGTCAGCCGCCCCGACATCGAGCGCGCCATCAAATCGGTAGGGCCGCCCGGCGGATACGGCACGATAAAGCGGATCGAGCGCGTGGGCCACGCGTCCGCGCCAAAGCTAATGCTGCAATGTAAAATATTCAATAAAAACAGATACTTAAAATATTTCTTCATGGCCACTCCCCGCTTGTTCTGCTTATTCTCAATCGACTTTCGCGCCGGAAATCTGCACCAGCTTCGCCCACTTGCCCAACTCGCCGGCGATGAATTGCCGGAACTCCGCCGGCGAATTCGGCGCGGGGTTCGAGCCTTGTTCGGCCAGACGCTGCTTGATGTCGGCCTGCGCCAGCGCTTTCACGATGGCGGTGTTGAGTTTGCCGACGACGTCAGCGGGCGTGCCGGCGGGCAACATAATGCCGTTCCACAGCGCCACCTCGTACCCCGGCAACGCTTCGCCGATGGCCGGCACGGCGGGATAGAGCGGCGAGCGCTCGCGCGTGGTGACGCCCAGCCCCTTCAACTTGCCAGCTTCGACAAACGATTGCACTTCCACCAGCGGTGCGAACAAAACTTGTACCTGCCCGCCAAGCAACGCCGCCGCCGCGGGCGCGCCGCCCTTGTAAGGCACATGCTCCATGTCAACGCCGACCATGCTGGCAAACAGCGCCGTTGCCAGATGATGCGAGGTGCCGTTGCCGCCGGTGCCGTAGTTCAGGCGAGCTTTCGCACCCGTGTCTTTCACGTATTTGATGAATTCCGCCAGCGTGTTCACGCGCACATTTGCCGGGTTAACCACCAGCATGTTCGGGATAAACGCCACGCGCGACACCGGTGAAAGGTCCTGCACAAAATCGTACGGCAGGCTTTTATAGAGCGTGCGGTTGGTGACATGCGAGCTGGTGGCCATCAACAGCGTGTAGCCATCGGGCGCGGCCTTCGCCACGAAATCCGCGCCGATGTTGCCGCCCGCGCCGGGCTTGTTATCGACAATCACCGGCCGCCCCAGATCGGCGCGCAGCTTTTCCGCCACCAGCCGCGCGGTAACGTCCGTGCTGCCGCCCGGCGGAAACGTCACCACCAGCTTGAGGGGATTCGCCGGCCACGCCTCGGCCGCTGCGGCCGGCGCGCCATGCCCCGCCATCACCACGGTGCACAGCGCACCGGCAATTTGAAGGCGAACATGCCGAACACAAAAAGCGGCGCCACGCGAAGCATCGAACAGCATCAGGGTCTCCTGTCGCGCGAAACGCGCGTCTGCCGCGGATTCTGACACAGGCTGCACGGATCACGAAGCACGCACGATCAGTGCATGCGCATACGCTACACTATGCGGCAATATCTCCCGCGATTGCGAGCAACATATACCGTGACCGACCTTTTTTTTCAGCAAGGTTTCTCCGCCGCCAAAGTGCTGGTGGCACTTTCCGTGCTGGTGCTGCTCGGCTATTCCGGCATTGTGGCGGCGCTGTATTTCGCGCAGGAAAAAATTCTTTTTCCCGGCTCGAAGCTGCCGCCGGATTACAAATTCACCATCGATCAGCCCTTCCGGGAAGTGCAAGTCGCCGTGCCCGGCGCATCGCTCAACGCGCTGCACATCACGCAACTGGCGCCGCGCGGCTTGCTGTTTTTCATCCACGGCAATGGCGGCGACCTCAGCACCTGGGCGACCGGCATTGATTTTTACCGCAAGGTGAATTACGACCTGTTCATCTTTGACTATCGCGGTTACGGCAAGAGCACCGGCAGGATCGAAAGCGAGGCGCAATTGCACGCCGACGTGCGCGCCGCGTGGGACAGCATCGCGCCGCAATACCGCAGCCGCAACATTCCCATTTTCGTCTATGGCCGCTCGCTCGGCACCGGACTCGCCGTGCAACTCGCGCGCGACGTGAATCCCGATCAATTGATACTGGTGTCGTCCTACACCAGCCTCGTCGCCGCCAGCAAACGCGCCTACGCCATCGCGCCCGGCTGGATACTCAAATACCCGCTGCGCACCGACGCCATTATCGGCGAGATCAAAAGCCCGATCATGATGATCCACGGTAAACAGGACGATCTCATTCCCTACACCGACAGCGAACAATTGCGCCCCTTGGTGCGCTCACCGCTGGAATACCTGCTGGTCGACGGCGCGGGGCACAATGACATTCATCAGTTCCCGGTGTATCTGGACGCATTGGCTACGCGATTAATTTCGCTTAAGTAATTGATTTTAAATACTATTTAATAGACCCACACTGCCTTACGGTCAGCGCAACAGAGGTTTTCGGCCATTCATCATTCATTACAGCGCGCTCGCCCACTGCGTCTGCAAATCCAGCGGCCACACCGGCCGTGGCATGCGCTTCCACGCAAAGTTTTCGAGCACGGGTGAAGTCATCCCGCCGGCATTGACTTCAAGGATGCGCTCGTCGCCGTACCAACTGTCGATGCCGGCGCGGAAGTGGCCGCGGGATTTCACCACCAGCGTTGCATAGTTGCCGATATCGAGACCGAAGGTTTCAAAGAAAACGGGGTCGGCGCATTGGATGCGGCGAGAACACACCACCATGGTGAGGCCGCCCACGCGCACCGCGGCTGCGAGGCCAAGGTCTACGCTGCGGCCCGCGTAGATACCGCGCCGGCCCACGACAAGGCCTTTGGATAACGCGAGTACGGTGGCTTCTATCGGCACCGCACGGCCAAAGGCATCGGCACAATGTTCGTTAAGCGTTACGCGCACGGTGGCGCCCACGCCTGCCGCGTGAAAGCGCGCGGCTGCTGCGGCATCGACAAAGTTGCCGAGCAATACACTTTCGACACGCTCGGCGAGCAGACCTTCGAGAATGTCGGTGGTATTGCCTCGGCCGCCACCGCCGGGGTTGTCGGCGACATCGGCAAGGCACACCGCCGTGCGAGTTCCGCCGCGGCCCGCCGCACCAGCGCGGGCAATGGCTTCCTTCAGCGGCGTCAGCGTCATGCGAAAGCGCTCGCGCTCCGCCCACGCGAATTCGGCGAGTTGCCGCGCCAGCGCCTTGGGTTTTTCCCCACGGCCATACGTCAGGATCGTGATGCCCCCTTCGCGCACGTCGCCAAACACAAACCCGCCGAGGATTGAAACCACCGGCAGGTCGGGGCCAATGTGGCGCTGCCCTTCATTGATCATGTCAGCGTAGGCGCCACGCGCGGTGAGCAGCGTCACTGATGGCGGCTTGATCGGCATGCGAATCATGTGCTTTTCCCAGCGTTCGCCAGCGAGGAGCCGCCGCATCAGCGTGGCGGCCTCGCTGCCGCGTTCGCGCCGGTCGACATGCGGATTGGTGCGATACGACAGGATGCAATCAGCACTGTCGAACATGCGCTGCGAAATATTGGCGTGCAGATCAACCGTGCTCAACACCGGCAGTTCCGGCCCGGCAATTTCACGAGCGATGGCATACAGCGCGCCGTCGGGGTCTTCGCTGGCGGAAGCGGTCATCGCACCGTGGTTGCACAGGTAGATGGCGTCAAGCGGCCCCGCCGATTTGAGCATCGCGTGCATGCGCGCCAGCGTGGCATCGAAGAAGCTTTGCTCGACGGGTCCACCCGGTTCGACAGCGGCAATAATAATAGGCACCGGTTGCCACGGCCCGCCGGCGTTCATGACTTCGATAAAACCGGGAATCTCTGCAGGCATATTCGGCGCGGGTTTCGCCGCCTCGGCGAGCATGGCATCGCCCTCGAAGTAGCACGACTTGCGAAAATCCTGTTCCGTCGAAACCGGCGCGAAGGCGTTGCTTTCGAGATGCATGCCGAGAATGGCAATGCGGGGGTTGGCTGCGCTCATTTTCACACCTGAATGAAATATTGTTTAAAATCAAATAGTTAACATATTTCTTCTGTCACCATTGCTGTTGCCAGCCGCCAGTGCACAGGCGCCTAACGCACAAAGCATCTGGAAAGCCCGCTACGGCGCAACGCCCAACGCCTTCGCATCCCGCGCCCACCGCACCAGTTCACGCGCAAGATGCGCGCGGCTCGCTTCGCGGCTGTTGGTGAAAGTTTCAATATCGAAGTCGAGCGCCCGTTGGCGGTAATCAGCGTTCGCCACCACCGCCGACAAATCCTTATGCAGTTTCGCCTCGACAGCCTCCGGCAGGCGTGCGGGCACGACAAACATCCACCACTCGCTGTGATCAAAACCCGCGACGCCTGCTTCGGCAAAGCTCGGCACGTCCGGCATGGTTTGAAAACGCTTCGCGCTGGTGACGGCGATAGCTTTGAGCCGCCCGGATTTGATGTGCTGCATGAACGCCGTCGGTGTGGCCATCAGCATGGCGACCTGCCCACCTAAAAGATCGGTCACGGCGGGTGCCGCGCCACGGTACGGCACGTGGGTAATCTCCAGCCCCATCGCGCGCTTTAAGGCTTCCATTGAGCGGTGACCATTGGTGCTGGCGCCAGGGCTGGCATAAGCGTATTTGCCCGGCGCGGCCTTTACTGCCGCAAAAAATTCCGCTGGCGTGCGCGCAGGAAACTCTGCGCGCGTAGTCAGCACCGCGGGCGCCGCGCCGAAATACAACAGCGGCCGGATGTCGCGCTCGGTGTCATAGCGCAAATCGTTGCGCACCGCCGGGTTGGTCGCCAAAGTACTGCCGAGCAAACCGAACGTATGCCCATCAGGCGTGGCACGCGCAATGGCTTCGGTGGCAATTACCGCGCCCCCGCCGGGGCGATTTTCCACCAGCACGCTATGCTTCCACTGAGGCGCCAGCCGTTCCGCGGCCAGACGGGCCATGAAATCCGAGGCACCGCCCGCGCCCGTGGAAAGAATAATGCGCACCGGCTTGCGCGGGAAAGGTTCCTGCGCAATGGCCGCCGCACAAAACAATCCCAGCAATACCAGCAGGGTCGGTGGCGGCATCATCGTCAGAAACTCACTTGCCTTCCAGCGACTTTGCCAGCTCCGGCGCAAATTTGCCGTCGATCAAAACGAACGCAATATCGCACGGCGCATTTGAACGATTACTCCACGCGTGGTTGGTACCGCATTGGATCATGGTATCGCCTGCCTTCAGCAACACTTCCGTGTCGTCGAGCACACAATAAATTTCGCCCGACAGAATCAACACGTAATCGATGGTTTCAGTACGGTGCATCAACGGGTGGCGCTGGTTCTTGTGAAACGTAGATGCCTGTTCATTGCCGAGAGCGGCGAAAAGTTTCTTCGATTGCTCTGGCGTCATGTCGGTAATTTCATGGGTCTCCGGCATGATGCGGTTGATGCGAAATACCGTGCCATTTTTTTCCGGCATCTGGCGGCGCGGACCCAGCGTCGGTTCCGGGTGATGGGCCACCACCGGGGTTGGGGTCGCATTGGTACGCCAGATGTCTGTGGACACATAACCGGGCCGCGCGGGATTGGTCAGTGTAAGCGGCGGCGTATCGTCTGAGATGACCACGGCCTTGCCGTTGGCGTCGTGGCCGGTGACTACGCGTCGAACCATGAAATGCTCCTCGTTGTGTGTCGTTTAAATTCCGCATTATCGCCCAGTGTCCGGCGATTGGGCAGGCGTGGTATCTTTCACGCGCATTTCCGCCGAGCATGCGGAGTAATCCACTTTGAGGAGTCTTGTCGTGAAAGTCATTCAACAGCGGCCTGTGCTGGCGCTGGCTGCGGCGCTTGCCATGCTGCCTTCCGGGGCACTGGCGCAAGATGCCAGACCGCCGCAATCAAGCAACGCCTGGCCCACCAAGGCCGTGCGCGCCATCGTACCTTTCGCACCCGGCGGCGGCACCGACGTAATGGCGCGTATTCTCGCGCCCAAGCTGGCGGAGGAATTCGGCCAGCAATTCGTGATCGACAATCGCACCGGCGCCGGTGGCGCCATCGGCAACGAGATCGTGGTGCGCGCACCGCCCGACGGTTACACCATTCTGATCGGCGCTTCGAGCTACGCTTCGAACGCGGCACTCTACAAACTGCCGTACGATCCAATCAAGGGCATCACTGCCGTGACCTTGCTTGCGCGCGGGCCTTTCGTGGTAACCGTGCATCCCTCCGTAAAAGCCAACAATCTGAAGGAGTTTCTCGACGTGGCGCGCGCCAAACCCGGCGCGCTGACGTTTGGCTCATCAGGCACCGGCAGCGTGCCGCATCTGGCGACGGAACTCTTTCGCCAGATGGCAAAGCTCGACTTGGTGCACGCACCGTACAAGGGCGATGCACCAGCGATCACCGATTTGTTGGGTGGGCATATTCAAGTTTACTTTGGCGGTGGGCTGGTAATGGCCTCGCACATCAACGCCGGCAAGCTGCGCGGCATTGCGGTCACGACCGAGAAGCGTTCCAGCGTGATGGGCGATCTGCCGGCGCTCGCTGAAATGGTGCCCGGCTATTCATCGACCACCTGGTTCGGGCTATGGGTGCCCCGTAACACGCCCAAAGCCATCGTCGACCGGCTTAACCAGGCGGCGGGACGTGCGCTGAAGATTCCGGAGGTACAGGAAAGGTTGCGCGCTAACGCTTATGAACCCGGGCACAACTCGCCCGCGGAGTTCGACCGCTTTATCGCGGAAGAAATCGCCCGCTACACGCAGGTGGTGAAGAACGGAAACATCAAGGTGGAGTAAACCGCCTTTACCGCAGTTCACTGCGGTACAAACCCGATTTGTGCCGCGAGTTTTTTCATGGCCAGCATGTCGCCCTGCACGAACTTTGCGAAGTCTGCGGGTTTGTCAGAGGCTATGCCCTCAAAGCCAAGATCGTCGAAGCGCTTGAGTACGTCGGGCGCGGCAACGGCTTTCACGGTTTCCGCGTGCAGCTTTGTTACGTAAGCCGCGGGCACGCCCGCCGGGTACCAAAAGCCGTACCACGTGTAGTACTCGTAATGCTTGATCGCTGCTTCGTCGATAGTCGGCACGTCCGGCAGCTTGTTCCAGCGCTTGAGCCCACTGAAGCCTAGCGCTCGCAAGCGGCCCGCACGAACGTATTCCAGCACGCCGGCCGGCACCATGAACGCCGTTTCCACGTGTCCCGCGACCAAATCCACCGACAGCGGCGCGGCGCCCTTGTAGACGATGTGCGTCATTTTCGTGCCTGCGCTAAGGGCAAACAGCGACATCGCAAGATGCTGCACGCCGCCGTAGCCCGACGACCCATAATTCAACTTGTCGGGATTGGCTTTTGCCACCGCGATCAATTCCTTCACCGACCGCGCCGGCACCGACGGATGCGTCACCAGCAAAAATCCCGGTATGCGCGCATTCATGGTCACGGGAGTGAAATCGCGCAGCGGATCGAACGGCAGAGTCTTGTTGAACGAAGCAAGCGTGGTGAAGGCGCCGGACGCGAGCAGGATCACATAGCCATCGGGCGGCGACTTGGCGACGAGATCGAGCGCAAGAATGGTGTTTGCGCCGGGGCGATTGTCGAGCAACACCTGCTGGCCCATCGATGCCGTGAATTTTTGCCCGATGCCGCGACCCAGCACGTCGACCGGTCCGCCAGCGGCAAATGGGATGATAAAGCGCAAAGGCTTCGACGGATAATCCGGCTGGGCGACAAGTTGGGCACACGCTGCCTGAGCAAAGCAATAGGCTATTACCCCGGCACACAAACACTGTCCATAGCGCAAGGCCTCCTCCCTTCGGCCCAAGGTTTCTCTCCCGCCTGTCCCCCACCAGCAGGCGGGGACGTGTACCGTTTACTGCTTGAACACCACCGGCGCCAGCGTATTCTGATCGATCATCACGTCGATCAGCGCCGGCTTGCCGCTCGCCAGCGCACGCGTGATCGCGCCTTCAAGTTCGCCCGGTTCGGTGACACGTTCGCCGTAAGCGCCGAAGACTTTTGCCAAGTCGCCGAAATTGGGGTTCTTGTAATCCACCGCGAAAAAGCGCCCGCCGAAATGTTCGTTCTGGAACGCGCGTTCGTTGCCGAGGCCCTCGTCGTTGAAAATCACGTGCACCACCGGGATGTTTTCGCGCACGGCGGTTTCCAGTTCACCGATGTTGCACATGATGCCCATATCACCGGATGCGGAAATTACCGGGCGCTCGGGGCACGCCAGTTTGGCGCCGAGCGCGATCGGGAACGAGCCGCCGACCGATGCCCAATCGTCGATGCACATGAACGTGAACGGCTCGTAGCTCTTGAAGTAGCTTCGAACATGTTTGCCGCCATTGCCGGCATCGACCACGCACACGCCATTTTTTGGCAGCACCTTGCGGATACAGTGTGCAACCCACTGCGACTGGATCGGCGCGGTCTCGGAGCGCAGCACCCCATTCAACTCCGCTTCGTAATCGGCGCGCGCCTTGGCGACATCCACCCACGGCTTGCGAGCAGCGGACTTTCCTGAGCGCTCCAGCAGGCCCTTGATGAAGCTGGCCGACGAGCCGGCCACGCCCATTTCCACCGGGAACACAATGCCGATCTGGCCGGGCGCCGAGGTGTGATGAATGATTTTGGCGTCTTTGCTGAATACGCCGTATTTGTACATGGTTGAAAACACGTCGAAATGTGAACCGACGGCAATGATCACGTCCGCCTTCGGCGCATTTTTGTTGGCGCTGGAAAAACCATTGCGGCCCAGCGGCCCCAGTGTCAACGGATGCGTCGACGGAAACCCATCCGGCGAATATTGCAGTACTGCCACCGGAATGCCGGTTGCCGTGGCGAGCTTTTCCATTTCACCAATGACTTTTTCCTTCATCACGCCGCGGCCCACCACGAACATCGGCCGCTCGGCCTTGCTGATCAACGCCCATGCAGCATCGAGTTGATCCGGATCGCACACCGCCGGCACCGTCGCGCGATACGCGGCGGGCGCAATCGGTTCGGGCTTCACCTGTTGCAGCATCACCTCATTCGGCGCTTCCAGATGCGTCGGGCCTTGCGGCTCGGTCATTGCCACGCGAAACGCCTTGCGCACCATTTCCTGGATGCGCTCCGGGTACGGAATGCTGTAGGCCCATTTGGTGATCGGCTTCATGAACGGAATCTGGTCAAGATCCTGCGTGGCGTCACGCTCGCGCATGTCGCTTTCCTGCACACCGCAGATGCTGATCAGCGGCACGTTGCCCTTGTTGGCGGCGGCAATGGCGGTGACCAGATTGGTGACGCCCGGCCCTTCGGTAGCGGTCACCACTGCGGGCGCATTGCGCGCGCGCGCAAACCCCAGCGCCATGAACGCCGCACCCTGCTCGTGGCGCGTGAGGATGAAGCGTATCTGCGGTGTGTCGCGCAGCACATCCAGGAACGCGAGATTCTGCGTGCCGGGAATACCGAAAACGTGATCGATGCCTTCGCGCAGCAGCGCATCGACCAGCGCGCGTGAACCGGTGATACCAGCAGGTTTGTTGGGGGTGGTGTCCATGAATCGCCTTTCGATTATTTCAATAAATTCAATACGTTATTGGTGTTGCTGCGGATACGGTGACGCGCGGAGACGAAGTTCGGCGCGCGGGGAGAGTGGAGCATCCACTGTCGCCTGCCACCAGTCAAGCACTGGGCCACAATCCGGATGCGCCTCGCTGCGGCAATGCAGACGAGTGCTTGCGCACGAAAATCGCCGCATTGCAAACCGGGGAAACATTATGATGGCCATGCCCGAATTGCCCCCATGCAGGGCGGCAACTGCAAACTCATAGAGAGAAATTCAAGGAGAACACAGAACATGGAAGGCTTCTACACCGCCGCCGACGGCACTGCAATTTTCTACCGCATCGACGACTTCACCGACCAATGGCAACCGGCCAAGACCGTGTTGTTCATGCACGGTTTTGGCGAATCCACCGAAGCCTGGCGGGCGTGGGTACCTTACCTGTCGCGCCACTACCGCGTGCTGCGCTACGACACCCGCGGCTTCGGCCGCTCCACACCCATGGCGGCCAATCACCCCTGGTCCGTCGGGCAGATCTTGGACGACATCAACGGCCTGCTCGACCATCTGAAGATCGCGTCAGCGCACGTGGTGGGTGGCAAGAGCGGCGGCACCGTCGCCATGAAGTACGCCGCCGAGTACCCGCAGCGCGTCAGCAAGCTCGCGCTGATGACAGCGCCCGTCAAAGGCCCCAACAGCAAGCCCTGGCTGGAGATCATCGAGTCGCGCGGCGTGCAGGCGTGGGCCAGCGAAACCATGCCCGGCCGTTTTGGCACGGCACTGCCGCCGGACGCGATTGCCTGGTGGACCGAACTCATGGCGCGCACGCCAAAGACCACGTTGCAAAGCTACCTGCGCTGGGTGCCCGGCGTGGATATCACTGCGGACGTGCCGCGCATCCAGTGCCCCACGCTGGTGGTCACCGGTGACAACGGCCCGCTGCACAAGGTGGATGAAACCGCCGGCTGGCAAAAGACCATCAAACAATCGGAACTGCGCGTCATCAAGGGTGACGGCTGGCACGCCGGCGGCGCGAAGCCAGACGAATGCGCGGCGATGACGCTGGAGTTTTTCAGGCGCGGGGAGTAGTCCTGCGCGCGCGGGCACGTCTGGCGAACTACGCCGGTCCGATTGATTGGGTGACGTCGACCCCAAACAAGAGAAATATCATAACCTATTGTTTTTAAAAGAATTTAAATAACGATGCAATTCCGCCGACAACGTAGTGACCGTTGTCGATTTCGCCCGCCCCCGTTCGACTACATCAAGAGTGGTCTTACAGGAGAACGATAATGATCAGGAAGAACGTGGTTTGTCTGTGGTACGACGGCGCCGCGCTGGATGCCGCGCGGTTTTATGCTGAAACTTTTCCCGACAGTTCAGTCGGGGCGGTGATGCACGCACCCGGCGACTACCCTGACGGCAAGCAGGGCAACGTCCTGACCGTCGAATTCACCGTGGCTGGCATCCCCTGCCTTGGCATCAATGGCGGGCCGGCGTTCAAACACAGCGAGGCGTTCTCGTTCCAGATACTCACCGACGATCAGGCCGAGACAGACCGCTTGTGGAACGCCATCGTCGGCAACGGCGGTCAGGAAAGCGAGTGCGGCTGGTGCAAGGACAAGTGGGGCCTGTCGTGGCAAATCACGCCACGCGTGCTGATGGCCGCGGTCAGCGAGCCTGATGGTGCTGCGGCCAAGCGGGCGTTTGATGCGATGATGACGATGAAGAAGATTGACATTGCGGCTATCGAGGCGGCGTGGCGGCGTCAGAAGTAAGCAAGTGCTCCGCAGCCAGAATTGCCTTACATGCCGAAATCGTGACCCGATCCGACAACCCGTGTCGGCCATTGCCCCGCTCTTGGAGTTGTGGGGCACACCGTCGCCTATCGGCAAATAGCGGTTAGTCATTGCTTCAGCGTAGCTGACGAAGGATTGGCAATTCCACTTCGAAACCTTCCGCACGGCCAATGTGAACTAATCTACCACTGCGAATATATAGCTAAAAGACAAGACACTACACTGCTTTGGAGCGCCCGTCTCGGTGCAACGCAGTTTATTCCGCAACGATCCCGGCGTCCGTGATGACCTTGGCCCATTTCGCCGTCTCAGCCTTTACAAATGCAGCAAGCTGCGCGGGCGAAGACGAGGCAGCCTCGGCGCCCAGTTGCGCAATGCGTTCCCGGACCCGCGGAGCGGCTATTGCACCGGCAACGTCGGCACTGATTCTTGCGACCGTGGATGGCGCGGTTTTTGCCGGTGCAAAGAGGGCATACCAGGTGGTCACTTCGAATCCTGGCATTCCCGCCTCGGCAATGGTTGGAACGTCAGCGAGTTGAAGGCTGCGTTTGGCCGTAGTCACCGCCAGCGCGCGTACCTTGCCCGCCTGAATGTTGGGCAATGCCGTGGGGAGTATCTCGAACATCGCCTGGATTTGCCCGCTGGCCAGATCGGGAAATGCCTGCACCCCCCCTTTGTACGGCACGTGTACCAGCGTTATCCCGGCGCGTGAACGCAGCATTTCCATAGACAGGTGTAGCGTCGAGCCCACGCCCGCCGACGCGTATTTTATGGTGCCCGGATGGGCGCGGGCATGGGCGATGAACTCATTCAGGGTTTTCGCCGGGAACGGCACGTGGACCAGAAACACATTGGGCAGCGTGACGGCCAGCGAAATCTCCGAAAAATCCCGCGCCGGATTGTAGGAAAGATTACGGTACAGATTGGGTAGTATGGCGTGCGTACCCACCGAACCGAAAAGCAGAGTATGGCCGTCCGGGTTGGACTTTGCCACCGCTTCCGCGGCCATCATGCCCGCTGCGCCGACGCGATTTTCGACAATTACCTGTGTGTGCCAGCCATCGCCAAGACTGGCTGCGATGATGCGCGCCATGACATCTGCCCCGCCACCGGCAGGCAACCCGACCACCACACGCACCGGCTTGGCCGGGAAAGGTTCTGTCTGGGCCGCCGCTTGCGGGAGGAATAGGTGGGTTCCCGCGAGGCAGGCGGCAGAAAGCAGGGCAGACATCGGCGGGACATTCATGGCAGCGGTCCGGATTTCGGCGTTGGCGGTAGGTAAGTAATCTAATTCATGGCAATAATTCACACAATCCTGTATTTTGTATCGATTGTTGTGAAAAATATTCATATATGACTACCAGCCACTTGGAAATGGATGCTTTCGTGCGCTCGGCCGACCTTGGCAGTTTCACCGCTGCTGCCCGTGCATTGCAATTGACGCCATCGGCGCTTTCCAAGTTGATTGGGCGATTGGAGGCCCGGCTTGGTGTGCGTCTGCTTCATCGAACCACGCGCAAGCTCGCCCCGACAGTCGAGGGAACGCTGTATCTGGAGCGATGCCGCCAGATACTCAATGCCATCGGCGATGCCGAGAGCGAAGTCAGCCGTTTGCGCGAGCGCCCGCGCGGGAAATTGCGCCTCCATGCCGGCGTTGCCTTCGGCACCCGGCAACTGGTGCCCAGGTTGCCCCATTTCTCGCAACGCTACCCGGAAGTCCAGGTTGAACTCAACATTGATGACCGCACCGTTGACCTGTTTCGGGACGGCGGTGATATCGCTATCCGCACAGGACCGCTGCGGGATGCCGCGCTGGTGGCAAAAAAGCTGTGCGATATCGGCCGGCTGATTTGCGCCTCGCCGACCTATCTGTCCCGGCGCGGCATACCACGCACACCGGCAGACCTTGCCACACACAACTGCATCACCATGGCGGGCATTCCCAACCTTTCACGTTGGCCGTTTGACACGCCCAGCGGAAAAAAACATTTCGATGTGCAGGGGAACATCACGGTCAACAATGCTGAATGCCTTGTCCGTCTGGCCGTCATGGGCCACGGACTGATACGGATCAACGAAGCGGCCATCAGCGACGAGATGCAGCAGGGGTTGTTAATTCCGGTGCTGTCCGACCATCAATGCCGCGACGCGGTCGCGTTGCACGCGCTTTATCCACCGGGGCACGATCGTCTGCCGCGAGTCAGCGCCATGCTGGATTTTCTGGAGGCCACTTTTTCCAGTGCGCCGTGGCGCAATGTTTACCCGGGACGCGCGCGACCGTCGCGTCCCACTCGCGCCGGTTAGGAATCCCACCACCGCTCAATGACTTCTTTGGACGAGCACTCGCCAGTGAACCAGCGCTCGAAAAGGCAGCTTTGATTTCTTACCGGCCTTACACGGGCAAGCTAGGCCAAGGCCAGCAAAGGGGCGGAGCCGTCCGTCGCCACGCACCCATTCTGAAAATGTCTGCCAGACGAAATCCAAACTTCCACACCCTACACACCGGGCCTCGCGAAGCCCCCTATTGCACGCTGATCCGTTGAGCCTTCGTCACCGCAGCCCATTTCCTGATTTCCTCGTTGAGGAACATCCCAAACTGCTCCGGCGTGCTGGAAGCCACCTCGCCCCCCTGATCGGCCATTTTTTGCCGTAGTGTCAGCAGTGCCAGTATGCGTCTCAATTCACTGCCCAGCCTGTTGACGACCATGGGCGGCGTGCCGCTCTTGACCAGCACGCCATACCAGCTTGTCGTCTGGTAATTTGGAAATCCGGATTCGGCAATTGTCGGCATGTCGGGCAGGAGCGGCGTCCTCGCCTTGCTGGTGATGGCAATGCCGCGCAGCCTGCCGCTCTTGATGTGTTGCGCCACACTCGTCACGCCGGAAAACAGCAAATCGATCTGTCCGCTCATCAGGTCGATGATGGCGGCGGGCGAGCCTTTGTAAGGCACCTGTATGAGGTTGATGCCTGCGCTCACCTTGAGCAGCTCCATGGACATGTTCGGAATGCCGCCTGTGCCCAGCGACCCATAGCGCAATTTGTTGGGGTCGGACTTTGCCGTCCTGATCAGGTCAGCCAGCGATGTGATCGGGCCGGCTGGCGAAGCCACCAGTGCGAGCGGTTGCATCAGGGCGAGGGTGACGGGTTCGAGATCCTTGCGGATGTCGTAAGGCACTTGACGGCCAAGCCCGGCATTGATGGCCATGGCCGTCGGCCCGATCAGCAGCGTGTGGCCATCCGGGCTCGACTTTGCGGCCATGTCCACACCCAAGATCGTATCCGCACCTTCCCGGTTGATGACAACCGCCGGCTTGCCCCAGGCCTTGTAGAGTTCCTCCGACACCAGTCGTGCCAGCACATCGCCTGTACCACCGGGCGAAAACGGAACAATCAATCGCACCGCCCTCTCGGGATAAGTCTGGGCGCACACTGGCGTGTTCCCCACCGCCAACGCGGCGGCAAGACTGGCCACCCATCGTATCGCGCGCGGATGGATCAGGTTGCTTGCCACTACTTCAGCAAAGCCAGCAGCGGTTGCGCCGCTTCGTTGAATTCAGCCGAACCCACCTTGTGCCCCGTCTCGCGCAACAACCACCAAATCCCGCACAGGTTGGAGGACAGTACCGGCACGGAAAACTCACGACGCACCTCGCTGATGGCGCCGATGGTCGGCATGCCCGTGCCCGTCATCAGAATGGCGGCGTCCGGCTTGGGCTTGCCGAGTTTACGCAGATTGGCCGCAACAAATTCGTCATCCAGTTCATACGCGGCGTTGTGCGAACCGTCCCCAAACTGCACAACATCATCGAGCCGGAAGCCGGAGCCGCCCCAGTAATCGGCTGACTGCTTTGTCAGCCAGGCGGGATAAGGCGAGATCAGCGTCAACGCTTTTACACCCAGCGCGCTGAGCGCTTCCTGTATGGCAAAACTCGACGTAATGGTGGGCACACCCGTCAACTCCGCCATCTTGCGGCTGATGTCGCGATCACCCTCCTTGCCCAACAGATACGATGAGCCGGTGCAGGAAATCAGGATGGCATCCAGCGGCATGGGGTGGTAGCCCTTGACGCAATAGGCATAGGAGGCGCGGTAGCCTTCGTTGCGCTGCGCGAGGTCGCCCTGTTGCACCGGAAAGCGCGATGCATACATGAAGATGCCCTTGGGCAGTGCCGCCGAAAATTCCGGCTCCACCGTTGGGTTCGGCGGCGGCATGATGACGCCCACGCGCTTGACTGGAGTTTTTGCCGATATCGCCATGTTCTTATCCTTGGGTCGCAGCTCCCGACCTGCTAAACGACAGGCTCCCCCGCCGTCGTCGATTTATGCATCAACCGCCGTGCGTTCGGCGAGAACGCATTACGGTGATGCATGGTGCAGCGGTTGTCCCACACGAGCAAATCGCCGACCTTCCACTTGTGATGCCAGGTGTACTTGTCCTGCAGGGTGTGCGCCCACACTTCGTCGAGCAGCTTTTCGCTTTCCGGCACGGACAGATCGAAGATGTAGGAATTCTGGCGGCGTCCCAGGTACAGGCATTTGCGCTTGGTCACCGGGTGCGTCCGCACCAGCGGGTGCCTGACGCCCGGCGCTTTTGAGGGGTCCGTCACATCTGCAAACTCCGGGCGCTTCATACCGGCGGAGTTGTGCACCTTGGAGTGATTGGCATAGCGCCCATTGATTCTTGCCGCCAGCGCCGGCGGCATGTCTTCGTAGGCTTTATACATATCGAGAAAGCCGGTTTCACCACCGGTCTCGGTGACCTCGATGGCGTGCAGCAGACTCGCCGAGATGGGCGTTTCCGTGAAAGAGCTGTCGGTGTGCCAGAACGCCTCGCCATCACCCAGCGCGCCAATCGGCTTGCCCGTGGCGTCCGTGATGTTGGAAATGATGGTGATGTCGTCCGGTGCATCCTTCGGCAGATAGGCTTTGCGGCCCAGGCCCAATAACTGATTCGCGGCCTGCCCCGGCGGCCCGAACAATTCACGCAGCCGCAACAAATCGTCAAAGCTCAGCTTCTGGCCGCGGAATAGCAGCACCAGATGTTTGGTGTAGGCGTTGACTATGAATTCACGATCTGCAGTGGAAACCTCTTTCGACAGATCGATGCCGGTAATTTCCGCGCCCAAAGCCGGGCTGGTGGGTATGACGTTCATGATGGTGATCGCCTTCTAACGCAGGTTTTTGTTGAAGAAATCCACTGTGCGCTGCCATGACAGCTTCGCTGCCGCTTCGTCAAACCGCGGCGTGGTGTCGTTGTGAAAACCGTGCTGCGTTTTGGGATAGCTGAAATATTCGTAGCGCTTGTTGTTGGCCTTCAACGCTGCTTCATAGGGCGGCCAGCCGTCGTTGATGCGCGGATCATCCGAGGCATTGTGAATCATGATCGCCGCGCTGATTTTAGGCACGTCACTCGCCGCCGGCTGCACACCGTAATAAGCGACACCCGCTGCCATGTCGGGAAAGCGCGTCGCAAACAGATTGACAATGCCGCCACCAAAACAAAACCCGACACTACCCCATTTGCCCGCGAATTCCGGCAGCGACTTCAACACCGACACCGCCGTCGACAAATCTTCGATACGCTTTTTGGTGTCCTGCTTGGCGAAGAGGTCACGTCCCTTGTCCTCATCGCCGGGATAGCCGCCAACGGGAAACAGCGCATCCGGCGCAAACGCCACAAAATTGAGCAACGCCAGGCGGCGCGCGACGTCTTCGATATAAGGATTCAACCCGCGGTTTTCGTGGATCACCACCACGCCCGGCAACTTGCCGGAAACCTTTGCGGGGCGCGCCAGCAGCCCCTGCATCTTGCCGTGGCCATTGGGCGAGTCATAGTTCAGCCGCTCGGTGCGAATGCGTAGATCATCGGGCTTCACCTGCTGCGCCCATGCGAAATTCGGCTGCAGTGCCTCCAGCATGGCGGCAGCGGTGAACCCGCCAACTGCAAATTTGGCTGCACCATCGAGAAACTCACGGCGGGTCTTCGTACCATGTACGAAGCCGTCAAACAATCTCAATACTTCAGGGTGAAAATCACTGGCCTGCAATCTGTCTTTACGATCCATGTTGTGTCTCCTTGGCGGCAATTTTCGCAATAAGGCGTTTCCGGTAGCCGAAATCAGTGAAAGCCAAAGGCGCGAGCACGAAAGCTTCCTTCAGTGGCGCGCTGCCGTCAAGCGGCTTTGCGTATCGTGACGCTGAATGATACTGTCAAGCTTGCCCCGCCGGAATCCATTCCAGCGACGGCGCACAGCAGCAGGAGGCCCCATGACCCAATTGATTCCACGGATTCTGATCGTAGTTTGCGCGGCCATTTACGCTTTGCTGGCCGTGCCCACTGCCGCGCAGACAAAGCCGGCGGCCGCATCCGGCGAACAGAGCATCGCGTTAGTCATCGGCAACGGCCAATACAAGGATTCACCACTGCCCAACCCGGTGAACGATGCCCGCGCCATTGCCAAGGCGCTGACCGCCTCCGGCTTCAAAGTCACCGTACGCGAAAACGCCGGACAGAAAGACATGCAGCTTGCCATGCGTGATTTCGGCGACGCGCTCAAGAATGGCGGTGTGGGCTTGTTTTATTACGCCGGCCACGGCATGCAGGTAAAAGGCCGCAACTTCCTGATTCCGGTCGACGCGCAAATTCAGCGCGAGGACGAAGTCGCCTACAACAGCGTCGACGCCGGGCAGGTGCTCGACAAAATGGAGGCCGCGAATAACCGCCTCAACATTGTGATCCTCGACGCCTGCCGCAACAACCCGTTTGCCCGCAGTTTCCGTTCTGGCGGCGCGGGCCTGGCACAGATGGATGCGCCGGTGGGCACGCTGATTGCATTCGCCACCGCTCCTGGTTCGGTGGCAAGCGACGGCGACGGGCAGAACGGTCTTTACACGCAGCACCTGTTGCAATCGCTGCAAAAACCGGGCACTAAAATTGAGTATGTGTTCAAGAACGTACGCGCTTCGGTGCGCAAGGATTCCGGCGGCAAGCAGATCCCGTGGGAAAGCACGTCGTTGGAAGGCGATTTTGTTTTTGTGCCGCTCCCCCCCACGCCAGCAGTGGTTGCAAACCTGGCATCGATTGCCTCCATAGGAAAAATTGACAGCATCCCGGTGCCGCAGCTGAAAGTGGGCGATATGTGGGAATACCAGCAAATCGACCTGCTGAGCGGCTCGGTCACGGAGAAATTCACGCGCCGGGTTACCGCCATTACCGCCGATGAAACGCGCTTCGGCGGCTATGTCGCCGACCGATCGCTGGGATTGCTGCGCCGCACCCGCGAAGGCAAGGTCGTCCTGACCTGGAAGCCCAAGCACCCGCAATACGATTTCCCCTTACAAGTTGGAAAGGCGTGGTCGGCAGTAGGCGTGGTCGACACAGAACGCCTTACCGCCGAACACAATTTCAATTTCAAGGTTGTGCGGCAGGAACAGGTGCTCGTGCCGGCGGGCGTTTTCGATACGTTACGGCTGGAAGGCACGTCCAAATACAAAAGCACAATGAAAAAGGATGGCGCCAGCGGCCAGGGCAACTCCACTTATCGCATCTGGTTCAGCCCTGTGACCGGCTATTTTGTAGCCTACGAATACGAAGAAACCAACTTCAAGGGCATTGTGCACAAGAAGGAACGCTCTGAACTGCTGTCGTACAAACGCGACGCGGTGAAGTAACTCCTGACTGAGGCACTACGCCGCAGCCGCCATCCCGCTACCCCCGCAAATGTTTCGGCTGCGCCAGTTGCTTGGCATGCGCGGCCTTGCTGGCGTCCCACGCATGAGCGCGTGCGACTTTTTCCACGATGGCCGTGCCCCAGCCGGGCCGCTTTGGAATGATCATGTGGCCGTCGACGATTTCCGGCGCGTGCGTCACCAGCTCGTCCTTCCACGGCACGTCGTCAATGTCGATTTCCATGATGCGCACATTGTGCAGGGTTGCGCACAGCGCGGCGCTCATGTGCGTCGACAGATGGCTGTAGTGATTGTGCGGCCCGATGTTGTGACCAAACGTCGCGGCGAGATCACCGACCTTTTTGCCCTGCACGATGCCGTTCCACGGCACGTCGATCATGAACATGTCCGCCGCGTGTTTCTGGAAAAACGGCAGGTATTCCTTCATGTGAATTAATGTTTCGCCGGTGCAAATGCGCGTGCTGGTCGATTGCTTTACCTGCAACAAGCCCTCGGCATCGTGGGTGTCGATTTCCAGCCAATGCAGGTTAAACGGCTCCAGCGCCCTGGCGATACGCGCGCAGGCTTCCGGCTTGAAGTGCCAGTTGAGATCGAGATTAATGTCGAAATCCGGCCCAACCGCATCGCGCAACGTCCCGATGTGAGTGACCAGGTGATCGATCAATGCGTTGGGCGCCCATTCGTCGTTCGGCCCCATTTGCAAACCGAAGCCGCCAAAACCACTCATCCACGTGCCGTTCTGCCCCGGCATGACGATATTGGTTTTTAGCGCTGTGAAACCGCGCTCGACCACTTCCTTGCCCAGTGCGTAAACGTCCGCCCAACTGTTGATCGGCGGCGCGCCCACCATGTCATGATGGCGCACACGTGTGGTGCCACAGTGCGACCAATACAGCCGCACCTTGTCGCGCGTCGGCCCGCCGAGCAATTCCACTACCGAAATATTACGTGCCTGCGCGGCAATATCCACCAGCGCGCATTCGATGCCCGCGATCCCGCGTGCGGTAATACCGCCGGGGCTGGAGCGCGTGATGCGCATCATGTCCATGAAGCGCATCTCGTAGGCGCACGGGTCTTTGCCGATCAGCAACGGCGTGAGATCGCGCACCATGCCTTCGACGGCGTTGGTGACTCGGTAATCGGAGCATTCGCCCCAGCCGGTCAGCCCGGCGTCGGTTTCAACTTTGACATAGGTCCACGCACGCCACCCGCCATCGACGACGAAAGTTTCGAGATTGGTAATTTTCATGCTTGCTCCTTACAAAACCGACCGCACCAGCCCGCCATCCACGCGTATCGTCGTTCCGGTGATGTAACTCGATTTTCCCGACGCGAGAAACGCCACCAAATTCGCCAGTTCGCGCGGCTCGCCAATACGGCCCACCGCAGTTTCCTTGGCACGCTCCTCGAGCATTTTCTCCAGCGATATGCCCAGTTCCTTCGCCCGCGCGGTGACGTTGCCCAACATGCGTTCACTCAGCAATGAACCCGGCGCGATATTGTTCACCAGTATGCCGTCACGCCCCACTTCATCGGCGAGGCTTTTCGCCCACGCCACCACGCCCATGCGCGTGGCGCCGGAGAGCGCCAGATTCGGTATCGGCTGATACACCGTGCTGGCGAGGATGTTCAGTATGCGACCGCTTTTTTGCTTGCGCATATGCGGCAGCACCTCGCGCGCCATACGCGCAAAGAAAAACAGCGAACGTTCCACCGCCACCGACCATTGCTCCTCGGTGGCATCGAACGATTTCGCGAGCGGCGGCCCGCCGGAGTTGCTGACCAGCACGTCGATACGGCCGAATTTTTCGGCGGCGCTCGCCACCAGCTTTTGTATTACCGCGTTTTTCTCCAGATCACCGGCGAAGGTCATGATCTCGGCCTGCGTCTTGGCACGTATCGCGGCGGCGGCCTGATCCAGATCAGCTTGCGTGCGGCTGCACATGACCACTTTCATGCCTTCTTCGGCCAGCACTTCTGCGCACGCGCGGCCCAGTCCCTTGCTTGCGCCGCCGACGATGGCCACTTTGTTTTTCAGTTCAAGATCCATGACAGCCTTTCTATAAGTATTTGTTTTAATTAACTATTTTTAGTCCGAAAATGCAATGCACGACGGCGAACCCGTGTGAACAATCAACCCCGTGGGTACGGGCAACCCGCTCTTCGCATCCAGCCTGAACGCCACGATGGTATCGCTGTCTTCGTTCGCCACGTACAACATTTTGCCGCCAGGATCGAGCGTGAAAAAGCGCGGCTTTTTGCCTTGCGTCGGCTCCCAGCCAATGGGCGTGAGCGTGGCATCCGTAACGTTTACCGCAAACGTCGCGATACTGTCATGCCCGCGATTCGACACGTAAACAAACAGACCTGATGGCGCGACAGCGATTTCCGCCCCCGTGTTATCGCCCACGAATGTGGCCGGCGTAGTCGGAATGATATGCACGGGTGTCAACGTACCACGCACGCCATCCCACTGATACGTCGTCACCGTCGAATCAAGTTCGTTGATCTGATACGCAAAGGGCCGCGACGGATGAAATGCCAGATGCCGCGGCCCCGCGCCGTAACGCGATTTCACGGACGGCGGATCGTTCGGCACGAGTTTGCCGCTGCCCAGATCGAGCCGATAAATGTGAGTGGCATCGACACCCTTGTCCGGCGAAATCAGAAAGCGTCCGCTGGGGTCGAACAACACCTGATGCGGATGCGCGCCCAGCCCTTGCTCTCGTTTGTAAGGCCCTTCCTTGCCTGGCGGTACCACGGCATCGGTAGCAGGCGAGAGCGAGCCATCCTTGTTGATCGGCAACACCACGATGCCGGGACCATTTGCGCAGATGACATACTGATCGCTGGGGTCGACCATCAAATGCGGGCCGTTGTCGCCGTGGCTGGGCTGTTGATTGAGAAATTGGAGTTTGTGCGTTTGAGGGTCGATGGCGTAGGCACTCACCGAGTCCCCGTCGCCGTGCGAGGCAAAGAGAAAACGCTGTTTACGATCGAGCGCAACATAGCCGGGGTTGGGGATGGTCTCGAAGGTTTCGACCAGCGACCATGCACCGCTCGCATCATCGACGTGGTGAACGCTGATGCCCTTGCCGCGTGCCTTGCGCTTTGTGGTTGTAAAGCTGCCGATGTAGACATACATGAATCAAATCCTCCCGCTCACTCTCGGAAAATCTCGGAAAATAAATAGCCTGCGAAACCGCTACCGCAGCAACGCCACCGTCTTGCGCTTGATCAACTCAAAATCAATTTCCGCACCCAACCCCGGCTCGGTGGGCGCGTGCACGTGGCCGGTGGCATCCACCTCGATATCTTTCACCAAGCCGTATTTTTGCGCCTCGTCCGGCAGGAACACTTCAAAGTACTGCGCGTTGGCTATCGCCATCATCACATGCAAATTGGCGACGTTGTTGAGCGAATTGCCGCCGTGGTGAATTTCGTAATTCAGATGAAACGCCTCGGCCAAATGCGCGGTTTTGATCAGGGTGGTGATGCCGCCTTTGATCGCCACGTCGCCACGCAAAAAATCCGTGGCGCTCTGGATGATCCACTGTGCATACGAATCCAGCCCCGCCTGGGGATATTCGGTGGCCATGATCGGCGTGCGCAGTTTCTGCTTGAGCTTCACATAGTTGTAGAGATCCTGATCGGCAAGCGGGTCTTCATACCAGTAGTAATTCAAGTCATCGAGCGCGAAGCCCACGCGCAGTGCTTCTTCATAGTTGTAACACCAGCCGGGGTCGCACATCAGCGTGTAATCCGCACCCACCGCGTTGCGCACGGCCTCAGCGACCTTGATGTCTTCGCGCCATGCCTGCGGCGGATGGATTTTATAGGCGGGCCAGTTCAACGCCTTGTAGTGCGCGGCCTGCTCGGCATAGGCGGCGGCACTCGG
Source organism: Betaproteobacteria bacterium (assembly GCA_900299145.1). Lineage (GTDB taxonomy): Bacteria > Pseudomonadota > Gammaproteobacteria > Burkholderiales > SG8-41 > UBA5216. Next base: position 108,587 of record OMIN01000114.1, on the reverse strand, counting down.
CAGCACCTGCGAACTGGCATAGGCCGGCGCACGGTCGCGAAACGAACCCAGCAGTTTGTGGATCGGCATATTCGCTGCTTTACCAGCGATGTCCCACAATGCCACATCAATGGCGCCCACCGCGCGCGTGGTGGTGTTGCGGGCGCGCTTCCACAATACCTGATTGATGCGCTCACGGTCGAGTGCGTCCTGCCCCATCACCACCGGCTTGAGATAACGAATCAGCGCCGGCGCGTCGATATCTGCCGCCTGCCGTGAACTGCCGAGAAACGCGTGACCGGTAATGCCCTCGTCCGTGGAAATTGCCAGCAGGCCAAGTTGACTGGAGCCCCCGAAGCGCTTGTGCTCGCCGTAACTGGTTTGGGGAATGTTGTCCCACGTAAACAGTGTGATGCTGAGATCGGTGATTTTCATTGGCACTCTCCGTGCGGATTATCGGTACTGCACAGCGCGATGTGGCATTAGCACTATTGCTGCGGGATGCCCGCTTCCCTGATGACTCTCGCCCAGCGCGCGGTTTCCGTGCGGATGAACTGAGCGAACTCCTCGCGGCTGGTCGGCGCGGGATCAACCACGAGGTCGCCGAAGCGCTGCTGAATTTCAGGCATGCGCAGCACCGTGGTGAGATCAACATTCACCTTGTCGAGTATTGGCGCGGGCGTGCCCACGGACGAGCACAGGCCGTACCACGATTGCGCCTCGAAGCCTGGCAGCGCGGTTTCGTTCAATGTCGGCACATCGGGCATTTGCGTGATGCGTTTTGCGCTGGTCACTGCCAGCGCCCGCACGCGGCCGCTCTGGATGGTCGGGATCACCGCCGGCGCGGTTTGCACGCTGGCGGGAATCTGTCCGCCAACAGTGTCGGTTAGCGCTTGCGGTGCGCCCTTGTATGCCACGTGCACGACGTTGATTTTTGCGTTGAGTTTCAACAGTTCCATCGACAATTGTGACGACGTGCCGGCGGCCGACGTGCCGTAGCTCAGCTTGCCGGGGTTAGCCCGCGCATACTCGATGAACGCGCCGACGGTGCGCACCGGCAACGCGGGATGCACGACCAGCACGTTCGGCGTGGTGCCGATGCGCGAAATGGCGGCGAAGTCGCGCGCGGAGTTATACGGCACCTTGGCGTAAAGCGATTCCGCAATCGCGCTGGAGGCGATATTGCACTGGAAAAGCGTGTAGCCATCCGCTGGCGCCTTGGCGGCAAACGCAGCACCCAACGTGCCACCCGCGCCGGAACGGTTGTCCACAACGACCTGCTGCCCCCAGATGCGGCCCAAGCGTTCCGTGAGCAGGCGCGCGATGATGTCGGGCGAAGCCGCTGCGGGGAACGGCACGATATAACGCACGGGCTTCACGGGATAGCTTTGTGCCAGCGTGGGGGGCGCCACGCACAGCAGTAACAACCACGACAACCACCGGATTGGCGCCAGCCACGCGCTTGACGACGACGCATGTGCACCTGGCGGCGGCGCATGCCTTGGAAGGATGGGATTCACTAAATGGGCTCTTGAGGGTTGACCGGCAGCTTGCACCAGCAAATGCCGCCGATCTTGTGATTTCAAAAATTGGCGTGCAGTATAGACAGGCCTCGCAGATTCGCCCATTACCATGAAGCCTTTCAAAAAACTTGAATTAAAACAAATACTTATTGGATGCCTCGTGCTGGCGTGCACGATGACGGCTCACGCACAGGGTGGCACGGCGGCTAATTTTCCGAACAAGCCCATCCGCTGGGTCACCGGCGGCGGGCCGGACGCCATGGCGCGCATCCTCGGCCAGAAGTTTACCGAGGCGTGGGGCCAGCAGATCGTGGTGGAAGAGCGCGGCGGGGGCGGCGGCATGATGTCCGCGGAGCTGGTATCGCGCGCCACACCCGACGGCTATACGCTGCTGCTCGCCACCGGCACGCATACCATCAGCCCAAACTATTTCAAAACCAGCTATCACATGGAGCGCGATTTTGCGCCGGTCAGTCTGCTCGGCGTGATCACGTTCATCCTCAGTGTGCATCCGTCGCTGCCGGTGAAGTCGGTGGATGAACTGCTCGCACTCACGCGCGCGCGGCCCGGTGAAATCAATTACACCTCCGGCGGCAATGGCTCGCCCGCGCACATCATCACCGAATTCTTGCGCCTTAAAGCCGGCATCAACGTCGTGCACGTGCCGTATAAAACCGTGGGGCAGGCAGTAACCGGCCTCCTCGGCAATCAGGCGCAATTCATGTTCGTGGTCAGCCCCGCGTCGGTGCCGCAGATCAAGGCCGGGCGATTGCGCGGGCTGGCAGTCACCACGTTGAAGCGCTCCAACGCGGTACCGGACCTGCCGACCATGGTCGAAGCCGGCGTGCCGGATTTCGACGCGGCGGCATGGAACGGCATGATGGTGCCAGCGAAAACGCCGCGCGACATTATCAATAAGCTCAACACCGAAGCCGCACGCGCGCTCAAGCTTCCCGACGTGCAGGAAAAAATCTCGGCACTCGGTTTCGAAACCGTGGCCGGCGGGCCGGCGGAATTCGCCAAATTCCTCAAAGCCGAACTCGACAAATGGGCGCGCGTGGCCAAGGCCACCGGCGCCAAGGCTGAGTAAGCGTGCGCGCAAACACTACGGAGCGCTAACCATGTTCAAACTGCAGGTTCAGGACGATGACAACGACGCCCGCGTGTGGCACGACGTGAAAGGCGCCAACGGCGAACTGCTCAAGTTCGAGAAAGAAGCCGATGCCCGCGCCAAACTCACGGAGCTTTACCCGGTGCTGGTGAAAATGGAGCAATACGCCGGCCCCAAGCGCACGCGCGTCATTAACATCATTGTCGATGAAGACGATTGGCCGAAGAAGAAATGACGATTGTCTTTGTGGAGACTCCATATGGCCCAGGCTAGACGCCCCATCATTCTGGCTCATGGTATAGCACGCTTTGACGCACCCATTTTCAAGGCTACCCAATTTCTGGGCAATTTGGGAATCAACTTCGGCGACCGTTACAACTACTTCAAAGGCATCAAAAGCTATTTGGAAAAGAATGGCTATGAAGTGCATCTGACCGAAGTGGATTTCGCCGGCAGCGTGGAAAAACGTTCGCAACAACTGGCGGAGCAGGTGCGCAAGATCGCCGGTGCGGTAAAAGTCGATATCATTGCGCACAGCATGGGCGGTCTCGACGCGCGCCATATGATCGTCGATATTCCGGGCATGGCAGACAAGGTGGCTTCGCTGACGACGATAGGTACACCGCATCTGGGGTCACCCGTCGCCGACGCTGTAGCGGCTGGCGACCCCGGCGCAATCAAATTGCTGAAACCAATATTTGATCTGACTGGCATTCGGGACTTGACCACGGAGTCTTGTGAAAAATTCAATGCGCGTGCCAAACTAAGCGAAGGGAACAACGCCGTTGTCTATCGCGCCTATGCGGCATCGGAAGAAGCAGGAAAAATGGTTCCACCGCTGGCACAGCTTTCAGCACTGTTTTTCACGACACCCAACGATGGCGCGGTATCCGTCAAGTCCCAACTCTGGAAATCATCGCTGCCGGCGTCCGATGGTATTGGGAAGCCCGTCGGTCAGCTAGATTTCGGCGTGCCCGCCGATCATCTGAACGAACTCGGTTGGTGGGATCCGCTGGAGTCATCAGGATGGGAATTGATTTTCGGCGCTCCTGCCGCAGCCCGCACCTACGAAGACTCGATCAAGGCCATTTATCTGCAAATGGCCCAAGCCGTCCAACCGTAATTCGATACCACCGGCTCACTCCGCCCGCGCCCCCGACTCCCGCACCGCTTTTCCCAGCCGCTGAATCTCCGCACGCAGGTGCGCACCAAATTCCGCTGGCGTGCCGGTGCGTGCTTCAGCGCCGAGCGCGGTGAGGCGTTCCTGAACCGCCGCACTTTTCACAGCCTGCACACCTGCCACGTTGATGCGGGTGATAATGTCACGCGGCGTGCCTGCCGGCACGGCAAGTCCATACCAGCCGGTGAGTTCGTAACCGGGCAGGGTTTCAGCGAGTGCGGGCAAGTCGGGCGCGAGCGAAGTGCGTTTTGCGCTGGTCACCGCCAGCGCACGCGCCTTGCCGGTGGCGGTCAAAGGCAGCGCGGCGGACACCACCGCGATCACCACGTGAATTTGCCCAGCCGCAAGCTCTGTCAGCGCGGGCGCAATGCTCTTATACGGCACGTGCAGCATGTCGATGCCGTGCTGGCTGCGCAGCATTTCAGCGGCCAGATGCGGCGGCGAGCCGCTGCCGCCGGAACCATAACGCAGTGCGCCGGGCTTCGCTTTCGCCAATGCAAAGAGTTCCTTTACCGACGTGGCAGCGACGCTGTTGTTTACCAGTACCACGTAGGGCGTATAAGCAAGCAGCCCCACCGGGGCGAAGTCTCGCAGCAAATCGTAATTGAGGTTTGGAAACAGTGTCGCCGCGATCGGCTGACTGGCAGTAATCATCAACAGCGTGTAGCCGTCAGGAGCGGCGCGCGCGGCGATTTCCGCGCCGAGGTTGCCACCCGCGCCGGGCCGGTTGTCGACAATGACCTGCTGCTTCCACGCTTCCGTGAGCTTGCCGCCGATCAGCCGCGAAATAATGTCCGGACCGGAACCGGGCGCGACGGCGGCGATGATGCGGATGGGTCTGATCGGATACTCCGCCGCCTGGCACAGCGACAGCGAATACCACAAGAATACCCATAAAAACAAATGCTTACAATTACAGCGCCCGCCGCGCGCTTCACTCGTCATCGTCTATTCGACACGCAAGCCGGCCGTCTTCACCAAGCGCGCATTGGTGTCGTATTCACGCTTGATAAAGGCTGCAAATTCCTCCGGGCTGTTGCCCACTGGATCCGCACCTTGCGCCTCGAACTGGCTCGTGGTTTCCGGCGCGCGCATGGCCTTCATCAACACCTCGTGCACGCGTTGCAGATAAGGTCTGGGCGTTCTCGCAGGGGCAAGCATGCCGAACCACGAATAAAACTCAAAGCCCGGCACGCCCCCCTCACTGATCGTCGGCAAGTCAGGTACCTGGTGCGTGCGCTTCGCGCTCGATACGCCCAGCGCGCGCAGCCGCCCGGCCTTGATGTGCGCCACCAGCGGAGGAATCGAGCCGAAGTAAAGCCGCACGTGGCCGCCAAGCAAATCGGTTACGGCCTGCGGCGCGCCTTTGTACGGCACATGCTGAAGATTCACGCCAGCCATGGCCTTGAACTGCTCGCTCGCCAGATGATTGGGCGCGCCGCTGCCGGCGGAAGCGTAACTGATCCGGCCCGGCTCGGCTTTCGCTGCCGCGATCAATTCCTTGATGGTTTTGAATGGCGCGTTGGGTTGCGTCGTTAGCAGATAAGGCCCGGCGGAAATTAGGCTCACCGCCGTGAAATCGCGCAGCGCGTCGTATGGCACGTTTTTTTGCAAATGCGGCACGATGGTAATCGGCCCCTGGCTGCACATCATCAGCGTGTAGCCGTCGGGCGGCGCTTTGGCCGCGAGTTCGGTGCCAATCAGCCCGCCTGCGCCGCCGCGATTGTCGATTACCAGTTGCTGGCCGAGTTGATTCGACATCGCGGGCGCCAGCATGCGCGCGAAGATATCCGCAGTGCCCCCCGCCGGCACGGGAACGAGTATGCGAATCGGCTTGATGGGGTAGGTTTGCGCGTGCGCCGCAACAGCAAGCGCAGCGACGCACAGGAAGATAATTCGCAGCAACGCTACACCAGCATCCCCGGATTCTTGATGTAACGATTTTTAATCGCGTCCGCCGCCCAGTACGCCAGCGCGCCCACCGGCCCGGTCGGGTTGTACGCAGCGTTGTGCGGGAACACGTTCGCGCCCATCACGAACAGGTTGTGGCAATCCCAGCTTTGCAGATATTTGTTCACCACGCTGTTGCCGGGGCTGGTGCCCATGATGGTGCCGCCGGTGTTGTGCGTGCTTTGATACGGCACCACCGTCCAGCTCATGCGCACGCTCGCCGGATTGAACGACGTCGGGTTCAGCGACTTCGCCAGATCGTTGATGACCTGCGCGATGTGCTTGCCCATCTTGTGCTCGTTTTCCTTGTAATCGAAGGTCATGCGCATCAACGGCTGGCCAAAAGCATTCTTGTAGGTCGGATCAAGATCATAATAGTTGTAGCGGTTGGCCATCACGCTGCCGCTTGAACCGATACTCATCGCCTGGTTGTACCACTTTGAAGTGGCAGCCTTCCACGCCGTGCCCCACTGCGGCGTGCCGCTGGGCACCGGGCGATAGCTGATCGGCCGGCCGTTGGTCATGCCGCCGCCAACAGTGGCGCCACCGACATAGCCGTACTTGGAACGGTCAAAGTCGAAGTTAGCGTGAAAATCGTCGATGCCAAAATTCGAACCGCCGGTGGACATGAACGGGTTGAAATAGTGGTTGTCGAAAAACAATGTCGCGCCCGCACCGGTTTGATAGCAATAATTTTTGCCGACGAGACCTTTTTGGGTATCGGGGTTATACGGCTCGCCGATGCCCGACAGCAACATCAGGTGTACATTGTTGATGGCGTACGCGGTAAGCACCACCATGCCCGCGGGCTGCTCGAACTCCTCGCCGTTTAACGTATTGATGTACGTGACGCCGGTGACTTTCTTGCCGGAGGAATCCCTCAGCACTTTCGTCACCCACATGTTTGTGCGCAACTCGAAATTCGGATTGCGCATGGCAATAGGAATCACCGTGAAATGCGGGCTGCCCTTGGCGTTCGATTCGCAACCGAAGCGCTCGCAGAAGCCGCAGTACTGGCAGGCGCCAAAGCGCGCGCCATCCGGGTTGGTGTAGGCCTGCGAAGCATTCGCCACCGGGCGCGGAAACGGGTTGTAGCCGGCTTTCTCGGCGGCCTCGGCAAACATCAGCCCGGCCTGCGTGGCCTTTAGCGGCGGCAGCGCATACTCGTTGGCACGCGGCGCCTCGAAGCGGTTACCGCCTTTCTGGATATTGCCCTTGATATTGCCAGCCTTGCCCGACACTGCCGCTGTGCGCTCGAATTTTTCGTAGTACGGTTCCAGTTCAGCGTAAGTGATGCCCCAGTCCTGCGCTGTCATGTCGGCGGGGATGTAGTTCTTGCCGTAACGCTCCTCGTATAGCGAGCGAATCTTGAATTCGTTGTCGTTCCAGCGCCAGGTGACGCCGTTCCAGTGCGAGCCTGCGCCGCCCACGCCCTGCCCCGGCAGGAACGACCCCAGCCTGCGCATCGGCAACGCGTCCTGTTTCGGGTTGTTGCGGATGGTGAGCGTGTCCTTGGCCGGGTCCTGCATCAAATCATTGCGCGAAGCAAAGCGCAGATCATCGCGAATACGCGGCACGGAAAAATCCTCCGCCGTGGTGCGCATTGCGCCGCGTTCGAGGCCGACGACCTTCAGCCCGGCTTCGCTTAACTCCTTGGCGAGGATTCCGCCCGTCCAGCCCATGCCCACCAGCACCACATCGACTTCTTTCAGTTTGGTTGCCATTTTTTGCCCGATCCCTGAATACCACGCATCACAAAAATATTAATTAAAACAAACAGTTACAATATCACTTCATATTCGCCTGCAAATACGCGATGAGATCGGCGCGATCCTTGGCGTCCGGCAGCCCGGAGTACGGCATGCGGTTGCCGGGCACCAGCTTTTGCGGGTCGGCAATAAAGTTACTCAGTGTATCCGCGCTCCACGTGATGCCGCTGCGTTTCATCGCGGGCGAGTAACGGAAATCCGCGCCCTCGCCCGCCTTGCGGCCTACCACGCCATGCAGCGATGGGCCCACGGTATCTTTCGCCGTGCGGTCGGGCGAGTGACAGGCCGCGCATTCGTCGAACAGTTTTTGGCCTCGGGTCGCATCCTGCGCGAACGCAGCGCCCGCGTTGATCAGCGCGGCTGCCATCAAAGCTTGAATCAGAAGTTTCATATTTGCTGTCTCTCTACGCTTGAACCAGGGGTCCAGGGTTTTTCATGTAACGATTTTTTATAGCGTCCGCCGTCCAGTACGCCAGCGCGCCCACCGGGCCTGTCGGGTTATACGAGCCGTTGTGCGGGAACACATTCGCGCCCACCACGAACAAGTTGTGATAATCCCAGTTCTGCAAATACTTGTTCAGCGCACTGACTTTCGGGTTGACGCCCATGATGGTGCCGCCGGTGTTGTGCGTGCTTTGATAGGGCACCACCGTCCAGCTCTGGCGCGAACTGGCGCGGTTGAACGACGTCGGGTTCATTGCCTTGGCGATATCGTTGACGAGCTTCGCGGCAAGCTCGCCCATCTTGTGTTCGTTCGCCTTGTAGTCGAAAGTCATGCGCATCAGCGGCTGGCCGAAGGCATTTTTGTACGTCGGATCAAGATCAAAATAGTTGTAGCGGTTGGCCATCACGCTGCCGCTGGAGCCAATATTCATTGCGGTTTGATACGACTTCGCCTGCGCCGCTTTCCACGCAGTTCCCCATGCGGGCGTGCCGCTGGGCACCGGCCGGTTGCCGATAGGCAATGACGTATTGAAGCCTGCGCCGATGGTAAAGCCGCCAACAAAACCGTGGGGCCCGCGGTCAAAGTCCCAGTTGGCGTTGAAGTCGTCGATGGTGTGATTCGACCCCCCAGCCGACATGAACGGATTGAAATTGTGGTCATCAAAAAACAGATTCGCACCCACGCCGGTTTGATAGCAATAATTCTTGCCGATGACGCCTTTTTGACTTACCGGATCGTACGGCTCTCCGATGCCCGACAGTAGCATCAGATGCACATTGTTGATGGCGTAGGCGGTGAGCAGCACTATGCCCGCCGGCTGTTCATATTCCTCGCCGTTCATGAGATTGGTGTAGCGCACGCCGGTGACTTTTTTGCCGGCAGGGTCTTTCAGCACCTGTGTCACCCACGAGTTTGCGCGCAACTCGAAATTCGGGCTGGCCATGGCAATGGGAATCACCGTGATATGCGCGCTGCCCTTGGCATTGGCTTCGCAGCCGAAGCGCTGACAAAAGCCGCAATACTGGCATGCGCCGAACTTGGAGCCGTCGGGATTGGTGTAAGCACGCGAAGCATTGGCGCTGGGCCGTGGAAACGGGTGATACCCCATGTTCCGCGCGGCTTCCGAGAACATTTTGCTGGACTGAATGTCGGTCAGCGGCGGCAACGCGTATTCGCGGGCGCGCGGCGCTTCAAACGGATTCCCACCCGGCTGAATCACGCCCTTGATGTTGCCCGCCTTGCCCGACACCGCGGCCACGTATTCAAACTTGTCGTAGTACGGCTCCAGCTCGGCATAGGTGATGCCCCAATCCTGAATCGTCATGTCTTCGGGAATGAAGTTCTTGCCGTAGCGCGCCTCATACATCGAACGCACCTTGAACTCATTGTCCGTCCAGCGCCAGGTGTGGCCGCTCCAATGCACGCCGGAACCGCCGACACCGTCACCGGGCAGAAACGAGCCCAGCCGCCGCATCGGCAACGCTTCCTGCTTGACGTTGTTGCGCACGGTAATGGTATCGCGCGCGGGGTTTTGCATCAGATCATGGCGATGCACGAAGCGCAGCTCGTCACGCACGCCGGGTAGGGCGTAATCCTCGGCGGTGTTGCGGTGCACGCCGCGCTCCAGCGCCACCACTTTCAACCCCGCCTGCGTCAACTCCTTGGCGAGTATGCCGCCGGTCCAGCCAAGACCCACGATGACCGCATCGACTTCCTTGAGTTTGGTAACCATGGCGGCCGCCTAGCTCAGATCAGCAATACCGAGCGGCTCGACTACATAACGTTTATCGCGGAATTTCTCAATGTTTTGCGCGTGCACGGCCACCACGCCGGGAAAGCCGATCATTTTCCAGACGGCCTTGTTGCGGTTACCACCGTAGATCGGGTCGGCAAACATGCCTTCCATGACGGTTTGGTACATCGTGCCGAAAAAAGTATTTGTCGGCAGCCCGCTGTCGAATTTGATTTTGTTGCCCTGCAGGCCCACCAGCACTTCCTGCTTTTGCGCGGCCGGCAGTTGATCAAACGTCTTGCCATAAGTCTTTTTGCAATACGCGTTGGTGGCGGCAATCCCCGCGCGGTACAAATCGGCGGGCTTTAGCGGCAACTGGTAGCCCTGATTCGGGTGGCCGACTTTCCACGGGCCCTGCATGTACAAACGGTCGCCCTTGCCCCAGCCGCCGGCCAGCGCACGATCGATGTAAATATTGATGCCGAGATCGGTGCCCTTGGGGGAATACTGATCGGCGGGAATCATGTGATCGACCATCGCCTCGACAAACGCGGCCTCCTCGAGATTGAGGTATGAATAGCCGGGGCTCGCCGGGGCTGCTGCCGGCTTTTGCTGCGCCTGCGCTGCTTGCGGCGTCATGCCCACCGCCGCCGTCGTGGCCACCGCGCCACCCGCAACAGCACCTTTCAGAAAGTCACGCCGGTTGATTCCATCGTCTTTCATGGCCATCCCCTATGAAGTCTGTGAAGTCAGTTTGCAAAGCATTACACCGATGGAATATAGCTCAAAACCGTCAGCTGCGAATTCCATCATGCGACGAGAAGGCAATGGTGCACGGCTTGTTCGACCGGTTGCTCCACGCGTGATTCGTGCCGCGCTGCACCACGGTGTCACCCGCCCTGAGGCTAACTTCCTGTTTATCGAGCACTAATGTGATTTCGCCATCGAGAATCAGGCAAAAATCCAGCGTGCGGGTTTTTTGCATGTAGGGGTGGCGCGCAGTGGGCGAATATGTGGACGCGGCCGGTGACCCCATCGCTGCGAAATACGCCTGCACTTCGCTTGCGCCGACTTTGTAGCTGGCGTCCGGCGGAAACGTCACCACGCGGCATACCGAACCCCCGGGCGGCGGCTCCAGTGTGTGCGGCATGTGAAGCGTATCGGTGATGCCTTCGATGCGCGCGGGTGTGCGATCCGTTACCCAGATGCGCGTCGATGAAAACCCCGGCCTTGCCGGATCGGTGCGCACATCGGGTGATGGGCCATCGGCAATGCATTTCGATTTGGCGTGGATGCCGGGGCCGTCGTCTACGGTGATGAGGCGGCGGACTTGTTTGAGTTGTGCGGTCATTTTTTCAGCCTCAGTTTGTCTAACCTTCGTACTTTGCGCCCATCATCACGAACGCCATCAAACTGCCCTCGTTCGGATTGCACCAGCCGTGCCAGTTGCCAAGCTGCACCACCACGTCACCTGGTTTCATCACATGCAGCCCATCATCCAGGATCAGCACGCGTTCGCCTTCAAGCACGATGCCGTAATCGACGGTTTCCGACTTGTGGTACGGCGACGAAAACGCGTTCGCACCACCCTTGTCCCAGCAGCCGCCATCGCGCTGGCGCGGCTCGCCGATGGGAATCGCCGTGGGGTCTTGCGCCGGGTCGTAGCCCGGCGGTTTGGGCGGGCTTTGCACCACACGCAGATGCCCGCCCGCGTGCGGCGGCTCGAAATTGAATTTAAGCCGGCCGTCATCGCGCGTGCCGGCCAGTTCCACCGGGCAGGACGGATACACCCACACGTCAGTCATGCACGTGCCGGGGCGTATCGCGCCGGGGTTGACGTTGGGCGCGGCGCTGTCGTACAGCACGTACGATTCGCCGTTGGCATCATTGCCGGTAACCACGCGGCGGACAGGTTTGATCGGTGGCGCCATGAGCATCTCCATGATGGGTTCGCGTTTGCAGCGGCATTATAATCGCCGCCACCCGGCACTATGCCTGCCGGCGGAGCCTTCATGAAATTTCCAGCCATCGGTTGTTGTGCACTCCTCGCGCTCTGTCCGCTTGCAGCCGCCGCGCAGGCCTATCCCACCAAGCCCATCCGTCTGGTGGTGCCTTTCGGCCCGGGCGGCGTGGGCGATCTCACCGCGCGCACCGTTTCACAAAAAATGGGCGAGGCCATGGGGCAGCAATTCATTGTTGATAACCGTCCCAGCGCGGGCGGCGTGGTGGCCGCGGAAATGGTGGCGCGCGCCGAAGCAGACGGTTACACGCTGATGCTGCTCAACAACGCCAACGCGGTGAGCATGGCGATGTTCAAGGCGCTGCCTTACGACACGCTCAAGGATTACGCCATGGTCACTACCATCGCCTCGTTCAGCGCGGGCGTTCTGGTGGCGCCGGAATCGCCGGTAAAAACCACCAAAGAGCTCATCGCCCTGGCGCGTTCGAGCGGCAAATTCAATTCCGCCACCATCGCCCTCGGCACGGCGCAGCACTTGGCGGCGGAATTGTTCAAATCGATGGCGGGACTTAACCACACGCATGTGCCGTTCAACAATACCGGCGCGCTGATCGCCGCACTGCGCGGCGGCGACGTACAGGTGGCGTTCGAGTTCTTGCCGCCAGTGCTGGGGCAAATACGCGCGGGTGCGCTGCGCGTGGTGGCGGTGACTTCCAAAACCCGCTTCGCACCGTTGCCCGGCGTGCCCACGCTCGACGAATCGGGCCTGCCCGGCTATGACGTGATTTCGTGGAACGGCATCGGCGCGCCAGCCAAAACGCCACGCGCCATCGTCGACCGGTTGAACAAAGAAGTGCATGCCGCCGTCAACGCGCCCGCGGTCAAGCAACGCTTTACCGATCTGGGCATTGAGCAAAATCTCAACACGCCGGAAGGCATGCGCGTTTTTGTCACCAGCGAAATCGCCAAGTGGAACGCGTTGATCGACAAAACGAAGATACCCCGACTGTGAACGCAAAACAATGAACGCAATGAGTGAAATACGATGAGCACCGCCAACACCCCCGGCACGCCGCGCAGCATACTGCCGCCCGACCCGAATCCTGTTAAACCCAGGTACGTACCGCCGCCCAATGCCTGCGACGGCCATTGCCACGTGTTCGGCCCGGCGGCAAAGTTCCCGTACGCCGCCAATCGCAGCTACACACCAGAAGACGCCGGGCGCGAGCGGCTGGCCGCACTGCATAAGCACCTAGGCTTCACCCGCGCCATTATTGTGCAGGCCAGTTGCCACGGCACCGACAACAGCGCCCTGCTGGATGCCATTGCGCATTCGAACGGCACGCAACGCGGCGTCGCCATGGTCAAGCCGGACGTCAGCGACAAGGAACTGGAGCGGCTGCACGCGGGCGGCGTGCGCGGGGCACGCATCAACTTTGTCGCGCATCTGGGCGGCGCACCGGACATGAAGGCGGTGGACGCAGTGATCGCGCGCATCACGCCGTTCGGCTGGCACATCCAGTTGCACATGGATGCGCACGAAGTCACGCAATACCGCGCGTTTCTCGACGGCCTCAAAGTGCCGTTCATCATCGATCACATGGGCCGCCCCGAAGCCAAACATGGCGTCAAGCAGGCGGCGTTTCAGCAAATGCTCGATCTGATGAAAAACCCGCTGGCGTGGACCAAAATCAGCGGGCCGGAACGCATTTCGTCCACCGGCAAACCGTTTCACGACGCCGAGCCGTTTGTGCGCGAGTTGATCGCCGCCGCGCCGGATCAACTGTTGTGGGGCACGGATTTTCCGCACCCGAACGCGACCTACATGCCGAACGACGGCGAACTGGTCGATTTGTTCGCGAAGTTTTGCGACGACGAGGCGATGCGTAAGAAAATTCTGGTAGATAACCCCACGCGGCTGTATTGGCCGGAGTTGGTTGCTGCGTGAACTTTAGGCATCAATGGGTAAGTATCTGTTTTTATTGAATTATTAGAAATCACTCAGAGCAATTTTCTGTGAGCAGATTTCTCCTGCCGGGCAATCGGCCGACCTCACCCAATGCCGATTGCAACTGTGTGTGAATCAGGAAAAATGCAGGACACGTTGGTGGATAAACTGTATTTTAGAAAGCGCGGGCGCAAATTGATTATTCTGCTTGCCGGCGGCGACAAAAGCACGCAAACCACAGACATTAAAGCTGCGTTACGTCTTGCACAAAAACTATCGGACTAACCCATGCGTAAAACCACCACCACCCGCTACGATGTGGCGGAGCATTTGAGAACCCCGAAGGAAATGGCGGCCTATCTCGAAGCCTGCATCGAAGAAGCGAACGGCGATGCGGCGTTTATCGCCAAGGCGCTTGGTGATATTGCACGCGCCAAAGGCATGTCACAAGTTGCGAAGGACGCCGGACTATCGCGCGAAAGTCTTTACAAAGCTCTGTCCGGTGAACGCAGTCCGGGTTTTGACACGATCCTCAAGGTGGTGGGGGCGTTGGGCTTGAAATTACATGCGCAAGCAGGACGCTGATGGCCGATTCAGTAGACGAATTCGAATTCTTCCTCGAGAAACCGTGGTCCGACGGCCTGCCCGTTGTCACGCCCACCGAGGCACGCGTCGCACGCATGCTCGCGGGCACAACGCGCGACCCGGATGAGCTGATCGGCCACATTCCGCCGATGATGGAACCCGCGACCGTGCGCACGGTGGCGATCCATGCGCTGATGGCAGGCTGCAAGCCGGAATATCTGCCAGTGGTGCTGGGCGCGTTGCAGCTGATGCTGCGCGAGGAATTCAACATGAACGGCGTGCAAGGCACCATGCATGGCGCTGCGCCGTTGATGATCGTGAGCGGCCCTTACGCGCAGAGCATCGGGCTTAACGGCGGCAACGGCTGCTTTGGCCCCGGCTTTCGCGCCAATGCGTCGATTGGCCGCGCGATCCGGCTGATGATGCTGAATCTCGGCGGTGGCATGGCGGGCGTGGCTTCGGCGACTATTTTTGCCACGCCGCTGCGCTACACCGCGTGCATTACCGAGAACCTCGAAAAATCGCCCTGGGAATCGCTGGCCTTGTCGAAAGGCTACGCGCCCACCGACAACGTCATCACGTGCGCCATGGTGGAAAGCCCGCGCCAGTCATTCGACGACGTGAGCGATGAACCGGTGCGGCTGCTGACCGGCATTGCTGATTCGATGGTCGCGATGGGCTCGTGGAACATGCACGCCCGCTCGGATATGGTTGTGGCGATGGGGCCGCAGCATGCGGCGATTTGCGCCAGGGCCGGCATGAGCCGCGCGGATGTGCATGCGTGGCTGGTCGCGCACGCGGGGCGGCGTGTGCGTGATCTGAAGGGCGGCGGCAATTTCCGGCCGGAACGCGTGCGGGCGATGGCGCCTTATGCGCCATCTGCGCAGCTCGATCCGGACAACGATGACTGCTTTATTCCCGCGATCAAGACAGCGGAGGATTTGCAGTTGATCGTCGCCGGCGGCTGGGGGCCTTGCACGGCGATTTGTCATGGGTGGAGTGGGGGGAGTAAGGCGGTGCATGGGACGTATGATTTGCCGTGAACTCGACGAGAGCACGACTCACTATCCTTGTCATTCCCGTTTTCGCGGGAATGACAGGTTTAGGTGTTGCGTGCTTGGCATAGAAAAGGTGTGTGCGCGAGATTGCGCATCTCTGGATACGTAACTATTTGTTTTTATTAAATAATTTTAAATGCCCGCCGTAGACGAATTCGAGTTCTTCCTCGAAAAGGCTTGGTCCGACGGCCTGCCGGTGGTCACGCCCACCGAGGCACGCGTGGCCCGCATGCTCACCGGCACCACGCGCGCGCCGGATGAATTCATCGGCAACATTCCGCCCGCGATGGAGCCGGCCACCGTGCGCACGGTCGCGATTCACGCGGTAATGGCGGGTTGCAAGCTGGAATACCTGCCCGTGGTGCTCGGCGGCATCACGCTCATGCTGCGCGAGGAATTCAATCTCAATGGCGTGCAGGGCACCATGCACGGCGTAGCGCCGCTGATGATCGTCAACGGCCCTTACGCCCAAAAAATCGGCATCCACGGCGGCAACGGCTGCTTCGGCCCCGGCTTTCGCGCCAACGCCACCATCGGCCGCGCGATACGGTTGATGCTACTCAATCTCGGCGGCGGCATTCCGGGTGTGGCCTCGGCCACGGTGTTTTCCACGCCGCTGCGCTACACCGCGTGCCTCACCGAAAACACCGAACGCAGCCCGTGGGAAACGATTGCCGCCGCACGCGGCCACGCGTCCGATGAAAACACCATCACCTGCGCCATGGTGGAAAGCCCGCGCCTTTGCTATGACGATGCGAGTCTAACGCCGGAACGCCTGCTCACGGGCCTGGCTGATTCGATGAGCGCGATGTGCTCGTGGAACCAGCACGTGCGCTCCGATATGGTCGTGGCGATGGGGCCGGAACATGCCACGATCTGCGCGAAAGCCGGCATGCACCGTGCCGACGTGCACGCGTGGCTCATCAAACACGCGGGGCGCCGCGTGCGCGATCTCAAGGGTGGCGGCAACTGGCGGCCGGAACGGGCGCGCGCGCTGAATATCGACCCCGAAGACGACGAGCGCTTCGTGCCGGTGATCAAGGATGCGCGCGATCTTCATCTCATCGTCGCCGGGGGCTGGGGGCCGCTCACCGCCATCTGCCACGGCTGGGGCGGCGGCAGCCGTGCCGTTCACGGCACTTACACTGTATGATTTAGACTTGCTTCAGGAAAACATCATGTCCGAAGAACTCGGTTTCATCGACCCCACCGCCGGCACGGGCCGCGCACGCGTGCCGCTCGCGCCCCGCCCCGCCGATCTCGCGGGCAAGGTGGTGGGTCTCCTCGACAACACCAAGGAACAGGGCACACTGATTCTCGAAACGCTGGGTCAGGCATTGCGGGAAAAATACGGCGTGGCGCGCGTGGTGATCAAACGCAAGGAGCATTACTCCAAGCCCGCCACCGATGCGCTGATCGATGACATGGCGAAGGAGGTGGACGTCGCCATTGCCGCGCTGGGCGGGTGAGGGTCCTGCACGTTGTGCAGTGTGCACGACACCATCGAATTCGAAAAGCGCGGCATCCCGGCGACCACCATCATCACCAGCGCGTTTCGCAATGCCGCCGTGTTCCAGTTCAAAAGCAAGGGCATGGAAGGCCACGCTTATGTTGAAATGCCGCACCCGGTGAGCAATCTGTCGGCGGACGATATGCGCGCGCTGACGCTCACCTTTGCAGATCAGGCTGCCAGACAGCTTAAAGAATAGTTGAATTAAATCAAGGAGATAGAATATGGCATCCCACGATAAAGTTGCGGTAATCACTGGCGGCGGCACCGGTATCGGCAAGGCCTGCGCGCTTGCGTTCGTCAAGGACGGCTATCGCGTGGCGATCAGCGGCCGCCGCGCCGAGCCGCTTGACGAAACCATCAAGGAAGCAGGTGTCGACAGCTCGCGCATGATCGGCGTGCCCACTGATGTGGGCGACCCCGCGGCAGTGAAGAATCTGTTCAGCAAAGTCATGGCCGCATTCGGCCGCGTCGACGTGCTGTTCAACAACGCGGGCGGCAACGCGCCGGGTATTTTGTTCGAGGACCTGGCATGGGAAAAGTGGAAATCCGTGGTCGATGCAAACCTTAACGGCATGTTCCTGTGCTCGCAGGAAGCCTACAAAATCATGAAGGATCAGACGCCGCGCGGTGGGCGCATTATCAACAACGGCTCGATCTCTGCGCACGTGCCGCGCCCCGATTCCGCGCCCTACACCGCCACCAAGCACGGCGTATCGGGCCTGACCCGCACCATCGCTCTGGATGGCCGCAAATACGACATCGCCTGCTGCCAAGTGGACGTGGGTAACGCCATGTCCACCCTTGCCTCGCGCATGGCGAAAGGCGTGAAGCAGGCCAACGGCACGGTCGCCCCCGAGCCGATGATCACTTGCGAAGACGTCGCGCGCTCGGTGCTGTTTATGGCAAACCAGCCGCCGGAAGTGAACATTTATCACCTCATGGTGATGGCGACTAAGATGCCCTACGCCGGCAGGGGTTAGGCCGGCGTAAGTGCATTGCCGGTCGGGGTTAGGCTGGCGTTAGTGAACCGCCAGTCGTGGTTGAGCCGGCGTCGGCGAGAATCGCCTCTCGGCGACGGGTCAACGTTCGTAGGCCTCGGGACGGGGTCAGTGCCGCGTTCGCGCTTATTCAATACATGGCCCACCCCGCGCTCGCAATATTTCCGTATTCCCGCTGATTACATCTACCAATAGGCGAGCATGTCGCCAGCGACCGACACAATCAGCCGTTCGGCGAATGCTCCGACCACCGCGCCCGCGATGCGGCAGAGAAGCCCTTGTTGCCTTGCATAAACCCTTTGCTCCCGGAGTGATTAGCGCCAGCCAATGCATCAAGCAGATCGCGAGCAACGTCGAAAGCATTTGCAAAACCGATCTTGTCTTGCGTCGATGCCGGAGTGCCGGCCGTCAACGTCAACAATGTATCGCGTCACGCGCTAGCGTACCTTCCGCGCAGTCACCATGGCAGCTGGAAATTTGAATTCTATGTCGCTGCCAATCCGGAGTTTTTCACCTTCTTCGAGGATCAAACGATGAATCGCTTCGCGCGCCTCGGAGGATTGCGCCGCCAGCAGCATTGGCATACGCACCGCGCTCTTGTAGATCAATTCCAAGGCATCCTCGGCACGAGGCGTTCGCCAGGTGAGCGGCAAAACCGTCAGCGAAGAATCAGCAAACCCTGCTTCGGTCAATACGCGCCCACACTCGGCGGGATCGGCGAACCGGAACATGGGCGGCGCAGGCGGCAGGGGCACGTTCAACGTGCCATGTTTTTGAACTGCTGCTGAAACCAGCCCGAAAAATTGCCCGCCCTGCTCAGGACTGCACCAGACGGTAAACGTGTATCGGCCGCCATGCTTCAGCACACGGCCTGCCTCCCTGATGGCCTGCTCAGGATGGGCCATATGAAGTAATCCGAAACCACAGGTCACCGCATCGAAATTCGCGTCCGCATAGGGCAGTTGTTCGGCATCGCCATCACGAAAAGCGATACCCGGATGGAGGCTCTGTGCCCTTTCCACCATCGCGGCGGCAAAATCAATCCCCTGGCTATCCGCGCCGCGAGCAGCAGCGGCCCCGGCGATGTGGCCGGTACCGGTCGCTACATCAAGCAGCCGCCTTTGCGCCAAATCACCGAAACTGTCGAGAATGGGTTTGATCGCCTGGTCTGTGATGGTGGCAAACCAATCGTCGTAAGCACAAGCCTTGGCCACCCACCCGGCGCGCTCAAGTTCCTTAAACGTTTTGGGGTTCACTTTGTCTCCTTCTATGCAAATATGACTTTCAGGAATACCAGCGACTGGTTGTCAACCTGGCTTGCACGCAATCAAACTGGTAAAACCAATATGGCCAAAGAACCGGCCCTGCGAAACCCGCCGTCTGGCCTCGGCCTTCAGCGCCTCGGCGAGTTCATTGCCGATCACGCCATCCTTCACGAGACCATCCGCGCCGCGATCCACTATGGTTAGCATGTAAGTTGGCTCCGTGGTCTCGGAATAGCCATGGCTGGCGAATCCAGCTTCCTGAAAGCCACTTGCAGCGATCATCGCGCGCAACTTGCGTGCCAGCCACACGTCGTTGACGAAAGACGCCTTGACGTGCTCGCCGCAGGCGTGCAGCGGGTCATGCTGATGAATGCTGACCGAAATCGTCTCATAGTCGCCGTCGAACACGGCAAGCTGGCCCGCCGGGCGCAATACACGAAATGCTTCGGTCAAAACACGCTCCGGCTGCGGCACATGGCACAGCACCGTATGGATCACAACCACGTCGAACTCGCCATCCCCAAACGGCAACGCCCTACCATCGCCTTCCCGGAATGACAGGTTCTTGATGTGCCCGCGCAGTTCCCGCGCCTTCTCGATCATCACGGGCGAGGGGTCAATGCCCGTGACCGACGTGACACCCGGCCAGCTCGCCAGAACCTCGGCGATTGGTCCGGCGCCACAGCCGATTTCCAGTACTCGCGCCTTGTCTGGAAAAACAACATCGGACAGGTATTTTTCGAGCATCGCCCGTTGTTGCGGCGAAGCGGCGCGGGCTTCCATTGCGCGCGCCAAGGTTTCCACGACATCGCGTGGTTGCTGATGGATGGTGGCATAGATGTCTGG
Source organism: Betaproteobacteria bacterium (assembly GCA_900299145.1). Lineage (GTDB taxonomy): Bacteria > Pseudomonadota > Gammaproteobacteria > Burkholderiales > SG8-41 > UBA5216. The sequence continues at coordinate 88,725 of OMIN01000114.1, read as the reverse complement.
CATGGCGATTCCCCCTGATTTCCTCGCGCCCCGACCGCACAACCATGTGCGGTATCAGTGTGTTCAGTATCAGGCTCCCGCGAACCAGCCAACAAGAGGCGGCTGTCCCAGCGCGTACAACATTTGCACTGCCAAAGAGGCAAAACTAGGGACTGGCGTCCCGGCGAACAGTCTGCGCCGCCGCATAGCCGTAGCCAGATTCTCTCGCAAAAACAATGAGTTGTGATCGCCCGGTCATTTGGAGCTTATCCATGATGCTGCTGACATAGTTGCGAATGGTTTTCTCGCTGAGTCCGAGCGTCTGGGCGATGCGAGTATTCTCGTGCCCTTGCGCAATCAACTCCACCACAGTCTGTTCCCTGGCCGTTAGATTTGTCAGGGAATTTTCAGAAGCAGGATTGACGGCTATGGGCGTGTGCTCATGCGGAAAACGCACCACTTCATCAACAAACATCGGAAACGCCGGGTCCGACGCAAGCAGCAGATGATTGTGGCTTTCCAAAGTTACAAAGCGCGCACCCGGAATAAGCGCCGCCATCTTCAGTCCTTCATCGAACGGCACCCGCCCATCGTGGCGCGCATGCAAGACCAGCGTTGGGCAGCGAATCTTGCGTGCGAGATCGCGCACGTCTATTTCGTCAAATTCACGAACGATGCGCACCACGTTCTCGGCCGAAGTTGACATGCGCTGAAATTCGTCAAAGGCGCGCTGCTGGTCCGCGGAGGCCTGCGGCACAAACTGTGTGGTAAACACCTGCCTGAACTCAGGACTTTCCTTGCCCCAACCGAGTTCGATAATCTTTTGAAGCATCAGCGCTTCTTCAATTTCCCGGTTCGAAAGGTCGCGTCGGAGTTTGCCTAATGCATAACCGCCATAAAGAATAAGATGACTGATCTTTTCAGGATGGCGCGCTGCGTAGGCAATCGAGATCGCACATCCTTGCGAGGCGCCATACAACGAAAATCGGCGCAAACCAGCGGCGTTAACTACCGTATCAAGGTCATCCAGCCACGCCTCGAACGAAATTTTCTTGACGGCCCTGTCAGAGAGACCGCATCCACGCTGGTCGTATCGCAAAAGCGAAAAATGCCGCGAAAGCGCCTCCAGCGTCGGCCGGCGGATTGGATTCGCCCATTCGTGTTCGAGATTGCTCAGCCAGTTGGCCGTTCGCACCAGTGGCGCCCCCGTGCCTGTTGTAGCGTATGCGAGCCGTACGCCATCGTGCGTGGTACAGAAGCGAATTTGCTGACCCTGTGCAGTCATTTCACCAGAGTGGCGCCCGTCACCCCAAACCCCGCATCCCGCGCCAGCACAATGGCTTGTGCACGGTTTTCAACACCCAATTTGTCGAATACGCGCGTGATGTAGTTGCGCACGGTTTTTTCCGACAGGTCAAGACTCGCGGCAATTTGCGCGTTATCACGCCCGCGCGCCAGCAATTCCAGCACGTCGGCCTCGCGGGCACTCAAGTCCGAGAAGGGCTTCTGCTTGCGGGCAGGCGGTGTGGCGGGAATGAACGCGGCCAGTTCATCCAGAAATCTTGCCCACGCGGGTTCGTTCTCCAGCAGCAGATGGTTTTCACTTTCCAGTTGCACGTAGCGCGCATTGGGTATCAGGCCGGCGCACAGGCGTCCTTCTTCGACGGGCACGACTTGATCCTGCTCGGCATGGATGACCAGTGTCGGGCAGCGTACGCGCGCCGCAGCGTCGCGCACGTCCATATCGTCTGCCAGTTGAAAGTGGCGCACGGCGGTTTCGGCGGTGCAGGATGCCCGTTGCAGTTCGCACCATGAGCGCTGATGCTCGGCGTTGCCGCCGGGCTGCCACATCGCCGCAAAGGCACGCAAAAACGCGTGTGATTCGTTCGCCCAGCCCGCGCGCGCCACTTCGTAGCGCAGCTTGACGAGTTCCACCTCGCGCGGCGTGGCGGCGCGCTTTAAGCGGCCTCGCGCAAACGTGGCATGCAGAAACAACTTCGTCACCTGATCCGGATGCCGCACCGCGTACTCAACGGCAATGGCGCCGCCCTGACACACGCCCAGTATCGGAAAACGCTCAAAGCCAGCGGCTGAAATCACCGCCTCAAAATCGTGGATCCAACCGTCAAGAGAAATGTCCGCAACGTTCCAGTCCGACAATCCGCAACCGCGTGTGTCGTAACGAAGCACCGTGTAGTGCTTCGACAACGTCTCAAGCAATGCGCGCCACGACAGATTGAGCCACTGGTACTCCAGGTGTGTCACCCAGTTCGCGGCCAACACCAGCGGCGGCCCTTTACCCGACAGGGCGTAGGCGATGCGCGTACCGTCGGCGCTGGTGCAAAAGCGGATTTCCTGCTTCATCGCATACCCTTTTTGCGCGTTCGCAATGCCGCAAATTTATGACTTTCGGGATTTTTGCACGGAACCGGACAAGTGGTCATGCGTTCGATTTCATTGCGTGCCACGGGTCAATCGCCGGGAGCCCAATGCTGGCAAGGCGGGTTCCATCGGTATCTTGTCCCCCTTGGGTGAAATTGACTCGCGGCCAAATCGGATACGTGGGCAGCGAGAATGACGGCGGAGGACTGTTGCTACCAAGAAATTCTATAACTATTTGTTTTTATTGACATTTTATGGCCGAACAGGAATCCGCTCTACATTCATGTCCAGCCCCTGCGCCATAAAAGCACCCTGCATGTCCCGCAATACCAGCGCGGCCAGCGCCAGATAGCGCTCAAAATCGGCCACCGGCGCGAACAGGTTCACACGGATTGCGGTTTGCGGGTCGGCGGGGTGCTGGCGGAATAGTGTCACCGACGAATAGGGATCATCCTCGCCGTCGTAAATATTGGCTTCTCGCATGCCAAACGCGCCATCCGCCAGCCGGATGAGGCGCGCCTGATAACGCGGGTCTTTTTTCGCGCGCGCTGCAGCGGTCTCGCGCGCGTGCTTCCACACTGCTTCGCGGGTCTCGTCCCACGATTCAAAGCCTTCCAGCGGAGTGGCGTTGATAACGATGCCCACCCGGGCAGCGGGCGTGAACAAGCGCACGCGCTTGCCATCGTCAAAAGCCCGCCAACCGAATGGTGCCGGCACCAGCAGTTTCGCCGAGGGCGCCAGCGCCAGCACGTGAGCATCAAGCACGCGCCGCACACTCACCGGAAAGCCAAAGCCCTTGTCGAGCAGGTCTTTGTTCTCGGCGCTATCGGGTGAAAAACTGGCGCTGTCTTTCGCCAATGCAAACGCAGCGTATTGGCCGGCAGACAGCGTGGTTTCGACTACCAGCAACGGCGTCTGCGAGCGCGCGAAGCCGGCCGCGCAGGCCATGAGCAGCACAATCAATACCTGCACGCCACGCGCAGTGTTGTTCGCAATCGCAGCCAGCTTCATGCAGCGAGCTTAGCCACGGCAGGAGTGCCGCGCAAGCAATGCGATAAAATCGCCTGTCAATCATTGCAATCACCAAGGCAAGGAATTCAACATGAAAGTTTGTGTTTTCGGCGCCGGCGCGCTGGGCGGGCATCTTGCGGCACATTTGATCGCCGCGAAGCAGTGCGAAGTGTCGCTGGTGGGGCGCGGCCCGATGCTGGCCGGCATTCGCGAGCGCGGCTTAACCCTGCAAACCGGCGGCAAGGAAATCGGCGGCAGGCCCGCCGCGGCCACCGATGATCCCGTGTCGCTGCCGCCGCAGGACATTGTGTTCACGGGGCTGAAGGCACAGATGTTGCCCGCGGCCGCCGAGGCCATCGGCAAACTGGTAAAACCCGATGGCACGGTGGTGGTGCTGTTGAACGGCATTCCGTGGTGGTTCAATTACGGCATGAGTGGTGACCGCGGCAAACAAGGCACGCTGCCCCTGCTCGACCCTGACGGTGGTTTGTGGAAGCACATCCGCCCAGAGCGCGTCATTGGCGCGGTATCCTACTCGCCCAACGCCATCATCGCGCCGGGCATTATCAAACATACCGTGCAAAACCGCTGGGTGTTTGGCGAGCCTGACAATTCTTCGAGCACACGGCTCGCGCAAGTGGCGAAACTCGTGGGCGATTCGGGCATTGATACCAAAGCCACCAACGACATTCGCAGCGGACTGTTTCGCAAGGCCGTCGGCAATGCGCCCAACAACACACTGGGCGCGTTAACACGTCTCGATACGGCGCAGATCGCCAGCGACGAAGGACTGGCCCGGCTGGCGGTAGGCATCATCAATGAAACCGTCGCGGTGGCGGCACGGTTGGGCTTTGATCTCACGAAGGAAATCAACGCTGAAGACATCGTCTCACGCGCGCGCGGCCGCCCCGGCATGCGCCCCTCGACTGCGCAGGACGCGCTCGCCGGCAAATCGCTGGAAGTCGATGGACTACTGGGCCAGACCCAAGCGTTTGGCCGGGAACTCAACGTGCCCACGCCGGTGATCGACGTTTGCTATGCCTTGCTGTGCGGGCTGGATAGGTCGTTCCGAAAATAATACATAAAATCATATAGTTATATCAACACTGAAGAGGCCGCCATGTTGAAGTCAAATCGTATGCGCGCATTCATTCGTTGCATGCTGTTTGCTACGCCATTCGTTGTTTCGAGTGTATTCGCGCAGTCCATTAACTTCATTCCGCATCCTTCAACGCAGGAACCCAATCGGCTGGTGACCATCGACACCCTCAAAAAGTGGGAAAAAGACCTGTCGAACTGGGGCCGCTGGGGCAAGGATGATCAACGCGGACTACTGAATCTCATCACACCGGAAAAGACCCGGCAGGCACTCACGCTGGTGAAAGAAGGCAAGACTGTCACGCTGTCGATCAACCCGTTTAAGCGGGTCGGCTCGGACACCGGCGGCTTTGGCGAGAACGTGCACCGCATGGCTCGCATCGATCCGGAAACTGGCGCGGTGCGTGGCGCGCTCGATATTATTCAACTCTCCATCCACGACGGGTTGAATTCGCACCTCGATGCACTGTGCCATTACCAGGGCCCCATCGGCCGCAAACCCGGCGAGCCGGCGGTGAGCTACAACGGATTTCCGTTTACTTTGACCGCCGCCGGCTGCAAGGAATCTGCCGCCGACCGCATGGGCCCCGGCTACATCACGCGCGCAATACTCGTCGACATGCCGCTCCTGAAAAACGTCAAGTGGTTGGAGCCCAGCACGCCCATCTACGTGGAAGACCTCGAAGCGTGGGAAAAATTTGCCGGCATCCGCATAGGCCCCGGCGACGCACTGCTCATACGCACCGGCCGCTGGGCCAAGCGCTCGGCCTAGGGGGCGTGGGCGTATGGCCTCTCCGGTGCAGGCCTCCACGCTTCCGTGCTACCTTGGCTGCGCGCGCGGGATGTATCGTTGCTCGGCAGCGATGCCGTCAACGACGTGCAACCGTCCGGCGTCAAGGGCATCAACCGGCCCATTCATCAACTGACACAGGTCAACATGGGCCTGCCGATTGCCGACAATGTTTATCTCGAAGACGCCGCGTTGGAAGCGGCGCGGTTGAAGCGGTGGGAATTCATGTTCACTCTGCACATTTATCAAATACAGGGTGGGACAGCGTCGCCGTTCAATGGGTTGGCGACGTTTTAACGACATCCAACGCGGGGTGCCGTGCCGCGTTACTCCGGCAGTCCGTCAAAAAAATCCACCACTCCAGTCTCCAGCGAATACTCGGCGCCGATCACCAGCAGTCCGTCGTTTTGGATCAACTGTTCCAGCACGACGGATCCATGGCGCAGGTGGTTGGCCGACACGCGCACATTGCTGCGCATGGCGTGATGCAACAGCGCATGGTTGTCGTTTGCAAGCGGCGTATCCAGCAGGCTCTGCACTGACGGGCGAATGCGGTCGACAATGGCAGCGATGTTGTGCGATTGCTCAGACGAAGGCCGCCGCAATTCTTCGAGCGTAGCTTCAACCGCGCCACACTGCGAGTGGCCCAGCACCACCACCAGCCGCGTACCAAAACGCGCCGCACAAAATTCCACGCTGCCCACCTGTGAAGGCGCAACGATGTTGCCCGCAACACGTATCACAAACAAATCGCCCAGTCCTTGATCGAACACAATCTCGGCAGGCACGCGTGAATCGGAACAACCCAAAATAATCGCGAACGGTGTTTGCGCGCCGGCGACCTCGCGGCGGCGCGATTCGGTCAACGCCTTGTGACTGCGTATCTCATCAACAAAACGCTGGTTGCCGTCGCGCAGGCGCTGCAGGGCTTCGGTCGCGGAAATCAATTCGGTTCTGCCAGTAAGATTTGCATTGGGTCGCTATTGTAACGGTTGCCAACACGCTCGCCGGGCCGATAATCATCGGCATGGTTTTCCCGGCACGCAGCCCTTGCACCGCCGGTGTGATGCCATTGCACAATCGACTGCGGTTGCAATATGCTTGACATCCCTGCATTACAAACCGCTGCAAACCCATAAAAGAGGAAATCTTCATGTCAAACGAACTATCCGGGAAAGTTGCAGTCATCAGCGGCGGCAGCCGCGGCATCGGCCGTGCCATTGCCCTGGCGTTTGCCGCGCAGGGCGCACAAACGGTGCTGGCTGCCAAGTCGCAGGCAAATCTTGAGAAAACCGCGGCAGAGATTGCCGCCACCGGTGCGCCCAAACCATTGATCGTCGCCGCCGACCTGGGCACAACAGAGGGCTGCCAGGCCGTGTTCGATGCGGTGAAAAAGGCGTATGGCCGCTGCGACATTCTGGTTAACAACGCGGGCGCAACCAAGGCAGGCAATTTCCTCGAACAGCCCGATGCAGTGTGGATGGAGGGCTTTGCGCTGAAATTCTTTGGCGCGGTGCGCCTGTCGCGCCTCTTCTGGCCGATGTTGAGCGCGGCGCAGGGCAAGGTCGTGAATATCGACGGCGGCATGGCACGCACGCCCAACCCCGCCAATCTTATCGGCAGTTCGGTTAATGCAGCGATGGCGAGCTTCAGCAAGGGGCTATCCAGCCACGGCATTCGCGATGGCGTCAACGTCAACACCATCCACCCCGGTCGCACCGAAACCGACCGCAACGCCGACCTCGTCAAACAACAGGCCGCGGCCGAAGGCAAAACCGTGGCACAAATCGCCGACGAAACTGCAAAGAAAGCCGGTGTGCGCCGCCTTGGCCAGCCGGAAGACGTTGCGGCACTGGCGGTGTTTCTGGTGTCGCCCGCTGCGAGCCACATTCAGGGCGCGGCGATTGCGGTGGATGGGGGCGGGACTAAGGGGTTGTTCTGAGCGTTCGTTACGCGAGCAAACAAATTTTTCATGACGCAATGGCATCGAGCCATGCGCTGGATGGATTTCTATAAGTATTTGATTTTATTGAATTTTAAGCATTGGAAATAACCTTCCAGTTCTTCGTCAAATACTCCGCCGTGCGCCACCCCAGCGCCTGCGCGGTGAGCGTGGGATTGTGCGAGCCGCTGGTACCCATCACCGACGCGCCAAGCACGCCAAGGTTCGGCACTTCGTGCGCGAAGCCCCAGCGATTTACCACGTTGGTCGATTTGTCGTCCCCCATGCGCGTGCCGCCGTAGGCGTGCGTGGACGGCCCCATGGTGCCGGCCGGACCGCGCTCGACGGTGATCGCCCCGGCCTCCATGAACCACTGCGTCATGCGGTCCTGCATGAACGCACCGAGCTTTTTGTCGTTGTCCTTGAAGTCGGCGGTGATGCGGCACACCGGGTCGCCCAACGGGTCTTTCACCGCCGGGTCGAGGTCGAGATAGTTGTCGTCGTACGGCAACGTACTTTTCTGGATGTAGGCGAGATTCCAGCGGTCGGCGTTCTGGCGGATGAATTTTTTCCAGCCCTCGCCCCACTGTGGCGCGCGGCCGAATGTGCTCATGCTCGCCGCAATGATGGGCCGCCGATCCGAATACACCCACATGTTGCCGCCGCCGATAAAATCGAGATTGGCGTGATCGAAATTGTCGTCGGCGTAATTGTCGACCGCCACGCCTTGCGCCGGCATGCCATACCACGCGTTGATGTCGAAGGGAAACAACGCGCTCAGAGTCGAAGCCGTGTTGTGCGTCATGTAGTGCCGCCCGACTTGCCCGTTGTTGTTGGCAAGCCCATTCGGAAACGCTTTCGATTGGGAGAGCAGCAGCAGCCGCACGTTCTCATAGGTATAGCCTGCGAGCAACACCACCTCCGCCGGCTGGAAATATGCCTGCCCGCCTTTCAGATAATTCACGCCCGTTACGCGACCGCTACGCTCATCCACGACCACACGCGTCACATGTGCCTGATCGATCACACTGAACTTGCCCGCCTTTTGCGCGCGCGGAATGGTGCTGACGGTGGTGGAGTTCTTGGCATTGATATGACAGCCGCCGCGGTTGCAATAGCCGTGATACACGCAGCCGGGCCGCTCGTCGTAAACCGTCGAATTGATCGCCGCCGGGCCGGGAAACGGCGCCCAGCCGAGCTTTTTCGCCACCGCGCCCATACGGTCGGTGAACTCCGTGCCGCGCAACGGCGGCATCGGATATTCACGCCGGCGCGCGCCCTCGAAAATATTGCCCCCCGGATCGATAGTGCCGTTGATATTGCCCGCCTTGCCCGACACCCCTACTTCGTATTCAACCTTGTCGTAAAACGGTTCGAGTTCTTCCAGCCCGAACGGCCAGTCCTCCACCGTGCAGCCTTTGGGAATGCGCGCCGCGCCATAGCGCTTGATGGTGGCACTGCGGGTATGGAAATCCCAGGGGTTCAACCGCCAGCTCTGCGCCCAATAGTGCAGCGACGTGCCACCCACCGCGTTCATCATCGGGTGCAATGGCGCGCGCGGCGAGTACGGCGCACTGGCATTGGGGCGATGTGTGGGAATCTCGCGATTGGTTTTCTGCACGGAATACGGCCAACCACGAAAATTGTTCGCCAATTCATCGGCTGCGAACTGCTTTGAGTTAAGCCAACTGCCCGCCTCCAGACCAATCACCTCGCAGCCCGCGCGTGCGAGCGGAAGCACCGCTACCCCGCCCACCGCGCCCAGGCCCACCACCACCACGTCGGTCTTTTTAAGATTAGTGGCCATGGTTGCTCCCCTTTGAGAAATTCGCATCGACATAAGCCGATGCGCGCGAGGGCTTGGGCTTCACGCTCATGCGCTGCTCCTCCGGCGCCACCGCCATGCGCAAGCCAGGGTAGCCAATCATGTCCCAACCCACGAAACTGGCATTGCCACCGTACGCCGGATCGCAGAACGTTCCCTGAATCGTGTGGTTGCGCACCAGGTTGAAAAACGCCGCCGAATTGGGCGTGAACCCCTTCGCGGCATTTTTTTCCATGGCGGAAAGCAGTTCATCCTGATCGGCTGGTGCAAGCGCTGTAAACGCCGCACCCTTGGCTGACTTGGCATAGGCCTCCACCGCGGCCAGCCCCGCCGCATACGCCTTGCGCGAACCGGCTAAAAAATCCGCCAGCGAACGATCAATGTATTCCGCGGCGCGTGCTTCCCTCGCCCCCGGTGATTCCGCGTCGCCCGGAATCAGCCGCGCGCAAATGGCTTCCAGCGTTGCGGTTTCAGTGGCGCTTAACACCCTTGGCGTGGTACGCGCAGGCGTACCTTGCGCGGCGGCGGGCAGCGAGGCTGATGCACCCATGGCGCCAATCGTGCTAATCGTGCCAAACGTGCCCACGGCGGCCACCCCTTTGAGCGCCTTGCGCCTGCCGGGATTATTGTTGTCAGTCATGGCGGCTTTCTCCCCTGATGAAGTGCGAATCAGATGCAGCAATTATTTCGCGCTTGCCGGGAATGCCGGCAATTTGCTCACGTCGCGCGCGTCGTGCTGGATGATGACCGTGGCCTTGTGGTGCGCCGCCATTTTTTTGAAGCGGTCGATCGACGCCAGCGTGTCGGAACGGCTGACGTTGAACCACGGTACGCCGCTGGTTTCGTAGTTCTCGCGGAAATGGATGAGGTCGCCGCTGATGAGCACATTGCCCATGTCGTTGAGCCTGACCATCAGGCTGCGGTGGCCCGGCGTATGCCCAGGCGTGCCGAGTATCATTACGCTGCCGTCGCCGAATACGTCTTTGTCCGCCGGCAGCGGCTCAACCTTGCCGCCGCCGCTCACCCAGTGCGCAAATGGCGCGGCATTCACACCGGGCGCCGGCTTGGGGCTGGCGACTGCGTCCCAGTCGCCCTTTCCGATCAGCAAAGTAGCTTGCGGAAAAGAATCCACCTGCCCGGTGTGATCGGCATGGTAATGACTGATGCCGACAAACTGAATTTGTTCGGGCTTCAAACCCAACTGCGCCAGTTGATCCACGAGACTGGTCTTGGGCGCGACCAGTGGCGCGCGCAGGGAATGGCCCGTGTCCCATAGCAAATAGCGATCCCCATGCTTGATGAGGTAGCAGCTAAACGTAAACTGTATCTTGAGACCGCCATACGCGTAGATATCAGAAAAGCGCTGGTTTACTTCGGTGGGCGCCTGCGGCGTGCCACAGTCGGCGAAACGCGTAAGGGAAATTTCAGGCTTCGTCTGTGCCAGCGCCGGAAGGCACATGAAAACGTTGGCGCACAAACCGGTCAACAATAAACAGAGATTTCGGTACATGACTTCCTCCAGTGATGAATGGTTCGGGTTCGCTAGCCGCCGCAACCGGCGGACGGGCCGGAAACGCCAGGACATGGTTTCGCGGTCTGCAATAACCGCGGGCCGCCGGGCGGCACTCTACCAGAGTATCGGCCGCCCGCGTTGCCGCGATGTTCAGGCCAGTGGAATAACGCCATTGCACGCCAGTTACTGCATCGGCACCTTGGCCTCGCGCAAGTGTTGCGCATAGCGCTTGAGCTCGGCATCAGTGAACGCGCGAAATTCCTCTGGCGTGCTGCCCACCGGATAGAACGCGGAAACATCCAGAAAGTCCATGAGCTTCGGCGATTTGAGCGCCGTGGCTACCGCACCTTGCAGGCGGCTGGCGATCGCGGACGGTGTCCTGGCGGGGGCGTACCACGCGTTCCAGGTGAAATCGACCACGTAATCCGGCACGCCGGCTTCGGAAATCAGCGGCACGTCGGGCATGCGCGAATACCGTTTGGAACCGGTAAAACCCAGTGCGCGCAAACGCCCCGACTGCACATGCACGGCGGAGCCGGTCGGCGGTGAAAAGGTCACGTCAACTTCGCCCGCGATCACCGCGTTCACGGCGTCGTTGCCGCCGCGATACGAGATATGCCGTATCTGCACGCCCGCGCGCAAGTTGAAAAGATCCGCCGCAAGTGTTGTCGTGCCGCCCACCGGCGGCGCGCCGTAAGTCAGCGATTTTTGTTTCGCCAGCGCAATCAAATCCTTCACGCTTTTTACGGGTGTCGACGCGTTCACCAGCAGCAAAAAGCCCACGCCCGCCGCAACACAGGTGACCGGCGCGAAATCACGCCGCACGTCATAAGTCAGCTTTTTATAGAGAAGACTGTTGAGCAAAAACGCCGGCGGCGTGTGCAATATCGTATAGCCGTCGGCCGCCGCGCCCGCGACTATGCCTGCTGCGATGATGCCGTTGGCGCCGCCCCGATTGTCGACAATCACGCTCTGGCCGAGCAGTGGTTCCAGCTCGCGCGCCAGCGCCCGCGCGATAAGGTCAGGGCTGCCACCCGCGGGCGACGGCACCACCAGGCGTATCGGACGGGCGGGAAAATTCTGTGCCTGCGAGCTGCCTGCGGCCAGCACGCCTATCGAAAGCACGGTTACAGCGAGGCATTGCCAGTATTGCATGCGCGATCCTTGCGTGAAATGTTGCCGGGGCCCTTCCGAGGCCAACGGCCCTACCCGGTTTACATGAAATCCCACCCCGGCGGAAATGTTGGCCCCGCCGCCGCGAAAAATCAACCGTGGGTGGCATAGGAGCCGAACTTACGGCGCTTAGCGCACCTGCTTTGCGCACTTAACAGGGGGGAAGCCGGCATTTCGGCCACGGCACGGCGCGCTGCCCGCCGCCGGACAAGGAAAGCGTGCCAAGCGGCTGGAATGCTGGTAAGGTAGTCCAGTTGGCGTGTCACTCAGATTGTTGAATCATGACTTGGAGGAAGGTCTATGTTTAAACACATCTTGATGCCTACCGATGGATCCGCTCATTCACAAGGCGCCATAGAGCGCGGAATCGAGCTGGCGAAACTCTGTGGTGCAAAAGTCACCGGCATGCACGTGCTGCAGGATTACCAGATGATGATGGCTTCCGAGGGCATGGTACCGCCCGGCATGGAAGAGCAAATGGACAAGCAGGCGCGCGATCAGGCGGCGAGCTTTCTCGCCTTCGTGCAGAAGACTGCCGATGCCGCGGGCGTGCCGTGCGAAACACTGGTGGCCAAGGGCAATCACCCGTACGATGCGATTGTCGACACCGCCAATGCGCGCGGCTGCGACCTCATCGTGATGACCGCGCGTTACCGCAAGGGCTTGGCCGCGCTGCTGCTCGGCAGTGAAGCCAGTCGCGTTCTGCACCGCTCGTCGATTCCGGTGCTGACCTTCCGTGCGATCATGAGCGCGGATCATCCGGATAAAAAACCCGCCGCCGCGAAATAACGGGATTAACCGTAAGTATTTGTTTTTATTGAATATTTACGGGCACTGATTGGCGGACAGCGCGCGCTGGTACGCCGCCCGCGAGGTCGTGTGCCTGAGATAGGCGTGCAGCTCGCGCGGCAACTCGATATTGCGCCGGATCGCGCCAGTGAGGCACGTGGTGAACAGAATATCCGCGCCGCTGAACCGCTCGCCCAACACAAAAGGGCCGCTGGCCGCGGTATCTTTTAGCCGCGCCACCGCCGCCACGGCCTGCCGCAAAAAGCCCTCCCGCGCCGCCTTCAGCGCCGCCGGGGCCTCGCCGTACAGCGCATACAAGTCTTCGTGTTTGCGAATCACGTAGAGCGTGTTGGCATCCAGCTCCATCATGCAGAAAAAACACCACTGGTCATAGCGCGCGCGCAAGCGGGGCTCGGCGGGCGGACACAGATTTTTCGCTGCGCCATGTTTGCCCGCGAGGTAATTCACGATCGCTGCGCTTTCGGTCAGCACGAAATCGCCTTCCTGCAGCGCCGGGATTTTTTGACTGGGATTCAACCGCGTGTAGTCAGGCGTCAGCGTTTCGCCGGAGCGGGAGGTAATACGCCGGTGTTCATACGGCAAATCCAGTTCGGCCAAAATCCACAGCGCGCGCATCGTGCGCGAAGTGCCCACGCCCCACAGAATACGTTCATCCGTCGACATCAGTCCACCTTCGCGCCGGAGTCTTTCACCAGCTTCGACCATTTTGCCAATTCGGTCACCGTGTAGTCGTTAAACTCCTTCACCGTCATCTGGCCAATGTCCAGACCAATGGCGGTAAAACGCTGCCGCGTATCGGCGTCTTTCAGCACTGCGGCCGTCGTGGTGTAGAGCTTGTCCACGATCGCGACCGGCATGCCCGCCGGACCGCTCAGCCCCCACCATGGCTTGATTTCAAAGCCGGGTATGGTGTCAGCAATCGGCGGCACTTCCGGCGCCAGCGCGCTGCGCGTGCGCGTGGCGACCCCCAGCGCGCGCAGCCGGCCTTCCTTCACGTACGGGTAAATCACCGGCACATGATAAAAGCTCGCAAACACCTGCCCGCCGACCAGATCGGTAAAGCCCTGCGAAATATTCTTGTAAGGCACATGGGTAATGTTGATGCCGGCTACCGACTTCAACAATTCGCCCGCCATGTGCGGCGACGTGCCTGACCCATTGGAAATATAAGTCAGTTTGCCCGGGTTGGCTTTTGCATACGCAATCAGTTCTGTGATGTTGCGCGCCGGAATCTTGGGGTTCACCACCAGCATATTCGGCGCCGATGTCAGCAACGTGATATGCGTGAAATCCTTGATCGTGTCGAACGAGAGCTTTGCATAAAGCGCCGGGTTGGTGGCATGCACCGCGCTGGTGGAAAGCGTCAATGTGTAACCATCCGGCGCCGCGCGCGCCACCAGTTCACCTGCAATATTGCCGCCCGCGCCCGCCCGGTTGTCGGCGATGACCGTCTGGCCCAGCGCGTCACCGAGTTTTTGCGCGTATAGACGGCCGAGCACGTCGGTGGTGGAGCCGGTGGAATAGGGGATGACCAAGCGGATGGGTTTGGTGGGATAGCCCTGAGCGTTTTGTGCGTGAACTTGGGCAGCACTGCTGAGTAACAATGTAGCTCCGATGCAAGGCAAGCGCAATGCGCATGTGAAACGGATGAATGTCATTTGCTCCTCCAAGAGCCGGGTTTGCGCTAGATTTTGTCAGGTTATCGAACCGGTGAATAACCAAACCTGTCGTTCCCGCGCAGGCGGGAACCCATAACAAAGTAGCACCGCAATCACCGTATGGATTCCCGCTTTCGCGGGAATGACAAAGTTAATGTTGCATTCTATGGCGAGCTGATGCTGCGCGCAGTTTACCTACAGAAATCTCTGCGGAATCACGATCTGCGAATAGATCACTCATCAAGCGCTACCCATCAACTCCGCCCTCACAATAGCCGCCCCCTCCGCCATCGCCTTCAACTTCCCAAATGCCACCTCTCGCGGCAAATATTTCATGCCGCAATCGGGCGCGGCGATCAGGCGCTCGGCGGCCACGTGCTTTAAGCCATTGCGGATACGCCCGGCAATCTCCTGCGCGCTTTCAACGCGTGGGCTGCCCAAATCAATCACACCAAGCAAAATCGTCTTGTTCGACAAATCCTTCAACATGCCTAGCTCCAGCGCGGGTTGCGCGCATTCGATGGAAATCTGCTGCACAGAGCAATCGGCCAACTCCGTGAGAAACGAATACCCCGTGGGTTTTTGCCCCGGCACCACCGCCGCATAACCAAAGCAGAGATGCACCACCGTCGTCACCGTCACCCCTTGCAGCGCGCGATTGATCGCCTTCACGGCAAAGCGCCGCGCAGCCTGCGGGTCATTGCGCAGCCACGGCTCGTCGATCTGAATCACATCCGCGCCAGCGGCCTGCAAATCCAGTGCTTCCACGTTGACGGCCTCGGCAAACGCCATGGCCATTTCTTCCTGGTCCTTGTAGAAATCGCCCCCTGCTTGTTGCGTCATGGTGAACGGGCCGGGCAGCGTGATTTTGATTTTGCGGTCTGTGTTCGCGCGCAGGAATTGCAAATCACGCACCGTCACGGCGTTGCGGCGGCGGATCGGCGCAAACACGCGCGGCACTTCGGTCTTGCGGCCCACCGTGTTGGTGATGACCGCGGGACGATCCAGATCCACTCCGTCAAGCGTGGCGACAAAATAGTTCGAGTAACTTTCACGGCGGCACTCGCCATCGGTGATGATGTCGATGCCGGCGCGCTCCATGTCGTGTATCGCCAGACGCGTAGCGTCGTCCTGCGCTTCCTGCAAATGTTCAGCTGGTATGCGCCACAGTTCGTGCAGATTGACACGCGGCACGCCTTTGGAAAGTAACGCGCGGTCTACCAGCCAGTCGGGTTGGGGGTAGCTGCCTACTACGGTAGTTGGGATGAGTGGTAGAGGTTTCATAGCCAGAAATTTTCGTAGGGTGGGCAAAGCGCAGCGTGCCCACGCGGCCACACGCACATGATACCTATACTTGATGTCTCGCTACAGACGCAGCCACGTGGAGGACGCCACTTTTTTCTTTACGGCGAATTTGGCAAACCGTAATAGCCAGCTGCTGGTGGATGAATACGAACGGTTGTGGTGTGCCATTGATACCGCCCGCGCCCGCCATCCCTTCCATACGCTGGCGTATTACGTGCAGCCGGATCATGTACACGTTATTTGGAAAATGCCAGGGGGCGATGCCGATTTTAGCCTGCGTTGGAGCGTAATCAAGCGGTTGTTTTCGAGCGGACTTCCTGCTTCAACCGTTTCTCAATGCAAAGCCGCAAAACGGGAAAAGGCATTTTGCAAAGACGCTTTTGGGAATACCAGATTTGTGACGCTGCCGATTTACAGCAGCACGTGGATTACATCCATTACAACCCCGTTAAACATGGGCCTGCCAAGGTTGTTCACGAATGGTGGTACTCGTCGTTCCACGTGTATATGTCGCACGGGTGGTTGCCAAAGGATTGGGGTTACGAATTGGATGCCAATGTTCCCGAACGAGGTGAGCGCCTATGATGGCCACGTGGGCACGCTGCGCTTTGCCCACCGCGCTTGCTATGGTGTAAGAATTTGCTTTTAATGTTTTTCCTCATTCATGCCCGAACACGCCCTGCCCACGATCTTGCCCGCAATTTGGCGATCATCTATCGCAAAAATGCCTATCTTTCCCCCGCCGCCAAACGCTCGCTCGAGATACTCAAGACGCAGGCGTGAGAAACAACGCATGACACGAGAGGTCACAAGTCCGAAGATCGATGGGCCACACGCTATTCGTCGACGTTTGTCTAGTTTGGCCGCAATCCCGCGTCCTTGACTACTTTGCTGAACGTAGCGATATCGTTGCGCAGATTTTTTTCGTGCTGTTCCGGCGTGCTGAATGTGATGTTGAAGCTTACCGATTCGAGACGCTGCTTAACGTCCGGAAACGCCAACGCGCGCCCGAGTTCTTTGTTTATGAGCTGGCGTATGGCGATCGGTATGCCAGCGGGCGCGACCAACCCTTGTGTGCCGTCGCGGCTCCAATTGGGCAGGGACTCCGCAAAGGACGGTACATCAGGCAGCAACTGCGTGCGCTGCGCGAGCGCCAAAGCCTGCAATTTGCCGTCCTTGATCAAGCCCAGTGCAGCAGTCAAGGAGGTGCTGCCAAAGTGAATGCGCCCGGCGGCAATTTCGATCTGAAATTCTGATTGCCCCTTGAATGCCACGTGTTGTACCTTGATGCCGGCAAGGGCGCGGAAGCGTTCGCCGCTCAGATGCGTGGCGGAGCCGGTGCCAGCAGAACCCATGAACACCTTGCCGGGATTAGCATTTGCATAGACGATAAAGTCCTTCACCGTTTTGGCTTTGAGTTGTGGCGCTACCACCAGCACCAGGTTGGAAAAGCCGATTTCGCCCAGCGTGGCAAAATCCTTCAAGGTGTCGTATGGCAAATTCGGGATCAACGCTGCGCGTATCGGAAACGCTGGCGATACAATGAGCAGGGTGTAGCCGTCGGGCGCAGATTTTGCCACCATGGTCGCGGCCAAGATGCCGCCGGCGCCGGGGCGGCTATCTATCACCACGGGTTTTGGCCCCATGCCTCGCTCATTTTTGCACCGATCAGCCGCGCTAGGATGTCAGGCGTGGTGCCCGGCGTGGCGCCCGTAACAAATCGAACAGGCTTCAAGGGGAAGGATTGCTGGGCGTGTAGGACGGCGGGCCAAGCGGCAAGGAGCATCGGCAATAAGGCTCGCAGTACACTTTCCGGCATGATCTTCATACGATCTCCTGATACGGGCATCCCCCTCTCCCATCTGCGGGGAGGGTAGGAAGGAGGCAAGGGTGATTACGATGCCACCTGTGTTATGGGTTCCCGCCTTCGCGGGAACGACAGTGGCGGTTTATCCCTTACTCGGCAAACTGAAAAAGCACCGATACTTAAGCTGGCACTACAAGCGCGGTGGCGATGTTCACCCCTTCGCCCCCGTAAAGTAGTCATAAAGATTTGCCACGTTCATTTTCATCACCATCGGTGACATGCCGTCCTGGCCCACGTCCATCGGGTAGCGGTCGGTCATGGCGGTGAGATTGGCGATGGCTTCGTCCTTGGTCATGCCGCGCTCGATGCCCTTCTTGACGTAATCTTTCCATTCCTCGATGAAGGCGCCCTGCTCGGCCAGATAGGCTTTGCCGCAAAGATCGCCATGGCCCGGCACGAAAATTTCCTCAGGCAGTTTTTTAAGTGACTCCAGCGTCATCAGCCACAGATCGGGGTTGGCTTCCTGCAGCCAGGTCTGCACCTTGTGGAATATGTTGTCGCTGGTGAACACCACGCCTTCTTCCTTGATGCAGATGGCCGCCTGATACATGGTGTGGCCGGGCATGTGGATCATCTGAAAGGTGTGGTTGCCGACGTGGAGCGTCATGCCATTCTTGAAAGTGATGATGGGCGCGTTGGGTTTGTAGCCCTTCATCAACGCGGGTTCCTCGGGGCCAAAGCCGGATACGCGCGCCACGTGCGCGGCCATGTCGGTTTCGAGGATGCGCTTGCGCACCCCCTCGTGCGCGATCACCGGCACGTCAAAATACGCATTGCCCGTCCAGTGGTCGCCATGCGGCTCGGTGTTGATGATGTATCGCAATTGGCCGTGCTTGGCGATCTCGGCCTTGAGCTTGACCGCGTCGCTGGGCTTGTGCGGTGTGTCGATCAGCACGATGCCATCGCTGGTGGTGACAAAGCCGTGGTTGCAGCCGCGAATGCAGGTTTCGACGTAAACGTTTTTGGTGATTTGCTTCATGCTTCTTCCCCGTGGGTTGACTTACAAAAAGATTTCCCGTGCCGTGGCGCGCACGTCCATTTCAAACTCCAGATCGATCACCGGCGGCCGCGCGTAGTGCCAGGTCAGCCCTTGCGCATAGCTTCCAAAGGCGCCCCTCGCCGCCAACGCGTCACCAATGAGATGGCCGATATTTTGCACGGTATAGGCTTGCGTGAAAACGGCATCTTGCCAGCCGAAGCCCAGCAAACCAAGGCGGCGCTCCATTTCGGCGGCCACGAACAGCACTTTTTCCCGCAGGCCTTCGGGTGACGTGTCATTAAGCCGCACGATGCGCTCACGATACGTACCGCCGCTCGCGCGCGCTTCGCCACCGCCGGCTAGTACGAAGGTACCGCGCGCGGAGGTGGTGGGAACGGTGTAAGAAAACGCCGACATCACCGGCTCGCGCGGCGCGTCATACATCGGGCACACATTGGTGCGCGCCACCGGATTCACCGGCTCTGCTCCGCCAGTATAAATGCCCCAGCGTTCCAGCGTGGTGACGTAGGCTTTGTTGAAATCAATAAAACCCTGTTCGCTGAATTGCCCCGGTGACCGCAGTTCGCAGGCGGCGAATGCTGCGACAGGGCAGCCGAGTTTTTTTAGATGGGATTCGACTGCGGCAAAGGCATCAGCGAGCGGCAACGGCTTAAGAAATCTTGCGCGTTCGAGTTCGTAGCCCGGCTCGGCGGCTACACCACCGGAGTACTGGAACACGGCTTTGATGAAACGGTAGTGGCCTGCGGCGAATGTTGGTACGGCGGACATTCTTCCTCCTGGGTACATGAAGCGGCATCCAGCGATCGCACTGCCACTACCATGCTATAAAAAATTATTCAATTAAAACAGATAGTTACGTTACAATATCGCATGCCGCGCCATTCCGTGACCTATCAATGCGCGCCTCATTTGCCCCGGAGTTTACTGTATGAGAACCACGCCAGTTTTCGCGACGACAGCCTTCGCGATGATCGCCGCGACCAATGCAGTTGCGCAGTCTGCCACCTATCCCACCAAACCCATCCGCATGACGGTTTCGTCCGGCGCGGGCGGCGGGCTGGATTTCGTGTCACGGCTTGCGGCCACCGCGATGACCGAATCACTGGGCCAGGGCGTGGTGGTGGATAACCGCGCGGGCGCCAGCGGCAGCATCGCCGCCGAGATCACCGCGCTGGCGCAACCCGATGGTTACACCGTGATGATGCTGTCGGCGAGCCTGGTGGTGTATGGCGTGGTCAACAAAACACGCTATGACTTGTATCGCGATTTCGACGCCATCTCACAGCTGGCGCAAAGTCCCTACATACTTACCGTGCATCCGTCGCTGCCGGTGAAATCCGTCAAGGAACTGATCGCCCATGCAAAAGCCAACCCCGCGAAACTGAGTTACGCCTCCACCGGCAACGCCTCGCTCGGCCACCTCGCCACGGCGCTGCTCGCCAGTCTGACCGGCACGCAGATGACACACGTGCCGTACAAGGGCGTGGGTGCGGCCTTGTCCGATTTGCTGTCAGGCCAGGTGCAGATCAGTTTCCTGAGTGGTGGGTCGCTGTTCAGTCAGATACGCGCACAAAAGCTGCGCGCGCTGGCGGTGGCCAGCCCCACGCGCATGAAGGCCGCGCCCGAACTGCCGACCATGAACGAGGCCGGCGTGCCGGGCTTTACTGTCACGCAATGGCACGGCCTGCTCGCGCCGCGTGGCGTGCCCAGGCCCATTATCGAACGGCTGAATCGCGAAGCGGTAAAGGCCATCCAGCGGCCCGACGTAGCCTCACGCCTCGCACTCGACAGCACCGAGGGTGTTGCCAGCTCGCCGGAGCAATTCGCCGCGTTTCTCAGAAACGAGTGCGATCAGTGGGCAAAGGCGGCCAAGGTGGCCAACATCCGGAATGAGTGAGCGGTACGACGCACCCACCGCGTAGAATAGTTGCGGCGCTGATCACACTCGAACACGACACATCATGGATACGACTCAAGCCGTTGCAACGTACGACGCCATCATCATCGGCGCAGGCATTTCCGGCCTGCATCAGCTCCACCGTCTGCGAGAGATGGGCATGAAAGCGCGGGTGTATGAAACCGGCGGCGATCTTGGCGGCACCTGGTACTGGAATCGCTATCCTGGTGCGCGCTTTGATTCGGAAAGCTGGACTTACGGCTATTCCTTCTCCGAAGAACTATTAAAGGAGTGGGACTGGAAGGAGCATTTTTCGCCGCAGCCGGATACGCTGGAGTATCTGAATCTCGTTGCCAAAAAATTTGATCTGCGGCGCGACATACAATTCAATTCCCGTGTCACCACCGCGCACTGGAACGACAGCGCCAATGAATGGACGGTGACACTGGAAAACGGCGCCACCGCGCGCGCGCGTTTCCTGTTCACCGCCATCGGCATTTTGTCGACGCCCACGCTGCCGCGCATCCCCGGCGTGGAAACCTTTCGCGGCCCGGCGTATCACACCGGCCGTTGGCCGCACACGCCGGTGGATTTCACCGGCAAGCGCGTCGCGGTCATCGGCACCGGCGCAACAGCGATTCAGGCGATACCCGAAATCGCCAAGCAGGCCGCGCAGGTCACCGTGTTTCAGCGCCGGCCCAACTGGGCCTGCCCGCTGCACAACAGCAAGATTTCCAAGGCGGAAATGGAAGAAATCAAGACCCGCTATACGGAAATCTACGCGCGTTGCGGCGAGACACCGGGCTGGTTCATCCACGAGCCCGATCCGCGCAAGACCTTCGACGTATCACCCGAAGAGCGTGTAGCCTTCTGGGAGAAAAAATACGCCGAGCCGGGCTTTGGCATCTGGATGGGCAATTTCAGCGACATCTCGGTCGACGCCAATGCCAACGCCGCCATCAGCGCATTCGTCGCCAACAAGATACGCCAACGCGTGAAAAACCCGCAGGTCGCGGAAAAACTCATCCCGAAAGATCACGGCTTCGGCACGCGCCGCCTGCCGCTGGAAAGCGGCTACTTTGAAGCCTATAACCGCGACACGGTCACGCTGATCGATGTGAACGAAACCCCCATCGAATGCATCACACCCGAGGGCATCCGCTATGGGGGGCAGGATCACGCCTTCGATTTTCTGGTCTACGCCACTGGATACGATGGCGTAACCGGCGCCTTCGACCGCATCGATATCCGCGGCCCCGGCGGTAGACGGTTAAAAGAAGTGTGGGCCGACGGGCCGCGCACCTACCTCGGCCAGCTGGCCGAAGGCTTTCCGAATCTTTTGATGGTGCTGGGCCCACATACGGCGCGCGGCAATATTCCGCGCGCAGTCGAGCACAGCGTCGAATGGCAGACGGGGCTGCTGCGCTTCATGCGCGCCCACAACTACACGCGCGTGGAAACCCGGCCCGAACTGGTGGTGGAATGGACCGAAACCGTGGTCAAGGCCGCACAACGGCTGCTGTCGTGGCACGTCGATTCCTGGCAAAACGGCGTCAACCGCAATATCGACGGCCACACCACGCGCCGCGTGCTGGGCTACAACGGCAACGCCAAACATTACCGCGTCAAGACGAAGGAAGTCGCCGACGGGGGCTATCGGGAGTTTGTGTTTCGGTAGCCCGGCTGCTTTCCTGCCGGCTGCCGCTACTTCTTCTTGGGCGGCGGCGCACCAATCGCGGCCCCCGCATCCACCAGTATCACCTGCCCGGTCACCGCATTCGCGCCTTCAATCAACCACACCACCGCCGAAGCGATGTCCTCGGGCGTGACGCGGCGCTTCAACGGCGTGGAATTGGCGAAGTTGGTGAACTGAGCCTCAAATTTTTCTTCACCCAGATGTTCACGCCACCAGCGGCCGGTCACCATCGCCGGGCAGACGACGTTGGTGCGAATCTCGGGGCCGAGGTTGCGCGCGAACGACAGGCTCATCGCGTTGAGCGCTGCTTTGGAAGTGGCATAGGCCACCGAACTGCCGGTACCGCGCAACGCCGCGCCCGAGGAGATATTGACGATGGCGCCGCTGCCGCCCGCCTTCATATGCGGCACCACGGCGCGCGTCATTTGCCAAGGCCCCACCACATTGACGCGGTAAACATGCAAAAAATCTTCGCCGGACAGCGCATTCAAATCGGCGTGATCAGCAAACTTGGTGGTGCCTGCGGAATTGACCAGCGCGTCGATGCGGCCCCATTTCGCCATTGCCTCGGCGGCCATGCGCTGGCAATCGGCATCCTCGGAAACGTTGGCCTTGCACAGCAAGGCGCCGCCGCCTTGCTCCTCGCACGCCTTGGCAACTGCCTTTGCACTGTCAGCGCGGTTCGCGTAGTTGATGACAATGTTCCAGCCGTGGCTGGCGAGCTGCAGCGCGCTTGCGGCACCGATGCCAGAGCCTGATCCGGTGATGATGGCGACTTTTCCTGACATGCTATGACTCCCTGAGTGGTTTGTTCGTTGATGTTCGTCGTTCAATAGCGCACTTTAACATTACCCGTCTGAGTGACGCGCGAGAAACGCCAGCGCAATACGCGCGCACTCATCGAGATCGGTCGCGCCCACATGATAGCCATCCACCGGCAACGCAACGATTTGCGCCTGCGGCAATTTCTCGCGATAGATATCAATGTCGCTGCGGCTGTAGCCCCGGCGCGGCGTCTCTGTAGTCAGCACCAGCGCCGGGCATTTCACCTGACCCAGCGTTTGGCCGACATCGATGCTGCTCACCCATCGCATGTACGCGCGCGCGGTTTCAATGCGTGTCGCGCCCATCAAGTTCACCCACCACTCGAAGCCTTCTTTCGGCATGCGCGTACCCAGGCGCGGCGGCATGGTCTCGCGCGCCCAGCTTTTGACGCCGTGCGTTTCCATGTGCTGCAGCCAGCCGCCCGGCTGCGGCGGCGCCAGGGGCACCGAGGCCAGCGTAATGGATTTCACCAGCGCGGGTTTCAGCCGCGCGAGTTCTATCGCAACCAGCCCACCGCTTTTTGCGCCCATCACATGCGCACTGCCGCCACCGAGTTCAGTGATGATCTTCGCTGCGTGTTCGACAAAATTTTGCGTGCTGAACGCATCGACATGCGGCACCGCGCTCGATTGCCCGAAGCCCTGCTGATCAAATCGAATCACGCGATAGCGGCGCGCCAGATGCGGCACCCACCCGCGCCACGCCGGCGTGCTTTCAGTGAAGCCGTGAATCAGCAGTACGGTTTGTGGTGTCGTCCACGGATCGGTGTAGTCGTCGATTTCGTAGAACAGCTTGCCGTTGGAGATGTCAATATAACTCATTGTTTTAATTGATATTTTTAAGCGTTATTGCGGGCGACTGTTGCTGTCCTTGATGATCTTCGCCCACTTGGCGATGTCTGCGCGAATCACCGCGTCGAACTCGGCGGGGGTGTTGCCCACTGCCGTTGCGCCTTCGCCCACCAGTGCAGGCGCCATTTCTGGGGAACGCACAATTTTCACCAGCACCTGATTGAGCCGCTCGACAATCGCGCGCGGCGTGCCCGCCGGTGCAAGGATGCCGTTCCAGCCGCGTGCCTCATAACCAGGCAACAGGTCGGCAATCGGTGGCACATCCGGCAGTTGCGCGTTACGCTGTTTCGCGCCCACACCCAGCGCACGCACGCGGCCCGCCTTGACCTGCTGCACTGCCGTGCTCACCGAACCGACCAGATAAAACTCAATCTCGCCCGACAACAAAGCAGTCAAAGCCTGCGGCCCTCCCTTGTACACCACCTGCGTGAATTTGAAGCCCGCCATATTGCCCAGCAACACGGCACCCAGCGCGCCCATGCTGCCGATGCCGGTGGAACCATGATTAATCAATCCCGGTTTCGATTTGCCGAGCGCAATCAACTCCGCCAGCGTGCGCGCCGGCGACTGCGCAGTGACAATCAACACCGGAGACACCGCACTCACCAGCGTAATCGGCGCAAACGCCGACACTGTGTCGTACGGCACATCGGGAAACAAACTCGGGTTGGTCACATGCGATGGAAACACCATTAGCAGCGTATGCCCGTCGGGCGCGGCCTTGGCGACAATCAGCGAACCGACAATGCCACTAGCGCCGGGCCGGTTGTCGATCACCACCTGCTGGTTAAGCGCGTCGCCCAGCTTGGGCGCGATGTAGCGCGCGAGAATGTCGGTCACGCCTCCTGCACCGGCAGGAACGATGAGGCGGATGGGGCGGGTGGGGAAGTTTTCAGCGGCCGCCGCCGCGCCAGCGTCACCTACAGCGGCTAATGGCGTAACCAGGGTAAGACAACATGTCAGTCGTTTCATGATGCGACTATAGCTTGAACCCGTGAAGTTGGCATAGCATCCGGCAATACCCACTCTGTCATTCCCGCGAAAGCGGGAATGACAGGGCAGTGTGTCAAACGTGTGCCCCCTCACAAACCATTGCCAGACAAGCCGCCACCATGAACCTCACCCTCTGCTACGCCCCGCAAACGTGCGCCACCGTGCCCTTTATTACGCTCACCGAGGCCGGCGCGGATTTCGAGGTAATGAACCTCAACTCGCGCAGCGGGCAATTGCGTTCGCCCGAATTTCTGAAATTGAATCCCAAACACAAGGTGCCGGTGCTGATCATCGACGGCGAGGCGCTCACCGAAAATCTGGCCATACAAGTGTGGATCGCACGACGCTATCCGGCGGCTAGGCTATTGCCGCAAGACCCGATGCAGGAAATCAAGGCGATTTCGCTGATGTCGTTTTTCGGCTCCGGCATACACCCACACCTGACGCCCAACGCGCGGCCGGAAAATTATTGCGATTTGCCCGGCTCAGCCGAGAACGTGAAAAAAGTCGGCAACAAACTTCTGTTCGAGGATTTCGCCGTTGTTGAAAACCTGCTCCAAGGCCGCGAATGGTTTTTTGATCACTTTACCGCGCCGGACGCGTATTTCTTCTGGTGCTTTCGGCGCGCGATTTCGTTCAAACTCGATCTGTCGCAATTCAAAAACTGCCATGCGCATCTTGAGCGCATGCAGCATCGCGCCAGTGCGCAAAAGCTGGCAGCGCATGAGAAGCGGGTGATGGAGGAATTTTCAAGAAGTAATGGGTAACCTTAAATTCATTAAAAACAGACATTTAGGTGAATTTCTCAAGACCCCCCACTCGATCAATGTATCTCCGGATCCTCCGTATCCTCGGTCTGATGCAGGAAATCGAAATCACAGCCCTTGTCTGCCTGCGTCACATGCTGTGAGAACAACGCGCCGTAACCACGGCCGAATTTCTTCGGCGCGGGCTTCCATTCGGCGCGGCGTTTTGCGAGTTCGGCATCGCTGACTTTTAACTCGAGCTTACGCGCGGCAACGTCGAGTTCGATCAAATCACCTTCGCGCACCAGTGCCAACGGGCCGCCGACGTACGACTCCGGGGACACATGCAGCACGCAGGTGCCGTAGGAGGTGCCGCTCATCCGCGCATCAGAGATGCGCACCATGTCGCGCACGCCTTTTTTCAGGAGCTTTTTCGGGATCGGCAACTGCCCCCACTCCGGCATGCCGGGGCCGCCCAGCGGGCCGCCGTTTTGCAGCACCAGCACGGAGTTTTCATCGACCTTGAGATTCTCGTCGTCTATGCGCGCGTTCATCTCGTTGTAATCCTTGAACACGACAGCAGGCCCCGTATGTTTGTGCAAATGTGCTTCGGCGGCAGTGGGCTTGATTACCGCGCCGTCGGGCGCCAGGTTGCCGCGCAGCACCGCCAGACCGCCGGTTTGCGACACCGGGTTGGAGCGCGGGCGGATCACGTCGTCGTTATAGACCTTGCAGCCTTCGATATTTTCACCCAGCGTTTTGCCGCTCACCGTTTTGCAGTTGAGGTTTAGCAGGTCTTTCAGGTTGGCGAGCATCGCACGCAAGCCGCCAGCGTAATAGAAATCCTCCATCAAATACTTGTCGCCCGCCGGGCGGATGTTGGCAAGCACCGGCACACGCTGCGCCAGTTCGTCAAAACGGTCGAGTTTCAGATTAATGCCCGCACGCCCCGCCATCGCCAGCAAATGAATCAGCGCATTGGTGGAACCCGACAGCGCGTGTGTGGCGATAATGGCGTTATCAAACGATTGCGCGGTGAGGAAGTCCGAGGGTTTCCAGTCCTCCCACACCATCTCCACAATGCGTTTGCCGCTGGCAGTGGCCATGCGCGGGTGGTTGGCGTCCGCCGCGGGGATTGATGCCGCGCCCGGCAGCGTAAGGCCCAGCGTTTCGCTAATGGACGTCATGGTCGAGGCCGTGCCCATCACCATGCAATGTCCGTACGAACGCGCGATACCTTCTTCGACTTCCTGCCAGTCGCGCTCGGTGATATTGCCCGCGCGCAGTTCGGCCCAGTATTTCCACGAATCAGTGCCGGAACCGAGATGTTCGCCATGCCAGTTGCCGCGCAGCATGGGACCCGCGGGCATGTAGATCATGGGGATGTTCATCGACAACGCGCCCATGATGAGCGCAGGCGTGGTTTTATCGCATCCGCCCATCAGCACACAGCCATCGACAGGGTACGAGCGCAGTAACTCCTCGGTTTCCATCGCCAGCATGTTGCGGTACATCATGGTCGAGGGCTTTTGAAACGGCTCGGCCAGCGTGATCGCGGGCATTTCCAGCGGGAAACCGCCGGCCTGCCACACGCCGCGTTTCACCTCTTCGGCGCGCGTGCGGAAATGTGCATGACACGGGTTGATGTCGCTCCAGGTGTTGATAATGCCGATCACCGGCTTGCCCGCGAAATCCTCGCGCGAGTAACCCATTTGCAACGTGCGTGAGCGGTGGCCGAACGAGCGCAAATCCTTCACGCCAAACCATTTGTGTGAACGAAACTCCTCCGCGCCTTTTTTGCGCTGTGCCATGATTTTCCTCTCGTGAATGGGGTGAAGGCGGCCCGTGTTACGGCCCGATGTGCCTGTCGCGCAACGACATCCCAGAGTTTGCAACGACCGGGGCCACATTATGCAGCACGGGCTATAAGTGCGACAACGTATCACCCCACCCGCAATTGAGAAATTGAAATACTGGCCCGTGATGCGTTACATTTAGCTCTCCCGCGTTTCTCGTACAGTGTCTGCACACTATCTGAACTCACAATCTGTCAATCTGCTTTTCTCAAATTTTCGCCGTTTTCCACTTCTTACCAGTTTCACCGCAAGGAACTCCGAATGTCCACCGTTACCACAGCGCCGGCCACGCAACGCGTGCCTGTTGCCGGCGTCGATCTCGATGTACTGCGCCGGGGCCCCGGCCAGCCCCTGCTTTTGTTGCACGGCTTCGAGCATATCGACCCCCGTTTGCCGATAGTTGACCTCCTGGCGCGCGATGCCGAGCTGTTGGCGCCTTCGCATCCGGGCTTTGGCGGCACGAAGCGGCCCAAGGATTTCGGCACGATGTACGATCTGGTGCATCTGTATCTGGAATATATTGACACGCTCCCTGCGGGGCCGATAACACTGATGGGCATTTCGTTCGGCGGGTGGCTCGCGGCAGAGATCGCGGTAAAAGCCGGGCGGCGCATCGGCAAGCTGATTCTCGTCGACGCGCTGGGCATAAAAATCAGCGACCGCGAAACGCCGGATATTCTCGACGTGTTCAACGCGCATCCGGATGACGTGGTGAAAAAAAGCTGGCACGACCCCGCGAAGAACGCGCCGCGTTACGACGACATGGAGGATGAAGAACTCATCACGATTTCGCGCAACCGGGAAACACTCTGCCGCTACGCCTTTCATCCCTACATGTACAGCCCGCAACTCAAGCGCTGGCTCGGCTTCATCAAGGCGCGCACACTGGTGCTGTGGGGCGCCTCCGACGGTGTCGTAAAGCCCTCGTATGGCGAGGCCTATGCCAAATTGATCCCCGGCGCGAAGTTCGAGACCATCGCCGCCGCCGGCCATCACCCCGAAATTGAACAACCCGTCGCGCTCGCTGAACGCGTGCAGGCCTTTTTGAAAGCGTAGGAAAACCATCATGGATGTCTGGTATCAGTGTGAAATTCCCTATCCCAACGTCGCTAAGGACGTGCTGGACCGTGCGCCCTCGGTGCGCGGCAGCCTGCCCAACCGCTATTGCGATCCGAAGATTGCGGCAGACCTGTTCGAGGAATGCATTGACGAATTCCTGCTGTGCGACGACCGCGGCTTGAATGTCGTCGCCATCGAGCATCATGCCGGCATCAACTCGCTGCTCGCAGCCAACCCGATGCTGGTGGCGATCCTCGCGCGGCAAACGCGCAAGGCGCGCATTCTGAGTCTGGGCACGCTGATTACGCTGCGGCCCGATCCGGTGCGTGTCGCCGAGGAATACGCCACGGCGGACGTGATCAGCCGCGGCCGTCTGGAAATCGGCTTCGTGAAATCCGGCGGCAGCGAAATGGCCTCCAGCAACATGAGCGCCATCGACAATGGCTGGCGATACTGGGAAGCCATCGACCTCATCAGCAAGGCGCTGACCTCGCACGACGGCCCTTTCAGTTGGGAAGGCCAGTACTTCTCGCACCGCCACGTCAACATCTGGCCACGCGGTTATCAGCAACTGCCGCGCATGTGGTCGGCAACGGGCGACGCGTCGACTTCGCGCGACGTCGGTCGGCGCGGCATGGTACACGCGCTGGTGCTGCGTGGCCCCGAAGGCACAAAAGCCGCGTTTGCCGCCAACCGGCAGGCGCGCGTCGATGCGGGCCTGCCTGCACAAACAACCGACAATTTTGCCTATGCTGCGCTGGTAGCGGTGGGCGAAACCGAAGAAGAAGGCATGCGTCTCGGCGAAAAGTTATTGTGGTTTCTCAACACCAGCATGAAATCCGCGCCACAATTCGGCAAATTCTTGCCGGGTGGCGCGCCTCCCGAGGCCGCGCCGATGATTTACCGCTCGCGCCGCGCTCCGGACACGCCCACGCCCGCCGGTATGAAACCCTCCATCGGAGGTGCGCTGATTGGCACCACGCCCCATCAAGCGAAGGCACAAGGCATACTGTTCGCGGGCACGCCCGATTCCGTCTACAAGCAGATCATGGATTTTTACAACTTCGTCGGCGGCTTCGGCCATCTGGTGATGATCGGCCGCTCCGGCCCCATGACGCACGCGGAAACGGAGAAAAGCATCAATCTCTTCTCGCGCGAGGTGCTGCCGCGCTTGAAAGCCATCGCCCCGGTGCAAGCCGGCTTCAATCAATAGTCGACAGTAGCCGCAGCCATGAACGATGCCGTGCCGCCCGCCACGCTAGACCCTGAACTCGCGGCGCTTGGCGCGCACTTGAAGGCGCGCGGCCTTGCCGCGCTAAGCCTCACGCGCGCAGCAGTCGCTGACTGCCGCGCGATGAACGCGCGCATTGCAGCGGTGCTCAACGAAAACTCAAAACCGCTGATGCGCGAACGCGATATCGCCGTGCCGCGCGAGGACGGCAGTGGCGGCGCGGTGGCCTGCCGGCTCTATCTGCCCGATGGCGTTGCCAACCCGCCGCTGATGATTTACGCCCACGGCGGCAGTTTCGCGCTGGGCACGCTGGACGCATGGAATGCCATGCTGCGCGAGCTGGTGCGCGCCAGTGGCGTTGCCGTACTGTCAGTGGATTACCGGTTGTCGCCGGAGCATCGATTTCCGGCGGCTTTTGACGACATGCTCGCCGCCGTGCGCCATGCCGCCCGCGAAGGCCAATCCCTAGGAATCGACGCCACGCGTCTGGCAGTCGGCGGCGATTCAGCGGGCGGCAACCTCGCGCTCGCCGCAGCACTGGCGATGCGCGATGCCAGTCGCAACAGTGGCGCTGCTGGTTTTTCGCCGCTGAAATTCATGTTGCTTATCTATGGCGTGTATTCCACCGACAACACCACGCCGGCATGGGCCACGCTCGGCACCGGTAACTACGGATTGTCCGCCGCACAAATGGACTGGATTTGGGCGCATTACCTCCAAGCCCCTGACCAGCGCGGCGACTGGCGCGTCGCCCCGCTAACCGCATCGATGGCCGGCATGCCGCCTGCACACCTTATCATCGGCAACCTCGATCCGTTGATCGACGACAGCCGCGCGCTCGCGCAAAAACTCGCTGCGGCAAACGTGCCGCATTCGCTGACCGTCTACGACGGCCTAACCCACGGCTTTATACGATCCAGCCCGCATGTCGGCGTTGTGCGGCGCGCTTTGGCCGACTGCGCGGCGGCATTGAGTCGCGCGCTTGCAGCGCCGCGCTAGGGCTGCTGGCGCAAGTCCCCACGGGAAATCCAACTTCCATCGCGCTCGACGATGCATAGATGGCTATTTAAATATTCTTTTAAATCAAATACTTATAGTCTTCAGATATCCGCCTTTAATCCCGCCGCCTCCACGCCTCTCGCCGCACATTCTTCATCCTCATCCCCGCTCGCGCCACTAATCCCCGCTGCGCCCAAAATCGCGCCGCTGGCGTCACGAATCAACACGGCGCCCTGTTGCGGCAGGAATTTGCCCTGTGCCGTCGAGGCCAGTGTGAGGAAAAAGTTCTGATTTCCCTTGGCGCGCTCAGCGAGTTTGCGGCTCGAGCAACTCATCGCCACCGCGCCCCACGCCTTGCCCAGCGCCACATCGTAACGGAACATGCTCGCGCCGTCTTCGCGCTGCGCGGCCTTGAGGTTGCCGGCTTCATCCAGCACGACCACGGTGAGCTTGGCGTAGTTCTTGGCGCGCGCGTGTTCGAGGGCTTTTTCGCAGATGGTGTTGGCCTGTTTAAGCGTCAGCGGCATGGAGTTCTCCGGGGAAAAGTTGAGGTTACAAACGTGGGAAACGAGCGCCGGCGACTATACAAACCACTCCCCGGCGGTGTCAATTTCGCAAGATGTAGACGTCTGCTGGCGGCACGCGTGGCGCGGGCATAGAATGCCATGGGGTCATCGCCAAGATAGTGTCAACAGCACACCAACGGGAGAGAAATCATGAATACATGCTCGAAATTCATCGCACTGGCCGTGATGGCCGCTTGCGCGGCCGCGCCCATGGCCGTGCGCGCGCAAAGTGCCCAGGAATTAATCGACGCCGGCAAGAACGCCGACAACGTACCCGTGCAGGGCATGGGTTACCACCTGCGCAATTACAGCCCGCTCAATCAGATCAACAAATCAAACGTGAAGCGCCTGGTGCCGGTGTGGGCGATCAGTCTGCAAAACAATTATGGCGAGACGGCGCAGCCCACCATCTACAACGGTGTGATGTATGTGGTGAATGCCACGCAAACCTTCGCCATCGACGTCGCCACCGGCCAGCAACTGTGGCGCACGGAGGTGAGTTGGCCGCCAGAGACGGCGGCGCAAGCCTGCTGCGGCGTTACCGCGCGCGGCACCGCCACCATTTACAACGGCAAACTCTATCGCATCACGCTCGACAACCACGTGCTGGCGCTCGACATGAAAACCGGCAAGGAAGTGTGGAAGCAGAAGTTTGCCGATCACAAGGAAGGCTACACCGCCACTGCGGCGCCAGTGATTGCGAATGGTGTCGTAATCACCGGCATGGCTGGCGGCGAATACACCACGCGCGGTTTTTTAAACGGCTGGGATCCTGAAACCGGCAAACACCTGTGGCGCACGTATACCGTGCCCGCGCCGGGCGAAAAAGGCTCAGAGACCTGGCCCAAGGACGACGCGTGGAAAACCGGCGGCGCGCCCACCTGGCGCAGCGGCGCGTACGACCCGGAGCTTGATCTGATTTACTGGGGCACCGGCAACCCCGCGCCGTGGACGCCGCAAAGCCGCAACGCGCTTGACGGATTGTATGCCAGCACGCTGCTCGCCATCCGCCCGAAGACTGGCGAGATCGTGTGGCATTACCAGTACACTCCCAACGACGTGTGGGATGTGGATGGTACCGACGAGCCGGTGCTGGCCGACATCACCTTCGAAGGCAAACCGCGCAAGGTGCTGTTCCAGATGAACAAGAGTGGTTTCATGTACACCATCGACCGCACCAACGGCCAGCTGCTGGCGGCGCATCCGTTTACGCGTGTGAATTGGGCCTCGCACATCGATCTCAAAACCGGCCGGCCGGTAGTCAATCAGGAACTCTACAAGCAAATCTACGACGGCGTGGAAGTGTCGGTGTACCCACAGCGGGGGGTGAACGCGGTGCCCATTGCCTACAACCCGAACAAAAATCTGATTTACACCAGTTCGTGGAATATTCCGCGCATTTTCAAAGTTGAGCTTCCGATTCCTCAACAGGTCATCGGCAAGCGCTCCACTGGCGTAATCTCGCGCGCCTACGTGCCCAAGCCCGGCGAAGTGGTCGGCCATCACATCGCCATTGATCCTGTTACCGGCAAAAAGAAATGGGAAATTCCACTCACCGATCGTGCGAGTTCCGCGGGCATGCTCGCCACGGGCGGCGGGCTGTTGTTTACCGGCGATGTCAACGGCAAATTCATCGCGCTTGATGAAGACACCGGCAAAACGCTGTGGGAATTCCAGACCAGCTCGGGCATCAACGCCACTGCCATCACGTACACGCACAAGGGCAGGCAGTACGTGAGCATCGCGTCGGGTATCGGCGGCAACTCCGCGCGCGCGATGGCACGTGGCAAGGTGCCGCTCGGCGGGTCGATGTGGACGTTTGCGGTGATGCCGGATTGAAATGGGAAGTGTGAGACGCGAGGCAGCGGCATCGATGACAGTGCTGCCTCGCTCTGACACAGCCCGCGAGATTCGCCGCAGTCGGCATGAAAAATCATAGTTAAGCCAGCGCAAAAACATCACAATGAATTTCACTCAATTGTTTAGCGGTTGCGGGTTTGCGCAGGCGGTTGCGCTTGGCGCGGCGGGCATTTTTTCCTCTCCGGCCTTGGCCGCCGATTTCCCCGAAAAGCCCGTGCGCATCATCGTGCCGTTTCCACCGGGCGGCGGCACGGATGCGCTGGTGCGCATACTCGCCGGCAAACTCACTGATGCGTGGAACCAGCAGATCATTGTCGACAATCGCGGCGGCGCGCAGGGCAGCCTTGGCACCGCGCTCGGCGCGAAAGCGCCCGCCGACGGCTATACCATCACGCTCGGGCATTCCGGCGCGCTGGTGATCAATCCGCACATGTACAACAACCCCGGCTATGACACGCTGAAGGACTTCACGCCCATCACGCGTGGCACCGAAATGCCGTACGTGCTGGTGGTTCATCCCTCCGTGCCGGCGAAGTCAGTTACTGAACTCGCGCAACTGGCGAAAGCGCATCCGGGCAAACTGACCTTCGCTTCCACTTCCGCCGGGCCGCAACTCATGGGCGAACTGTTTCGTCTGACGACCAAAACGCAAATGGTGCACGTGCCGTACAAGGGCGCCGGGCCGGCGGTGATCGATCTTTTGGGCGGTCACGTCGGCATCATGTTTACGGTGCCCACGTCGGTCAATCCGCACATCCGCGGCGGCAAGTTGCGAGCGCTCGCGGTGTCGGGCAGCAAACGCGAGGAAAGTTTGCCTGACGTGCCAACCATGACCGAAGCCGGGTTCAAGGATTTTGGCGACGCGCGTGAATGGTATGGCTTTGTTGCGCCCGCCGGTACACCCGCCGATGTCGTTGGCCGCCTGAACACCGCGCTGGGCCGCGCGCTTGTCGCGCCCGACGTGGCCAAACGCCTGCAGCCGCTGGCGCAAAAGGCCGTGCCCGGCTCGGCGGTGGAATTCGGCGACTACATCCGCGCGCAGTATTTGTCGTGGGGCCGGGCGGTCAAATCCACCGGCGCCAAGGCGGAATAAGGATTTGGAGAAGGTCATCTACCGGCAAACAGGCGTTCAGCATTACAATACCCTTGCCGTTAACCATACGACCCCGTTTCCGGGAACCCACGACCCAACGGGCGATGGCGGTATTCCGGCAATGGTTTATCGTGCATAAGCATCTGAGGCAGAGACCGCAAACATGGCAGACGACAAGATTCCCGGCAGAACGCTTTTAATCCGTTCGCGCATGGCGCCCGGTTATCAACTGACCGAGATGGGACGCAAGGACCTTCAGCATTTTTTCACCGACTGGTTTCCGCGGGCGGTGTATTTTGATCTGACGGACGACACCGTCAGCGTCGAGGCCACGGCGCGCAAGGATTATCTGAGCAATAAGAGCATCGTTGGCGTAGCCTTCAAGCGCGCCGACGGCTCGGTGATCAAGAATGCGGAATACTCGCAGGACCGGCTGATCGGCAAGGTGTGCGAGTACTACGACGGTGAAAATTCGCACTACAAGGGCAACGTCGACGGATTCGACCAGCGCGAGGTGACGTATTCGCTCACGCCCATCGCCAAGTTCGGCGCAACCCAGAAGCTGCCCATCACGCCGAAAAAGTAAGCATGCCGCTGGC
This sequence comes from Betaproteobacteria bacterium, assembly GCA_900299145.1. Taxonomy (GTDB): domain Bacteria; phylum Pseudomonadota; class Gammaproteobacteria; order Burkholderiales; family SG8-41; genus UBA5216. The sequence goes on along the minus strand of OMIN01000114.1, from coordinate 54,101 downwards.
TCAAAATTCATAAGTATCTGTTTTTATTGAATTTCCTAAAGCGGAATCGCCAGTAGCGTATCCACGCGCCGACTGTCGAGGATTACCAGCCGCTCCTCGAATTGCGCCACACCGTTTTCACCGGCAATGCGTATGCGGTCAATACAGCGGCCACTCGCAAACAGCGTGGTTTCGCCGCTGTGCATGATGCGCGCCACCTGAAACGACGATACCGCGCGCGCGGTGTCATCGTTGATGCGCGTTACCAGCACGCCGGAATACACATGGCGGTAACGCTGCGCTTCATACACATTGGCGTGGCGCAATGCATTCACGCGGTCTCGCAACATGGCGCGTGAATCCGCGTGCACCAGCGCCAGCGGCAAGCCACGTTCGTGGTTTTCGGCAGTGGTAATGCGGTAACGCGCCGCTTCCACAAAAAAATCCGGCCACGCTTCAAGATTGTCGTCGTCGATGGCGTGCGTGTAGCGCGCGAGCAGGTTTTCAACCGTAAGCTGAAGCGCGATATCCATTGCCATCGCCATTGCCGTTACAACCCCATATGCCCACGATACGCCTGCCATAGGCCGCGCACCGAGGTTTCGGTGACGCGTGATTCGTCCGAGGCAATGCGGTCGCCGCCCATTTCAATCACCGACGCATTGCTGCTGGCGCCCTGAACGCCCCGCTGCACGAAGCCCGTCGCCGCGCCGTCTTCCATGGAAATAAATCCCGCCGGGCCGATGAAATTGGATTGACGCATGCGCAGCGCGTCCATCTTTTCATCGTCGTCCTGATAGCCGAAGCAGGTCCAGACGAGTTCAGTTTCGCTCACGTCGCGCGGCACCACTTGCCGCACGGCAAGGCTATTCATGATCTGCTGCAACACAAAGTTCGGGAACACCGCCAGAATTTGCAGCGTAATGCCATCGCCAATTTCGTCTACGGAATCCAGCAACTCAGGCGCCTCCAGCCGCAGCCCGCCCTGTGCGGAGCGCATACCGGCGCTTTCATACACATTGTCACGCTGATCAGTTTTCATCATGGTAAAGCTCACATGATTGCCGCCGTCGCCGTCGACAATCACGCCGCCCTGCTGCGACAGACGGTTCAGGCGAAACTTGGCGAAAAACAGATGCAGCAGACTCGCGTGGTAGGTGTCCTTGACGTTATCAAGATACAACTTCCAGTTATTGGGAAACATCTGGCTGTAGCCGCCGAGGAGCTTCACCGGTTTATGCATCACACGGCGGATACGCGCCACAATCTGCGGCCCCAAATACTGTTCCAGCGGCGGCGTGGCCCCGGACAACGTGCCGAACATCAATCCGGCTATCGTGGCAATACGCAGCTTGCGCGGCGACTGGCTTTGCGGACAAGCCGACTCCGGCATGCCGCCCTTGCCGTTGATGCCCAGACGAAATGCCACCGATTTCAGGTTGCCCGCGAGATCGTAACTCCAGTTGTGATACACGCAGTTAATTCGCTTTACGTTGCCGCGCGGCGCAATGCACAACAATGCACCGCGATGCGCGCAGCGGTTCTCGAACGCTCGCAGTTCACCCTGCTCGTCGCGCGTCACCACCACCGGCATGTCGCCGAGAAAACTCGTCTTGAAATCGCCCGCGTTGGGCAACTCGGCTTCGAGCCCGAGGAAATTCCAGGTGTTGCCGCGAAAGATTTTTGCCTGCTCCTCGCGGTAGATATCTTCGTCCTGATACACCCAGTACGGCACGCGCGTCAGCCGTTCGGCGGGCCATGCACGGTCTTTCTGTTCGGTGGACACAGGGCGCTCCTCGCCAGGCAACGTCAGGAATGTCAAAATGGTGCGGTGAATTTTAACTGTAAAATCCTGCCGCGAGGGTCGTTCGATAAAGGGATAGTCAATGCGGCGTGCTGTTTTCCTGTTGCTGTGTGCGTTTTCTGTGTTTGCAATTTCTGCGTCCGCGCAGGACTACCCCGCGCGCGCCATCCGCATCATCGTGCCCTTTCCGGCGGGCGGCACGGCAGACCTGCTGCCGCGTATCGTGGGCGAAAAACTTGCGGCCAATTGGGGCCAGCCGGTGATCGTGGACAACCGCGCGGGCGCCGCCGGCAATATCGGCGCGGAAATGGTGTACAACGCCGAGCCGGATGGCTACACGCTGCTGTCCGCGCCGCCGCCGCCGCTCGTCATCAACCCCAGCCTCTACCCTAAACTCGCATTTGATCCGGCGCGCTTCGTGCCGGTCACGGTGATGGCGGCCGTGCCCAATGTGATGCTGGTCAATCCCAGAGTTCCCGCCAACAACCTGCGCGATTTGATCAGCTGGGCGAAGGCACAGCCCGATCGCCTGATTTATTCGTCGCAGGGTAGCGGCACCACTTCGCACCTCACCACCGAAATGTTCAAGGCGGCAGCGGGTGTCACCGCCACACATGTGCCCTACAAAGGCACTGCGCCCGCCTTGGCGGCGCTGTTGTCGGGCGAGGTGAATCTGATGTTCGACAACCTTGGCGTGTCGCTGCAGCACGTGCGCGCCGGCCGCGTGAAGGCGCTGGCGGTATGCGGTGAAAAGCGTGTGGCATCGCTGCCGGACGTTCCTGCGATGGCAGAGACGTATCCCGGCTTTGTCGCGGTGGCGTGGTTCGGCGTAGTGGCGCCGCCCGCGACGCAAACGCGCATTGCCAACCGCCTGAGCAGTGCGATCGCGGAAGTCATCAAACAGCCCGATGTGGCAAAACGGTTCACCGAGCTAAGCGCGGAACCCGTGGCCAACACACCCGCGCAAATGGCGGCGTTCATGAAGGAGGACGCCGCCCGCTGGCGCAACGTGATCCGCAGCGCCAACGTGAGGCTGGATTGATGCGCAGTGATTGCCAAGGCATCGCCCTCGTGCTGCTGGCGGCTTTGCCATGGACCGCACTTGCACAAACCGCGGCAACACCAGCACAAAACCTTCCCGCCAACTACCCCGCCAAGCCTGTGCGCGTGGTTGTGCCGTTCACCGCCGGCGGCCCCAACGACGCTGTGCTGCGCCCCCTTACGCAAAAATTTCATGAACTGCTCGGCCAGCCGTTTGTATTCGATTACCGGCCCGGCGGCGGCGCGGTTATCGGCACAGACTACGTGGCAAAGGCGCCGCCGGATGGCTACACGCTTCTGGTCACCTCGGCAACCTTCACCATCAACGCGGCCACCTACGCCAGGCTGCCTTACGACATCGTGCGTGATTTCGCGCCTGTCAGCACCATAGCCACCGGCAACATTGTGTTTCTGGTGAACCCCGTGGTGCCGGTGCGTACGGTCGGCGAGTTCGTCGCGCTGGCGCGTTCGCGGCCGGGCAAAATCACTTACGGCTCGTCTGGCATCGGCGGCTCGCTGCATCTTGCCGGTGAGTTGCTGTCTGTCACGGCCGGTATTTCCACCATGCACGTGCCTTACAAGGGCGCGGTGCAGGCGATTACCGATGTGATGGGCGGCCATGTTGACAGCATGTTTATCGCGTCGGCGGCCGCGATTCCGCAGGTGAAGGCGGGCAAAGTGCGCGCGTTGGGTGTCGCCAGTCCGCGCCGCGCCGCGGCATTGCCCGATGTGCCGACGTTTGCCGAATCGGGCTACGCCGGCGTTGAAGTCGATTCACGCTTTGGCCTCGTTGCACCCGCCGCTACGCCGCGCGAAGTCATTCAGCGCCTGCACGCTGCGATGGTAAAAGGGCTTGCCGCACCCGACGTTCGCGAGCGCTATCAGGCCATGGGCATGGAAGCCGTCGTCATCACGCCCCAGGAATTTGCCGATCTCATGCGCAACGAACTCGTGAAGCTGCGGAAAGTGGTTGCAGCGGCGAGATTGCCGCTGCTGTGAGCAGCGGGATTACAATGTCGTCAACTGCCGGTCGCAAGCCGGCAGAAATAAAATGTCAATAAAAACAAATGGTTGAATCGTTTCTACCGCGTACCTGCGTGACAGAGTTTTTCCGCATCAGCGTTGTTCCAGTGTTGTTCAACCCACAGGAGTATCTGCGATGACCCAAACTTACGATTTCACCACCGAAGACCACGAGTACCTGCGCCACGGTTCGCGCACAATGAAGTTGCGGCTCTACAAACCACGCGGCGCAGGGCCGTTCCCGGCGGTGATTGATTTGCACGGCGGCGCGTGGGGCAAGGGAAGCCTTGATGAATGCAAGGGCCGCGACGAAATACTCGCCAAATCCGGCATCCTCGCAGTAGCGATTGATTTTCGCGATGGCCACGACGGCTATCCGACGGCGTTGCAGGACATCAACTACGCCATCCGCTGGGTGAAGGCGCGCGCCGCGCAACTGAACACGCGCGCCGACTGCATAGGCGTTTGCGGCCAATCCAGTGGTGGCCATCTCGCCATGCTCGCCGCGATGCGCCCCCACGACGCACGCTACGCGTCAATTGCACTGCCCGCCGGTTCGCCCGCAGTGGACGCCAGCGTGCGCGCGGTGGCGATGGCGTGGCCGGTGATCAACCCGCTGTCACGCTACCGCAATGCCGTGCGCGGCCGCGCGGCAGGTGAAAAATGGGTCGGTGACATTCCTGAACGGCAGGGTTCATTCTGGAAGAACGACGACAACATGAGCGAAGGCAGTCCGATGCTGATGCTCGAACGCGGCGAAAAAGTCGTGATGCCGCCCGCGCTGTGGGTGCAAGGCCAGCCCGATCAGGTGCACGACTACCGCGACCCGGAATCGCCGGTTCCGCTCAACGAACCGGAGCGCTTCGTGCAGAATTACCGCAAGGCAGGTGGCGCGATTGAGTTGCTCTACATCGAGCAGGCCGCGCGCACCACGCCAGTGGCGCATGACCCGGTGGCGGCGTTTTTCTTGCGCGAAATGCCGGTGGGCGCGGCGGTGAAGGTGGCGGCGTAATCGTTGTAGCTGTGTTTTTTTCTCTGCCGGCAAAGCAAGCGCAAATAATCAAACCATCACGTCGTTCCCGCGCAGGCGGGAACCCATAACACAGTGCCACTTGAGACGGTCTTATAGGTTCCCGCCTAGGCGGGAACGACAGCATTGGCTTTGAAGTTTGCGTAGAGGCAAGACTCTTAGCAATAACGACGCTTCGCAAATTTTCATCGGAGACTTTCACCCATGACCCAACCCAAAGGCCCCCTCCACGGCGTCAAAGTCGTCGCCTGCTCCACCGCCCAGGCCGGCACCGTGCCCTATATGCTGATGGCAGATCTGGGCGCGGAAGTCATCAAAATCGAAGTGCCGGGCAAAGGTGACAACTCGCGCACGTCCAGCGTGTTTCCCGGCCTGCCGAGCACGTATTTCGAAACCAACAATCGCGGCGTGAAAAGTTTCACGCTCAACATGAAGTCGCCCGAAGCACGCGACATTCTGCACAAGCTGGTGGCGCGCGCGGATATTTTCGGGCAAAACTTCCGGCCCGGTGCCGCCGAGAAAAACGGTTTCGGCTATGAGGATTTGAAAAAGGTCAATCCGAAACTGGTCTACGTTTCAATTTCCGGCTATGGGCCCAAGGGGCCGAACGCCGCGCTGCCGGGCACGGATTCGATGGCGCAGGCGCTGGGCGGCATCGCGCAGGCGTATTCGTCGCCGGGCCTGCCGCTGAAAACCGGCATTGTCTCGGTGGCCGATGAAACCTGCGCCATCCTCGCCTTTGGTGGCATGCTGGCGGCGCTGCATTGCGCGCGCACGCAAGGCATCGGGCAAAAAGTGGAGTGCTCGCTGCTCGGCGGACAGATTCGCCTGATGGGCTGGACGCTGACCACCGCGATGTGGCGCAACAAAGACCCTGTCACGGGCCAGGCGCGCGTGAATGGCACGCCGGAGCGGCCGGGCTTGTCGGCGAGTTTTAACGACATCGACGGCAAGCCGCTGGTGTTTCAACTGAATGGCGCCGCCAAGTGGAAGCAGGCGATGAGCGCGCTCGGCTTTTACGATGCCTTGAGCCACGCCGGGTTTGCCGAGTTGGGCGTGGTCATCGGCAACGACGAGAAACGCGAAACGCTGCTGAAAACGCTCGATGGATTGTTCGCCAGCGGCCCGCGCGACAAGTGGGTGAAAATCCTGCGCGATGCGGACATCGTCTCGGCGCCGATCAACACCCTGCTCGAAGCGGCCAGCGACCCCGACGTGCTCGCCAACGGCTACATCACGGAAGTCGACTATCCAAAGCACGGCAAGAAACTCAAGGTGCACGGCTCGCCGTGGCAGTTTTCCGAAACGCCGGCGAAAATTGGCGTCGCACCGGAACTGGGTGAGCATAACGACGCGATCCTGAAAGACATCGGCTACACTGCGGTGGACATTCAGGGCCTGCGCGAACGCAAGGTAATCTGACCCCGGGCACGGAAACTACCCCATGCTAGCAATCTGACAGTTGCATCTAACAATGCGCGTGACGCCAGCGCCTGAGTGCATTCTGACTACGGTAACGACGGAAAGTATTGCACTGCAACACTTACAAGATTGGCTGATTGCGAGGAGAATCTATTCGGGATGTTGACTTCCGAGTGCTCGTCACTTTCCTTTCAGCCCACGCCTCGCTGTAATCGCTCGTCCCTGCGCTTTCAGAATCTCAATTAGACGCATCGCTGCAGGCGGCAGATAGCCGTCTTTGCGGTAATAAACCACTACGCGTCTTTCGAGCTTCAGCCCCTCCACCGGTAGCGCGACCAGCGAATGTTGACGTCGCGCTTGCATGAGTGCGGTGTGGCTGCCGAATGAGAGCAATCGGGAAGATGCGACCGTTCGGAACAGGATATCCCATGAATTGGCTTGTAATAGCACCTTTGGTTGTGGAAGGCCCTGTCGTTCGACTTTTGTGAAGAACTCCGACAGCGCAATTCCGTGCCGATTTAACACCCACACTTCGTCCAAGAGCGCGTCGATGGTCACCCGCTTGCGACGAGCCAGCGGGTGATCTGCGGCAGCCCCCACCACCCAGCGCTCACGATAGAGATCAACAATCTCGAACCCTTGTGGCGCAGCTCGGCCATCGGGTGGCGTACTAAAAATCAAATCCACTTCGCCACGGCGCAGCGCTGACCGCAATGCCGGGCCATCCAACACATGCACATCCAGTGCGATATCTTTTGTTTCCATGAGGAGCGCGATGTACGCATGCGCAAGGGTGATTTCAGTCAAACCGGGCGCGACTCCCGCGCGGATACTTCCCTTGGCGCCACTGTTGAGATCAGCAGCTTCTCGTATCAAATCATCCGCCGTGACCTGTAAAATGTCGGCTCTTGCAGCGATCGCGGCACCTACGACGGTCAGCTCCACGCCGCGTGAGACGCGTTTGACCAGCTTCGCGCCTAACGAGTGTTCCAGCCGGCGCAAGCTCTTGCTTAACGCGGTAGGGCTAAGGCCCAAGACTTCCGCCGCACGGCCAATATTGCAATGCTGCGCAACGACCTTGAAATACTGGATGTCCCGCAATTCCATGTTCATAACCTTTATTCAGGTAGACCTGAACGCTGGATAATTGCGTAGTGCATTCGATGCTGTCAACCTATGCTGAATTTGCAACCACGACGAATGAGGTGGCCGGTGGTCAAGCGTTATCTGCTGTTGGCGTGCGCAATCGCATGTTTCACAAGTGGCATCAGTGGCATCGGCCATGCGCAGCAATACCCTGTTCGCCCCATCCGCCTGATCATTCCTGGGGGGGCGGGCACGTCAGGCGACATCGGTGGGCGGCTGGTGGCCAGTGAGCTCGCCAAGCAATTCGGGCAACAGGTCGTCGTTGACAATCGGCCGGGCGCCAGCGCCATCATCGCGCTTGATCTATTGGCTCGCGCGGCGCCTGACGGATACACCATAGGTAATACCCCGTTCAACCTTATTACGAATTCCTTTGCTTATGCCAAGCTGCCCTATGACAGCACGAAGGATTTCCAACCAATCATTTGGTCATCAACAACAGCGAATCTGCTGGCGGTAACGCCGGCTTTGCCAGTGCATTCAGTAAAGGACCTGATCGCACATGCCCGAACGAATCCCGATAAACTGACGTTTGGCGGTGGTGGCAGCGGCTCGAGCATGCATTTATCGTTTGAACTGTTCAAGTCGATGGCAGGGGTACGCATACACCATGTGTTCTACAAAGATGTGATGCCAGCTATTTCGGAGTTGATCGGTGGCCAGATTCACATGGTGTTTGCAAACGTCCCCCCGCTCTTGCCGCATGCCAAATCCGGCAAGGTTCGGGCGCTGGGGGTTTCGTCGCTGGAGCGCCTGCCCATGCTTTCCCATGTCCCGACGATTGCTGAGTCTGGTCTCGCCGGGTTCGAAACCACACCGTCAGGGGGCTATGCCGTGCCTGCGCGTGTGCCGCGCGACATTGTGCTGCGCCTAAATGCCTCGATCAACAAGGCGCTGCATGTGCCCGATGTGCGGAGCAAGATTGAGGCCATGGGTAGCATTGTCGCGGGTGGCACGCCTGAACAGTATGCAGAGCACATCCGCAAGGAACGTGAAAAATGGGGCCCCATTTTCAAGATGGCCGGGATCACACCTCAATAATAAAAATGGGAGTCACGCTGCGTTTTCTCTTCGTCGGCATGCGTCCACTGGCGTACGCTGCCAACCCAGACAGTACGCAGCGATCCTTTACGCCGCTCATAAAATATTCTTTTAAAACAAATAGTTAGATGACGTAACGAAAATTTTCTCTCACCCCCGCCGCTCTGCTCCGCTTTCAGTGTGTCCTGATCCCGCAGGGCGAAGAGCTTTGCTTCCCACGTCTGCTGGGCACGGAACCGAAGGTGAGAGAAAATCGGCGTACACACCAAAGGCCTTTTGTTAAGGGCTCCACGTGCTCCTTAACGCGCCACCGAGTGAATACGTTGTTGCCGCAGAAACTTCTTCCCGCATGGGCCACACTCGCTGTAGGCCTTAACGCCATCAGCACGGAAACCCGTGTTGCACTGGCCACTGAGGCCTACCCCACACGCCCCATCCGCATGGTCATTTCCAACGGCCCCGGCTCGGCGGGCGACATTCTTGGGCGCATCGCTTTTGTGCGGGCGGCGGAAAGTCTCGGTCAGGCGGTCGTCGTCGACAACCGGCCCGGCGCGGGCGGCACCATCGGTGTTGATATCGTGGCGCGTGCCGCGCCTGACGGTTACACGCTGCTGGCCACCTCGTTTGCGACGCTGGCGGTCGCGCCGCACACTTACAAGAACGTCCCCTACCATCCAGTGAACGATTTCGCCCCGGTGTCGCTGTTCGCCATCACGCAAGCGGGGCTGTGCGTCGCCGGATCGGTGGCTGCCAAATCGGCGCGCGATTTGATCGAGCTCGCGCGTGCACGGCCGGGCAAACTGCTGATGGCATCGGCGGGCATCGGCTCAACCAGCCATCTCGCCGGGCTGATGTTCGCCACCGCCGCGAACATCGAAGTCACCCATGTGCCGTACAAAGGCGGCGGCCCCTCAGCCGCTGCCATTGGCGCGGGCGAAGCGCATTGGGCGCTGGGGCCGTTGTCGGCGTATCTTGCGCCGTGGAAAATCGGCCGTGCACGCTGCGTCGCGGTCAGCGGCGAAAAGCGCTCGACGATATTCCCGGAGCTGCCGACCATCGCCGAAAGCGGCGTGCCCGGCTTCAAATTCCTCGGCTGGAACGGCGTGCTCGCGCCAAAAGCCACCCCGCGCGCGCTGGTTGGACGTTTGAACGACGCGCTGGTACAGGCTTTGAAAGCCGCCGACGTGCGCCAGCTTTACGCCGCACAAGGCGAAGAACCGGCGTGGACCACCCCTGACGATTACGCAAAAATCATTCGCGAAGACTACGAACGCTACGGGAAAGTCGTGAAACTGGCGGGCGTAAAGGCGGAATAGCTGCTTGGGGAAAACCCGCGCGCGGGCTTGACCGCCAGAGCGCCCAAAAGGCATGATCGACCATGAATCGAAGATGGAACCACGGATAGACAGCCACAACTTTTGATGAAGCAACCGGAGAACCCCATGCGTGAAAAACTGACCACCCTCGAAAAAGCCGCCGCGCACGTGAAAGCCGGCGCACACATCGTGATGACCTGCAAAATGCAGCACCCGCCGATGGCGTTTTTGCGCGAAGTGGTAAAGCAGGGGGCGCGCAATCTGCGTGTCATCGGCGTGGTAGGCGGCGCGGTGAATATCGATCTGCTGGTGGGCGCGGGCGCGGTGGGCGTGGTGGATACCGCCAGCGTGTCGCTCGGCGAATTCGCGCGCACGGGCCCGAATTTTTCACGCTACGTCACGGGGGGACGATTAAAGTCGATGGACAATACTTGAGGGGTGCTCTATGCACAGGCCCAGGCTGGGTCTATGGGAGTACCTTACGTGCCCGTCGTCGGTTTGATCGGCACGGATTTGCTGACGCGGCGCGACGACATGGTGGTGGCGGTGGATCCGTTCGACGGCAAAACCAAATCCGTGGTGGCCAAGGCCATGACCCCGGATATCGCGGTGTTTCACGCGGTGGCTGCCGACCGGCACGGCAACGTGTCGTGTGGCTATGATTCGGAGGCGGTGATACTGGCCGAGGCATCGGGGCACGTGGTGGTGACCGCCGAACGCATTGTCGATCACATTGGCGAGAAAGACGCACAGGGCACGTTCATTCCGGGCATTCATGTCGACAGCGTGGTGCATGCGCCGTTCGGCGCGCATCCGGGCGGCTGCACCGGCTTTTACGGGCAGGACAAAATCCACATGCGCGATTATGTCATTACCTCTAAAGACGACGAATCGTTTGCCGAGTACATCCGCGCCCATGTGTTTGAGGTGCAAAATCACGCGGACTACATCGAGCGTTTTGTGCCGCTTGACTGGCGGCAGCCGGCGCGCGCGGCGGGGGCCTGATGACCGTGAACTACTCCGACGATGAACTGATGGCGATTTTGCTGTCGCGCGAAGTGCGCGACGGCGAAGTCTCCGCGTGCGGCGCGCTGTCGCACATTCCCGCCGCCGCGCTGCTGCTGGCGCAGGCGACACATGCGCCGAATGCGCAACTGATTATTCTGGATTCCATTTTTTATCCGTTTCGCACCAGCAAGCAGTTTCACTTTCTGGCGCAGCGCGGCGAGCTGGGCCTCTTTTTTGTGAGCGGCGTGCAGATAGACCGGCACGGCAATTACAACCTGCATCAGCTTGGCGCTGATCACGATCACCCGAAAATGCGTTTCCCCGGCGGTTACGGCGGCGGCATGATTTACTACGGCGCGCAGCGCACGGTGGTTTTTCGCACGGAACACACCAAGCGCACCTTTGTCGACAAGGTGGATTACATTTCGGCCGCCGCCAGCACGCCGCCGGACGTGCTGCGGCGCGGCAGCCCGAGCAAGATCATCTCCACCAAGGCGAGTTTTCGGTTCGACAAAGGCGATGGTCTGCTGCATCTGGATGCCATTCATCCAGGTTACAGTTTCGACGACATCCGCGACAGCACCGGCTTTGATATCGGCACGGCCACACCCGCCGCAACGCCCGCGCCGACCGAGCAAGAGCTGCACACGCTGCGGCATGCCGTGCGCACAAAAATGATCGACACCGGCACCTATGCCGCTTGGGCAAGCCGCGCGTTGGCTGCACACGTTGCCGCCGTGACGTGAGGTTTTGCCGGGCAGGCCAGCCGAGCACACGGGCGGGAATAATCGGGCAAAAATAAGTGAATAAAATCAAATACTTAAAATTTAATTCCCTTATGGCCGCCGGGCTGCCGTCTGCGCTCATACTGGTCACGCTATCGGGCGTACCGCCTGCAGCGCTGGCCCAACCCGCCAAGGCGAAAGACGGCCAGTATCCCAATAAGCCCGTGCGCCTCATCGTGCCGTTCTCGCCCGGCGGCACCAATGACGTGATGGCACGCATGGTCGCGCAGCACCTATCGCAAACCTGGGGCGAGAGTTTCATTGTCGACAACCGCGCCGGTGGCGAAGGCCTGATCGGTACCGAAATCGCGGTAAAAGCCAGGCCCGATGGCTACACGCTGCTGCTGGTGTCTTCGGCCTATGTGATGAACCCGGCCGTGCGCAAGATGCCCTACGACTCGGTCAAGGCGATGGATTTCGTCGCCAAGCTCGGCGCAACGTTTACCGTATTAAGCACAGGGCCATCGCTGCCCGTCACCAGCGTGAAAGATCTGCTCGCCGCCGCCAAGGCCAGGCCCGGCGAACTGGTGCTGACAACATCCGGCGGCTTTCAGTATTTCGCCTCGGCGCTTTTCACCAGCCTGTCGAAACACGATTTCAATATCGTGCTCTACAAGGGCGCGGTGCCGGCGATGATCGACGTCATTGGCGGTCAGGCGCAATTGACGTTTGGTATCAGCGTGCCGGCATTGCCGCATCTGCGCTCGGGCAAGTTAAAGGGGCTTGCTGTCGGCACGTTAAAACGCGCCGAGCTGTTGCCCGATATTCCCACGCTGGACGAAGCCGGCATCAAGGGCTACGACGCGTCGAACTGGTACGCCATCGCCACGGCGGCCGGCACGCCGCCAGCGGTGGTGATGAAGCTGCACAATGAAATTGTGCGCTACTTCAAAATGCCGGACACGCAAAAGCAGGTGACCACCATGGGCGCGGTGATCGATCTCAAAACGCCGGACGAAATGCGCAAAATCATCCTTGCCGACATCGCCAAGTGGACCAAGGTGGCGATCGATACGCGCATGCCGCGAAGCGTGGATTGACACAAGGAACATTCAACGTGGCCAGCCGTAGTTCATCCTGCGCTTTAATCCTGACAGTGGTTGCGCTCGCAGCAGGTGTATGCCCATGGACGCCAGTTGCGCAAGCGCAAAACTGGCCCACCCGCCCAATCCGCCTCATCATGCCGTTCCCGCCGGGCGGCGCCACCGACGTCAATGCGCGCGCGCTGGCCAAGGAAATGGAAAGCTCGCTCGGCCAACCCATCGTCGTCGACAATCGCGGCGGCGCCAACGGCATTATCGGCAGCGACATCGTCGCCAAGGCCGCGCCAGACGGCTACACCATGATGCACATTTCCGTGGCGTTCGCCATCAATCCCAGCACGTATAAAAAACTGCCGTTTGATCCGATCCGCGATTTCACGCCCATTACCAATCCCATTGTCGGCCATGGCGCGCTGTTGATGGTGCATCCGACCGTCCCCGCGCGTTCGCTTAATGAACTGATCGCCGTAGCAAAGAAGCAGCAGCTCGTGTTCAGTTCACCGGGCATCGGCAACGTGCTGCATCTCATCAACGAAGCGTTCAACGCGCGTGCTGGCATTCGCATGCTGCACGTGCCTTACAAAGGTTCCAACCCGGCGTTGGTCGCGCTGCTGGGCGCGGAATCGCAAGTCATGGTGGTGCCGCCGCTTACTGCCACGCCGTACGTCAAATCCGAGCGCCTGCGTGCGCTGGCTTACAGCGGCGGCAAGCGGCTGGAAACCCTGCCCGAGATTCCCACCATCGCCGAGGCCGCACTGCCCGGCTTTCAAATCGACACCGGCTGGCACGCGTGGTTCGCGCCGGCGAAAATGCCCGAGCGCATGGTCACGCAGATTTACGACGCCATTCGCAAGGCACTACAGTCGCCGAAAATGCGCGATGTGTTTGTCACGGCAGGTTATCAGCCAGTCGCAGATCCGCCGGCGGTGTTCCAGAAAAACGTGGCCAACGACATCAGGCGCTGGGGCGAAATCGTCAAGGCGGCGGGGATCACACCAGAGTAGGTTATGCAAAGACCTGCCGCGCAATTCGGGCCAACCACGGGAGAAGTCCATGATTAAGTCCAAGTTCGTTAGTTTTCTGAGTTCGTACCGATGCCTTGCTTTCCTTATTGGAATTGCGTTCGGCATGGTGCCAGCCATGACAGCTAGCGCCAACTCGCCTGCGCTGGTCGTGATCATTGTGATTGACGGATTACCTCAAGAGCAATTGGTGAAATACCGCGATCTTTATGGCCCGGGCGGATTTCGCCTGTTGCTCGAAGACGGTGCATGGTACGGCAATGCCCACCATGGTCACGCAGTCACGTTGACTGCGCCAGGCCACGCCTCGGTGCTGACTGGCACCTATCCTTACCGCAACGGCATCATCGCCAACGAATGGATAGATCGCCATACCTTGCAACAAGTTTATTGTACCGGCGATTCGGCACACACTTATATCGGTGAAGAAACCGGCAAACTCGATGGAACCTCGCCCGCCAACCTGCGCGTAAGTACGGTCGGCGACGAGTTGCGTTACGCGACTGGCGGACAATCCAAAGTGATCGCAGTTTCCGGAAAGGATCGCGGGGCGATCCTGCTTGCAGGCAAACGTGGCACGGCATACATGTACATGAGCAAGTCAGGCCGCTTCGCCAGCAGAACGTACTACATGCAAGCCCTCCCAGAGTGGCATGCAAGCTACTACGCGCAACGGCCACAGGACAAGTGGTTTACGCAGAGCTGGACACTGTCTCAACCTGAAGCGTCTTACGCACGGTCGACGTCGAATGCGCCCTGGACCCGCAATTTCTTCGGCATAGGACAGGTTTTCCCATTCAAACCCGGACGATCCTCCGCACCCAATGGCGCTTATTATGCGGCGCTGATCGCCACGCCATTTGGCGACGAAGCTACACTTGAGTTCGCCCAAACCGCTATGGAAGGCGAACAGCTGGGCCGAAATCCCGCGGGCGTGACAGACCTGCTAGGTATAAGCTTGTCGACGCATGATTACGTGAATCATGCTTTCGGGCCAGAAAGCCGCCAGTCGCAAGATCATCTGCTGAGGGTAGATCGCTCGCTGGCGGGATTTTTCCAGCACCTCGATCGTACACTGGGCCTGCGTAATGTGGCGATAGTGCTCACCGCCGATCACGGCTTCATGAACGTCCCGGAGTACACCGCCGCTTACGGAATGGGCGGCGAGCGCCTGAACAGCCTTAAACTAATGGGGGCATTGAACGAGCACCTAACGGCTCGCTACGGCCCTGGCAATCACGCCCTTAGGTTTTCCTATCCCACGATTATTCTGGATCAGGCACTGATCACAAAAAAGGGCCTGAATCCCGCCGATGTAGAGACCGCAGCCGCACACCACTTGATGAAAGATCCTTCCATCGCCGCCGTATACACCCGAACGCAGTTGGAAACGGGTGCCTTGTCAGATTCCATGCCGCTGTCGAAACAGGTGTTGCGCGCATGGAATCGCGATCTGAGTGGTGACCTTTATATCGTGCAAAATCCGAATGGCGTGTTCACTAGCAACGTCGCGACGCATGGCTCACCCTACACTTACGACACCAACGTACCACTGGTGTTTTACGGCCCTCGCTGGTTCAAGCCCGGCAAAAAGCCGCAAGCCGCTGCTGTGGTCGATGTTGCCGCGACATTGAGCTATCTGCTTGACATTCGCCCGCCAACGGCCAACGAGGGCCGCGTGCTTGAAGAGATATTACGCTAACGAGGCTACCGCCAAGTACGGCGGAAATTCCACATGAAAACACTGGTCATTGGCGGCACCGGCCCCTCCGGCCCGCACATCGTCAACGGGCTGTTGAAGCGCGGCCATGAAGTTACCATCCTGCACGGCGGCCAGCACGAGGTGGAGTTTGACCAGCCCGTCGAACATATTCACACCGATCCGCATTTCGCCGAGACGCTGGCACCCGCACTAGAAGGGCGGCGCTGGGACATCGTGCTCGCCACCTATGGCCGCATGCGCATCATTGCGGATCTGGTGAAGGGCAAGACGGCGCGCTTCATCGGCGCGGGCGGTTCACGCGTTTACGCGCCGCGCAACGATCCGCGCTGGGGGCCGCTCGGCCAGCCCATGCAGTTGCCCGAAGACGGCCCGCGCAGCGATGACCCTGCCGGGCCGAAATTCAACCACCTGATGTGGGTGACCGAAGAAGCGGTGATGCAGGCGCATCGCGACGGCCACTACAACGCGACGTACTTTCGCTATCCGCTGCTCTACGGCCCGCACGCGCCGGGCAATGCCGACTGGAGTTTCGTGCGGCGCATCCTCGATGGCCGCAAGCAGGTGGTGATCGCTGCCAATGGCTTGATGAAGCGCCGCGGCTACGCGCAAAACGTCGCGCACGCGCTGCTGCTGGCGGTGGACAACCCGGAAGCTTCGGGCGGGCAGATTTACAACATTCGCGACGAACACCAATACACACAACGCCAGTACGTTGAGTTCATCGCGCGCCATCTGAAGCACACGTGGGAAATCGTCGAAGTGCCGCCGGAACTTGCGCATCGCGTCTACAAGGGCACGGCTGCGGCCCCGCGCGACGGCGTGGTCGAATTCGACATCAGCAAAATCAAGGCGCAGTTGGGCTATCGCGATATCGTCAGCCCCGCCGAGGCGCTGGCGAAAGCGGTGGATTGGCTGGTGGCAAACCGCCTGCCGCCGGGCGGCGAAATCGAGCGTCAACTCGGCGACCCCTTTGCCTATGCCGCCGAGGACGAGCTCATCGCCGCGTGCAAAACGGGCTACGCTGCCGCCAAAAAAGTGAAATTTCCTGAAGTGCAACAGGGCCATGTCTACCGGCACCCGAAAAAGCCCGGCGAGGCATGGTCGGCGCCGCCGGTCAGATAGCCGGCGCGTAGCGATGCTTCGCTCACACCGCGTTGCATGGGCTTGCTGTGCCGCACTGGCATGGCACATTGCTGCACATGCACAGAGCGAATTCCCGACGCGTCCGGTGCGGCTCGTCAATCCGTATAGCCCCGGCGGCTCGGTCGATCTGGTCGGCCGCGCGGTGGCCGCCGGGTTATCGCAAATTTGGGGGCAGCAGGTCATTGTCGACAACCGCCCCGGCGCAGGCACGCAGATCGGCACCGAAATCGTCGCCCGCGCCGACCCCGACGGCTACACCATGCTGTGCAACAGCTCGGCCATCGCGATCATGCCAGCAATCTACCGCAACATGCGCTTTGACACGGTGCGCGATCTCACGCCGATAATACAAGCCACCTCCAGTGCGCCGATGCTGGCGGTGCATCCTTCGGTGCCGGCCAAGTCGGTGAAGGAGCTGATAGCGCTGGCGAAAGCGCAGCCGGGCAAAATCTCGGCGGCGGCATCCGGCATCGGCAGCACCAATCACCTCACGACAGAAATGTTTCAGTCGATGGCGGGCATCAAGCTGTTGATCGTGCCGTACAAGGGCGGCGCGCCCGCGATTGCCGACCTCATCGGTGGCCAGGTCAATATGTTCTTCAACTCGGCGGCGGTGTTTCTGCCGATGATGCCCAGCGGCCGCGTGCGCGTGCTGGCCACCGGCAGCGCAAAACGCGCCGACTACGCGCCGGATATTCCCACCGTCGCCGAAGCCGGCGTGCCCGGCTTTGAAGCGTCCACGTGGTTTGGGTTTTACGGGCCGCGCGCGCTGCCCGCGGCGCTCGCGCAACGCTGGAACGACGCCGTTAATCAGTACCTGAAAACGCCGCAGGCGCAGGCCTATTTCGCCAAACAGCACATGACAACCGTGGGCGGCACGCTCGCCGCCTTTGCCAGTTATCAAAAATCCGAAACGGCGCGCTGGAGCAAACTGATCGTCAGTGCCGGAGTCCAGCCGCAATAGTGAATCGAAAAATATTTAATAAAAACAAATAGTTACGAAAATCCCACTACGCCTACAGAATCAATTCATAATCGCCGAGTACACTAGTTGCCGCATCAACGCACGCAGATGGCCTCGATGTTGTTGCTCGGACACCAGCGCCATCATCACCACAATCAATTGCTCCTTCGGATCGATCCAGAACGCCGTGCCGGACGCCCCCATCCAGTAGTACTCGCCTACCGAACCGTGCAGTGGATTTTTGCCCTGCTCGGTACGAACCATGAAACCGAGCCCCCAACCTTGTCCAACCGCGGGCGACGGGATGGTAGGGCCTTGCAAATGTGACGGCAAAAGGTACGCAATGTCCGCCGGCAGGTGATTTGCCGTCATCAGTGCGACAGTGCTTTTCGACAATAGTCGCATGCCATCAAGTTCCCCGCCATTCAGCAGCATCTGGCAAAACCGCACATAGTCTGGCGCAGTTGCCACCATGCCGCCTCCGCCGCCAAAGCGTTTGGGCGGCACTGATACATCGCGCGACAATGCACGACCAGTCTTTTTGTCGATAAACGCGCGAGAAAGACGCGCATGTTGCGACGGCGGCACGGAAAAACCTGCATCGCGCATGCCCAGCGGCCTGGCAACGCGTTCGCGCACTATCGTATCCAGATCTTGCCCATGAATCACCTCCAGTACGCGGCCCAGCACATCGGTCGCCACGCTGTAATCCCACACGGAACCTGGCTGGTACGCCAGCGGAAGTTTGGCCAGGCGCGAAATAAATTCCGGCGCGGTGAGTTCCGGACTGCCAATATCCGCCTTGAGGTATTCCTGCTTCACCAGTGTTTTTTAACCTGTTGCGCCGTAAGTCAGCCCTGCTGTGTGACGCAGCAAATCCTGAATGGTCGCTTCGCGCTGGACTGGCTCAAGCGTCAGCCGAGTTTGTCCATTGGCGTCCTTCTGCTCCACGCCGACCCGCGCACCTTTGAATTCCGGCAGGTACTGCGACACAGGGTCCGTCAGTGCAAGACGCCCCTCCTCCACCAGCATCATGGCGGCCACCGACACCATCGGCTTGGTCATTGACGCGAGCCAGAAAATCGCGTCCGCCGGCATGGCATCGCCGGTTTGCGGATCACGCACGCCAAGCGCCTCATAATGGGCCACCTTGCCGCGGCGCGCGATTAGCAATACCGCCCCGGGCATGACGCCCTTGTCAATTTCCTTCTTGAAGGTATCTGACAGGCGCTTGAGACGTTCCGATGACAGACCTACTTCCTCCGGCGTTTTCGCGCGCGGCAAGCCTTGTGCCGCCGCCGTCAGTGACCAACACAGCGCAATTGACGCACAGAGACGAAACAAGAAAGTATCAGTGGTACGCTGCATCACAGACTCCCGTGTGGCTAGAGGACCCCGCTTTGGATAACGGGCATGAAGCGAGCATAGGCACCCCCGCGCTGGCCGTCAATTGCAGAGGCATGGCCCGGCCTCGCCCGCACGGCACTTGCGCGCGCCGGAGGGCAAGGTTATTGTCAGCCCGCTGCGGCCCTCGAATCCGAAACCCCTATGACCACAACGCCTGCCCGACAACGAACCTTCGTCCCAATGCCAGCCGCCGGCAACGGCCTGCTCGACCGCCGCACTTTCATGCGTGGTGGCGCGGCGTTCGCTGCCGCCATCACCGGCTATGGCATCAGCAAAAACGCTACCGCACAGCCGCTGGCCAACGATCCATGGAGTCTCACGCAAGGCGCCACCACACCGCCTTACGAACAGCGCTCGCGTTATGAAAGCAAGGTCACGCGCACGCTCACCAACCCCAAGGGCGAAGCCCGCGTGCAGAATGCGCGCACGCCGTTGCAACTAAGTCAGGGCACGCTCACGCCCAACGGGCTGCATTTCGTGGTGGCGCAAAGCGGCGCGCCGGATATCGACCCGGCGAAGCACAGGCTCGTGATTCACGGCATGGTAAAACAACCGTTGATGTTTACGCTGGACACCCTCGCACGCTATCCAACCGTGTCTCGCATGGCGTTCATTGAATGCGGCGGTAATAGCGCGCCGATGTTTTCGCCGCAGCCGATACAAGCCAACTTGCAGGCGCTGCACGGCATGGTGTCGTGTTCGGAGTGGAGCGGCGTGCTGCTATCCACGCTACTTGCGGAAGCCGGTGTTGACCCCAAAGCCACATGGCTGATCGCCGAGGGCGCGGATGCACCAACGTTGACGCGCAGCGTGCCGTTGAAAAAGGCGCTCGACGACGCGATGATCGCGCTCTATCAAAACGGCGAACGGCTGATGCCTGCCAACGGTTACCCGATGCGCCTTTTGCTGCCCGGTTGGGAAGGCAATATGAGCATCAAGTGGCTGCGGCGGATTTTTGTGACGGACACGCCAGGCATGACCTTCCCCGAATCGAAAACCTACGCGCAATTGTTGCCCAACGGCAAGGCGTACCAGTTTTATTTCATCGAAGAAGTGAAATCGTTCATCACGCACCCGTCGCCGGGGCACGTCATGAACGGGCCAGGCTACTATGAAATCTCCGGCCTCGCCTATTCCGGCGAAGGCTGCATCAAGCGCGTAATGGTGTCGGCCGACGGCGGCCAATCATGGGCGCAAGCCGAATTGCAGAAACCGGTGCAGGACAAGGCATTCACCCGCTTTCGCTTGCCTTGGCGCTGGGACGGCGGCCCCGCCATTCTGCAAAGCCGCGCGTGGGACGATGCCGGCAATGTGCAGCCCACGCGCGCCGAATTTGTCGCCCTTCGCGGCGAACTTAAAGCGCCGCTGCCGCCCACCGCATTCCCGAATCAGCACTTTAACGGCATTACCAGTTGGGCCATTGATGCTCAAGGCGAGGTGAAACATGTTTACGCGTAAGCTCGCTCGCCTTCTTGTTGCGGGCTTACTGAGCACGACCACGATCGGTGGCGCTGTCGCCGCTGACAGCCCGAATCTGGGCACGCCGCTCACGCCAGCAGACCTCGCCGCGTGGGACACCAGCATCCTGCCCGACGGGCGCGGCCTGCCTGCGGGCAGCGGCACGGCTGCGCAGGGCGCACCCGTCTACGCGCAAAAATGCGCCGTGTGTCATGGTGAAAACGGCAAGGGCGGTTCCGCCTCGGCGCTGCTGCCGGGCCGGCCCATCAGCAGCATTAATGGCGGCGAACGCACCATCGGCAACTTTTGGCCGGTGTCCACCACGCTGTTCGACTACATCCGCCGCGCCATGCCGTGGCAGGCGCCCAAGACACTCACCAACGACGAAGTGTATGCACTGACGGCTTACCTGCTGGTGTTGAACAAAATCATCGGCGAAGGCGAGGTGATGAATGCCGAGACGTTGCCGAAAGTGAAGATGCCCAATCGGGATGGATTTATTGTGCGGTTTCCGGGGAAAATATAAAGGTCGTCACTCCGCCTTCAATCCCGCCCCCCTCACCGCTGCCCCATTCTTCTCAAAATCCGCGCGCAAGAACACGGCAAATTCCTGTGGGCTGTTACCCACCGGTTCGCCGCCCTGCGCCATCAGACGCGCTCGCACGTCGGGCGTCTGCACCACCTGCGCGGCCGCTTGATGCAGCCGTGTCACTATGGCGCGCGGCACACCTGCCGGGGTGAGCAACCCCATCCAGCTTCCCGCCTGCACACCTCGAAGGCCGGTCGCTTCATCAACCGTCGGCACTTCCGGCAGCAACGGCGAACGTGCCGCGCCCGCCAGCGACAACGCACGCACTTTGCCGGTTTTGACGTGCCCCACCACCAGCGGAATCGACGTGAACATCACATCGACGCGGCCCGCGATCAGGTCGATTACCGACTGCGGCGAGCCCGCGTACGGCACGTGAGTCAGGTTAAAGCCGCCCGCGCCCTTGAACACTTCCATGTCGATATGGTTGGCGGTGCCGGTGCCCGCAGAGGCGTAGTTGAGTTTTCCCGGCGCCGCTTTCGCGCGCGCGATCATGTCTTTGGTACTGGCAATTGGTGACGAGGCGTGTGTGATCAACAACATGGAACCCGTTGAGATCAGGCTCACCGGCGCAAAGTCCTTCAGCGTGTTGTACGGCACTTTCGCCATGTGCGGCAGAATGGTCAGGCACGGCGGGCTCGTCATGAAGAGCGTGTAACCATCGGGCGCAGCACTGGCGACCAGTTCGTCGGCGATGCGGCCACCCGCGCCGCCGCGATTATCGATCACCAGTTGCTGTCCCAACAACGCCGACATGCCAGGCGTTACCGTGCGCGCCAGCACATCGGGCGTGCCGCCCGCGGGCACCGAGAGCACCACACGGACCGGTTTGACGGGATACGCCGATGCCACATCAATTCCAGCGGCTTGCGTGCCAGTCAGCGCCAGCAACCCCATGGCGTAACCCGCGACGATTGCCGTACCCCGGTTCATGACTCTGCTCCCTCCTTCCTAGATTGACCGTACGGGCTCATTCTTCCCGTATCCCCGCTTCGGCAATTACTTTGCTCAGGCGTGCGGTATCGGCCTTGATCGCCGCCGCGAAAGCCTCCGGCGTGCTGCCCACGGTTTCGAGCCCCGCGTTCAAAAACAATTCCTTGATGTCCGCGCGCGCCAGCGCCTTTACCACTTCACGATTCAATTGCTGAATAATGGTGTTGGAGACCTTTGCCGGGGCAAACAGACCGTAAATCGACAGCGATTCATAACCCGGCAGGCCCGCCGAGGCCACCGTCGGCAGGCCTGGTGCGAGCGGCGTGGGCTCGGTGCTGGTTACCGCCAGCGCGCGCAGGCGGCCCGACCCCGCGTGCGGCGCCACGGTGCCCGCAGTGGCAATCATCATCTGTATCTGCCCCGCGATGAGATCGTTCATCGCGGGTGCGTTGCCGCGATAGGTCACCCGCACGATGTTGACCCTGGCCATCGATTTGAACAACTCCGCCGCGAGATGCGTGGATGAACCGGAACCGCCGGAGCCGTAATTCAGCTGGCCGGGCCGTGACCTCGCCAGCGCAATCAGATCGCGCACCGATTTCACCGGCAAAGCCGGATGCACCACCAGCGTGCTTGGAGAGCGCGCGGCCCAAGTCACCGGCGCGAAATCACGCGCCATGTCGTAGGGCACGTTCTTTTTCAGCAGTGGAATGGTCCACAGATTGCCAGCGTAAACCAGCAGCGTATAGCCGTCTGGTGCAGCGCGTGCCGCGATTTCAGCGGCGATAATGCCACCCGCACCGCCGCGGTTATCCACGATCAGTTGCTGGCCCAGGCTATCGCCGATGCCACGCACAATCGCCCGCGCGGTAAAGTCGTTGCCGCCGCCCGCTTCGGCAGTGATGAGGCGGATGGGCTTTACCGGATAGGCTTGCGCCAACGCCAGCGGCGGGCAGTAGGCAAGTACCAGTACGGCTAGCGCCGGCGCTATGCGATTCAATTGAATCTCAATCAGCGCGCGCCCCAGAGCTTTTCACCACCGGCCCCCATTGCGCGATCTGCGCTTTGACAAAGGCGTGGTACTGCGCCGGTGTGCCGGCGTCGACGTCCATGGCAAAACCGTTGAGCTTGTCGGCAACATCGGCGCGCTTGAGAATTCGGGCGATCTCACCATTGAAGCGCACAATAATCGCATCCGGCGTTTTTAGCGGTAAATGCAGGCCGTGAAAATTCAGCGCGTCGTATCCTGCGACCACACTCGCTATCGAGGGTACGTTCGGCAAGTGCGGCGTGGTACGCGCACTGGTGACGCCGAGCGCGCGCACCTTGCCCGCCTGAACCTGCGACAGCGCTGTGGACACCGCCACCATCGCGTAATCCACCTCACCGCTGATAACGCCGGTCAGCGCCGGGCCGCCGCCTTTGTACGGCACGATGACCACTTTGATTTTGGCGAGGCTGTTCATCCATTCCACAAAAATATGCGACGACGTGCCCAGCCCCTGCGCGCCGAAACGCAACGTGTCAGGCTTGGCGCGCGCACGCTCAATCAGCGCGGTGAGGTTATTCAGCGGTGAGCCTGCTGGCACCACCAGCGCCAGCGGAAACGTCACCCACAAACCGGCGTGCGCAAAATCATTCAGCGGGTGGTACGGCAGCTTGGGAAACAACGCCGGTGCGATCGCCATGGTGGAGATCGCACCCACCAGTGAGGTGTAACCATCCGGCGGCGCTTTTGCCACCAAATCAGCACCTGCGATGCCGCCGGCCGTCGGACGGTTATCCACCACCACCGCCTGCCCCCACGCTTCATTGAGCCGCTGGCCGATGATGCGCGCCAGCGTGTCGGTGGAGCCGCCCGGCGCGAAAGGCACCACCATGCGCATGGCGCGTTGCGGGAAGGCTTGTGCCGCAGCATCCCAACCCACCATACTCAGGGCCAATCCAACAACAGCAAAAATCTTATGCGCTGGCTTCATCGCCCAGCAGCATTGGCAATTGTTCAATGGAATCAATAAGATGCGTATGTAGCTCCTGACTCAACTGTTCACGCTGGTGCGCACCATTCAAAACTGCCACGCCCATCGACACACCCGCGTTGTGCGCTGATTGCAGATCGGACACCGTATCACCCACGACCAACACCTCGCGCACATTGGTGATACCCGTCAGTTCCATCGAACGGAAAATCATATACGGCGCGGGGCGGCCTACTTTCACATCATCGCCGCACACGAGGGCATCGGCGACGCCATTCCATTGCAATGCGTCGATCAGCAGTTGCGCAATGTCACGGTCAAAACCGGTATTGAGCGCGAGCTTGATGCTGCGCTGCTTGAGCCAGGCAAAAGCTTCCGGCGCACCCGCCACGGGCCTGGCTTCTCGTGTGAACACCCGCTGCAGGTGCGACTTGAACGAGGCGTAGACCGCTTCAACACGCGCGGAGTCCTTGCCGTACTTCGGTTCCGTAAGCCGTGCAATCGCCTCGCGCTTGGAAGCACCGCGTACGGCGCTGATTTGCGCGGCCGAGGCTTCGACGCCGTGATCGGCGAGTGCGGCACGAAATGCCGCCTCCACCTCTCCGCCATCGTGCACGCACGTGCCGGCCATGTCGGAGACAACGAGGCGGATATTATGCATCGCTCAATCCATCGGCTCCAGCTTGATAATCGAAGCGCCGTGGTTGCTGCCGATCCAGAAATTGGTGCGTGGGCCGTAGTTCTCAACGAACACGCGGCGGATGTTCACATTGGTACGCGGCAGCAGGTATTCAACAAACTCGCCGGTCTTGGTGTTCAGGCGCGCGACACGGTCGTTGAGCATCGAGCCTGTCCACGCTTCTTCATTTTTGTCCACGGCCACGTCGTACGGCCCGGCCCAGGGCGTGGGTACCAGCCACTCCTTGAATTGCGTGGTCTTGGTGTCGAACATGCCAATGCGGTTGCCGCGATACTGGCCGAACCAGATGCGATCCTGCGCATCCATCATGCCGCGGCGCGGGCCGGAACTGATGGTCGGCGTCTCGTAGATCTTGACTTCGCCAGTCTTGGCATCGATGCGGCCAACGTGATTGCGCCCTATGTTGGTGAACCAGCCGTTATTCTGGGAATCCGAAATCACGTCATAAATATTGTGGCCCTGCGGCGAAGCCTTGTACGGCTCCCAAGTTTCCCACTTGCCACTGGCGAGGTCGATGCGGTGAACGCCGGCAAAGCCATTATTCTGCGCCCATACCTTGCCATCTACACCAATGTTCATCGGGCTGGTCATGTTGATCTGCGTATTGGGCCGGTTCCACTCCGGTGGCGCCTGCCAGTACTCGAGCTTTTCGGTCTTGGTGTTGTATTTCCACAGGGCGGCCTGATACATGCCGCCAAGCCACATGTTTTCATCGCGGTCCATGCGGATAGACAGCGCGCCAATGGGCGAGCCTTTTTTCAGCTCGGGCATGGGGATTTCCGTGAGCTTGCCGGTCTTCGGATCAAACTTGCCGATATTCTGCTCGCCAAAATTCGAATACCACGCCATGCCCTTTGAATCGACCACCACATCGTGCGGCTCGATCTGCGGGCGCGGCAGGTCCCATTCAGTGATGATGACTTTGGTGGCGCGGCCTTTCGGACGCGGAAAGGTTTTCAGCTCGTATTCCCAAGTGGAATGTGGATTGAGATTCACCGACGCGAAGTATGAAGCCTGCGCGCGCAGAATCTTGACGCGATCTTCGCCGACGATATCGGTATCACGCCCGGTCAACCGGCGCTGCGGGTTAATTGGCGTACTCTGGTTGGCGTAGGTACCCATGCGCGCGATGGTGGCCAGAAAGCCATCCGTGTCGTACTTCGAGCGCACGATGCGCTCCAGCGTGTGGCAGGTCACGCAGCCGAGAAATGCGCGCTTTTGATCATCCGAGCCAGGCATGCTGTGCAGCCATTCGGCGTTGGTAAGCTGCGAGGCAATGTCACGCGTTTTGATGAGCCGCAAGTCAGCTTGCGCGTTGGCGCCGGCGGCAACTTCCACCACCGCGCGTTTCGCCAGATCGTAACCGGCGGCGCGCGTGGTCAGCGTGTGCTTGCCGGCCTCAAGGCGATCCGCCGGAAACTCATAACGACCCCGGGCATCCGTTACCACCGTGATGGTCTTGTTCGTGCCATCGCGTTTGGCGCTCACCAATACACCTTCCATGTTGCCCTCTTCGGCCGACGAAACCGTGCCGGACAACTGCGCGTGTGCGAACGCGGGCGACAACAACAGTATCGCCAAAAACCCTACGAGTTTCAGATTCATAACACCTCCTTGAACAACCGCGACGTTTTACGGCAGCGCCTTGCCTCGGAACTGGCGCCGTGGTGGAAATCGCCGTGGCTGCATCGGCCACGATCTGGTGAGTGGTGAAAATTGCCTCGCAGCTATCGTAAGCCGGGCGCGCCAGTTAAGCAACGTGTCCGTTGCAAAAACGCGGGACACTGCCTGTCAGTCAAAATCCAGCAGCCCCGCTGCCACCATGCGATTGTCAACGCGCTGCACGCTGCGAAACGACCGGGTAATTTTCTCGGCTCTGGCGATCACATCGGACTTTTCCGGTGCGCCCTCCAGCGTCACCACGCTGTTACGCACGCTGACGCGGATATTTACGCCGCGCACCAGCAGCTTGCCTTCCACGCTTTCGATTTGGGCGCCGGCGGGCGCGAGGTCTCGCCGTAAGCCTTCAGCCACCTGCTGGAGCAGCGTGGCGTCGTCCACCGGCGCATTGCTGGTTTGCGGCGTTACCACAGTCGGCGAAAGCGTGGCCGGCTTCACTGAAGCTGACTCGCGATAGCCGCTGCGCGCAAGCATGTAATCGACAGCCGCGACAACCTCGGCATCGCTTAATTGCACGAATCCGCCCTTCGCCGCCATGGCGCTGTTGGGCACGCCTTTGATGGCCGCTTCGCGCAACGCGGCTCGCCCGCGCGGCCAACGCTGCGCCCAGTCCTCCGCATGCGTGAGGCGCGGTGCGAGACCCGCGCCGCTGTCGTGGCAGGTATTGCAGGTGGCCTGGTAAATCGCTTCTCCACTGGCGGCGTGCGCTGCCGGGCCCGCCGGCAAGCTCAACATCGCGATCAGAAGCGATGCGGTGTAAGTATTTGTTTTTATTGCATTTTTTAGCATCACTTGCGCAGAAATTCCAGGCAGTCGCGATTAAACGATTCCGCTCGCGTGGTGGTGAACGAATGCCCGCCGTCGTCATACAAAACAAGCTTAGCCCCGGGGATGCTTTGCGCGAGCGCTTTGGAAAAGTAACTCGGCGTAATGAAGTCCGTGCCCGTGCCCATTACCAGTGTCTCGGCGCGGATTTTGGGCAAGCCCGCGCGGCGGTCAAAACGCATCAGCGCTTCGATGCGCGCCACGGACACCTCGACCGGAGACGATTTCGTCGGCGCACGCGCGCGTTCAGCCTCGATCTCGGCATCATGCGTGTTCACGTAGTCGGGCGAATACAAAAACAGCGGATGAAACTGCGAATGCAAATCCGGCCCCGCCTGCCGGTACATGTCGCGCCGCGCAGTGAAGAGGCGCCGGAACCATGGATCGCAATGCGTCCAGGTGCTGCACAGTACGAGCTTCAGCAAGCGTTCCGGATGCTCAATGGCAATGGTCTGCCCGATGGCGCCGCCGGTGGACATGCCCACCAGATGCGCGCGCTCAATCTTAAGCACGTCCATCAAGCCAACAAGCTCTTCCCCCATTTGATCGACCGAGAACTCGCGCTGGATGCGGTCACTGCCTCCGGTGCCGCGCTGATCGTACGTAATCACCCGAAAGTATTTCGAGAATAGCTCGACTTGCGGCTTCCAGTAGCGCCCTACGCCATTCAGGCCGCTAACCAACAACAGCGCTTCGCCGCTACCGGATTCTTCATAGGCGATTTCGCCCCCTGGTACGTTTACGACTGCTGCGATGGGCATGCCCTGCTCCGTTGTTGTTTAGTTGTCTTTACACGCCAGCAGCGCGCACAAATCCGCGACATCCGGTGTGGCGAGCCGTTCCAGATGATCGAGCATGTCGAGCACGCGTGAGAGCTTTTGCTCATCGAGACGCGTGGCAAGGCAATCGCGGATTTTTGCGCGATGCAGATCATCGGGGATCGGTGCGCCCCAGGTACCCGGCGGTTTATCGCAAGTGCGGCTCACTACCGTGCCGTCAGCGAACGTGATGTTGAGGGTGACGTGCATATTGCGCGTATCCCTGAAAATGGCCGCGTCCCGCGTCAATGTGATTTTGCCGAGCAGATCGGCCATGTCACGGCTGAAGCGCCGCTCGTCGATGAATGTTTCGCGCCCGATTGCGCCATCCAGCAATGCTGCCGCCGTGACATACTGAAAGCTGAATTTTCCCTCGAGGCCGCTGCGCGGCAGCGGGCGGTCGGCATCCGGAATTTCCGGCGTGATGATATGCACCGATTGAATGTTCGCCGGATTGGCAATCGCGGTGCGCGCGTCGATGGCCGCCGCAATCGCAAAATGCGTCGGATACTTTGACGGATAAAACTTGATTGCCATGCCGGGATCGACACAACGGTACGGCTGGCCGAATTGCATCAGCATGGCGTAATCAAAGCCCGCCTTGAAAAACGTATCGACATAGCCGTGCGGCGCGTCAAAAATCGACGGGTTCGCGGTAAACCCACGCGCAGCGAGCGCGGCGGCCTCCAGCCCCGCCGCGGCGACATTGCCGCAGTGTGTGCATTTCACCATCGAGCCGGTGTTGGCCGACAGCCCGCCGCAGCGCGACGTGGCGATGCCGAACGCGTGTGTCAGCTGCTGCGAATTGAGTTTCATCATGTGCGCGGCAGCGACGGTGGACCCCATCACCCCGATCACGCCCGGCGTGTGAAACGGCAGCGCGCCGCGTTTGGGGTCGGCTGCCGCCAGAACGCGACCCTGCATCTCGAACCCCTTGGCACACGCAGCAATAATGTCGCGCCCGTCGGTGTGGCGCGCCTCAGCGAGTGCAAACGCCACCGGCACGGTGGGCGATACCGCGTGCGTGGGCGGATTCGACATCGGCTCAAAATCAAGCACATGCATCGACGCTGCATTGAGATACGCCGCCTGCACTGCCGTGGTTTTGTAGCCAAAGCCCCAAGTTGTCGCGCGCGCGGCGCCGCCCAGCGCCAGCACGTGTTCCGACAAAATGCGCGGCGGTTCTTCCAGACTGCCAGCCACGGCTACCGCCACGCCATCGGCGATCAGGCGTTTCACCATGGCAACCGTGTCTCTATCCAGATCGGCGTAGCGGACGGCGCTGACGCGTTCAGCAATGGCGAGGGTTCGATGGTCTTCAGTCATGATCGTGGCGGACAGTTTTGAAAATTATAACCGCCGCCGGTCGACCCATGGGCCGTACGCAAACTATGCTTATTACTACGCCATTTGCCGTTCGAAATTCGTGTGCCGTGACACTATTGCGGCTGGGCCAGCTTCCGCAAGTAGTTGACGATACTCCAGATTTGTATATCCGTCAGATTGCCTGACGGCGGCATAGCGGTGCCCGGCGACCCGTTCTGAATAATCCAGAACAGTTGGCCGTCCTCAATGCCGTTGATGGTTGCCGTGCACAGAAAGTTGCGCGGCCGGGGATCATATTGCGCCGCGAGGTAGCCCTTGCCGTCGCCCTTGACACCATGGCAATACGCGCAAGGTAGCGTTTTCGACTTGCCAGTGAACAGCCGCTCGCCTTCCGCCAGCGACTCCGCGGTGGGCGCGACGGGATTGGTTTTCGCAAGATAGTCCTGTGGCGCCTTGCCGGTGAAGCGCGGCTGCGGACAGTCGCCCGACGGCTGCGATTCGGCGGCATGCGCCGTAATGGCATACGGCACGCCGGACGCGATCCATACGACAAAACAAACCACACAATTAATACAACGGCTTCGTATTCGCATGATTTTCCCTTCGTACTTCGTAATCTGGCAAAAAAGAACAAAAGACTGACTTGCGGCGCGCCTGTCCGCTACAAGGCGATGATGACGTTTATGATGGCAACTCCGGACGGTAGGCATTTGATACGGATCAATGCGACCGGTGGTAGTTGCAGCTGCTGTCAAGCACGCTATTGGTGCATGCCGTTCCAGAATTTCTCGATGCGCTTGTACGACACAGGATACGGCGTTTTGAGTTCCTGCGCATACAGCGAAACGCGCAGTTCCTCCAGTTGCCAGCGAAACTCGCGAAGTCGTTCGTCGACCACGCCGGCCCTGGTCTGTTTGTCGAGCGCTTCCTGATAGCGCTGCCACCATTCGCCAAGGCTCGCCGCGTGCCGCGCATCGCGTGCCGGATCACGCGGGTATTTTTCCAGTCGCCGCTGCATGGCTTGCAGATAGCGCGGCAAGTGCGCCAGCGACTCCCAAGGCGTTGATTTCAAAAATTCCTTATAAATCAGATACTTAATTTGAGACTTGATCTCGGCTGCCGGCCGCGCCAACGGGCCTTTGGCGGCGCCCAGCGCGAGCGACAGTTGATGGTATTCCACACCGATGGCCGCCAGCAGCCGGCACGCGCCTTCGCTCACCGCCGGCAGGCGCGTTCGCGCACGCTTTAACTGCGCTTCAAAGGCTTTCTGCGTGCGTGGCAAATCATCGTCACCGATAAACGCCCGGTCGGTAATGGCCGCCAGCAGGTCTTCGCGCAAATCCTCCACGCTCGCCACGCCGCGCAATTGCATTGCCGCCTGATCAAAGCCGCGCAGATTTTTTTCCAATTGCTTCATCTGCTCTTTCAACGCAAGACGCATCAGGCGCGTGACACCCAGCCGCATGGCCTCGTCCGCCGCCTGCTTCACATCGAAGAGCCGGATGGCCACGCTCTCGCCTTCATCCACCAGCGCCGGATACCCCGTGAGCTTGCGGCCATTGCGCATGAACGCAATCTCACCAGGCAAATCACCGCAATCCCACACCTTGATGTTGTCGCGCTCAATGCCAGTGTCGGCCTTGCTGAAGGTAAGCTGCGCCGCCTGACCCAGTTGCGTTTTCAGCGCGGCCAGATCGCGGCCACTCGCGAGTTCGCGCCCGGCGTCGTCGATCACGCGAAAAATCATGGCCAGATGGGGCGGAATGTCCGCGCCGTCCCACACCGCTGCCGTCACCGGCTGCCCTGCGCGTTCGCGCACGAAATCCGCCAGCGCCTCGGTGAACGGCCGGCGCGCGTCGCATGCAGTGAGAAACGCCGTCACCTGCTCCGGCAACGGAAACAAATTACGGCGCAAGTTCTTTGGCAGCGCTTTCAGATAGGCGCCCACCTTGTCACGCACCATGCCGGGTGCGAGCCAGTCAAAGGGTGTTTCATACAGCGTGTTGAGCAGATGCAACGGCACGGTTACTGTAACGCCATCAAGCGGATGGCCGGGGTCGAAGCGATAGCGCAGCTTGAACGTGGCGCCGTTGACACGCAGCGTTTCGGGAAACTGCGTTTCGGTGATGTCGATGGCCGAGTGGCGCATCAGGTATTCACGCGTGAGCCGCAGCACACGCGGATTGGCTTTCTCCGCTTCGGCACGCCAGACCTCGAAGGCCGCGCCACCGTGAACCTCGCGCGGCACCAGCGCATCGTAAAACGCGAATATCGTTTCATCGTCGACCAGCACGTCGCGTTTGCGCGCCTTGTGTTCGAGGGCTTGCACTTCTTTTATAACTATCTGATTTTTGATGAAAAATTGTGCGGTCGTTTGATAATCCCCTTCAACCAGCGCGCGCCGGATAAATATCTCACGCGCTTCCAGCGGGTTGATCGGGCCGTACTGCACGCTGCGCCGCGCCACGATGGTGAGGCCATACAGCGTCACGCGCTCAAAGGCCACGACGCTCGCGCGATCCTTCTCCCAGTGCGGATCAAAGTAGTGGCGCTTCACCATGTCGCCAGCGATGCGTTCAATCCATTCCGGGTCGATCTTCGCGACACACCGCGCGTAAAGCCGCTGCGTTTCGACCAGCTCGGCAGCCATCACCCACTTTGGCTGTGTCTTGCGCAGCACAGACCCGGGAAAGATCGTGAACTTGATGCCGCGCGCGCCGAGGTATTCCCCTTCGTCGTTTTTGAAACCCAGATTTCCCAGCAAGCCCGCGAGCAATGCGCGGTGAATCTGTTCGTAACTGGCGACAATCTGATTTTCACGCAAGCCCATCTCGGCGGTGAGCGTGGCAAGTTGCCCATGAATATCACGCCACTCGCGCAATCGCCGTTGCGACAGAAAATTTTCCGTGAGTTGCTCGGCCAGCTTGCGGTTGGATTTCTTGTGTTTGATCGCCTCGTCAAAGAACTGCCAGATTTTCAGATAGCCCATGAAATCCGAGCGCTCATCGGCGAACTGCTGGTGTGCGCGGTCGGCGGCCTCCGCGCGCTCGAACGGGCGGTCACGCGGGTCCTGCACCGACAGCGCGGACGCGATAATCAGCACTTCGCGCAGACAGTTTTCCGCCTTCGCTGCGATAATCATGCGCGAGATGCGCGGGTCAATCGGAAACTTTGCCAGTTGCCAGCCGATGGGGGTCAACTGCCGTTCTTCATCCACCGCGCCCAGTTCCGCCAGCAACTGATAGCCGTCGGCAATCATGCGCGGTGACGGCGCCTCCAGAAACGGAAAATCTTCGACGTCACCAATTTTCAGCGACTTCATGCGCAAAATCACTGACGCCAGGGACGAACGCAGAATCTCCGGATCGGTAAATTCATCGCGCGCGTTGAAATCGTCCTCGTCATAGAGCCGTATGCACACGCCCGCCGCCACGCGCCCGCAGCGGCCCGCGCGCTGATTGGCGGAGGCGCGCGAGATTTTTTCGGTTTGCAGCAACTCCACCTTGTTGCGATAGCTGTAGCGGTTCACCCGCGCCATGCCTGGGTCGATTACGTAGCGTATGCCGGGCACCGTGAGCGACGTTTCCGCCACGTTGGTCGCCAGCACGATGCGCCGGTTGCCGTGCGGCTTGAATACGCGATCCTGTTCCTCGAACGACAGGCGCGCGAACAGCGGCAGAATTTCTGCGCCGTTGGGATGATGTTTGCGCAACGCCTCGGCGGTTTCGCGGATTTCGCGTTCGCCGGGGAGGAATACGAGGATGTCACCGCCGGCTCGATCTCGAGCAAGATCATCTACGGCATCAAGAATTGCGGATTCGATATCCTCATCCTCCTGCAAATTTCTCTCCCCTCTTCCGGAATCGGAAGAGGGCCCGGAGGATAAGGCATTCTTCGCTTTCAAAGGCCGATACCGCACCTCCACCGGAAACATCCGCCCCGACACTTCAATCACCGGCGCCGGCGTACCCAAGTGCGCGAAGTGTTTGGCGAAACGCTCGGCATCGATCGTCGCCGACGTCACAATCACCTTCAAATCCGGGCGGCGCGGGAGCAGCCGTTTCAAATAGCCCAGCAGAAAATCAATGTTCAGGCTGCGCTCATGCGCCTCGTCGATAATCAGCGTGTCGTAAGCGCGCAGGTCGCGGTCGCCCTGGGTTTCCGCCAGCAGAATGCCGTCGGTCATCAGCTTGATGTAGGTGTTGGGCGATACCTTGTCGGAAAAACGCACCTTGTAACCGACGGCCTGGCCCAGTGGCGTATTCAGCTCCTGCGCAATGCGCGTGGCTACCGTGCGCGCGGCGATACGGCGTGGCTGCGTGTGGCCGATCAGGCCATTGACGCCGCGTTGCAATTCCAGACACAGCTTCGGCAACTGCGTGGTCTTGCCGGAACCGGTTTCGCCGCAGATGATCACCACCTGATGGTCGCGCAGCGCGCGCAGAATGTCCTCGCGCATGCCCACCACCGGCAAATCACCGGGGTAAGCCGGCTGCGGCAAATTGGCGAGCCGTGCGGCCAGTTCGGCGGGTGTGCGTCGTGTCATGAGAGCAGCTTTCGGAGGCGCGCATTTTACATCCACACTCGCGCACGTCCGCCCGCGCCGCACTAGAATAGACTGCTCTGCTTTCACTGCTGCCGCCCGGGATTCACAATGAACCGTTTACTGCTACTGTTGCTCATGTGCCTGTTTCCGGGGCTGGTGTGGGCGGCGGCCGGCAAGCTCGAAGCTTTTGAGGGTGACGTAAAAGTCATCGCCAAGGGCGCCACGCGCAACGGCGCATCCGGCATTGAGGTCAACGAGGGCGATCAGGTGCGCACTGGCGCCAATTCCTGGGCGCTCATTGAAATGAGCGACGGCGCGTCGATCACAGTTCGCGCGTCCACCGACATACGCATCAGCAAATACCGCTTTGTTGAAGACGGCCCCGCCGCGCAAAACAGCAGCACCATCGACATTATCAAGGGTGCGCTGCGCATGGTGACTGGCCTCATTGGCCAATCCAACCGCTCGGGCTACGCGGTCAACACGCCGACGGCGACCATTGGCATACGCGGCACCGACTACGAACCCGCGTATTACCCGCCGGGCGACCCGGAGGTCGCGGATCACGAACCGGGTGCATTCGACAAAGTGAATGACGGCGAAACTTTTTTGCGCAACGAAGCCGGGCAGGAAGTGGTGGTGCGCCGCGGCCGTGTGGCTTTCATGGCGCAAAACCGGCGTCTGGCGCCGCGCCTGCTCGATGACGAACCGCCGCTCTACCGGCGCATGGCGATTCAGGAAAAACGCGTCGCCGCGCGCCGCGCCGCCCTTCACCAACGCATCGAGGAACGCCGCAAGCAGCGGCAGGAACTGCGCAAGGAAAACCTGGAACTGCAGCGCGAGAACAGGCAATTCGCACGCGAACTGCGGCAGGAAAACATGGCCGAGAAGAAGGCAGCGCGCGAAGCAGCCGGAGATTCACACCCGAATATGGATAAGGGCGAAAAAGCCGAGCGCCGGGCAAAAATGCTGGAAAAACGCGAGCGGCTGATGAATAAGGGCGAGGAACGCTAACGTACACCGGTCGCGCCTGCCGGCGAGAGCGCCAGCCTAACCGCCCCGCCGAGTGAGCCGCATTCCCACCAGCAGCGCCGGCACGCCGCACACCACAAAGCCGATTCCGTAGCTGCCGGTCACGTCCAGCAGCCCGGAATACAGCATTGGCAACGACAGCGCACCCACCTGACCGAACGACAGCACACCGCCAGTGATGCCGCCACGCATGTCACCGGGCGCGGCACGCGCGGTTTCCGCGAGCAGAATGCCGTGCCATGACAGCGCGGTCGCGCTCAACACGCAGGCAATGGCGCCAATCAGTAGCGTCGGCCAGACGGGGCCAGTCAGTGCGAACAGCGCCACGCTGCCCGCCATGCCGAGTGCCAAGCCCGCCATCATCGCGCGCGGCGTAACGTGCGTGCTGCCGAGCCAGCCCCACAAGATCCGGCATGGCACGGCTGTCGCCACGGCCACTGAAAACACAAACCCGGCGGCCACCGGCGTATAGCCGATGGTGGTGAGATACACCACAAAATAGGCCGTCACGGTGGACTGCAGGCCGTTGAAGGCAAGGCAGGCGAATGACAACGTGCGCAACTCAGCGGTGGCGAGCACAGACTTGAGCGTATTTCCAAAGTCAGAGAACTGAAAGCTGCGCGTGGGCACACAATCTGTGTCGAAAGTATTGCGCACCGGCTGCAGCATCGCGCCGAACACCACACACGACACCGCGCAGTACAGCATGGTGGAACGCCAGCCCAGCCATTCCGTGAGCTGCGGGCCGAGCGCACCGGCCAGCAGCAGCCCCGCCGGCACCGCCGTCTGCTTGATCGAAAACACCAGCGGCAAATACTTGGGCGTGGTGCAACGCGCGAGCAGGTGCGAACTCGCGGGTGTCGACACCGCGCCACCGCCACCCGCGATGATCGCCGAGGCAATCAACGCCCACGGCGTACCGAGCGTGGAAATCGCGGTACCGGCTGCCACAAGCACCAGCGCAATCTGGCTCATGCGCAGCGCGCCGTATTGCACGATGAAACTGCCGCAGCCCAGTTGCACCACCAGCGAGGCGGCAGCCGTCATTCCGAAGTAGACGCCGACCCACGCCGGCGCGATTTTGAGGTCGGTGATGATCGCCGGCGCGATCACCGCCGGCAGCGAGCGCGCCAGCGCGACAAATGTCTGCTGCAGGAACATCGCGCCGAGGGCGAGTAACAGGTGGTTCACAAGAGAGAAGTCAGCAGGTTTACATAGTGGCACGGAACCTCATGCGCCGTGCGAAGGCTGACTATAACGCGTTGCAGGCTAAGGAGCGTGGTTCGCCCTGCCCGTATCGGCACCAGCCACATAGCGGTCCAACGCCGCATCCCGCGCTGCCCGATCCAGCCGCGCTAACGCCTTCACCGCTTCAAAGAATCTCGGCAAGTCGTGGTTGTGTTCGCGCAGCATCGCCTCGAACGCCGGCACGCGCTGGGTGTAGATCGCCACTGACGCGAGCAAGGCATTGTTGGGCGGCTGGGCGAACCAGCGGTCGTAGCCAGCGAAATTGCCCCACTCCACTCTGAGCGCCTGGTAGTCTTGCCGCATGCCGGCTAAGAGACGCTGTTTTTCCAAGCGCATGGCATCGGGCGCCAGGCGCTGGCGGTAGAGCGTGTCCAGCCGCGCGCGATAGTCCGTCACCAACGACACGAAATCCGCGCGCCGCTTTTGCATTTGCTCGAAGGTCTGCCGGTCCTGCGAGCTGCCGTGTTGGGCGATCCAGCGCTTGACGCCCTCGCGCTCCACCGCGACCGCGAACGATTCGTTGAACACGGAGTCGTCCTTGACGTAAACCACCTGATGCGACAGCTCATGAAAAATCAGGCGCGCGAGCTCCACCGGCGGGTAATGCGCAAACGTGTTGAGCACCGGGTCGGCAAACCAGCCGAGCGTGGAATACGCCGCCACGCCACCGACGTGAATATCGTGGCCGCTGGCGGCGGCCTGCGCGGCAAACGCATCGGCATCGGCCTTGGCGAAGTAGCCGCGATAGTTCACACAACCTGCCATCACAAAACACCATTGCACCGGCGTTGTCGAAAACTCCGGCGTGGCGAACACATTCCACACCACGTAGGGCCGCTCAAGATCGGCGTAGCGCCGGTAACTTTGATTGCGCGGCAGGCCCAGTTCGTCGCTGGCAAAGGCGCGCGCCTTTAACACCAGCGCAAGCTTTTCACGCAGCAAGGCGGGTGAGACACTGTCGCCAATAATATCGGCGATCGGCTTTTCGCGCGCCCAGATATCCAGCTGGCCGCGGATCGACTGCGCGTAATAGCCGATTTGCGCACATCCCGAAAAACTTAATAAAAACATATAGATACAAATAGCCCTGCCGAACCGTGCGCAGCGCCGGTCCGGCATGCCCGTCACGCGCGTGCGCCGCGCGCAAATTTTCCGCGCCGTAAAAATTCGCACACCTGCCGCACCACGCGCATCGACATCACCATGCCGGTGTGGCTCACCGGCAGCACGATATGATCGCGCGCGCCAGGCACTTCGGTCTCCGCGACACACACGGTCCCGTCGTGCGGGCGCGGCAGATCAGGCACCACCATTACCCCCAGCCCCACGCCCAAGTCACCGGCGATGGCGCCGACTTCAAATTTCGCAAGATTACCGGGCCGGGCGCCGCGCAGCCACTCGGCGATGGAAGCGCCCACCGCCGCGCGGCCCATCGGCACGCTCGAAAAACGCCGCGCCGCAAAGCTGCCGGTATACGGTGACCCAAGGAACACCACGCGGCCAATGTCGAGCTGGTGCGGCTCATCGAGCATGCGTGCGATCAACAGACCGCCCAGACTGTGCCCCACCAAATGCAGCGGGCGCGCACCCAGCGAATCACAAAACGCCGCAAGCCGGCTCGCGTTTTCCGCGAGATTCAGCCGCACCGTTGGGTAGCTGTAGCAGTGCACGGTGTAGCCGTGGTGTTCGATGCGCCGCGCCATCCACGCCATCACCATGCCGTGCATCCACAGCCCGTGCACCAGCACCACCTGTTCCTTAACGGGCATTTCTCAGCCTGTTCCTGTTCCGGTACCAGTTTCTGCCCAGGGCGTTATCAGGCCGACGTACGCCAGTCGAAAACAGTGATGCCCGCCTCGGTAAGATGCGTAATGTCACCCCACGTGACGCCGATCCACTGGCCGCCTTCGCGGCGAAAGGTGTTGAGGCTGGCGTTGAACAGCGGCGCTTCGCGCTTCTCGGGCAACGGCAGGTTGTAGGCGGCGCGATACAGCGTGTCGAGCACCATGCCGTGCGTGACCACCACCAGACATTCGTCCGGATGCGCATCGGCGATGCCGTTCACGCAGGCCAGCCCGCGCTCGTAAAACGCACGCGGACTTTCCCCGCCCGGCACGGCGTAGTCCGGGTCGCGCTGCGAGAAGCGCGTGTGTTCTTCGGGATAACGTTGCGACATCTCGGCGTACGTCAGCCCTTCAAAAATACCGAACGCCCGTTCACGCAACGCCGGATCGCGGCGAATTTCATGGCCGCTGTGCTTCGCGATGGCCGCGGCCGTGTCATACGCGCGCGATAGATCGCTGCTGTAAATCGCGCTAAACGGCTTCGGGTGTTTCGCCATGCGCTGGCCCAGCGCCTCGGCTTGCGTGCGCCCGGTGTCGGACAATGGCGTGTCGATCTGGCCCTGCATGCGCCGTTCCCGGTTCCACGCGGTTTCGCCGTGGCGGATCAAAATAATTTCAGTCATAACCGTTATAGTAAAAGATTAATTAAAACAGATACTTATCTCAGAACGGCAGCAGCGTTCGCCTGGGTGGTGACTGCTTTTCCTGCTCGCGCTTTTTCTGCGTCTCGGCGCGCTCGATCTCCTGCTGTTCACGCAACTTGCGGGCAGCCTCGCGCTCGGCGGCGGTTTTGTCTTTTTCAATGCGCTGCGCTTCGCGTACCTCGTCGCCACGCGCTTTCGCCGCGTCGCGTTCCGGCGCTTCGGCCGCGCGTTTGGCGTCACGTTCGGTTTTCGCCTTCGACTTTTCTACGGCATCCGCGCGCTGCGCCTTGTCCGCCGCCGCCTGCCGCTCTGCGCGGGCCTTATCGCGATCCGCGCGTGATTTCGCGAGCGCGGCGCGTGCAGCGTCCCCGCGCGCCTTTGCGGCTTCGCGCTCCGGCGCTTCCAATTTGGCTAGCGCCTCGCGTTGATCCTTCAACGCCGTCTGGCTGCGGCTTAGCTGGCTTTGGCTCACGCGCACGCGGCTGCTGGCGTTGTCGATTTTCGCCTTGTCGCCACTTTTACGAATGTCCTCCAGCGCCTTGCGATCCTGCTTGAGCTGCGCGCGGTCCTTTTCCACCTGCTTCTTGGCTTCGGCAATGCGCGCTTCGAGCTCCGGTTTGCTGGATGCCGCTGGTACCGTCTTGGCTGGCATGCTCGCTGCCGGCGCAGGCGCCTGCGCGCGCGTAACGCCGCACGGCAGCACAGCCAGCATCAGCAGGACGAAAATGACTCGCATGGTGGCAAACGGAAAGTACACTTACATTTAACGCATCAGTACGCCAGCGGTTAACTACAGGCCCCGTGTGATTGTAACGGTTCTGGTTATACTCGCTGTTTCGCTCTCTCCGCCGCCATGCCCCCAGTCGAGGTATTGATTTTCACGCCGCTGATCATCGTCGCGGCTTACCTGATATTTGGCATGTCGGGCTTCGGTTCAACACTGATCGCGGTGCCGTTGCTCGCGCACTTGATGCCGCTCAAATTCGCCATTCCCATGGTGGTGTTGCTCGATTGCGTCAGCGCTTTCAGCATGGGCCTGAAGCTGCGTGCCGACGTGTGGAAGGCGGAATTCGTGCCGCTCTTGCCGTTCCTGTTGGTGGGGCTGTTCGCTGGCGCCTTTGTCCTGCTGAAAGTGCCGCCGCGGTGGTTGCTGCTCGGGTTGGGCGTGTTCGTGCTGGTGTTCGGCGGGCATTTTCTGATCCACCGCACGGCAGCCATACGTCTGCCGCGCTGGGCCGCGGCGCCCACCGGCATCATCGCGGGCACCACCTCGTCGGCGCTGGGCGTGGGCGGGCCGATTTACGTGTTCTATTTCACCGCGCGCGGCGCTACACCCGACCAGATCCGCGCGACCGTGCCGGCCGTGTTTACGTTCACCTCCGCCGCGCGCATCGCCATTTTCACCGGCGTCGGGCTTTTCAACACCGACGTGTTGAGCGCTGCGGCGGCACTGCTGCCGGTAATGGCACTGGGGCTGTGGTGCGGCCACCGTTTGCATGGACGGCTCACGCGCGATCAGGCCATGCGCGTAATTGGCGCGCTGCTGCTGCTAAGCGGGGTATCCCTGCTGGCGCGCGCGGCGGCGGGTTAAATGCCCGCCGTGGGGCTTATTTTGAATCGCCGCCCTGAATCAGCAATTGCACGAAACGGCGGATGGTGCGGCTGCTTTGCGGCGGTACCGAAGTAAATTCGATACCCGCGAGCCGCTGGCCATCGCGCTCGATCATGCGGCGCACACGCGCGTAAAGGTCGGTGGCACTGGTGCCCACAATCGACAAATTGAGCTCCAGCTTCATGTCGGCCTGTGCCGGCACTTCGATATCCAGCGCTGCCAGAACGCCGTTGTAGCTGATGTCGAGCACGGTGCCGGTGTATTGCTCCGGCGCCACCGATTTACCGCGCAGCAACTGGAACTTGAACGAAATGTTGGTCTCGACGCGCGGGCTTTTGCGGATTTCCTGCCGCGGCACCACACGGTTCATCGACGGAATGGCCACCACTTCATAGAGATTCACCGGGTCTTTCTTGCCCTTTACATAGACATCGGCGGGCGACCCGGTCTGCACATAATCGCGCACAAGCTGGTAGGTGGCCTCGCTGACCAGTATCTGGCCGCGCAGGCTGTAAGCCTCAATGCGCGAAGCGAGGTTCACTTCCTCGCCGATCACGGTGTACTCGGCGTAAATGTCTGATCCAAGTACGCCGGCCATCACGGTGCCGGTGTTCATGCCGATGCCCATGTTCAGTTCCGGCAGGCCGTTTTTCTTGTTCTCCCTGTTCATTTCAAACAGGGCGATTTGCATCTCAACGGCTCAGGCCACCGCGCGCTTGACGTCGTCCTCGCGGCTTTCGGGCGCGCCGAACAGCACCATGATCGAATCGCCGATGAATTTGTCGATGGTGCCGCCGTGCTCGAACGCGATTTCACTCATGCGCAAGAGATAACGGTTCAGCACGTCGAGCAACTCGGGTGCGGGATGCGATTCCAGGATGGCGGTAAAACCGCGCAGATCCGTCAACAGGATGGTCACCACGCGCGAGGAAAAATTCTCGCCGGCAGGCAGGCCTGCCGTGTTGTGCACCGCCTCCTTCAACGCCGATTCAATCTGCTGGCGCAACGCGGGCGTGAGCGCAGCGTGCTCCGCGCGCTGCAACGCCGTGTGGATGCCTTGCAGCAGCAACTGCGGGGTTTGCGCTTTCATGCGCTGGCCACCGGGGCAGGGTGGGGGAATTCGTGCATCATACCGATACTCATGAGCGTACTATACCTGTCCGCCGCCCCGCGTGGTGAGGTATTCACCAATACGGCGCACCCCCTCGCGCAGGCGCGCCACTGGCC
The DNA here is from genome assembly GCA_900299145.1 of Betaproteobacteria bacterium. GTDB lineage: Bacteria > Pseudomonadota > Gammaproteobacteria > Burkholderiales > SG8-41 > UBA5216. The sequence continues at coordinate 12,743 of OMIN01000114.1, read as the reverse complement.
GCGTATAGGCAAAGCGCACGTGCTCGTGCGCGCGATGCGTTCCGAAGTCGATGCCGGGGGTAATCGCGACGCCGGCGGTTTCCAGCAAGTCGCGCGCAAAAGCGAAACTGTCCGTGGTCAGCCGTGAACAGTCTGCGTAAATGTAAAACGCACCCGGCGGCGTATGCGGAACCACGAATCCCAGTTCCCGTAGCGCGGGCACGAGGTAATCACGACGTTCGCGAAACGCCGCGCACCGGGCTTCGCAAATCGCCAGCGTTTCTGGCTCAAACGCCGCCAATGCTGCGAATTGAGATGGCGCGGGCGGACACAGATAAATATTCTGTGACAGTTTGTCGATTTCGCCCACATAGCGTTCGGGCGCCACCATCCAGCCCAGCCGCCAGCCCGTCATGTTGAAATACTTGGAAAAACTGTTGATTACGAATACGTTGTCGCCTGCCTCGACCGCCGTGGGCGTTGCGCCGCCCGCGTCGTCGTACACCAGCCCATGATAAATCTCGTCGACGATCAGCGCGCCGCCCCGCACGCGAGCAAACGCCGCCATGGCGCGCAGGTGTTCGGCGGGAATCAGCGTACCCGTCGGGTTGGCGGGGGTCGCCACCAGCGCGGCCACGGTGCGCTGGCGCCAGTGCTGCGCCACCAGCGCCGGGGTGAGTTGATAATGAGTGTCTGGGCCGACGGCAATGCCCATCGCCCGGCCCTCCATCAAGCGCACGAAGTGGCGGTTGGCCGGATAGCCGGGGTCGGCCATCAGCACCTCGTCCCCGGGATTCACCAGCGCTGCCATCACCAACAGCAGCGCGCCCGACGACCCGGTGGTGATCACCACGCGTGAGGGGTCAAGCGTGACGCCATAGCGGGTCTTGTAAAAGCGCGCTACGGCTTCGCGCAGCGCGGGGATGCCCAGCGCCGGCGTGTAGAAAAGTTCGCCTTGCTCCAGTGCCTTCGCACCCGCTACGCAAACCGGTTGCGGCGTTGCGAAATCCGGTTCGCCGATTTCCATGTGAACGATGTCGCGGCCTTCCCCTTCCAGTGCCTTGGCGCGCGCCAGCAACGCCATCACCTGAAACGGCTCAATCTCGCGCATGCGCCGCGCGAGGGCGAAAGCGGGACGCCGCGCGTTATTCAACAACCGGGTCAACCGCTCGCCCCGTCAACCGTATCACGCCACGCCGTTGGCTTTGAACCATTCCGTCGCGCGCCGCCAGCCGTCTTCGGCCTGCTGCTTGCGGAAACTGGGCCGGTAGTCGGCATGGAACGCGTGCGGCGTATCCGGATAGGTGTGGATGGTGGATTTCTTGCCCGCTGCGCTCAGTGCCGAGCGCATTTTGTCGACGGTGTCGTTGGGAATGCCCGCATCCGCGCCGCCGTAAAGCCCCAGCACCGGTGCGTTGATTTTATCGACGACATCCAGCGGATGCGCCGGATTATTGGCATTCTTGTCACCGAGCACGCGCCCGTACCACGCCACCCCCGCCTTCACGCCCGGGTTGTGTGCGGTGTAAAGCCAGGTGACGCGCCCGCCCCAGCAAAAGCCGGTGATACCGAGCTTGCTGGCGTGCGCCATACCCAAGCGGCGCGCGTAGGCGACGGTGGCATCCAGATCGGCCATGACCTGCGAATCGGGCACGTTGTTGACGACCTTGCCGAAGATCTCTTTGACATCACTCATTTTCGACACGTCGCCCTGCCGGTAATACAGCTCCGGCGCGGCGGCCACGTAACCGAGTTTCGCAAAGCGCCGGCACACGTCCTTGATATGTTCATGCACACCGAAGATTTCCTGCACCACGAGGATCATCGGAAAATTCGTGCCTTTGTCAGGCATCGCAATGTACGCCGGGATCGAGCCCTGTTTGGTTTCGACGCGCACTTCCCCCGCGTGCAGGCCCTGATCGCTGGTCTTGATCATGGTCTGCGCACATATTGGCTGCGCTGCCAGCGCAAAACCCGTGGCCAGCGAACCGGTGACGAACTCGCGGCGGCTCCACTGCCTCCACTGCCCTGTGCCGCCCACCAGCGCCAGTATGTCTTCACGAATCCTGTCGTTCATGTTGCCTCCGTCAAAGTGGATATATCGTAAGTATTTGTTTTAATTGAATATTTTTAAAACCATCTTCATCGGCAAGCGCTTCACGCCGGCCGCCGGAAAAGTGACCGCGCGCCATAATAGCGGGGATTTTCACAAAGTGGGAAACCGGCCGATTTTCGGCCCCGCACGGTGCGGCAGTGGGCGGTGCGGCCGGACGCTGCCGCGACTTACGCGTGCACGCCGCTTCTTTTGAACCATGCCAGGCAGCGATCCCACGCGTCGATGGCCTGCTTCTCCCGATAGCTCGCGCGGTAGTCCGCAAAAAACGCGTGCGGCGTATCCGGGTACAAATGCAGGGTGGACGGCTCGCTCAATGGGCGCTTGTGCAGTTCCGCGCGCATCAGTTCCACGTCTTTCACCGGGATGCCGGCATCCGCCGCGCCATACAGCCCCAGCACCGGCACGCGTATATTGTCGACGACGTCGATGGGATGTAGCGGGGTCAGCAGCGTTTTCTCGCCGGTCAACCGCCCGTACCATGCGACACTCGCCTTGACGTAATCGTTGTGCGCCGGATACAGCCACGCGATGCGGCCGCCCCAGCAAAACCCGGTGATGCCAAGCTTATAGCGGCTGCCACCGTTGCGCGTGGCCCAACGCACGGCGGCGTCGATGTCGCGCATCACCTGCCAGTCGGTGACCTTGCTGACAATCTGCTCGAAAATTTCCTTGTTGTCTTTCAGTTTCGACGCGTCGCCCTGACGGTGGAAAAGCTCCGGCGCGATCGCCAGATAACCCTGCTGCGCGAAACGGCGGCAAACGTCCTTGATGTGCTCGTGCACGCCGAAAATCTCCTGCACCACCACCATGACCGGCAGGGATGACGTGGTCGCGGGCAGGCGCATGTTGGCGGGCATGGCGTAGTACGCGGGGATCACGACGTTGTCGGTGGGCAGCTCAACCATGCCGGCGGTCAAGCCGCGTGGTTCCGTATAGACAAGGGTTTGCGCGCACACCGGCTGCGCCGCCAGCGCGAAACCCGTCACACCCGATACAGCGGCGCCCGCCATGAAATCACGCCGCGACCAACGCGGCCTGGCAGCGGCGAGCGCCAGCAGATCTTCGTGGGCGTTTTTCGCGAGGCTGTTCATGCGTATCGTGTCATCCAGAATTTGATGCCAGACATTAAGCCAAACCTGCTGCGCTGGCAAGCAAGCAGGCTGTCATTTTTGGGCTATTTCCGATAGCGGCGCGCAGACGTGGCGGGCGAATCCCGTGTTTGCACGGCCAGCGGCAGTGCGGTCTTGTATTTCACCTGTTTTAACGCAAAGCTCGAGCGGATGTTCGACACGCCCGGAATTTTCGCCAGATAATCCACGATAAACCGTTCCAGTGATTGCATATCGGACACCACCACGCGCAGCAGATAGTCCGCGTCACCGGTCATCAGGTAACACTCCATCACCTCGTCGCGCGCCAGCACGGAATTCTCAAAGGTATCCAGCGCGCCGCGCATCTGCTTTTCAAGACTCACCTGGATGAACACGCTGACGGTCAGCCCGATTTTCAGCGGGTCAAGCAGCGTCACATAGCGGCGGATCAGCCCCGCCTGCTCCAGATCACGCACGCGGCGCAAACACGGCGAGGGCGACAGAAACACTTTCTCCGCAAGATCGGCATTCGTCAGCCGCGCGTCGTCCTGCAGCGCGGCGAGGATGCGCCAGTCGGTGTCGTCCAGCGCCGTGTTGCCCGTTGATACGGCAGCTTTTACCTTCGATTTGCCGGCATTCACGCCAGCACCCTGCGAATTTGCTCACGGTCCGGCGCGTGCATTACGCCGCGCTCGCTGATGATCGCCGTCACCAGTTCGGCGGGCGTCATGTCGAACACCGGGTTTCGCACTACAACACCTTCCGGCGCCCACCGCACGCCGCCGAAACCCGTCACTTCACCGGCGTCGCGTTCCTCAATGGTGATGTCCGCGCCCGTGGGAGTTGTGGGATCAATCGTCGAGCGCGGCGCGGCCACATAAAACGGTATGCCATGCCGCCGCGCGAGCACCGCGACGCCATAGGTACCGATCTTGTTGGCCACGTCGCCATTGGCGGCAATGCGGTCGGCGCCAACGATCACCGCGCCGATCTAGCCCCGCTGCATCAGCAAGCCAGCCGCGTTGTCGGCAATCAGCGTCACGGGAATGTTATCCTGCATCAACTCCCACGCGGTGAGGCGCGCACCCTGCAAAAACGGGCGTGTCTCGTCGGCAAACACGTGGATGCGCTTGCCGGCCTCAACGGCCGAACGGATCACGCCCAACGCCGTGCCGTGGCCGGCAGTCGCCAGCGCGCCGGCATTGCAATGCGTGAGCACGTGCATGTTGTCGGCAAGCAGCGCCGCGCCGTGTGCACCCATCGCACGATTCAGGCGTACATCTTCTTCCGTGATGGCGTGCGCTTCAGCGAGCAGGGCATCGGCGATGGCCGCGGCAGGTAGCGTGCGCAAGACGTCGAATTTGCCGCGCATGCGATTCAACGCCCAGAAAAGATTCACTGCCGTCGGCCGGCTCGCGGCGAGGATCGCCATGCCCTGCTCGATGCCCGGCAGAATTCTGTCGCGCGGCTCCCCGGCCAGGCGCAATGCTTCCAGCGCCACGCCATAAGCCGCCGCGCAGCCGATGGCCGGCGCGCCGCGAACCACCATGGCCTTGATGCCTTCCGCTACGGCGGCTGCGGAATCAAAACGCAGATAGCTGATCCGAGACGGCAACACGCGCTGATCAAGCATTTCGAGTGCGCCGTTGAACCATCGTAACGTATTGTTTTTGTTCATGTTTTTAGTCGCCCTTGCGGCTACTTTGCTGCGTATCCACCATATTCAAACTCCGCCAGCGCGATAGCTGCCGATGGCGCCGAACGATAACGCCCGTGCGCACTGGCGCCGGTGATGACGAAAATATCGTGTTGGTACATCTCCAGCGCCATCTGCGCCTCGCGGGTATTCTTGCCGAACGCGATAACGCCCACATCGGGGTCGAGCACGATGCGCGGCGCGGCATCCATCAGCGCACTGGCCGGCTTGCCCAGATGCGACACAAGATAGTCACGATAGCGTGTTGCAAAGCCCCGTACATCGCGCCCGATCAGCGGTACGCGTTTGGTGTACACCGCATGCTGAGGCGTGGCCGGGCCCTGTTGCGATATCTCCGCGAGATCATTGCGTCGTGCGTACGCCAGACACTGGGCGTCACGACCCACTCGCATGACAAGTGGCACGCCAGCGATGTCGTTGATTTCTTCGTGCAGCGTAAAAAGCCCTGCGGGGATGGTGGGAGCCTCAGTCCAATCCCCATCATCCGTCGCTTGCCATGAGCGCCACCCGCCTCGCATTCGTAGAAAATCTTCGGCGCGCGTCACCAACGCGATCATGTTTTCATACGAAGAACGCAAGTCATCGCCAAACGCCACTACGCCATGAAACGCGAGAATAAGGCCGATGGTATTGCGCGTGCGACGTGCATTGAATACCTCCATGCACGCGCGCGCCAGTGCATGGCCGGAATGGTGGTACGGCACCAGCGGTGCGAGTTCACCGTAGACCTCCGCATGCACATGTTCCAGGGTTTCGACGTTCATTGCTGCCAGCACGGCGTCCGCATGGGTGTGCTCGACGCAGCGAAACGGCAGCCCGCCGTGCAGCAAAGTTTCTATCGACGGGCGCGGCGCGGGGCGGCGTGCGAGGCTGGCATCGAGTGCGCGCATCATTGTCGTATTGTCCAGCTCAGGCTCGGCTAATACGGTATGCACGCCTTCCAGTCGCAACGGCGTGAATGACGAGGCTTCAACCCGCGCGAGATCGCTGCCGGTGCCCTTGACGTACAGCACAGCCGCGCCGCTTTCCTGCAGCTTGATCGAAGTGTTTCCGCCGCCATGCAACACCAGCGACGGATCGCCTCCCAGCAGCCGCGAGCTGTAGGCACGCAGTGCGAGTTCGTCCGGGCATTGCGCGGCCTCGGCTTGGCTCCACAGACTATTCATTAATCGTCATTCATCATTCAAAATAGCAGGTGCTGTACGTAAGCAGAGGTAAGCAGAGCCTGCCGCATTTTGGCAATATTCTACGAAAATTTAGTTGTAATTTAACATTTTATTGCTCATATATTTGAAAATACAGTAAAAATCGCAAGCTCCTGTCCGCCCTAAGCGCCTATCATCACAAAGACGCTTGGGTATATATGAAAAGTCTCCTTGCCATTCCCGCGAAAGCGGGAATCCATACGTGGTCTCAAGTGGCACTGTGTTGTGGATTCCCGCTTTCGCGCGAATGGCAGGGGTGGCACTCAAGCGTGGCCAGCGTCAATCGATTTTGGTCAATTAACAAGAACAGTCTGTCAACACTAATAACGCAAAAGCCATCATGAACTACCCCGCCGACCCTGACCCGCAAGAAACCCGCGAGTGGCTTGATTCGCTGCGCTCGCTGATCGAGCATGAAGGCGAAGCGCGCGCCGAATTCATTTTGCAGCAGTTGTTTGACACCGCGCGGCGCAGTTGCCGTGGCTTGAAATTCAATGCCACCACGGCGTATTGCAACACCATCCCGCTCGCCGAGCAGCCGCCCTACCCCGGCGATCTCGCGCTGGAAGAACGCATCACCGCGCTGGTGCGCTGGAATGCGCTGGCGATGGTCGTGCGCGCCAACCGCGACCACCCGGAGCTTGGCGGGCACATCGCAACCTACGCCTCGGCCGCCGATCTCTACGAAGTTGGCCTCAACCATTTTTTCCGCGCGGGGCAGGATGGCGACCTGATTTATTTTCAGCCGCATTGTTCCACCGGCATCTACGCGCGCGCCTTTCTTGAAGGCCGCCTTACCGAAGACCAGTTGATGAAGTACCGGCAGGAGACACGCGGCGGCGGTCTCGCGTCGTACCCACACCCTTGGCTGATGCCGGATTTCTGGCAGTTCCCCAATGCGTCTATGGGGCTCGGCCCGATCAACGCGATCTATCAGGCGCGCTTCATGCGTTATCTCGAAGACCGCGCGATGTTCAACAGTGCGCGCCCCCCGTCGGATCGCAAAGTGTGGGCGTTCGTGGGCGACGGTGAAATGGATGAACCGGAATCGCTCGCGGGCCTGTCACTCGCCGCTCGCGAAAAACTCGACAACCTGATTTTTGTCGTCAACTGCAATTTGCAGCGTCTGGATGGACCGGTGCGCGGCAACGGTTCGATTATTCAGGAGCTCGAGGGCCTATTCACCGGCGCGGGATGGAACGTGATCAAGCTCTTGTGGGGCAGCGATTGGGATGCGCTTTTTGCGCGCGACCATGAAGGCATATTGTTAAAGCGCCTGCACGAAACCGTCGACGGCGAATTGCAGAAGTACGCGGCCACCGACGGGCGCTTTAACCGCGAGCACTTTTTCAACAAGTATCCGGAGTTGCAGGCGCTGGTCGCCGATTTGTCCGATGCCGACATCGACCGGCTGCGGCGCGGCGGGCACGATCCCGTGAAAGTCTATTCCGCCTACCACGCCGCGATGCGCAGCCGCGGCCGGCCGACGGTGATCCTCGCGCAAACGAAGAAGGGGTACGGCATGGGCCAGTGGGGCGAAGGCAAAATGACCGCGCACCAGGCTAAAAAGCTGGAGACCGATGCGCTGCTGGCGTTTCGCGACCGCTTTGCGCTGCCGATTTCGGACGCTGACGTCGCCGCGCTCAAGTTTTACAAGCCCGCAGAAAAATCCCATGAAATCAAATACTTAAAGGCGCGCCGCAAAGCCCTCGGCGGCGCCATGCCGGCACGCGCGCGTAAGGCGCCTGCAGGACGCGAGCTCGCCGCTCCGAAGTTGAACCACTTCGCACGCATCCTCGAAGGCAGCCACGAGCGCGAAGAATCCACCACCATGAGCTTTGTTGGCGTGCTGTCACAGCTGCTGAAAAGCCCCGCGCTCGGCAAGCACATCGTGCCCATCGTCGCCGACGAAGCGCGCACCTTCGGCATGCAGACGCTGTTCCGGCAATTCGCGATTTATTCGTCCACCGGGCAGATGTACGAGCCCGAAGACCGCGACGAACTGCTCTACTACAAGGAAGCGAAAAACGGCCAGATCATCGAAGAAGGCATCACCGAAGCCGGCGCGATTTCATCGTGGATTGCCGCCGCCACCGCCTACAGCGCGCATGGCGTGACCATGGTGCCGTTCTACATTTTCTATTCCATCTTCGGTTTTCAGCGCGTGGCGGATTTGATCTGGGGCGCGAGCGATGCACGCGCACGCGGCTTCCTGATCGGCGCGACAAGTGGGCGCACCACACTATCGGGCGAAGGCCTGCAACATCAGGACGGCTCCAGCCACATCAGCGCCGCCACCTTCCCCAACTGCGTAGCCTACGATCCGACTTACGGCTACGAACTTGCGGTGATCATTCAGGACGGCCTGCGCCGCATGCTGGATGAGCAGGAAGACGTGTTCTATTACCTCACCGTCACCAATGAGAATTACAAGATGCCGGCGCTGCCAGCGGACGCAGAGCAAGGCATCCTGCGCGGCATGTATCTGTTGAAGCAAGGCGGCAAACACAAACATCGCGTGCAGTTAATGGGCTGCGGCACGATATTGCGCGAAGTGTTGGCTGCCGCCGACATCCTCGAAAGCGAATACCAAATCGCCGCCGACGTGTGGAGCGTTACCAGTTTCACCGAACTCGCGCGCGACGGCGCCGCCTGCGAACGCTGGAACCGCCTGCACCCCGAAGCAGCACCCCGCGTCACCTGGGTCGAACAATCCCTGCGCGATCATGCCGGACCAGTCGTCGCCGCCACTGACTACGTGCGTAACTTCGCCGAACCCATCCGCGCGTGGGTGGATCGGCCTTATACCGTGCTCGGCACCGATGGCTTCGGGCGCAGCGACACGCGTGAGTTACTGCGGCGGTTTTTTGAAGTGGATCGGGGGCATATCGCGGTCGCGGCGCTCAAGGCACTGGCGGATCAGGAGGCGGTGCCCGCGGCTGCGGTGACCGGTGCGATACAGAAATTTGGCATTGGGGCTGACAGTATTGAGCCGTGGCGGGCGTAGCTTGACAGAAGATATTCAGCCAGAGGTGTTCTCCCTACGCAGGATACTTACGCGCGGTGTGAATCACATTGAGTACCAGCACGCGCTCGCCCTCAACCTGAATCACCACAAGATACGGTAAGCGCTGAATGACCAACTCCCGCGTGCCGTAGACCCGGCCAAATCGGGTACGCTGCGGGAACTGGCGCAGATTTTCTACATGAGCGCGTATTCGCCTGAAAATGCTTCGGGCGACAGGCAAACCCGCCGTGCCGATGTAAAACGCAAGAATTTCTTCGAGGTCCTGCTCTGCCCTCGCCGTCCAAAGAACAGCAGCCACCGGGAGAAATTACCGTGGCGCTGGTTTGGCGCGCGCCACCACGCGCTCCCACACGCGATCCATCGCCTGATCGTGTTCAGTCAACGTCTCAGTGCCAGTGTTAACTGCATCAAGGCTCGCGGTGACCTTGGCGGCAAACCATTCTTCGTACCCGTTCTCTTTTTCCATAAAGAGTTCAGGGATCAGGGTGTCAGAAGCATCCTTGATGGAAATCATGATGCCAACAGGCCGGTTGTTCTTAGTCACTAGGACGGGTTCGCGCTGCATGGTGTCGAGCAACTCGCCGAACCGGGTTTTAGCCTCGCGGGCGGATACGGTTTTCATTCGTGAGGTCAAAAGTGATTATTGTGGACATAGTAATCACTTTTTTGAACAAAGCAAGTTCACAACCCCAAAGCATCCGCCGCCAACCTACGCATCTCCCGATGCAACTTCTCCCGCGTAGCGTGATAAGCCGGCTTCTTAGCCAAGTTATTGATTTCAAAAGGATCTTTTTCAAGATCGTATAGCTCGTCCAGTTCGCCGTTGCGCGCGCGATTCACCCACTTGATGTATTTATGCCGGTCGGTGCGCACGGCCTTGTAGGTCATGCCGACGAGCCACGGGTAGGCATTCTCGGCCCAGTATTCGATCAGCACGGATTTGCGCCACGCGGCTTTTTTGCCGGAAAACAAGGGCACCAGCGAGCGGCCCTGTATATGACCCCCCGGTTTACCGCCGGCGAGTTCGATCAGCGTCGGCGCCAAATCTTGCAGAATCACCAGTTGCTTGCGGTGCGCGCCCGCCTTCAGCAGTTTCGGGTACCGCATGGTCAGCGGCGAGCGAATGCCTTCTTCGTAACCGAATCGCCGGTCGGGGCCGATGCCGTGTTCGCCGAAGAAAAAGCCGTTGTCGCCCATGAAAAGAATGATCGTATTGTCGAGCTGGCCGGTTTGCTCCAGCGCGTCGAACAGCATGCCCACGCCCTCGTCGACCGAGGCCATCATCGCGGCGCGCAGGCGGATTTCTTCCTGCGTGAACGAATGCAGCGGCTCGGTGATGGCGCGCGATTCCTTGGTTTTGCGCAATTCCACCGCTTCGGTCCACACCGGCTTGTGCTTGAGAAATTCCTTCGGGCTTTGCATATTGGGTTTTTTCGGGAACACGCAGCCCTTGTATAAATTCTCATGGCGCTTGGGCACGCGGTAACCATCCATACGGATGGTACCGTCGGCGGCCTGCTCCGCATCGGGGTGAACCGCTTTATGTGCAAACCATAGCGACCAAGGTTTTTTGTGTTTTTTCTTCACAAAATCCACCGCCATGGTGTTCATGATGTCGGTGATGTAGCCCTTGCGCTGCACGTATTTGCCGTGCTCGTTGAGCAGCGGATCGTTGAGCCGCCCGTGGCCATCGTACGCCACCCAGTAGTCGTAGCCGGGGCGCGGCTTGCCGTCGTTGCCCATGTGCCACTTGCCGATGTGCGCGGTTTCGTAGCCGAGCTTCTGCAATTCCAGGTGGTAATTTGGAATGCGATGACTCGCCGCGTCGCGCGCCACGTTGTCGATAATGCCGTGGCGGCTGGCGTATTGCCCAGTGAGTATCGACGCGCGGTTGGGCGAACAGATCGGCGTGGTGTGAAACGCACGATCAAACATCATGCCTTCATGCGCAATGCGGTCGATGTGCGGCGTTTTCATGTAAGGGTGGCCGCCCGCGCCGAATTCGTCAAAGCGCAGATCGTCGACGAGGATCAAAAGAATATTGGGCTTTTTGGAAGATTTCATTGGCAAATTACTCCGGCTTCACGTTGGCAAGCTTCACCACCCTCCCCCACTTGGCGAGTTCGGTCTTCAAATAAGCAGTGAGTTCCTCCGGCGTGCCGGGCGTGGGCACGGCCCCGTCGGCGAGCATGCGCTGTGCGGTGTCGGGGTGCTTTAGCGTGTCGATGATCGCCTTGCTCAACGCACCAACAACATCGCGCGGCAAGTTCGCCGGGCCGATAATTCCGCCCCAGCCGGCGGCTTCAAAGCCCGGCAGGCCGCTCTCGGCCACCGTGGGAAAATCCTGCAGCGACGGCACACGCTGCACCGACCCCACGGCAAGCGCGCGCACGCGCCCGGCGCGCACGTGTGGCAGCATGCCGGGAATACTGCTGAAGGTAAGCTGTGTTTCGCCGGACACCAGCGACACCACCGACGGCGCGTTGCCCTTGTACGGTATGTGCAGCATGTCGAGCTTGGCCATGGAAGCAAACAGCGCGGTAGCGAGATGCTGGCCATTGCCAGTGCCGGGCGAAGAATACGAAATTTCGCCGGGCCGTGAACGCGCCAGCGTGATCAACTCTTTCACCGTCTTTACCGGCAGCGACGGGTGCGCCACCAGTAAATAGGGAAAGCTGGTGGTGAGGGCGATGGGGGAAAAGTCACGCAGGCTGTCGTACGGCAGCTTGCGAAACAGATGCGGGTTGATCACCAACGGCCCGTTGGACGTGATGGCAATCGTGTAGCCATCCGGCGCGGCGTTTTTGGCGGCCTCCATGCCGATGATGGCGGAAGCCCCCGCGCGGTTGTCGATCACCACCTGCTGGCCCAAACGGTCGGACATGCCCTTGGCGATCATGCGCCCGGTGTAATCCACGCCACCGCCCGCTGGAAACGGCACGACCATGCGGATGGTTTTGGCAGGAAACGCCTGGGCAAGTGCCATGGCGGGCGCGAGCGCCAGCCATGCCATGGCAGTGGCACGGGTCATCGTGGCGGCGTCCATCATGGCGCCCGCAAACCTGCTTCTTTTACCAGCCGCATGTAGCGATCGTATTCGGTCTGCATCAGCTTGCCAAAGGCCGCGGTCGACGTGTCATTGGGTATTTCAGCGCCGCCACGCGCGAGCGATTCGCGGATTTTCGGCTCGCGCAGCAGTTTCGAAATATCGCCCTGCACCTGCGCGACGATCGCGGCCGGCACGCCCGCCGGGCCGATCAGGCCGAACCAGCCATCCGATGTCGCCTCCGGCAAGCCGGCTTCCGCCACCGTTGGCAAATCGGGCCACGCCGAGGAGCGCTTCGAGCCGCTCACCGCCAGCGCGCGCAGCTTGCCTTCGCGCGCAATGGCCGAGGCCGAAGGTACGGTGAACAGGAAATAGTGCACGCGGTCAGCCATGGTTTCGGTGAACGCATCGCCCAAAAATTTAAACGGCACGTGCACCTGCTTCGCACCCGCCGCACGGTTGAAAATCTCGCCGCCGATATGCGCCAGCGAACCCACGCCCACCGAGGCATAGTTGTATTTGCCGGGACTTGCACGCCTGTCTCTTATACACATCTGACGC